>JAGBCV010000001.1 GCA_017937845.1 Clostridia bacterium | reverse complement strand
GTTATTCCTTCCGGCGTGACCGCCATTGCAGACAATGCGTTCTATATGCGTAAGGCTATGACGAGCATCGTCGTTCCCGAGGGTGTTAAGACCATTGGTGATTCTGCGTTCTTCATGTGCGAAGGCGTTAAGACCGTCGTTCTTCCGAAGTCCCTCACCGATATCGGTGATTATGCATTCTACGGATGCAATAAGATTCTTGCGATCTACTTCAAGGGCACGGAAAGCGCGTATGCAACACTTACCGCAAACGCAACAAGCCCGATTTTGACAAAGGCAAGCGTTTACTTCTATTCTGAAGAACAGCCCTCGACGGCGACAAACCGTTGGCACTATGTTGACGGTGTCCCCACCGTTTGGGAACCCTCTAACTCGGTTGATCTTCCGTTTGACCATTTCTAATCGAATACGATAAAAAGAAGAACCCGCATCTGCGGGTTCTTCTTTTTGTATCAACGATTTGTTATTCGTTTTCTTCGGTATCGTCAGCCGCTTTGGATTCTGTCTGTGCGGCTTTTCCGCCGACAAAGCCTGCAAGCAAGCTTGTGATATCGATGCCTGTGGATTGCTTTACGCCTTCCATGATTTGGTCGGCACTGTTCATAACGTCACGAACGAGCTTTGTGGAGTTGCCGTCGCCGTACATCACGATCTTGTCGGTCTTGGCGAGCGGTGTAGCGGCGTTCTTGACGACCTCGGGAAGAGCGGTGAGGTACATTTCAAGGACGGATGCTTCACCCATTTTCTTTTGTGCTTCTGCCTTCTTTTCGATGGCTTCCGCTTCAGCGAGACCCTTGGCGCGGATACCTTCCGCCTCCTGTTCCATAGCGAATCTGAGTGCTTCGGCTTCGGCTTTCTTGGCTTCTGCCGCTTTGATGGCTTCGTACTGGCGTGCGTCTGCTTCTCTTTGGCGCTTGATGAGTTCTGCCTCCGCTTCTTTTTCGGAGCGGTATTTCATCGCGTCTGCCTGCTTCTTGATCTCCGCGTCAAGCTCGCGTTCCTTGATGGCGATCTCTTTTTCAGCAAGCTCTGCTTCTTTTTCGCGGCGCGCGATATCGGCGTTCGTCTTGGCGATTTCGATGATCTTACGCTGATTTTCCTGTTGAATGGAGTATGCGGCGTCTGCTTCCGCCTTCTTGGTGTCTGCGCGAACCTTCATGTCGGCTTGCTGAACGGCAAGCTCGGCGTTCTGTTCGGCGATCTTTTTTTCCGATTCCACCTTGACTGCGTTGGATTCCTGTTGCGCCTTGGATGTCGCAATGGCGATATCTCTCTGCGCGTTGGCTTTGGCGATCTGCGCGTTTTTGCGGATCTGCTCGACGTTGTCAATACCCATATTTTCAATCGTGCCTGCGGCATCCTTGAAGTTCTGAATATTGAAGTTTACGACCTCGATACCGAGCTTTTCCATATCGGGAACGACGTTTTCGGTAATCTTTTTCGCAACGCCCTGACGATCCTGGACCATTTCCTTGAGTCCGACAGAGCCGACGATTTCACGCATATTGCCCTCGAGGACCTGTGTCACGAGCGCGACAAGCTCTTGACGGTTTTTGCCGAGGAGCGATTCTGCGGCGCGTTTGAGCAGCTCGGGGTCGGATGAGATCTTGATGTTGGCAACGCCGTCGACGGAAACGTTGATAAATTCATTGGTCGGGACGGCTTCCGTGGTCTTGACGTCTACCTGCATGACGCTGAGGGAAAGACGGTCAACACGTTCAAAGAACGGCACGCGCCAACCCGCTTTACCGATGAGAATACGTTTCTTTCCAAGACCGGAAATGATGTAGGCGGTATCCGGCGGCGCTTTGAGGTAGCCAAACGCGATGAAAAGCGTAAGCAACGCGACGATGACACCAACGATGATCAAAATTGTGATGGGGTCCATAAAATTTTCCTCCTATAAATATAGTCTTTGTATTTGCCAAAAGAGGGAAGTCCGAGAAAACAAAAAAGACTTCCAGCGTATCAGATACACTAAAAGTCTCGTTGTCATCTTGTGGATTTCCGCATATACCGAGCGTCTGCAACTGCTGTCCTGACGATATATGCACATTGCCGAGGCAATGAACTACTCCCTTTCGGATGTTGTTAGTATAGCATACTTTACCTCTTTTGTCAATATGCTTCGACAAGTTTTGTTTACTTGCACAAATCGGAAGTGTGGATTTGTGCAGGATGAATATATCGCTTTCAGACAGCACTTTTCACATTTTATTCCGTCAATTCCTTGATTTTTTGATTGGTTTTTGCTATAATATAAATATGTAGATTGGACTTTTGCGCAAGAGGAGAGTGAATTTTTGAATACATTGCATTTCAAATACGCAGTCGAGGTAGAGCGTACTGGCTCGATCACGCAAGCCGCCGAAAATCTGTTTATGGGACAGCCCAACCTCAGTAAAGCCATCATGGAGCTGGAGGAAACCTTGGGGTTTCAGATCTTTGAACGTACCTCCAAGGGTGTGATCCCGACGGATAAGGGTGCAGTTTTTCTCGTTTACGCCAAAAATATTTTGGCGAGCATTGAAAAAATGGAAGCTTTGTCCGACAAAAACAGCGCCGCGCAAGCCCTTGGCGTTGCCTTTCCGCGCAGCTTGTATATCGCTTCCGCTGTCAAAAAAATGGCGGCAGAGCTTGATTTTAACGGTAAGATTCGCTTGAATATCCGTGAGACCAATTCGGTTCAGATCATCAACAGCGTTGCCGCAGGGACATTCAATCTCGGTATCGTGCGCTATCGGTTGCTTCATGAGAAGTATTTTATGGATTATATTCGAGATAAAGATCTGGACGTTATTCCATTTTGGGAATTTGACAGCATGGTTCTAACTTCAGAAAGGCATTACCGCGGTGTGGAAAAAATCAGTTATCAAGAGCTTGGCGGCATGACGCCCATCACCTTTGGCGATGAATCTATACCGTATCTTTCGTTTGGTGAGGTGCGCCGAGAGGCAAAATCACCGGCGGCGGATAAGGCGGTTTTCGTCTATGACAGAGGTACGGCGATCGAGCTTCTGCAAACGCTCCCCGACGCCTATATGCTGACCGCTCCCGTTGGAAAAAAAGAACTGGAAAAGCATAGCCTGGCACAGAAAAAATGTGAAATCCCAAACGAAAGGACCAAGGACGTTATCGTCTTCCAAAAGGGATATAAGCTGACGGAGATCGACCGTCGGTTCGTGGATATTTTATCTGAAATCAAGAACGAAACCGAGTTTGATCTTCGATAAAAATACGAGGGTATTTCGTGAACGGCATTGTTAAAAAACGGTTTTTCTCGGGAAAATGACATTTCTAAAACGGAATATCGATATTCAAAAAAAGAATGGCGTCATTTCCCGATTTTTTTGAAAAAATCATGCAGCTCAAAAACATATATCAATATTATGCAAACTGACCGATATGAAAATGCCTGTATTCCCATCTGTATGCAGGGAATCTCGATAAATACTTATCGATAAAAGCATATCGATATGCAAATTTCATATTTTACATATGCTTTTGAATATGGTACAATATACTCGTAGCAGAATGGCAAAATATATCGTGATATCAAAACGAACGGATCATCGTTCCAAAACATATTTTGTCGATTTTCAAATATAGAACAAAAGGAAATCCCCTTTTGTCGTTTTTTGCGTTTTTTGAAGCGCAAAAATGCAAACCACAAAAAACATGAAGTAGGATGGTACACTTATGGGAAAGAAAGTAACTGTTATCGGTGCGGGTAGCGTTGGCGCTACCATCTCGTACACACTTTCGATGATGGGCATTGCCGATGAGATCGTTATGATCGACATCAACGAAAACAAGGTACTTGGTGAAGCACTTGACATCAGACAAGGTTTGCAGTTCTGCCGTGCTTCCTCCGTTTATGCGGGCGGTTATGCGGAAGCTGTCAATTCCGACATCGTTGTCATCACATCCGGTCTGCCGAGAAAGCCCGGTCAGACCCGTCTTGAGCTTGCTCAGGCAAACGTAGATATTCTCAAGAGCATTATGCCGAGAATCACAAAATATGCGCCTGACGCGATCTACATTTTGGTTGCAAACCCGGTCGATATTCTCACATACACCTTTGTGAAATATTCCGGTATCCCGGAAAACCATATTTTCGGTTCCGGTACAATGCTTGACTCTGCTCGTCTGCGCTCCAGACTTGCGGAATACTATGATATCGACTCTACCTATATCAACGCATATATGCTCGGCGAGCATGGCGATTCCATGTTCTTGCCCTGGTCTCTTGTAAAGCTCAACGGTAACGGCGCTCGCCTTTACAAAGAAAAGAAGGCAAGAGAAGGCAATATGCTCCCCGATATCGACAGAGAAGCGATCGAAAAATACGTTCGCACCTCCGGCGGCCGTGTTATCGCAAGAAAGGGCGCGACCTTCTATGCGGTTTCCATGTCCGTTGCACATATGTGCAAATGCGTGCTTGAAAACGTCGGCTGCGTACTCCCCGTATCCGTCATGATGCACGGTGAACACGGTGTTGACGACGTATGCCTCAGCTACCCGACCATGATCAACAGCGACGGCGTATTTGCAAAGGTTCCCACTCCTCTTACCGAGGAAGAAGAAGCGGCGCTTCGCCGCAGCGGAGATGCGCTCAAGGCAGTTATCTCCGGTCTTGCATTTTAATTTGTAAGCAAATATCAAAAGAATAAAATTTTTAGAAAGTGGAGATTCAATATGGAATATCGTGTGGAACATGATTCTATGGGCGAGGTCAAGGTGCCTGCGGATAAGCTCTGGGGCGCACAGACCGAAAGAAGCCACGAGAATTTCAAAATCGGCGTAGGCATTGAAACCATGCCGCGTGAGATCACACACGCCTTCGGTATTTTGAAGAAGGCTTGTGCGATGGCAAATCACGCTTTGAAGCCGGAACGCATGACGGATGCCAAGCTTGCCGCTATTTCCGCGGCTTGCGACGAGGTCATCGCAGGTAAGCTCAACGACAACTTTCCGCTCGTCGTTTGGCAGACAGGCTCCGGCACACAGTCCAACATGAACGCCAATGAGGTCATCGCAAGACGCGGTACCGAGATCGGCGGCGAAACGCTTGAAAAGGCGCTTCATCCGAACGACGACATCAACATGAGCCAGTCCTCCAATGACACCTTCCCGACAGCGATGCACATCGCGGCGGTCCTTGCCATTGAAGAAAAGGTCTTCCCGGCGATCGACAAGCTCATTGCAACGTTTAAGCGTTTGGAAGCGGAAAACGAAGGCATCGTTAAGAGTGGCAGAACCCACCTTCAGGATGCTACCCCCATCAAATTCTCTCAGGAGATCAGCGGTTGGCGCTCCTCTCTTGAAAAAGACAGAAAGATGCTTGAGATCGCTCTTCCCGAGCTTCACGAGCTTGCGCTCGGCGGCACTGCCGTTGGTACAGGTCTCAATGCCCCCAAGGGCTTTGACGTGAAGGTCGCAGAAGCGGTTTCCGAGCTGACAGGCAAGCCCTTCATCACAGCGCCCAACAAATTCCATGCGCTCACATCCAAGGACGAGCTCGTGTTTGCTCACGGTGCGCTCAAGGCTCTCGCGGCTGATATGATGAAGATCGCAAACGACGTAAGATGGCTTGCTTCCGGTCCTCGTGACGGTCTTGGAGAGATCTTCATTCCCGAAAACGAGCCCGGCTCCTCCATCATGCCCGGCAAGGTCAACCCCACCCAGTGTGAAGCAGTCACCATGGTTGCCGTTCAGGTCATGGGTAACGACGTTGCTGTCGGTATGGCGGCTTCTCAGGGTAACTTTGAACTCAACGTATTCATGCCCGTTTGCATCTATAACTTCCTCCAGTCCGCAAGACTTCTCGCAGAATCCATCGTTTCCTTCAACGATAACTGCGCGGTCGGTATCCTTGCAAACAAGGAAAAAATGCACCACAACCTTTATAACTCTTTGATGCTCGTTACCGCTCTTAACCCCTACATCGGTTATGAAAACGCGGCAAAGACAGCAAAGAAAGCATATAAAGACAACATTTCGCTCAAAGAAGCGTGCGTTGCTCTCGGCTTCCTCACCGCTGAAAAATTTGACGAAGTGTTCCACCCCGAAGAAATGGCTTAAAGAAAGGGGAAATCTGTCATGACTTTCAGCTATTATCCCGGTTGTACTCTCAAAACCAAAGCAAAAGAGCTTGACGGTTACGCAAGAAGAAGCGCGCAAGCGCTCGGTATCACCCTCGCAGAGCTTCCCGAATGGCAGTGCTGCGGCGGTGTTTACACCACGGCAAAGGACGAGATCGCAACCAAGCTCTCCTCCGTTCGTGCGCTCGAAGCGGCGAAAAAGGAAGGCAACGCGCTCGTAACGCTTTGCTCCGCTTGCCATAACGTCATCAAGCAGACCAAGTACGCTCTTGACACAGACGACGATATGAACTTCAAGGTCAGCAACTACATGGGTATCGATGCGCGCGAAGCGTGCGATACGAATGTCGTGCATTATCTCGAAATGCTCCGCGACGTCGTTGGTTTTGACGAACTCAAAAAGAAAGTAGTGAATCCTCTTACCGGAAGAAAGATTGCGGCTTACTACGGTTGTCTCCTGCTTCGCCCCGGAAAGACGATGCAGTTTGACAATCCCGAAAATCCGAAAATCATCGAAGACTTTATCCGCGCGATCGGCGCAACCCCGGTGATCTATCCGATGCGTAACGAATGCTGCGGTGCTTACGTTACTCTCGAGGACGGCGAACAGGCGAAGAAGAACAGCTCTGCTGTTTGGGAAAGCGCCGCCGGCTTCGGTGCTGACTGCATCATCACAGCCTGCCCGCTTTGCCGCTATAACCTCATCAAGGCGGAGAGCGAGATCCCCGTCATCTACTTCACCGAGCTTCTTGCCGAAGCGCTCGGCGTGAAATAAGGAGGCAGACAAATGCACAATAACGACAAAGAACAAATCCTTCGTTCCAGCGGTGTTAACGTCCTTAAATGCATGAGATGCGGCAAATGCTCCGGCACTTGTCCTTCTTATGAGGAGATGGAATATCATCCGCATCAGTTTGTATACATGGTAGAGAAGGGCGAGATCGACAAGCTCATCAATTCTCCTTCCATTTACAAATGTCTTACTTGCTTTGCTTGCGTGGAACGCTGTCCCCGCGGCGTTGAGCCTGCAAAGATCGTTGAGGCTGTTCGTCTCATCGCTACTCGCCGTCAGGGCGAAAATCATTTGAAAGCGGAAGACATCCCGTGTGTTGTGGAAGACGATACACCCGGACAGCTCCTCGTCAGCGCATTCCGCAAGTATAAGAAATAAGGAGGGAGAAAAGACATGCAAAAAATTGGTGTTTTCGTGTGCCATTGCGGCACGAATATTGCCGGTACCGTTGACGTAAAAGCGGTCGCCGAAGCACTCGGCAAAGAACCCGGCGTTGTTTTCTCCGCCGAATATCCGTATATGTGTTCCGAAGCAGGTCAGAACCTTATTAAGAACGCCATCAAAGAATACGGACTCACCGGCATCGTTGTATGTTCCTGCTCGCCCCGTATGCACGAGGCTACGTTCCGCAAGACCGCGGCTGCCGCAGGACTCAACTCTTACATGGTTGAAATCGCTAATATCCGTGAGCAGTGCTCTTGGATTCATAAGGATATCAAAGTTGCGACCGAAAAGGCTATCGTCCTCGGACGTACCGCTATCGCAAAGGTTGCGCTCAACGCTCCTCTTACCGCGAGCGAAAGCCCTGTTGTAAAACGTGCGCTCGTTATCGGCGGCGGTATCGCAGGTATCCAGACCGCGCTTGATATCGCAGACGCAGGTTATGAAGTTGACCTCGTTGAAAAAGAACCCACCATCGGTGGTAAAATGGCGCAGATCGACAAGACCTTCCCGACACTTGACTGTGCGGCTTGTATCTTGACACCTAAGATGGTAGACTGCGCGCAGAACGAAAAGATCCACATCTACGCTTACAGCGAAGTGGAAAAGGTAAAGGGCTTCGTTGGTAACTTCACCGTTTCCATCAAGAAGAAGGCTCGTTTTGTTGACGAAACAAAATGTACCGGTTGCGGTGTATGTACCGAAAAATGTCCTCAGAAGAAGACCCCCAACCTCTTTAACCTCGGTCTTGACACTCGTTCCGCTATCTATATTCCTTTCGCACAGGCGATCCCGAAGGTTGCGACCATCGATGCGGACTACTGCAATATGCTGAAAAACGGCAAGTGCGGTGTTTGCTCCAAGGTTTGTGCGGCAGGCGCTATCGATTACAAGCAGCAGGATCAGATCATTGAACAGCAGTACGGCGCGATCGTCGTTGCAACGGGCTTCAACCCCATCAAGCTCGACGGTTACGATGAATTTGCTTACAATGAAAGCCCTGACGTTGTAACCTCTCTCGAACTCGAAAGACTCATGAACGCGGCAGGTCCTAACGGCGGTACGCTCCTTCGTCCCTCCGATAAGACACATCCGCATACCATCGTATTCGTACAGTGCGTCGGTTCTCGTGATACCACAGATTGCGGTAAGCCCTATTGCTCCAAGATCTGCTGTATGTATACCGCAAAGCATGCGATGCTCATTCGTGATAAGTATCCGGATACCGAAGTTTACGTATTCTACATAGACGTTCGTACTCCCGGTAAGAACTTCGACGAATTTTACCGTCGTGCCGTTGAAGAATACGGCGTACATTATATCAAGGGTATGGTCGGTAAGGTTATGCCTCAGCCCGACGGCAAGCTCCTCGTTCGCGGCGCAGACCTTCTTATGAATGAACAGATCCTCATCAACGCGGATATGGTCGTTCTTGCGGCTGCGATCGAACCCGATAAGAGCGCACGTCCCCTTGCAACCATGCTCACAGCAAGCATGGATACCAACGACTTCTTCACAGAAGCACATCCCAAGCTCCGTCCCGTTGAAAGCCCGACAGCAGGTATCTTCCTCTCCGGCGTTTGCCAGGGTCCGAAGGATATCCCCGAAACCGTTGCACAGGCGTCCGCTTGCGCGGCTAAGGTCATCGGTCTTCTTGCGAAGGATAAGCTCCTTTCCAACCCCTGCGTGGCTCATTCCGACGAGAACCTCTGTAACGGTTGCTCCTCCTGTGAAAAGGTATGTCCTTACGGCGCGATCACATACGTTGATAAGGAATTCCGTATGCCCGACAGAACCACAAAGATTCGCCGCGTAGCTTCCGTTAACGCTGCCGTTTGCCAAGGTTGCGGTGCTTGTACCGTTGCTTGTCCTTCCGGCGCTATGGACCTTTCCGGCTTCTCCAATAAACAGATCATGGCGGAGGTAGATGCAATATGTCGATGAATGAATTTAAGCCGAAAATCGTTGCTTTTTGCTGCAACTGGTGCTCTTATGCAGGCGCTGACCTTGCGGGTACGAACCGCCTCAACTATCCTGCGGACGTTAAGATCATCCGCGTTCCTTGCTCCTGCCGTGTAAATCCGCTCTTTATCCTCCGCGCTTTCCAGCGCGGTGCTGACGGCGTTATCCTTTGCGGTTGCCACCCCGGTGACTGCCACTATACAACGGGTAACTACTACGCAAGACGCCGTATGACACTTCTTTTCTCCATGCTCGATTACCTCGGCATCGAAAAGGAACGCACCCGTGTTGAATGGGTTTCCGCCGCTGAAGGCGCAAAATTTGCAACCGTAATGAATGACTTTGTTAAGACCGTTACCGAACTCGGTGAAAACAAGAGATTGGAGGACCTCAGATGCAAGAAATGATGAAAGCAAGAGCGAAAGAGCTCCTCGCCTCCGGTGAAGTAACAAGAGTCATCGGTTGGAAGAAAAACGAATTTGATTATGATATCACCCCTGCGCTCTTTGAAAGCGCAGAAGAGATCGATCACGATTTCGTATATGACGATTTCTGCGGACCGAACCTTTCTAAATTTACATTCCAGCATCAGAAAAACGACACCAAGACCCTCGTTTTCCTGAAGCCCTGCGATTCTTACAGCATGACTCAGCTCATCACAGAGCATAGAGTGAACAGAGAAGCGCTCTACCTCATCGGTGTGCCTTCCTACGGTAAGATCGACGTGGAAAAGATCAAAGCAGACGGCATGACCGGTATCCTTTCCATCAAATCCGAAGATGGCGACGTACACGTTCATACCCTCTACGGCGACAAAACATACGCAAAATATGAAGTTACATCCGAAAGATGTCTGAACTGCAAGAGCAAGAAGCACCCCATCTATGATGAGCTCATGGGCTTTGAAGGCGAAGTCATGGAAAATGAACGCTTTGACGAGGTAGCCAAGCTCGAAGCGATGACTCCCGAAGAACGCTTTGAATTCTGGCGCGGCGAGCTTTCCCGCTGCATCCGTTGCAACGCTTGCCGTAACGCTTGCCCCGCTTGTACTTGCGAAACCTGTATCTTTGATAACCCCAATTCCGGTGTTGACCAGAAGGCGGCAAAGGATACATTTGAAGAAAATATGTTCCATATCATTCGCGCATTCCACGTTGCAGGTCGTTGCACAGACTGCGGCGAATGCTCCAGAGTTTGCCCTCAGCACATTCCGCTCCACCTCCTCAACCGTAAATTTATCGGCGATATCAATAAGTTCTACGGCACATATCAGGCAGGTGAAGAGGTTGGTCAGAGAGCACCTCTCACAAACTTCACAAAAGAAGACGTGGAACCCGATATCGTTGCAAAAGGAGGTAAAGTATAATGCTTAAGATTCTCCGCTCTCAGCTCGACGAGCTTTTCGCGCTCATCGCTGAAAAAGAAACACTTTACATTCCTACCGATGCAACGGCAGGCATTGCACAGTTCAAAAAATGGGAAAACGGCATGAAAATGTCCGATAAGCTCAAGACTTCTCGCAGTGCCAAGGACTTCTTCTTCCCCCAGACAGAAGACCTCGTAAGCTTTAAGAAGACAGGCAAGAAGATCGATATCATCGACCCTCGCACCGAGACCGAAGATTTCGTTATTTTCGGCGTTCGCGCTTGCGATTGCAGAAGCTTTGATATCCTCGACCGTGTATTCCTCGCAGAACCTGTTGATACTTACTATAAGAACCGCCGCGAACACGGCACAGTTGTCACTCTCGCTTGCTCCAAGCCCGCTGAGACCTGCTTCTGCCAGACCTTCGGTATCGATCCGACCGCTCCCGCAGGCGACGTTTCCGCTTGGATGACGGAAGATGCTGTTTACTTCAACGCAAATACCGAAAAGGGTAATGCTTTCGTTGACGTGATCAAGGCGCTTGCGACTGAAAGCGATGATACTGCTGTGGAAGCACAGAAGGCGGCTACCAAGGAGATCCTTGCAAAGCTCCCGATCCAGAACCTCAAGACAGAGGCTTTCGGCGGCGGCAAGACCGAGCAGTACTTCAAATCTCCCGAATGGGCTGAACTTTCCGAAGCATGTCTTGGATGCGGCACTTGTACGTTCGTTTGCCCGACCTGCCAGTGCTACGATATCCGCGACTTCGACACGGGTCACGGCATCGACCGTTTCCGTTGCTGGGATAGCTGCATGTACTCCGACTTTACCAAGATGGCGCACGGCAACCCCAGACTTTCTCAGAAGGAACGCTTCCGTCAGCGCTTCATGCATAAGCTCGTTTACTATCCCGAAAACAACGAAGGCATCTTCGGCTGTGTCGGCTGCGGCAGATGCGTTGAAAAATGCCCCATCTCGATGAATATCGTCAAAGTTATGAGAACACTTGCAAAGGAGGATGAAGGAAAATGAACGAAACTCTTATTCCCGTAGTCGGTGTCATTACCGAAGTGAAGCTTGACACCCCCGATATCAAAAACTTCCGCGTTGTCGGCAGAGACGGCAAAAAGCCTTTCATCCATAAGCCCGGTCAGTGTGCGATGGTATCTCTCCCCGGCATCGGTGAAGCGATGTTCTCCATCACATCTTCTCCCACAAACGAAGATTACATGGAATTTGAAATCAAAAAATGCGGTTGCCTTACCACTTGGCTCCATATGCTCGAACCCGGTCAGGAAATCACCGTTCGCGGTCCTTACGGTAACGCTTTCCCCGTAGACGACGCTTTCGTTGGCAAGGATCTTCTCATCATTGCCGGCGGTGTAGGTCTTGCGCCCGTTCGTTCCGTTATCAACTACTGCCGTCATTACCGCGATCGTTACGGTAAGATCGACATCGTATACGGCTCCCGTTCCAAGGAAGACCTCGCATTCTATGATGAGATCGTCAGCGAATGGATGAACCCCGACGAAAAAGACGTAAACGTACATCTCACCATCGACCGTGAACAGGAAAACTGGGACGGACACGTTGGCTTTGTTCCGAACTACGTTAAGGAACTGAATTTCTCCACAGACAAAACCGTTATCATGTGCGGACCTCCTATCATGATCAAGTTCACCCTTGCAGGCCTCAAGGAATGCGGTTTTGATGAAAAGCAGATCTTCACAACCATGGAACTCAAGATGAAATGCGGTATCGGTAAATGCGGTAGATGCAACATCGGTTCCAAGTACGTCTGCAAAGACGGTCCCGTATTCCGGATGGATGAACTTTCCGAGCTTCCGGATGAATACTAATCTTGAAACGGAGGATCATTTGAAATGGAAAATATGGTGAATGTCTATCTCTTTGGCAAAAAGTATGAAGTTCCGTCCAACCTCACCATCATGGGTGCGATGGAATATGCAGGCTATCAGCTCGTTCGCGGTTGCGGTTGCCGTAACGGCTTCTGTGGCGCGTGCGCTACGATCTACAGAATCAAGGGTCAGAGCGAGCTTCAGTCCTGCCTTGCTTGCCAGACCAAGGTTGAAAACGATATGTATGTTGCGACCCTTCCTTTCTTCCCCCTCGAAAAGAAGGTCTACGACATGGAAAAAATCAAACCGACAGAACAGATCATGATGCAGCTTTACCCCGAAATTTACAGCTGTATCGGTTGCAATGCCTGCACAAAAGCTTGCACACAGGGTCTTAACGTTATGCAGTACATCGCGTTCGCACAGAGAGGCGAATACGAAAAGTGCGCGGAAGAATCCTTTGACTGCGTTATGTGCGGCGTATGCTCTTCCCGTTGTCCCGCCGGTATTTCTCATCCGCAGGTCGCTCTCCTTGCAAGACGTCTCAACGGCAAATATCTTGCACCGAAATCGGCTCATCTCGAAGATCGCGTTCAGGAGATCAAAGACGGTACCTTCCAGGAGCTCTTGGAGGCTTTGATGCAGAAACCGATTTCCGAAATGAAAGAACTCTATAACAATAGAGAGATCGAAAAATAAGGAGGACCGATTTTATGTATAATGAGAAAATGCTGGAATCCATGAAAAAGGTTGCCGCAAATCGCGTTGCGAATGCGGAAATGGAACCTCGCAGAATGACTGCTGATGAAAAAGAAGCGCTTCTCGCTGAATTTCATCCCGACTATAAACAGAATGAATTTGCGGTTCTCTCCATCGGTGAAAACAAGGGCGAAAAGGTTCCGACCGAACTTTGCGAGCTCTTGCAGGCAAACAGCCGTATCTCTGCGTCTGACGTTGACCTTACCAAGGTCGACTACGAAACCGACGTTTTGATCATCGGCGGCGGCGGTGCAGGTGCTTCCGCGGCGATCGAAGCAAACGAAGCAGGCGCTTCCGCTATGATCGTTACCAAGCTCCGTATTGGCGACGCAAACACCATGATGGCAGAAGGCGGTATCCAGGCTGCTGACAAACCCAACGACTCTCCCGCAATTCACTATCTCGACGCTTTCGGCGGCGGACATTTCGCCGCAAAGCCCGAGCTTCTCTATAAACTTGTTAATGAAGCTCCCGAAGCGATCCAGTGGCTCAATAACCTCGGTGTTGAATTTGATAAGACCGAAGACGGCACCATGGTTACCACCCACGGCGGCGGTACATCCCGTAAGAGAATGCACGCCGCAAAGGACTACTCCGGCGCTGAGATCATGAGAACTCTCCGCGATGAAGTCATCAACCGCGGTATTCCGGTTATCGACTTCACAGCCGCTGTCGAACTCATCCTCGATGAAAACGGCAACTGCGCAGGTGCGGTTTTGATGAATATGGAAACCAAGGAACTCCTCGTAGCAAAGGCTAAGACCGTTATCCTCGCAACAGGCGGTGCAGGTCGTCTTCACTACCAGGGCTTCCCGACCTCCAACCACTACGGCGCAACCGCAGACGGTCTTGTTCTCGGTTATCGCGTAGGAGCAAAGCTCCTCTATGCGGACACGCTTCAGTATCACCCGACAGGCGCGGCATATCCCGAACAGATCTTCGGTGCGCTCGTTACCGAAAAGGTTCGTTCCATCGGTGCGAAGCTTGTCAATGCTGACGGCGAAGTATTCATGCACCCGCTGGAAACCCGTGACGTATCCGCGGCTTCCATCATTCGTGAATGCAACGCAAGAGGCAAGGGTATCGAAACCTCCGACGGCGTCGGCGTATGGCTCGATACTCCTATGATCGAACTCAAGAATGGCGAAGGCACCATCGAAAAGAGAATCCCCGCTATGCTTCGTATGTTCGGCAAATACGGCATCGATATCCGCAAGGAACCGATCCTCGTATATCCCACGCTTCACTATCAGAACGGCGGTCTTGACATTGACGCTGACTGCATGACCAAGGTTGAGAACCTCTTCGCCGCAGGCGAAGTCGTTGGCGGTATCCACGGACGCAACCGTCTGATGGGTAACTCCCTCCTTGATATCATCGTATTCGGCAGAGATGCAGGTAAAGCCGCTGCTGCAAAGGCAAAATCCGTAAACGTAGGCGCGCTTACTTTGGCTCATATGGACGCATTTGATGCTAAACGCAAAGAAGCAGGTCTTGAAACCGATGCCGTTTCTCCGAAGCTTCTCCCGACCTACACACATGGAAACCCCAAATTTGAAGCAAAATAATGGATACAATACTTTTTGAACATCCTTCGCGATCTTCCGCTCGCGACTTTGGGGAGACGCAAGGATGTTTGGAAAGTTTATGTATATATTTTTCGTAATTTTATTTTGAAAGGATAGATTACAAATGAACAGATTTACTACCAATCCCACCGTTCTCGCTTGGATCGAAGACATGAAAGCTCTTCTCACCCCCGATAACGTTGTTGTTATCGATGGCAGCGAAGAACAGCTCGAAGCACTCCGTGCAGAAGCTGTTTCCACCGGCGAAATGATCAAACTCAACGAAGAAAAGCTCCCCGGTTGCTACTACCACAGAACAAAACCCAACGACGTTGCTCGTGTTGAAGACAGAACCTTCATCTGCTCCAGAGAAAAAGAAAACGCAGGTCCCACAAACAACTGGTGCGACCCCAAGGAAATGTACGCTAAGCTTTACGATATCGCGCGCGGCACATACAAGGGCAGAACCATGTATATCATTCCTTTCTCCATGGGTCCTATCGGTTCTCCTCTTGCAAAAGCAGGTATCGAAGTAACCGACTCCATCTACGTTGTTCTTAACATGGTGATCATGACCCGTGTTGGCAAGGAAGTTCTCACCGTTCTCGGCGACTCCAACGACTGGGTAAGAGGTCTCCACGCAAAATGCGACGTTGACCCCGAAAAGAGATATATCTGCCAGTTCCCCGAAGACAACACCATCATCTCCGTAAACTCTGCTTACGGCGGTAACGTTCTTCTCGGTAAAAAGTGCTTCGCTCTCCGTATCGCTTCTTACCAGGGCTGGAAAGAAGGCTGGATGGCTGAACATATGCTTATCCTCGGCGTAGAAAATCCCGAAGGCGAAGTTAAGTACGTTGCAGCTGCATTCCCCTCTGCTTGCGGTAAGACCAACCTCGCAATGATGATTCCTCCCGCATATCTCCGTGAAAAGGGCTACAAGGTATGGACAGTCGGCGACGATATCGCTTGGATGCGCATCGGTCCTGACGGCAGACTTTATGCCATCAATCCCGAAAACGGCTTCTTTGGCGTTGCTCCCGGTACCAACGAACACTCCAACTACAACGCTCTCGCTTCCACAAAGAAGAACACCATCTTCACAAACGTTGCTATCAACAATGATGATAACACTGTTTGGTGGGAAGGTCTTGACAAGAATCCTCCTCAGAACGCAACTGATTGGAAGGGCAATCCTTGGAATCCCTCTATGTTCGTAAAAGCTGATAAGTCCACTTATGCTGCTCATCCGAACTCTCGTTTTACAGCTCCCGCTGTAAACTGCCCCTGCATCTCCTCTGAATTTGACAAGGGCGCAGGCGTTCCGATCTCCGCGATCATCTTCGGTGGTCGTCGTGCTAAATGCGCTCCGCTCGTATATCAGTCCAAGGACTGGAAGAACGGCGTATTCGTAGGTTCCTCCATGGCTTCCGAAACCACCGCTGCTGCTGCCGGCGCAGTCGGCGTTGTTCGTCGTGACCCGATGGCAATGCTTCCTTTCTGTGGCTACCACATGGGCGACTACTTCCAGCACTGGCTCGATATGGGCGAAAAGCTCGGAGACAAAGCTCCTAAGATCTTCAACGTTAACTGGTTCCGTACCGACGACGAAGGCAACTTCGTATGGCCGGGCTTTGGCGACAACATGAGAGTTCTTAACTGGATCCTCGCTCGTTGCGAAGGCAAGGTTGACGCTGTTGAAACACCTATCGGTTTCGTTCCGAAGGCAGAAGACATCGACCTCACAGACCTCGAAGGCTTCGATATCGAAACACTCAAATCCATCCTTACCGTTGATAAGGATGTTTGGACAAAAGAAGCAGCTGAAATCGAAGAACACTACAAGAAGTTTGGCGACAAGCTTCCCGCAGAACTCAGAACTCAGCTCGAAAACCTCAAGGCAGCTCTTGCTTAATTCTGACATCGCTTAAAATATACGCATAAACCAAAAGCATCCAAACGGAGGGCTCGCTCTCTCTGTTTGGATGTTGCAAAAAAGAATTTTTGAAAGCCGTCAAAGGCGGCTATGGAGATTTTTATGGCTCAAAATGAAATATCCGTCGCGACGATTCAAAGATTGCCCATTTATCTTGACTATTTGAAGTCCCAAGACAAAGACACCGCCCGCATTTCCGCAACGACGATCGCTTTGGCGCTGGGTTTCGGAGAAGTACAGGTACGCAAGGATCTTGCGTCGGTATCGTCCTCCGGAAAACCAAAGATAGGATATCATATCCGCGAGCTTATCAAGCAGATTGAGGAAGTACTCGGATATAATAACGTCAATAACGCCATCATCATTGGCGCGGGAAAGCTCGGCTGTGCGCTCCTTGGATACGAAGGATTTTCCCATTCGGGGCTCAATATCCTTGCTGCGTTCGACGCCGATCCGTCGAAGACAGGGAAGACCGAATCGGGCAAGCCCATCTATTCTATGGCAGAGCTTTCGGACTTTTGTAAAAAGACAAAAGTACATATCGGCATCATTACCGTACCGGCGATGCACGCGCAGTCCGCTTGTGATGCGCTGATCGAGGCAGGTATTCTTGCCGTATGGAATTTTGCGCCGGCTCATTTAGATATCCCGGAGCATATTATCATAAAAAATGAAAATATGGCGTCTTCGCTTGCCGTTCTTTCCAGTAATCTTGCAAAGAAGTTAAACGAAGAAG
Organism: Clostridia bacterium; assembly: GCA_017937845.1. GTDB lineage: Bacteria > Bacillota > Clostridia > Oscillospirales > CAG-272 > QALR01. The sequence continues at coordinate 41,779 of JAGBCV010000001.1, read as the reverse complement.
CATAAAGCGGGCAAACAAGCCCTGATATAAAAATCGGAGTGGATTCACGAGGAATCCACTCCGTTTTATTTGTAAAAATTAAACTCTGAGGTCTGCGATATCGTAGATCAAGCGTTCGGTCTTTTCCCAACCGAGGCAGGGGTCTGTGATGGACTTACCGTATACGCCTTCGCCGATCTTCTGTGCGCCGTCTTCGATGTAGCTTTCGATCATGAAGCCCTTGACGAGCTTGTTGATGTCAGCGTTCTGGCGGCAGCTGTGAAGAACGTCTTTTGCAATACGAATCTGTTCAAGATATTTCTTGCCGGAGTTTGCGTGGTTGGTATCCACGATAACGGCAGGATTCTGAAGATTCTTAGCCGCATATGCGTCTGCAAGACCGAGAAGGTCTTCGTAGTGGTAGTTCGGGAAGGAATGACCCTTTTCGTCAACGTAGCCACGGAGAATTGCGTGTGCAAGGGGGTTACCTGTACTCTGAACTTCCCAACCGCGGTAGATGAACGCATGAGCGTGCTGTGCGGCGGTGATGGAGTTCATCATGACGGAGATATCACCCGATGTGGGGTTCTTCATACCGACGGGAACGTTCAAACCGCTGGCGGTCAAACGGTGCTCTTGATTTTCAACGGAACGCGCACCGACAGCAACGTAGCCGATGAGGTCGTTGAGGTAACGGTGGTTGTCGGGGTAGAGCATTTCGTCCGCGCAAGTGAAGCCTGTTTCGCGGAGCGCACGCATATGAAGCTCACGAATGGCGATGATACCCTTGATAAGGTCGGGCTTTTCGTCGGGATTGGGCTGATGAAGCATACCCTTGTAGCCGTCGCCTGTGGTACGGGGCTTACCTGTGTAGATACGAGGAATGATGAGGATCTTATCCTTTACCTTTTCCTGTACGGTGCGGAGTCTGGAGATGTAATCGAGAACGCTGTCTTCGCGGTCTGCGGAGCAGGGACCGATGACGAGAATGAATTTGTCGGATTCACCTGTGAATACCTTTTTGATTTCTTCGTCGCGTTCCGCCTTGATTGCTTCAAGATCGGGGGTGATGGGGTACTGCTTTTTGATCTCCTGCGGAATCGGAAGTTTACCGATGAAGTTCATGTTCATAATCATTTACCATCCTTTGTAGTAATTTTGAATTATAGTTTTTTATCGAAAAGTGCGCGTCTGCTGGTGGAATGTCGCATCATATTACGCAGACCTTCGATGTTGTTGGTTTCAAGAAGGCAACGCAAGCGATTGAGTTCGCCTTCAAAAAGGGTCATTTGATGCAAAAGCGCATCTTTGTTGAGGAAGAAAAGCTCGCTCCACATTTCATCGTTCATGCGGGCGATTCTTGTGAGGTCGCGGAAGGAGTCACCCGTGTAGTCCTCCAGATGCTCCGTTTGTTGACAGGTCATGAGCGTCATTGCGATACAATGCGTGAGCTGAGAAACGAATGCGATGATTTGGTCATGCTCTGCGGGTGCAAGCTGGGATACGTTGGCAAATCCAAGCACTTCACCGAGGTCACGGCAAAGCTCGATGGCATCGGGAGTATTTTTTTCGGAGGGGGTTACGACGTAGTTCGCGCCTTTGAAGATCGCATCGTTGCTGTTCTGAACGCCGTAGACTTCACGACCCGCCATCGGGTGCGCCGAGATAAATTCCACATCGGGGCGGAGCATATTCTGAATCGTATCGACGATCGCGCCTTTGACACCGGTTACGTCTGTGATGATAGCGCCCGATTTGAAAAGGCTCTGGTTTTCACGGATCCAATCGATGAAAACGTGCGGATACAAAGCAAAAACGATGAGGTCGGCTTCTCCGACGAGCGCAGGGTCAACACAAGCCGCGCCCTTTGTGATGATTTTTTCGGAAAGGGCATAATCGATGGAGCTTTGGCTTCTGGTGATCGCGGTGACGTAATAACCTTTTTTGGTGAGTGCTCTCGCGTAGCTACCGCCGAGCAAGCCAAGACCAACGATGAGTATTTTTTTACTGGTATCGAGTTTCATATGGGAATTACCTTTCTTTGGGAAAAATCATTCTATGGTGAGCTTAGCGCCGAGCGCTTGTATCATGTCAAAATATTCGGGGAAGCTCTTTTTGACGGCTTCTGCGCCGTCGATGGTGCCGCCTGTAATGGTGAGGAGCGTTGCGAGCGACATGACGATGCGGTGGTCGTTATGACCGCAGAGAATCTCGGTCGGCTTATGGAATCGCATGGGATATACGACGATGGAATCCTCATGCACCGTGACGGAAACGCCGAATTTGGCAAGCTCTTCCGCCATGACCGTTCCTCGGTCGCTTTCCTTGATCTTGAGGCGCTTCGTACCTGTAAAGACGGCGCCGTTTTTGGCGGCGGCAACTGCCATCAAGATCGGTCCGAGATCGGGACAATCTCCGATATGAATGGTCGGTGTGCCTTTGGAAAGCATCTCGAAAAATTTGATATACGCTTTATCGCCTTGACTGCTGGTTTCCAAAAGTCCCGTGACGTTGACTTCGTTTCCGAAAAGCTTCAAGGCTTCAAAGAATGCCGCGTTGGAATAGTCGCCCTCCACGGTGGCTTCGTGTGCGTGATAGGTTTGTCCGCCCTTGATGAAAAGCGTTTTATCGTCAAGCCATTGGATATCCACACCAAAAAGCGCCAGCGCCTCGATGGTGAGATTCAGATACGAACGGCTTTCGATGGGCGGAATGATATTGAGTGTGCTATTCCCATCGCAAAGGGGAAGCGCAAAGAGCAGACCGCTGATAAACTGACTGCTTATGTTGCCCGGAATACGGTATTCTCCCGCGTGGAGCTTACCGCAGACCTCGACAAAATCCTCGGTCTGCTTGTAATAGAGCTTTTGTTCCGCACAGATGGTTTCATAAACGCCGAGCGGACGGGAAAGAAGCTTTTTGGTACCCGTCAAAGAAATTTTTTCTCCGCTCAAAAGGCAGAGAGGAATGAAAAATCGAAGCGTACTGCCGCTTTCGTGGCAATCCAAAAAGGTTTTCGGTTTTGCTGTACGAACATCTGCACCGCGCATCACGACGATGTCGCCGTTTTTAGAAGCCTTAACGCCCATCGACGTCAGACAAGCAAGCGTCGCTGTCACGTCGTCGGAGGTGGAAATGCCATGAATGACGCTTTCGCCATCCGTCGCAAGACCGCCGCAGATGAGCATACGATGCGCCATACTTTTGGACGGAGGGGCTTTGACCGTACCATGCAAATAAGATGGTTCAAATGTAACTTTCATATATATATAAAATTCCTTATGTGTTCGGATGATGGTGTTCGATCAGATAGTCCATCGCTTCGAGATATCCGTTTGTGCCATGACCCGAAATGGTCAACACGCAAGCGGCGCGGATGTAACTGATCTTTCGGAAATCCTCGCGCGCATTCACGTCGGAAATATGCACCTCGCAGGTCGGAACACCGATGGCTTTGACCGCGTCGAGAATTGCGATGCTCGTGTGGGTGTATGCGCCGGGGTTGATGACGATGCCGTCAAAGGTCTGATACGCGGATTGGATATAATCGACGAGATCGCCCTCGTGATTCGATTGACGAAATTCGACGGAAACGCCTTTTTCGTTTGCGTGACGTTCTATCTTTTTGAGAAGGTCGGCGTAGGTTTCCTTGCCGTAGTGGGCAGGCTCACGAATGCCGAGCATATTGAGATTGGGTCCGTTGATGATCAAAATTTTCATTGCTTCAAAAAATCCTCCCGAATGGCGGAAACGGTATGTTCCAAAATTTCATCGGACTTGATTTCCATATCGCAGGTTCCCATGTAACGGGAATAGCGCTCGCGGAAGCGCGCTTCGAGCGCCTCGCGGTCCTTGGAAAGCGGTCTGTCGTCCGTGGGCATGATATACTCCAAATCACGATTGAGGAAATAAATGCGTCCGTTGCGTTTGAGTGCGCGGATATTGTCGTCGCGCAAAATGACACCGCCGCCCGTTGCAATGATGGCGCCTCGCTTTTCGTTTGCAACCGTTGCTACGACCTCTGCTTCGATTTTGCGAAAGCCGTCGTTTCCGACCTCTGCAAAAATCTCGGTGATTTCTTTGCCTGTTTTTTGAACGATGACTGCGTCCGTATCGCAAAATTCACGTTGCATTGCTTCTGCAAGCGCATTGCCGATGGTGCTTTTTCCACTTCCGGGCATCCCCGTCAGAACGATGTTTTCTTTGGATTTGAGGATCTCATTGAAAACGGATTCATAAAGAGAATCGTCGAGCTTGGTGTCCATGAAATATTCCGCGGCTTTGATTGCCTGCGCCACGAGCATATAAAGCCCTCCCTCCGCAGGGATCCCTCTTTCAATGGCATCCATGACGAGATTGGTGCGGAGCGGATTATAAACGGCATCGATGACACCCTTGACGCTTGGAAATTTCGCAAGGTCGATGGGCGTACCTGCCATGCCCTCCTTGCCGTCGGGATACGGATACATACCGCAAGGGGTCGTATTGATGATTACGTCCGCATCGGTGTGCAAGGCGTAGGCATCGTCGTAAGAAATGATTGCTTTGCCTGCATTTCTGCCAACGGTGATGATGGAGCTTGCGCCGAGCGCTTGGGATACGGCGGTTGCGGTCTTGGAAGTGCCTCCTGTGCCGAGGATCAGGACTTTTTTGCCTTTGATATCAAGCCCTAAACGCTTAATGAGTGCGGTCATGCCGTAAAAATCGGTGTTGTAGCCGTAAAGCTTGCCATCTCTGTTGACGATGGTATTGACAGCGCCGATCGCCTTTGCCGCCTCATCGATCTCATATAAAAAGGGAATGACGGTCTGTTTGTAAGGAATGGTGACGTTGATGCCCGTGAAATCGCGGAGCATCATAAAATTGCCGACCTCGCAAGGGGTAAGCTCGCAAAGCTCGTAGGAATACGGTGCGATCTTTGCGTGAATCTCCTTGGAAAAGCTATGGGGCAGATGCTCGCCAATGAGTCCGAATTTCATATCTTACCTCCGTTTTGCAGATAATCCGTGCCGAATCGAAGCGCGAGCATATCGCAAAGCACGAGTGCGGTCACGCTATCCACGACCACACGCGCACGGTGTACGATGGCGGGGTCATGTCTACCCTTGATGACAAGGTCTGTGTTTTCGTTCGTTCCGAAGTTTACGGTTTTTTGTTCTTTATAAATCGACGGCGTAGGCTTGATGGCGGCTCGGAAAAGAATGGGCATACCGTTTGAAATGCCGCCGAGAATACCGCCGTTATGATTGGTTTCGGTCGTGATGACGTCGTTTTCAATGCGGAAATTGTCGTTTGCCGTACTGCCTTTCATATTGGCAAGGGCAAAACCATCTCCAAATTCCACGCCTTTGACAGCGGGAACGGAAAAGAGCGCATGAGAAAGCATACTTTCCAGCGTATCGAACCAAGGCTCACCGACCCCTTCGGGGAAGCCGATGACAGCGGTTTCAAGGATACCGCCGACACTATCGCCCTCGGCTTTTGCTTTGGCGATGGCTTCTTTCATATGTTCGCCCTGTTTTTCGTCCAAAACGGCAAAGCTTTGCGCGTTCAAGAGGGCGATATCGTCTTTCATATTGTCAAATCCTCTATCGGAAACGCCAGCGCATTTGGCGATATGCGTACCGATGTGGATACCGTGTTTTTTGAGTGCTTGGATGGCGACTGCGCCTGCGGCAACGAGTCCTGCCGTGATTCTGCCCGAGAAATGTCCGCCGCCGCGCGTATCGGAAAAACCGTGATACTTGCAAAATGCGGTATAATCCGCATGACCGGGTCGAGCGATGGTCTTCATTTTTTCATAATCTCGGCTATGCTGATCGCCGTTTTGAATGATAAAGGTGATGGGCGTTCCCGTGGTCTTGCCGTTTACGACACCACTTACGATATGTACGACGTCGGCTTCCTTTCTCGCGGTGGAAAGGGAAGAAACGGAACGGCGCAGATTCATTTGATGTGCGATAAAGTCTTCGTCAACGTCAATGCCGGGTGCCATGCCGTCGAGGATCGCACCGATGGCAATGCCGTGGCTCTCACCGAAAAGGGTAACGGAAACGCTTTCTCCGAACGTGTTTTTCATTTGCAGAAGACCTCCTCTAAAACGGTGCGGAAGTCGGAAAGGGGTGTCTTTTTCATTTCAAACTTGCCGATTTCGGGAACGTAGATGACGTTCAGGGTTTCGCCATCGAGTTTTTTGTCGTGTGTGATGGCTTCAAATACGCGGTCTGCATCAAAATCGAGCTTTGTGGGAAGCTCCGCCTTTTCGAGAACGCGAAGAAGTCTTTCTCTGATCTCGCCCTCACACATTGGGAGCATACCGAGCGCAACACATTCTCCATGGTAAAGTCCGTGAAGACCCTCGTAGCTTTCGATGCCGTGTCCGATGGTATGACCGAAATTGAGTACCTTGCGAAGTCCTTTTTCTTTTTCGTCATGCTCCACAACGTATTTTTTGATGCGGAGCGATCTTTCGATGATGATATCGAGATTTTCTGCGATATCCTTGTTTTCAATGAGTTCAAAGAGTTCGGCGTCAAAGGTCGTAGCCATTTTGATGGATTCGGCAAGACCGTTTGCAATTTGTCTTTTGGGAAGCGTTTTCAAAACGTCGGGGTCAATGAGAACGCATTTTGGCTGATGAAAGGCGCCGATGATGTTTTTGACACCGCCGAGATTGATGGCAGTCTTACCACCGATGGAGGAATCTACCTCAGAAAGAAGTGTCGTCGGAATGTTGTAAAAATCGATTCCGCGCATAAAGGATGCGGCAGTAAAGCCCGCAAGGTCACCGACAACACCGCCACCGACCGCCACGACGGCATCGGTACGGGTAAATCCGTTTTCAAGCATCATACGGCAGAGCTTTTCAAAGGTTGGAAAGCCTTTGCTATCCTCGCCCTGCGCGACGACGGCTTTTACAGGATGTTTACATTGTGCGCAAACGATATCGGCATATTCGGCAGGGACACCGTCATCGGTGATGACGAATACCTTTCGATTCAGATTCAAATATTCCGAAGCCTTTTGAATCGCGCCGTGTTCGAGAATGATATCGTAGCTGTTTGCGCCGAGATTCATATTGAGTGTCATGATATCCTCCATTTATGCGAGTACCGCGGGATAGCGGAAGCTGCCGAGCATACGGAGCTTATCGCAGTAAGGTTCGAGCATTTTGAGAAGTGTTTCACCCTTTTCGCTTGTAAGGTCGCCCTCCACTTCCATATAGAAATAATACTGCCAAATGAGTTCCTTCATGGGACGGCTTCGGAGACAGCGCATATTATAGCCAAACTGACCGATGATATTGATTGCCTTTGCCAAAGCGCCCGCTTCGTTTCGAACGGAGAACATGAGAATGGAGTGTTTGCCTGCGGCATCTTGTTCGGAAACGGCGGCGCGTGTCAAAACGGCGAAGCGTGTGGTATTGACGTTTCGTTCGTTGATACCTTTTTCAATGATTTCAAGACCGTAAAGCTCAGCGGTTTCCACGCTTGCGATCGCCGCAAGACGGGGAGATTTTTGTTCTGCGACGTATTTTGCCGCGCGAGCTGTATTTTCAAACTGTGTCTGACGGAAACCGTGGTCGTGAATGTATGTCGCGCACTGGGAAAGCGCTTGCGGATGGCTGATGACCTCCTCGATGTCGGAAAGATGTGTGCCGGGGATCGCCATCAAATTGTGTGTGACGGAGAGGTCGTAAATGCCGCTGACACAAAGAGGACCTGAGAACATCATATCCATGACCTGTCCGACCTCGCCCGCGGTGCTGTTTTCGATGGGGAGGACCGCGCAATCACAATCGCCGTTCACGACGGAATCATAAGCGGTCTTGAAGTCGGGGAAGGGGATACGGACGCATTTTTCAAAAATTTTACCTGCGGCGATGAATGCAAACGCACCCTCCACGCCGGAGAACGCGACGCGCATACCGTTCATGAGCTTTGCTTGAAATTGACGGGAGACCTTCATCGCGTTTTTGAGAAAGTCAACGTAATAGGAGCGGATCTCTTCGTTTTCGATGTAAGCGGCATTTCGTTCGATGACGGCATCTTCTCTTGCCGCATCGAAGATCGGAAGACCATGTTCGATTTTATATTCCGAAACCATGCGAACGGCATCCATTCTTTTTTCAAAGAGCGAAGCGATCTCTTTGTCAACGCCGTTGATGATCTCTCTTGCTTTGATGAGTTTATCCATAAATGTATCGTTTATCCTTTTATATTATATAAGATGATATTCCTTTGCCAAGGCTTCAAAGGCGGGCAAGGAACGCTTGATCTGTTCCGTGGTGACGCAATACGCGATTCTGACGTATCCGGGGAAACCGAAATCGTCGCTTGGAACGAGCAAAAGCTCATACTTCTTTGCTTTTTCGCAGAACGCATACGCATCGGGCTCGGGTGTTTTCATGAAGAGATAGAAAGCGCCGTCGGGGTTGGCACATGTGAAGCCGTAAGCGGTCAGCGCTTCATAAAGAAGCTCGCGGTTTTGGTTATAGATGGAAAGATCAGCCGTTTTGCCAAGACAATGCGGAATCATGAATTGGAAAAGTGCGGGCGCACAGACAAAACCGAGCGCACGACCAGCGCCGAGAACGGCGGCATAGACCGATTTTGCGTGTTCCATCTTGGGGGAAACGAGAATATAACCGATGCGTTCTCCGGGAATGGAGAGGGATTTGCTGAACGAATAACAAACGATGGTATCGTCATAATAGCGTGTCAGATACGGAACCTTCACGTCGCCGTAGACCAGCTCGCGGTAAGGCTCGTCGGCGATGAGATAGATGGGGTGTCCGAATCTTTCCTCTGCGCGGCGAAGCGAAGCGGAAAGATGAAAGATCGTTTCCTCAGAGAGAACGACACCCGTCGGATTGTTGGGAGAGTTGACAATGACCGCTTTTGTGTTTTCGTTCAAGGCGTGTTCAAAGGCTTGCCAATCGATTTGAAAATCGGGTTCTGTGCAGGGGACGGTCACGAGCTTTGCGCCTGCTTTTTCCGCGAAGACCTTGTATTCGGGGAAAAACGGAGCGAACGCAATGATCTCCTCCGTCTTGTCATCGTCTAAGATCGCGCTCATGGAGATGGTGAGCGCGGCGGCGGCGCCGACGGTCAAATAGATATAATCGGGAGATGCGCCTGCCTCATAGGTTTGATTCAGATAATCCGCAATGGCGGTACGAACGCTAAGGTCGCCCTGCGCCGATGTGTAGCCGTGAAGGCTTACGGAATCGGTCTCCATCAAGAGGGTGAGCAACGCCTCTTTTACGTCCGCAGGAGAAGGAACGCTGGGGTTTCCGATGCTGTAATCAAAAACGTTTTCATTGCCGATCTCGGCTTTTCTCTTTTTTGCGTATTCAAAAATCTCACGAATGACGGATTTTTTCACGCCAAGCGCTTCCATTTTTTTGGATATCATAACCAATACCCCTTTCCAATCATCAAATCCAAATGCATGGTTAACAGTGTTAACCGTGTATATTGTGATGGATATTATACCGCATTTTTACCAAAAAGTCAATATTTTTTCGTATATTTCTTGTCGGATTTTGAATTTTTTGAATAATTTTCAAAACGATTGCTTTTTTTGAAAAAATGCAGTAGAATAAGAATAGAGAAAATTTTGGGTGGAGGAAAATATGGAAGAATTTTTGAATCATGACCCCTTGCGCGATAGGCTTATTATCGCGGGCATTGCTGAGATCGAACAGCATGGAGTCGCGGGTTTTTCTCTTCGCCGAGTGGCGGCGGCTTGCAATACCTCTTGCGCCGCGCCCTATAAGCATTTCAAAAACAAAGACGATTTGATTTTGGAGATCATTCGTTTTGTCAACCGTCAGTGGGAGCTTTTGCGAGATCAGATTTTGTCGCTCCACGTGGGAGAGCCGACAGAGCGTATCGTAGAGGTTTGCGTGGCGTATATCCGTTTTTGGGTCGCCAATCCCAATTATCGTTTTGCGCTTAAAGCGCCGGGAAAAGAATATAACGCTTCCAAATTTTCGGAAAAGCCCAATGATGAAAAAACGATTGAAAATCTGATTCGCGCTTATTGTGCCTCAAATCTGATTGATGCCAATGAAACGGAACGAAAGGTTTATGCTGTCAAGGCGATCCTTTACGGTATGACAGCGATGCTGGACGATGGCGAATTGCAGAACACACCCCAAACATATGAGAATATCCGAAAAACGCTTCGCATAGAACTCAACATATAAATCAAACGCCAACAGGACAATACCTGTTGGCGTTTTGTGCTTTATGCGTAACAAGAAACCACGTCGTTGCTATCGATCAAGATGCCGTCGCCGTCATTTAAGCGTAAAACTTGCTTGCAATGTGCTTCTTCATATTCACGGCATATTTCTTCAAAATGCGGAATCTTTTTCAGAAATTTGCTGTAATGTGGCAAAACCTCGATATCCGTCAAAGAAAGTGCTTGTAAATTTTCTAATTTATAGATGTTCATTTCGGGGGAATATCGATTGACAAGCGCCAGTGTCGGTCCGAAAACAAACACCGCCGCACTCCAACCGATCAATATCTTCTTTTCGGCAATTTCTTTTAAGATGGATTCTGCATCATGCTTTCGGATGGCGTGTAATAAATAGAAGGGATTTCCTCCTATAAATTCGACCACATCATATGTCAAAAGCTGTTCGGCAGGTTGTGAGTCTATATCGAATATCTCGGTCGTAAGTCCAAACTGCGAAAGCTCATCTTGACAACGGGCAACGTTGCGATTTTTTTCTTTATAAACGGGATCTGCCGTCACCACGAGTGCGGCAGTTTGGGCGTTTTGGAAGCGTGAGCTAAGAAATGCACGCAATTTTTCGCTCGATAATCCATTTGAACATAAAACAAGCATATTTTAGTTCCCGCATTCGATGCTGATTTCCGTAAACAAACCGAGCAGGTCTTGAACGGTCGTTTGCTTCTTTTCTTCACCGCAACGGTCAAAAACGATACCGCCCTTGTGCATCATGATGATGCGGTCGCCGTATTCGACGGCATAACGCAAATTATGCGTGACCATCATAGCAGTGAGTTTTTTCTCTGCAACGATCTTTCCTGTCAGCTCCATGATGAGTTCTGCCGTTTTGGGGTCGAGTGCGGCAGTATGCTCGTCTAAAATCAGAAAATCAATAGGGGTCATCGTCGTCATGAGGAGCGCCATTGCCTGTCGTTGTCCGCCCGAAAGCGCGCCTGCGCGAATATCCATCTTGTCCTCAAGACCAAGCCCGAGAGAAGCGAGCATTTCGCGGTATTCTCCGATACGGCTTTTGGTCACACCGCGGGAAAGACCGAATTTTTTGCCTTTGTGGTCGGCGAGCGCCATATTTTCCGTGATGGTAAGGCTGGGGCAAGTACCCATCGCGGGGTTTTGATAAACACGTCCAATTCTGTCGTATCGACGAAACTCGGGGATACCGACGATGTTTTTTCCACCAATGAGGATTTCACCCTTTTCGATCGGAATAGAACCGCAGATGATATTGAGCATGGAGGTCTTACCACTGCCGTTTGAGCCGACGATGGAAAGAAATTCGCCTTTTTTAACGGAGAGTGAAAAATTTTCAAAAAGGGTCATTTCCGTAACTTCGCCGGGATTGTAGATTTTGGTGATGTTACGAAGCTCAAGCATGGTTTGCACTCTCCTTTCCGTTGGGTTGTTTGGTGGCTTTGGTTTTTACTTTTTTGCGTTCGCTGAGAACGAGTGCGATCGTAAAGATGATCGCCATAATGAGCTTATTATAAGCGCTTGGCATACCAAGTCTTTGCGCGATCGTCAGACACGCTTGATAAATGATCGCGCCCAAAATGACCTTGGTCGTAGCTTTCATGCGGTGAACGCGGGAGAAAACGGAAAGCCCGATGATGAGGGAGGCAAGACCGATGACGACCATGCCGATACCCATGCTTTGGTTGACGTTGCCCGAAATTTCCGTATACAGCGCACCTGCAACGGCGGCGTAAGCGTTACCGATGCCAAGACCTAAGATCTTACTGTTGCCCGCATCCTTTGCTTGCGTGGTAACGAACTGTGCGTTATCGCCTGCCGCGCGGAGCAAAAGACCGCATTTGGTTTTGAGAAAAGCATCCAGCAAGAGCTTGAATACCACCACCATCACGAGGAATAGAACGAGGTCACGAAGTCCGCTGACGATACCGATTTTGTTGGGGATAAGATTGATAGGGAAGACCGCGGTCAGCGTTTCCAAATCGCGTCCGAACGGAATCATGGCGGAGCTTTCGCCTGCGAAATCTCCGTAAAGACCTGCGGTCACGGCGACGAGATTCACAGAGATCAGCAATGTGGAAACGAGAATACCGCAAAGGAGAGGTTTGATCTTCAGCTTCACATGAAGCAAGCCCGTGATCGTACCGAAGAGAAGACCGACGATGAATGCAAGAATCAATCCGAGCCATGGATTTATTCCATGAGAAACGAGCAAGCCGTATGCGACGGCACCCGAAAGAAACGTACCCTCGACGGTCATATCGGGAAAATCAAGAATCGTATACGAGATATAATATCCCATAGCAATCAGGGCGAAAACAAAGCCCGATTGCAAAAACGTAATACAAGTGTTCAGAAAAACAGTCATAATCAATAAACTTCTTTAATTTTTATCGGATTCAGCATTTACATAAGTTGCGTTTTCTTTGCCGTAGGTAAGACCGAGCGCGTCCATCACGTCCTTATTAAGAACGATAGAAGCATCCTTGATCTCCTTGACAGCCATCGTGGAAGCATCAGCACCGCCGAGAACCTCGACAGCCATTTCACCGCTTGCGAAGCCGACGGCGATATAATCAATGGAAGCGGAAGCGATACAACCTTTTTCGACCTGTTCGACTTCGGAGCCGTAAACGGGGATATTGTATTTTTCAGCGGCGGTGAGAACGACTTCCAGATTTTCAACGACGTTGTTATCGGTGAAATTGTTGATGCAATCGACCTTAGAAGCGAGCTTTTCAGCGGCAGCAGGGATATCGGAAGCATTCTGAACGGCTTCTGCAATGACGTTCAAGCCTTTGGCATCGCAAATATCCTTGAATCTTGCAAGATTGGAGATGGAGTTCGCTTCGGAGGATGTGTAAAGAATACCGATATCTTTTGCGTCGGGCTGGATTTCCTGAATAACTTCGATCTGTTTTTCGAGGTCAAGAACGTCAGCCGTACCTGTGCAAAGGTCACCGGGGACTTCGAGAGAATCTACGAGCTTTGCGATGACGGGGTCGGAAACCGCGCAGAAGATAACAGGGATATCTGTGCCGTTCGTTGCGGCGAAGGCGCTTGCGGCGGCAGGGGTTGCGATGGCGATGATGATATCGTAATCAGCGGCAACCATGTTGCGTGCAAAGGTGTCGCAATCGGAAACGGCGCTGTTGCTCGAACCGATCTGACGGTCGATCTTGACGTTCAGACCCGAAGCGTCGAGCGCTCTTTCGATGCCTTCATAGCAGTTATCGAGAGAAGCGTGGCTCATAAACTGGATAACGCCGACCTTGATTTCGCCGTTATCATCGGAGCAGGAAGCGAAGAGCGCAAGCGAGCAAACGAGCAAAGCGGCAGTGAGAAGAAGGGAAATGATTTTTTTCATAGTGAGTTACCTCTTTTCAAAAATATTTATTTTATAGCATTTGCCAATAAAATCAAAAAATACAATGATATCATATGTGTTTCGCGCGAGATCCATTCGACTGCACTCCACCGTGTCATCGCGCGAATTTTTCAATAAAAAATCCCAAGCATTGAGAAACAATGCTTGGGACGAATTTCAAAATAGGGAAAATCCGCGGTACCACCCAAATTAGGGAAAACCTCACTTTATGCGTACAACCATACACAGCGCAGATGATAACGGAAGCGCAACCCGTCGAAGCCTACTTGCCTTTGCGTTCGGTTCGCCCTCGAAAGTCCATTCGCGTCTTTCCGCTTACCGCAATCGCACCCTCTGCGGCTCTCTGTAAAGAAGAATCGGACGTTACTTCTCTTTCTCAACGGTTTGAGTATGGTATTATTATAGCGAGAAAGTGAGATTTTGTCAAGAACTTTTTTTGTGAAATTGCTTTTTTGTCAAAAAAGATGTGGTTTCACGATTTGTTTTGTTCAATATTGACAATTTTTTCGTAGGGGTGCTTCATGAATCGCCCGTAATTTCACCACGCGGTCGGAACGCCGTCAACATAGTGCCAGAAATTACCCTCTGTGGTGGGAGCGGTTTCGGAGTAATAGTAAATAGAATCTTCTGTAAGAATTGTATTGTTTGTGCTGCCGATGGTAATGGAAGACCATTCTTCTGCTGTGCCGGCATAGTATACCTTCAAATCAGAAGAACAACCGTAAAACGCGGAATTTCCAATGCTTGTTACCGTTTTAGGAATCTCAACTGTCTGCAAGTTACTGCACTTATAAAACAACTGCACAGAAATACTTGTCAACGCATTGGGAAGTTTAACGGTCAACAGATTGCTGCATCCGCTGAAAACACCGTTTGCTATTTCTTTCACGCTGTCGGGAATTTCAATGGAGGTCAAGCTGGTGCAGTTTTGGAATGCGTAGTAAGAGATGCTGGTCACGGATTGCGGAATGGTGATGTTTGTAAGACTTGTGCATTTTTTGAACGAAGAGTTTCCGATGCTTGTAATATTATCGGGAATTACAATGTTTGTCAAACCAACGCACCCTTCAAATACGGAAGTACTAAGACTTGTCAGGCTTTTGGGAATTGTAATATTGGAGAGATTCGAGCAATTTCTGAATGCGTAACCACCAATGCTTGTTACGTTATCGGGAATGCTGATGCTTATTAAACCTTTACAGCCATCGAACGCATACGAGCCAATGCTTGCTACGCTGTCGGGAAGTTCAACAATTTGCAATGTAGTGCAGTTTTGGAATGCATAATCAGGAATGCTTGTTACGCCGTCAGAAATTTTAATACTTTGCAAAGCGGTGCAATTCTGGAATGCATTAGTGCCGATGCTTGTTACGCCATCGGGAAGTTCAACAGTTTGCAAGCTTGTGCAATTCTGGAATGTATAATTGCTAATGCTGGTCACGTTTTTGGGAATGTTGATGCTTACCAATTTGGTGCAACCGGCAAATGCAGATTTACCAATAGATGTAACGCCTTCGGGAATGTTAACACTGATCAAATTCGTGCAACCCGAGAAAGCATATGCGTTAAGTTTTGTTACGCTGTCGGGGATCGTAACACTCATAACACCGGTAAGGTTTCGGAATCCGTCCGTAGCAATTTCTGTGACAGGCAATCCCTCATGGGTTGCGGGAATGACGATGTTTATATCCGTGCAAGTTCCCTTTTTGACACTATAAGAAATTTTATCGTTTCTGAGTGTGTAAACAAGCCCTTTGGAATAGGTGTCTTCGCCGCTTCCTTCTTTATAAACTGCCACATAAGATTCTGCGCCGTTTACGGTTACTTCCAAGGTTTCCGTTTCACTGACGGTTTCTCCTACACTGTTTGTCCAATGCGAGAAAACGTAGCCCTCTTCTGCTTCATTCGCGGTCAAGGTCGCGGTCGCGCCTGCTTGATACAAACCACGTGTGAAGCCGTCTTCCAAAATGCCGTTGCTGACGTTGATTTCGTAAATGGTGGCGTTCGCAAGGAAATCGGTGTTGTGATTGAAATAGATCTGTGCAAGCGCACCGTAATCGAGCATACCGTCAAGCAAATTTTTGAGCTTTGTGTCAGCGGTGTCTTTCATGTTATGTGCGTATGTAAGAATACTATATTTGATGGGTTCGCTGTAATATTCAACGCCATCGACCACAGCATATGCGCAAGCATAAACGGTTTTCGTCATATCCTTTGCGGTCAAATTGTCATATTGAAATACAGCATAACCATCTGAATTGATGCCAAGACAGTCAAGACAAACTGCTTCTGCGTCTTTTTTGTATTCTGTCGGAACAGAATCCCAAACCAAGAGCTTGCTGTCTGTTGCTGTCATGTTTTCTGCACCTACCTTGAAATTGATATATACGGCGTTTTTCAGAGATAAGCTTGCGCCTTCAATTTTCAAAGTGGGGGCAGCAGCATCGGTTGCATGGGCTGTAATCGCGCAGATGCTTATGAGAAGCAACATTGTCATAAGCATGATTAAAAATTTCTTTTTCATCATAATGTTTCTCCAATCGTTATTTTTCTGCGTTTTCAAGTGCGATCAATCTGCTGAGATCATCATCGGGAAGCTCATCATCATCGAACCAAGTCGATGTTTTAATGATATCTTCCGCATCAAAGCAAATGATTTCCATGCTTGCATGTTCAAAAATTTCATTCATATCAAAAACCTCCTTTTTCATGAGATTACTATCAAAAAGTGTATTTTTTTACACACAATTTTGATAACCTATTTCGCTTTCGATTATATCATTTTTTCTTATATATGTCAATCTTTCCAATTTATTTTTTTGCCTTTTTTTTGCTATCAAAAAGTACACCTTTTGATAGCAAATATCATCGTACAGAAAAAACGACGTACCGAAAAGCACGCCGTTTTTATGTAAATTAAGCAACTTTATTTTTTGATTTTGAAGCATTTTTTAAGGAATGGGGAAAGCATTTTCGGGGACTTAACAACAACGATTTTCATAAAGATTCATCCTTTCGTGGTATGGTTTAGTATACTATATGTGAGGCTTTTTCGCGCTGTGAAAGGCTTTCGGCGTGTTTTTTTGCATAAAAATCAAAAGAAAGCGAAAAATTTTATGTCGTTGGTGCACAAAAATGAAACTTTTCTGCGAAAAAATGCACAAAATAAAAAATATTTTTTCTATATCTATTGCATTTTGAGTTCCTTTGTGGTATACTTGGAATGTAAGAAACAGGTAGCATTTGGGAGTGGGCGTAAGTCCACTCTCACTTGTTTATATACCGAACCAATGAACCAAGGAGGTAGTTATGGCAAAAGGAACAAACATTGCCGAACGTGTGGAAGCGCTCGTTACCCCGCATATCACGGAGCTTGGCTATCGTGTCTGGGATGTGGAATACGTCAAAGAAGGCGCGGAATGGTACTTGCGAATCACACTCGATTCCGATGACGGCATCGATATTGACGACTGCGAAAAGGTCAGCCGTGCGATCAATCCCATCATCGATGAAGCAGACCCCATCGAAGATTTTTATTATCTTGAGGTTTCTTCTCCCGGTCTGGAAAGAGTTCTCCGCAAGGAAGAGCATTTCTTGGCTTCTATCGGAAGTGACATTGAAATCCGTCTTTTCGCACCCGATGACAATAAGAAAAAATCTTATACAGGTAAGCTTGCGGCTTATGAAAATGACACCGTAACCGTTGATATCGGAGGTGAAGCTGTAAGCATTCCCATGAATAAAGTATCCAAAGTACAAACACTTTTTGATTTCAAATCCATCAATATGAAGGAAGGATAACAAGGATATGAATACTGAATTTTTCAATGCTCTTGATGCTCTGGAAAAAGAACGCGGCATTCCCAAGCAGTATATGCTGGAACGTGTGGAAGCGGCTTTGATCAGCGCTTATAAAAAGGACAATGGCGGTAACGATAACGTCAGAATCGTTCTCGATGCCGACAAAAAGGACGTAAAGGTATATCAGCAGAAAACCATCGTTGAGGTCGTAGAAAATCCCGAACTCGAGATCACGGTCGACGATGCAAGAAAGATCAATCGCAGATATGTGCTCGGCGGTGTTGCGGAAATCGAAGTCAAGACCAAAAACTTCGGCAGAATCAGCGCGCAGACCGCAAAGCAGGTCATCATTCAGGGTATCCGCGAAGCAGAACGCTCCATGATGATCAAGGAATATGAAAGCAAGCGTGAAGAAGTCGTGACCGCGACCGTTGTTAAGGTCGACCCCGTGGACGGAAACGTTCGCGTTCATACAGGCACGAGCGAAGCAACACTTCTCAAATCCGAACAGATCCCCGGTGAAGAATTTGTGGCAGGTCAGCACGTCAAGGTCTTCATCATGGAAGTAAAAAATGAAGTGAAAGGACCGCTCGTCACCCTTTCCAGAACACATTTCGGACTTGTCAAGCGTCTTTTTGAAATTGAAATTCCCGAAATCCAGGACGGAACTGTCGTGATCAAGGGTATTTCCCGCGAAGCCGGCTCCAGAACCAAGATCGCTGTGGAAAGCAGAGATCCTAACGTAGATCCCGTTGGCGCTTGTATCGGTAATCACGGAAGCCGTATTGCCGGTATTTTGAACGAGCTTGGAAACGAAAAGATCGACGTTATCAAATACAGTGAGATCCCCGAGGAATACGTTCAGGCAGCCCTCTCTCCCGCAACGGTCAAGAGCGTTACCTTTGACGGTGAACGCAGCTGCCGTGTTATCGTTGACCCCGATCAGCTCTCTCTTGCCATCGGTAAGGAAGGTCAGAACGCAAGACTTGCGGCAAGACTTACCGGATTTAAGATCGATATCAAAACCGTTTGATTCACAATGGAGGAATGAGTTTTGTCAAACCCAGCAGTAAAGAAAACGCCGGAACGTAAATGTGTCGGCTGTTCCGAAAAGAAAGCAAAAAACGAGCTTATCCGCATCGTGCGTTTGCCGGACGAAAAGGGCGTTGAGCTTGACCGAACCGGAAAAAAATCCGGAAGAGGCGCTTATATCTGTCCTTCGGCGGCTTGCCTTAAAAAAGCGAAAAAGCGCTTGGAAGCCAATTTGGAATGTAAGATTCCCGATGAGGTTTTTGAAAAGCTCGAAAAAGAGATCGAAGGTGAACATTCTTGAATAAAACAAGCACAGAACAGCTTCTTTTTACCATTGGTCTTGCCAGAAAAGCGGGAAAGGTCAGCGTCGGAACCGAAATGGTCTGCGATGATATCCGAAAAAAGAAGGTCCGTCTTGTGATCTACGCCGAGGATGTATCCGCCAACACGGAAAAACGCATTTGCGATTGCTGTACCTATTATAAGGTCTTTTGCAAAAAAAGCGCGCTTTCCAAGGAAACGCTCGGCGCTGCGATCGGAAAATCCTTTGCCGCTTGTATCGGTATCACCGATGAGAATCTGTCAGAGCTCATCTGCCGCAATCTATAAATACCGAGGAAAGGAATGAGAACATGGCGATTAGTAAAACACCTATGAAGATCAGTGCGCTTGCTAAGGATTTCAATCTCAAAAGCAAGGACGTCATTGATATTTTTGCCGCTCTCGGGGTTGAGAAAAAAACGTCGGGAACTGTGGATTCCGATGAATTTTCCGCCTTCCTTGAGCATATCACGGCAACCAACCAGATCACCAATATGTCGGATTATCTCGCAGGAAAAGCCGACGTTGTAAAGAATACAGAAAAACAAGAAAAGAAAGAAGCTCCCGCAAAGTCCGCTCCCCAAAAATCGGAAGCGCCCAAGGCGGAGAAAGCAAAGACCGAGTCCGCAAAGGAAGCGCCGAAATCCGCGCCCAAGGCTCCGAAAGCCGAAGAACAAAAGGCAGAAGCCCCCAAAGCGGAAGCGCCGAAGGCAGAAACGCCCAAGACACAGGAAGCTCCTCTTACAAAGGCGGAAGCACCGAGCGAACCCGTCAAAACCGAAGAACCCAAAAAAGAGCAGGTCAAAGAAACATCTGCCCCAAAGGCTCATACCGAACAAGCGAAACAAGACAATCCCGCTTCCGCTCCCGATCAGAAGCCCGTATCTAAGCCTGTGGCGGAGGCTCCCGTCGCAGAAGCCCCTGTCATTTCCGAAACTAAAACTCAGGAGAAGGCGCCGACCGTTGCGCCCAAGACACCGTCCATGCCTATGAATAAGAAAGTCGAAAATACAGAAAAGAATACTGACCGCAATTCGGAAAGAAGACCGCAGCAGTCTGCTCAAAGACCTGCCTCCGATAACAACAATGCGCGTCATGGCAATCAGAATGCGCCTCAAAAACAGTTTGGCGACAGAAACAACGATAACAGAAATGCGGAAAGAGGCGGCGACAGAAATAACGCGCCCCGCAACGCTCAGCGCCCCGCACAGACACAACAGCCTGCACAGAATCAGCGCCCCACACAGCCCCAGCGTCCCGCACAGCCTCAGCAGGCTGCCCCCGCACCTGCTCCCGCTCCCCGTCCGATCCCTCAGCCCCAGCCTCAAAAGCCGAAGGAAAAGAAGGAACAGCAGCCGCTTGCGCCCAAGACCACTCGCATCGTAGATACCAGAACGACGGACGTAGACCTTTCCAAGTACGATGAAAGACTCGAAAACTTCGTTCCCGAAAGCGCACGCCGCGGCAATTCTGCTCCCGACAGACAGAAGCTCAAAAAGCAGCAGAATCAGAATCCTTATGCAAAGGGTACGAAGGATAAGAACAAGACGCCCGATAAATTCAAGAAGCAGGAAGTCAAGAAACAGCCCTTGAATATCACCATTCCCGACGAGATCGTCGTTTCCGAGCTTGCCGCAAAGCTGAAGGTTACTGCAAGCGAAGTCATCAAGCGCCTTTTCATGATGGGCGTTATGGCGAGCGTCAACCAGGTCATCGATTACGAAACCGCTTATCTCGTTGCTGACGAGCTTGGCGCAAACGTGACCAAGGAAGTCGTCGTTACCATCGAAGAAAAGCTCTTTGACGAGGTTTCCGACGGTGATGAAGCGCTCGAAACACGTCCTCCCGTCGTTTGCGTTATGGGACACGTTGACCACGGTAAGACATCTCTGCTTGACGCGATCCGTCACACACACGTTACCTCCGGCGAAGCGGGCGGTATTACTCAGCACATCGGTGCTTACCGCGTAAACTGCAACGGCGAATATATCACGTTCCTCGATACACCCGGTCATGAAGCGTTTACTGCAATGCGTGCAAGAGGTGCGAAGTCTACGGATATTGCGATCCTCGTCGTTGCCGCAGACGACGGTATCATGCCTCAGACCGTCGAAGCCATCAACCACGCAAAAGCCGCAGATATCCCGATCATCGTTGCCATCAACAAGATCGATAAGCCCACGGCAAACCCCGAATCCATCAAGACAGAGCTTACAAAATATGACCTCGTTCCCGAAGAATGGGGCGGTGATACCATCTGCGTTCCCGTTTCCGCACTCAAGGGTACAGGTATCTCCGACCTTCTCGAAATGGTCCTTCTCGTTGCCGAGGTCAAGGAATTTAAGGCGAACCCCAACCGTCGCGCAAAGGGTATCGTGATCGAAGCGAAGCTCGACCGCGGCCGCGGTCCCGTTGCAACCGTTCTCGTTCAGAATGGTACGCTCCATGCGGGTGATACGGTCATCGTCGGCACAGCCGTTGGTCGTGTTCGTGCAATGACGGACGACAAGGGTAAGCTCATCAAATCCGCAGGTCCTTCCGTTCCTGTTGAGATCATCGGTCTTGACTCCGTTCCCTCCGCAGGTGATGAGCTCAATGCCGTTGAAGATGAACGCATGGCGAAGGAGCTTGCAGAACAGCGCCGTCAGAGAGAAAAGGAAGAAGTCTTCAAGGCAAACGCTAAGGTAAACCTCGACGACCTCTTTGCTCAGATGACAGACGGTGTCAAGGACCTCAATATCATCGTTAAGGCAGACGTTAAGGGTTCTGCGGAAGCGGTCAAGGCTTCTCTTGAAAAGCTCACAAACGATGAAGTTAAGGTAAACGTCATTCATACGGGCGTGGGCGGTATCATCGAAGGCGACGTTACCTTCGCGGCAGCCTCCAATGCTATCATCGTCGGCTTTAACGTTCGTCCCGATAAGATGGCGATGGACTCCGCTGAGCTTCAGGGCGTTGATATCCGCACGTATCGTATCATTTACGAATGTATCGAAGAGATCACCGCGGCTATCAAGGGTATGCTCAAGCCGATCTATAAAGAAGTCGTTCTCGGTCATGCCGAAGTTCGTCAGACCATTCACGTTCCGAGCGTTGGTACCATCGCAGGTTCTTATATCACAGACGGTAAGGTTACCCGTACCTCTCAGATCCGTGTCGTTCGTGACGGTGTTATCATCTTTGAAGATAAGATCTCTTCGCTCCGCCGTTTCAAAGACGACGTGAAGGAAGTCGCTTCCGGTTACGAATGCGGTATCGGTCTTGATAAGTTCAATGACATCAAGGAAGGCGACGTTCTCGAAGCCTACGTCATGGAACAGATCGAACGCTAAACGATATGGGTAAGAAAAACAATCGGAAAAAGCGCAGATATGTTTCCCGAAAGAGGAATATGATTCGAGATTTGATCGATTTCAAAAGACTTTTGCTTGTCATTGCGGCTATGGCGGCTTGTCTTGTTGTCTTTGTGTTTACCGATGTGCTTCCCCCGACCTTCGGGGAAGCACACGACAGACCTTGGCTTCGTATCGCCGCGATGCTTGCGATCAGTGGTATCATCCTCGGGGTTGCCGTAATTTGGAACCCCGAGCGTGCTACGCTTACGGGAAGACTCCTCACGCTTGCCATGATATTGCTTTTTTTGGTTCAGAACCACAGAATGTATATACTTTTCGCGGTGGCGTTTGCCTGCGCGATGCTCGGATACGTTTTGTTTCATTGGATCAAATATGAAAAGCTTTACTGTGTGCAAGGAATCGCGTTCTGCTTTTTGGGAATACTTTCCGCAAACGGTGCAAAGTATTGTAACTTCGTTGAAGATCCGAACGGACCTCATTTTTGGCTCGTTTCGCTGATTTTGGCAATCGTCGTTATAGTCTTGACGATCGTCATCTGTGTTCATCAGAAATATCCCAAGAGTGAATGTATCGCGTACGTGATTTGCGTTCCGCTCCTTTCTTGGCTTGCGTTCTACGCAACGATGAACAGCCTTAACTATTCCCTTGATCTTTCAGAGCCGACGGAAATGGTTTGTGAAATCAAAGATAAGGAGCTCAACATTTCTTCGGGAAGGACGACACATTATCACTATGAGCTGACCGTGGAAATGGACGGAAACGAGGTCATACTCGAGGTTTCAGAAGCGCATTACGATGCCGCCATCATCGGGGACGATATCACAGTTTCCCGTTATGCGGGATTTTTCCGTGACCCATATTATATTGTAGAACATTCATAATTCAAACGATTTTAATGCAGGTTGCAAGCGGGCGATTCGTGAATCGCCCCTACTGGCATGATTTTATATTACATAATATTCAAAGGAGAAAAGCTATGAGATTCAGACAAGTCCATCTCGATTTCCACACAAGTGAATTTGTGAAGGATATCGGCAGCAAGTTTTCCAAAGAACAGTTTCAGCACGCGCTGAAGGTGGGTCACGTTGACTCCATCACCGTATTTTCCAAATGCCACCACGGTTGGGCTTATCACCCCTCCAAGGCAAACGTGATGCACCCTGAGCTTGATTTCGACTTGCTCGGCGCACAGATCGAAGCGGCTCATGAGATCGGTGTCAAAACTCCCGTTTACCTCTCCGCAGGTCTTGACGAAAAGACCGCAAGAGAACATCCCGAATGGCTCATTCGTAACGATGACGATACCCCCGCTTGGACACCTTCCTTTAAGGTTCCCGGCTATCATAGATTCTGCTTCAATACACCTTACCTCGATTATCTTCTCGCGCAGGTCAAGGAGGTTTGCGAAAACTATGATGCGGACGGTATTTTCACCGATATCGTTGCCATCATTCCTTGCTACTGCCAGACTTGTGTAAAAGAAATGCGTAAGCGCGGTCTTGATCCCTACAATCCCGTAAACGCTTACAATCTCGCAGTTGAAACCTACAACAACTACACAAAGCGCATGAGAGAAACCGTTGACTCGGTTCGTCCCGGTCTTCCCATCTTCCACAACGCAGGACATCTTCCGATCGGTAATCGTGAATTTGCTCACGGTAACACCCATCTTGAAATCGAAAGCTTGCCCACAGGCGGTTGGGGCTACGACCATTTCCCGCTTTCCGCGGCTTATGCAAGAAGCCTTGGTATGGACTTCCTCGGTATGACGGGTAAATTCCATAAGAGCTGGGGTGAATTTGGCGGCTTTAAGCATCCGAACGCGCTCCGTTATGAAGCGGCACTCTCTCTTGCAAACGGCGCAAAATGCTCCATCGGCGACCAGCTCCATCCTCTCGGCTTTATGGATGAAGCGACCTATAAGCTCATCGGCGCGGCTTACGCTGAGGTTGAAGAAAAAGAAGCATGGTGCGATAACGTAACGGCTGTTGCTGACGTGGCGATCCTTGGTCAAGAAGCGGTATTCGGCTATATGCACCCCGGTGCATATCCTCCCGGCAAGCATTCCTGGAAGGGAAGTGTCGGCGCTTCCAGAATCCTCCTCGAAGGCAAATATCCCTTTGACGTTGTGGATACCGAAAGCGATTTTGAAAAATACAAGGTCCTCATCATGACCGACAACAGCATCATCGACGCTAAGCTCGCGGAAAAGATCAAAGCCTTTACAGCAAAGGGCGGTAAGGTCCTCGCTTCCGGAGAATCTGCGCTTTTGAACGATGGTACAGGCTTTGCGCTCGACCTTGGCGCGGAATACGTTGGCAAGTGCAAATACGTTCCTGCATATCTCCGTCCCGGTTTTGAGATGAACGGTCTTTGGAATGCGGCTTACTGCATTTACGAGCCGTCCTGCGAAATCAAGGCGACAGGCGAGGTCATCGGCGTTCGTGAAGACCCCTATTTTGAAAGAACCGTTGAACATTTTTGCAGCCACGCGCAGACACCGAACGATATCTCGAAGAATTATCCTGCTATCACCGTCGGTTCTGAAGGCGCTTACATTGCATTCAACGTATTTACCGAATATGCTCTTACAGGTGCGCTCATTGCCCGCGAGACCGTAACACACGTTCTTGACCTTCTTCTCGGTGAAAACAAGACCGTTACCACCAATCTCCCTGCACAGGGCGTTATCACCCTCATGCACCAGCAGGACGAGCATCGCTATGTAAACCATCTTCTCTACGCTGCTCCCGTAAAGCGCGGTCAGAAGACGGAGATCATCGAAGACCTCATTCCTATCTATGAAACAGAGGTTTCCTTGAAGCTCAAAGAAACACCTAAGCGCGTATATCTCGCGCCTCAGATGAAGGATATCGAATATACTTACGAAAACGGAACACTTTCCTATACCGTGGATAAATTCGTTTGCCATCAGATGGTCGTTATCGAATATTGATCTGCATAAAATGCGCCGCGATCTTTCGCGGCGCATTTTTCTATTGACGGGAATTGGAATTTATGGTATGATATAGATGGTAAAAAACGAAAAGGAGGATTTGCTATGGCTTTGACATTTAGTGAAATCAGAACCAATCTTGCTATTAAAACGTATATCAAAAAGGCGGACGAGGCGCTTTCCGCGCTTGGCTTTACAGAGCATAGCTTTGCTCACGTTTTGCGCGTCAGCGATATGGCGGCGAAGATCATGACGACGCTCGGATATTCCGACCATGAGATAGAGCTTGTCAGGATCGCAGGGTATATGCACGATATCGGCAATCTCGTCAACCGCGTTGACCATTCGCAGAGCGGTGCTATCATGGCGTTCCGTATTCTCGATAATCTCGGTATGGATGCCGAAGATATCGCGGATATCGTTTCGACCATCGGCAATCACGACGAGGGAACGGGAGTTCCCATCAATGCCATGGCGGCGGCGCTGATTTTGGCGGATAAATCCGACGTTCGCAGAAGCCGCGTCCGCAATCGGGATATTGCGACTTTTGATATTCATGACAGGGTGAATTATTCCGTGCAATCCTCTGAGCTGATTATCGACGATCAGAAAGAGAACATCACGCTCATTCTGGATATCGATACGGCGTTCGGCTCGGTGATGGATTACTTTGAAATCTTCTTGGAGCG
This sequence comes from Clostridia bacterium, assembly GCA_017937845.1. Classification (GTDB taxonomy): domain Bacteria; phylum Bacillota; class Clostridia; order Oscillospirales; family CAG-272; genus QALR01. The sequence goes on along the minus strand of JAGBCV010000001.1, from coordinate 16,021 downwards.
TATGATCCTTTGCCGAAAGGCGGCGGAGAAGCTCGGTCTTCATTTCAAGTTGCTCATCAATGGGCAAGCGCTCATTTGACAGTGATACCATAATAAAAAGGGGTATGCGAAGGCATACCCCTTTTTATTATGAAATTTTGTTTCTGAGGCACAGATTGTCCGCAATCATAGCGATAAATTCGGAGTTTGTCGGCTTGCCGCGCTGGTTTTGGATCGTATATCCGAAATAGGAGTTGAGCGTATCTAGGTCGCCTCTGTCCCATGCGACTTCGATGGCGTGGCGAATGGCACGCTCGACGCGGGAGGACGTCGTCTGATATTTCTTTGCGACGGTCGGATACAGGATCTTTGTGACGGCGTTGATAAGCTCGCTGTCTTCAATGGTCATGATGATGGCGGTGCGGAGATACTGATAGCCCTTGATATGGGCAGGAACACCGATCTTATGAATGATGCCTGTGACCTGCGCTTCCAAATCGTTTCTGTCGGGAAGAAACTGCGTGTTTCTGTCCGTTCGAGGTTTCGTGCTATTGCTGCGATTTTTGTAGATGCGATGGATGCGCTCATACAAGACGGTATAATCGATCGGCTTTTGCATACAATATGCTGCACCTGCTTCCGTTGCTTCCTCAAAAAGATTGGGATTGGAGCAGCAGGAGAAAACGATAAATTCGGGCGGCGGTGTTGCGCCGTTATATAATTGATTTGTCTTGCGAATGATTTGAATGGCATCCAACTTCGGAAGCCATACGTCGATCAAAACAACGTCGGGATTGGTGCGCTTGATCTTGGCGTATACGTCGGTGCCGTCGCTCGTTTCTTCGACAAATTCAACACCGTATTTGGATAAATGTTCTTTCAGGTCTACGCGGAACTTTTCACTTTCGTCGGCAATCAAAATTTTAATTCTCGGTTCCATTTTCATATTCTCCATTTCTTTTGTTTTTATGTCGGAATTTATAACTTCCATATATTTACAATAATATATTACCATAAAATGACAGAAAAAGCAATGGATAAAGGAAAATATTGTAAACAAAATTCGTGGGATATTTTTGTTAAAAAACGCCAATTTGAACAAAAAGTGGCGAAATATTATGCTTTTTGCAAAAGACAGACAGCGTGAGCGGAAATGCCTTCTCCGCGTCCTGTGAAGCCGAGCTTTTCCTCCGTGGTGGCTTTGATGTTGAAGTCATCGATCTCCATTTGCAATACGGAGGCGATGTTTTCTCGCATGGCGGAAAGATGCGGTGCCATTTTCGGTTTTTGCGCGATGAGCGTGCAATCGATATTGCCGACCACGTAACCGTCGGCATTCAAAAGCTTTTTAACCTCGGCAAGGAGCAAAAGGCTTGAAATGCCATGATAGCGCTCGTCCGTATCGGGGAAATAATAGCCGATATCGCGCTTTCCTGCCGCTCCGAGCAGAGCGTCTGCCACGGCATGGCAAAGTACGTCGGCATCTGAATGTCCGAGAAGTCCGAGCGTGTAGGGGATCTCTACGCCGCCGATAATCATTTTTCTACCTTCTGTCAGGCGGTGAACGTCATATCCATGTCCGATCTTCAATTTCATTTTGCATTTCCTTTCTGTTTTTTCTCCTCCGCGAGCTTTCTGCGCTTTTCTAAAATCAATGATGCAACGGGGAGATCCTCGGGGGTCGTGATCTTGATGTTTTCATGATGACATTCCACGACCTTGACACGGAAGCCTGCATTGGAAACGAGCATGGCGTCGTCGGTGATGGTGGCATCCAATGTACCCGCTTTGGCGAGAGCGACCTCGTATACGGATTTTTTGAAGGCTTGCGGTGTTTGCGCGAGCCAAAGGGAGGTGCGGTCGACGGTTTCTGTGATGAATCCGCGGCTGTCTGTTTTTTTAATGGTATCGGTTGCTTTTTTTGCCGCGATGACAGCGCCTGTGCGATAGGTCTCCTTGATGACGCGGTCGATATCCTCCGTTGTGGTCAAGCAACGCGCCGCATCGTGAATGACGACGAATCCACATTCCTTGGAAACGGAGAGAAATCCGTGTTGCGCGGAGGACGCGCGGCAAGCGCCGCCGCCAACTGCCATTTTGAGCTTATTTATCTTGTATGTTCGCTTCAATTCCTTATAAAGCGCAAGCTCGCTTTCTGCGCCGACAACGATGATCTCATCTACGTGACGGCATTTCTGAAAGGCAAGAAGCGTATGCACGACGACGGGCTTTCCTTCGATTTCCATGAGCTGCTTGCTGACGCCGTCACTTTTCATGCGCTCGCCCTTTCCTGCGGCAAGAACGATCGCCGACGTGAACGGACGCTTGTCCCTTTTCATCAAATGGAAGCAGACCTTCCCGATTTTTTTGAACATTTTCATTGACACAGTGTTATTCACCTCGAAACTGTATTTTGGTTATATTCAGTATATCACATTATACAGAAAAAGACCAATATTTTTTGAAAAAAGTTAGAAAAAATTATCAAAAAACTATTTATTTATGTGAAAGAATATTGTATAATAGCCGAAAAACCTCTGAAAAGTCTTGTGTTTTCAGAGGTTTTTGTTTTATTTGTTACTAACGAGTTACTATTTCAATTCAATAACAATATTGTTGAACGTAATTCTTCAATGGTTTTGTGCGTATAGATACGTTCACCGACATCGCCGGACTTGTGTCCCATCAAAAGGTCGATGCAGACTTTGTTGGCTCCTGCGGAGTCAAGACGAGAGCGGAACGTGTGCCGGCATTCATGAGTTGTATAGTCCATACCCAGTTTTTCCATCATCGAAAGCCAACGTGCACGGTATACTTGATCGGATACTTCGATAAGCTTGCCGCTTTTGGTGTTTTCATAGCGCGTTTTGATAAAAGGGAAGATGCGCGGATGAATGGGGACGATTCTGTTCTTGCCGTTTTTGGTTTTCATACCCCCTTGCATTGTCTGCGCTTCAAGGTCGATGTCATCACGGGTTAATGTCAACAGTTCCATCCTGCGCCAGCCGCTGTAAAGATAAATTAAAAGCGTATCGACCCACGGTTCATCAGCGTGTTCCCAAACTTTTTGGATATCTTCCTCTGTGAATCGACGTTTGCTTGTTTCGGGGATTGGAACGTATTCTACGAGTGAAGCATAGCAACGTTCCACGATATCATGCTCCAGTGCGTATTTATCCAAATTGATGAAAAAGGTTCGGATACTGTTTTGTGTTGCATAAGAGAAATGACTATAACTGTCAATACAGTCTTTGATGTGAAATGCTCTCAGCTCGGCATACGGTAGGTTATGGAGTACGGAGCTATGGCGGAACGCGGTCTGTGCGGCATCTAAGGATGATTTAGATAGCTTTTTGGATGCGGATTCACGCCATTTTTCATAGACTTCTTTGACGGTGATTCTGCGTGCGTCGATGTCATAGGGCTTTTTGTTATATTCCGCAAGCATGATCAGCCCTTCTTCTCGCGTGGCGGCATATCCAATGGCTTTTTGGATGGGATAGCCTTTGTCATTCCATCCGATGGTTTTACGGACAGCGTACGGCTTTCGGCGGTTACCCGAGAGTCTCACGACTGTTCCAAATCCGTTGGGATTCTTCAATTTTTTTCTCCTTTCTGCTTGAAAAACAGAAAGGAAGGTGATATAATATTAGTGTCCTTCCTTTCTGTTGGTGGTTCTTCAGTTTGGTGGACTCAGAGCTCCGGCATTGCAGTGCCGGGGCTTTTCTTTTTGTAGTGATTTTAAGACTATTTGATATAGTGTTTTTTTGCAGGATATTCTGAATTTTGCAAAAAGCGCACATAATCTTTGTTTTGAAGTCTTTTTTGCGATTGGGGGATTTCTTTTTTAATTTTTACTTTTACATATAAACTACAAAGAAAAAATATAAAAGCAAAGGTTAAAAAAGCAAACAAAAGCGATATTTGAATTGTTCCGGGGGTCAAAGCACCGACTAACATAGATGGCATCAAACAAATCCAAATTCTATTGTTTGCAAAATAATAGGAAATTTTTCTATATATAGGTGAATACTCCCATTCAATTACATCCATATCGATATATGAGCGATGACAATGAGGACATATTTTGATGGGGTTACCCAAATGCTTGAAGGGCTCTCCATGTCCATTTTCGACCATACATTTGCAATGAGGACATTTTTTTCGATAGGTCATGATATCCAATAAAATCCTTTCGTGTTTTGGTTCGCTATTTTACTCTACTCAGAAAGCAAACTGCCTTCCCAAGTATTCGGATCTGATTGATTTCTTCGCGGACAAAGACACGGGGCGCATAGGCAGGGTTTTCGGGTTGCAAAATGATGCTATCGCCGCTTTTATAAACACGCTTGAGCGTAGCTTCATCATCAATGAGAACTGCCGCGATCTCGCCGTTTTCGATGTCAGGTTGTTGACGAATATAAACGATATCGCCGTCGTGAATACGTGCACCAATCATGCTATCCCCTTTGCAACGTAAGCCAAAATCAGCATCTACATCTTCGGGGCATCTGACATATCCATCAACATTTTCTTCCGCTAAAATTGGTTCGCCACACGCGATAGTTCCGAGGAGCGGAATTTTTTTGAATTTTGGCAATGGCATGATGCCGGGAATATCAAGAATATCATCATTCTTTGGTGGCTCATCTTCCCATCCCATCAGATAGGCAGCAGTAACGCCAGTAGCATTGGCGATCGCTTCTAACTTGTCTATGGGAATCTTTTCTGTATGCCCGTTTGCGTAGCGTTGTAACGTAGAAGACGGAATCCCTGTTAATTTTGCCAAATCTCGATATGATAAGTCGGTATTTTCAATGGCTTGTAGAATTCGCTTTGAAAAATCATTCATAGGACTACCTCCAATCTATATTACTATTATAAATGAATAATCCCAAAAAAGCAACACTTTATTGCAAAAAAATGAAATTTTATCCCAAAAATGGGTTGACAATAATGAAAAACTATGCTATGATGAAAATGTCCCAATAATGAAACGTGAATTGGAGGTGTGAATATGCTTAATAAAAATAAATTAAAAGGTGCTATTGTATCGGCAGGGATGACCCAAAAGGAATTAGCATCAAGAATTGGGATGTCGGAAAATGGATTTTCGTCGAAATTAGCAGGAAAATCCAGCTTCGACGCATCCCAAATTGTAAAAATATGTGATATTTTGGGAATAACTGATGCGGGCGAAAAAGTTTCTATTTTTTTATCCAACGCGTCCCAATAATGGGACTTTTGAAAAACTAAAAAAAGCGAGGTGATAAAAATGAATGAACGTATGACGGATGAACAGGTAGAACAGGAAATTGAGAATTTGCGAAAATCGCCTTATGTGAAGCTGGCGAAAAAAGCGGAGTATATCCGCAATCAGCGAAGACAGAGAATGTATATGCTCCGATATTATGATAAAAAAGGGCGTGCGATGGCAGAAGCGGGGATTACTATGGAAATGCTGGATATGCTCGCCTATATTCAAGAGCAGAAAGAAAAGACCGGAGCTTTACGTACCATCCAAACAGAAGAACCACCAACATTTACACCGCAAGAGGTGTATGGACTAAAATGAAGAACCACCAAATTTGTACGAAAGGAAGTTATTATGTTTGCAAAACAACTGAGAAAAGCAATGGAAGTGCGCGGCATGAGCGCCAAGAAGCTTTCAGATGCGACAGGAATCGGCAATTCCAGTATCAGTCAATATCTCGCAGGGAAAAACACCCCGAGAGATGGCGCGATGCAGGCGATCGCCGATGCACTCGATTTTCCTCTTGAATTTTTCAAAGAGGAATTTATCATCACACAGGAGGGAACGTTCCGAGAGAATAACCTATCTGTCGTGGCGGCGGCGAAGCTTATGGGTGTTACGCCGCAATTCATCCGCATTGGATTACAACGACACATCTTACCGTTTGGTTATGCTGTCAAGTTCAATTCGGAATATCGGTATTACATATCGCCTGTGAAGTTCACCGAGCATACAGGCATCTCGATTCCGCGCGGAGGTTAAGCATGAAAGATACATCTATTTGTCTTTCGGAGCGGGTAAAGAATGAGATTGCAAGACAGCTTGCGGGATTTCTTCTTTCCGAAAAACATCTTCCCGAGGAAGCAACCGTTACGGTCATCTATAAGGACAGTACGGCGAGGTTAAGGATTGATATTTCAAAAATACAAGATGTGAGAGGGGAGGTACTTTCATGAACTACTTGAAAATGTATATCAGCAAGCGCATTTTGATTTTGCGCTACGACCTGCGTGCGTGGAGACGTCGGCGCAAGCTGCGGAGAGCTCTTCGCAAAGCCAAAAAAGAGGGATGGCGCTTTTCAGCATCCACCCCGGAAGAAACACTTGGTATGATAGCCTGTCAATATAGCATTGACAACACGGTGAATTGGTAAGATGGGCAAACAATAGAAAACCGCCCCGGGAACGGCAATTCCTTGGGGCGGCAAGAAAAATATAAGCTTGGAGAAAGCTTAAAAAATGGATAGTGGTATTATACCACAGAAACGGAGAAAAATCAATGAATGAAATCAAAATTTTGCGTCTTTCGCTTGAAAATTTCAAATGCCATCAACATATGACCCTCAATTTCATGGGCGAAAACGCCACGGTTTACGGCGATAATGCGACGGGTAAGACAAGCATTTACGATGCTTTGACATGGCTCCTTTTCGGCAAGGACAGCCACGGCAACGGAGAAAAAAATATCGAGATCAAGCCCCTTGACGAAAACGGCGCGGTTAAGGATCACCGCGCACAGACTTCTGTGGAAGTGCTTTTTCTTGTGAACGGAGAAGAAATGACCTTGCGCCGCACCTTGCAGGAGGTTTGGAGCACAAAACGCGGTTCCGCAGAGCCTACATATGACGGAAACACATCGGAGTACTATGTAGACGGTGTTCCTTGTAAGAAGAACGTATTCAGCGCAAAGGTTGGCGAGCTTGTTTCAGAAGACACCTTCCGTTTGCTTACAAGTGTCAGTTATTTTGCAAGCGATCTTTCATGGCAGGAACGTCGTTCGATTCTTTTTGACGTTGCAGGTGTGGCAGATGACAGAACGATTCTTGCGAGCTCGGAAACATTTTATCCGTTGATCGAACAGATGGGGCGTTTGTCGATTGACGATTACAAAAAGAAATTGCTTTCCGAAAAGCGCGGACTTGTTGGTGCCAAGACGGAAACACCCGCTCGCATCAGTGAATGTCTGAAGACCATAGAGGATATGGAGCATTTGGATTTCGAGGGCGCAAAAGCGGAATTGGAACATCTGAATGCAAAGAAGGAAGAAATTTCTACGAAGATCTTCGATGTGGAGCACGACACCGCGGCGGAAAAAAAGCGCATGGAAATTCGAGAGGAACAGCTCGCTATGACGGCGCTTGAAAACGAGAACCGTCTTTTCCGTCAGAGTCAGACTTCGGGGGCTGTCAATATCGATGCGCTTGAGGATGAATTTGCAGAGATTCAAAGACTTCTTCCGACCAAGAGAAAGTCTGCCGAAGCGGTGAAAAGAACCATTGAAACGATTGACAGGGAGATTTTGCAAACGCGCAACCGTTGGATCGCCACAAACAAAGAAGTGTTTACGGCTGGTGTTTGTCCCACCTGCGGACAGGCACTCCCTGCGGAACAGCTTCGCCGCGCAACAGAGGACTTTGAAAAGCGCAAGAAAGAGAAGCTTGCCGATATTGAAGCGATTGCAAGCTCTCGAAAGGAAGAAAGGGCGAGTGCAGAGGTCCGTCTCGGAGAGATCAACGCAACGATTGCAGGACTTGAAAGCAAAGCCTTGCAACTCAGTGAGCAGATCGGAAATGCAAGAGCAAATGTCATCGAGCCCAAAGATATGTCCGATTACGAAAAACGCCGTGCGGTGATTACGGAGAAAATCGAAAGGCTTTCCTGCGAACTTACTTATATGCAGACGGATACGTTTTCCGTTTTGGCACTTTTGCGCCATGATTTGAGAGAGACAACGGACAAAATCAAAGAAATCAATGCGCTTTTGGCAAAGGAATCTGTGCTTGCATACACCCGTTCTCGCATCGAGGAGCTTCGCGCAAGCGAAAAGGAAACGGCAAAACGCTTGGATGAGCTGGAACGTCAGCTCTATCTGATAGAGGAGTTTACACGATACAAGACGAAATTTGTGGAAGACAGTATCAACGGTATGTTTCGTATTGCCAAATTCCGTCTTTTCCGTGAACAGGCGAACGGCGGTATTGAGGATAGATGTGACGTTGTATATGATGGTGTTCCTTATGTGAACGTCAATAACGGCGCAAAAATCAATCTTGGCATTGATATTATCAACACGCTTTCTGAATCCTTTGGTGTGCGTGTACCGCTTTTTGTGGATAATGCAGAGAGCGTAACCTGCATCGAACGAGCAGATATGCAGGTTATCCGTCTTGTGGTATCTGAATTTGATAAGGAGTTGAGAGTAAGTTATGAAGGTTAAGGAAAGATTAAAACCGAAAGCACCGCTTGTAGAACCGGGCGTTTACATCGCTGTGTGTGTCGGTGTTATCGATCTTGGCGAACAGTACAGTGAGAAATTCAAAGACTATCAAAATAAAGTCAAATTTGTATGGGAGTTGATTGGTGAAACGGTGGAGATTGACGGGGAAACAAAGCCTCGCCAGCTTTCTAAAGATTTCCAATTTGCAACTGGGAAAGCGAATGCCCCGAGCAATCTTCGAGAATGGTTAGGATCATGGAATGGCGTAACTTATAGCATTGAAGATTTTAAGGAACTCGAAATGTTCGATCAAATCGGAAAAGCCTGCCAAATTCAAGTTGCTTTGAGTAAAACAGGTGAATATTCCAATGTTGAGAACATCATGGCATTACCCAAAGGAATGAGCGTACCGAAAGCGCTTTCAGAGCCAATTACATGGGATATGAAAAAATGGGACGATGTAGTCTTTGAAAAGCTTTCCGAATGGACACGGAAACAGATTATGAAATCTACCCAGTATCAAAAAGAGCACACACCCGAGGAGACCATCACGGTCGATACGTCAGAGGAGGAGTGTCCGATATGAAATTTACATCTCTTGCATCGTCTTCGGTAGGAAACGCCTATATTGTCAATGATCAGAAAACCCGCATTCTTTTGGAATGCGGGCTCTCGCATAAGAAGCTCCAAAAGCTTTCGGGGTTTTCGCTTTCCGATTTTCACGCTTGCCTTGTAAGCCATGAGCATAAGGACCATGCAAAAAGCGCCGTGGAGCTCATGAGCAGAGGGCTGGAGGTCTTCATGAGCCACGGAACGGCAGCAGCTCTTGACGCGCTTTTTGCTTCCGAAATCGAAGCGAAAGAGCAGTTCCGAGTGGGGACGCTGGATATCGTTCCGTTTACGACGTTTCACGATGCGGCAGAACCTCTCGGCTTTCTTATCCGCAGCCGTGAGGACGGCGATCTTCTTGCCTTTGCGACGGATACAGTGAATCTTCGTTACCGTTTTCCGGGTGTGAATATACTTGCCATCGAAGCCAATTACGACAAGGATATCCTTGCGAAAAGTGAAAAACTTCCCGAAAAAACACGCTACCGTATCGCTAACACGCATATGGAAATCGATACGCTTTGCGATTATCTCCAGGGTCTTGATTTGTCCGCTTGCCGAGAGATCTATTTGCTTCATCTTTCCGATGCGATGAGCCGTGAACATGAATTTATGGAGAAGGTGGCGCGTGTTGTGCCAAATGGAATTCGTATTGTTGTTTGCCCGAAGGAGGGGAACAAAGGAGAGGAAACTTTCCTGTTGTAAGAGTCCTTCAAAGGCTATAAAAGCAAGACAAGGAGGTGATGACCTATTGCGGAAAGAAGAATGTTCGCAAGGAAAATCATATGTAGTGATGCGTTTCTTGAACTTCCGCCACGGACACAGATTTTATATATCAATTTGAGCATGAATGCCGATGATGATGGGTTTGTTGACACAGTGAAAACCATTTTACGCACGATTGGTGCCAAGAAAAAGGATTTAGAGCTGTTGGAAAATGCGGGATATCTTTTCACTTTTCCGAACGGAATTTGCGTGATCCGACACTGGAAAATACATAACTATATACAAAAGGATCGATATAAAGAAACCCTGTACCGCGCTGAGAAAAACGCGCTTTTTTTGGATGACGACGGGGTGTATCAATATTACGCTCACTGTATACAAAATGTATCCGAGAATGGACACGATTTGGATACAAGCCGTATACAAAACGTATCCAAGCCTGTATCCAATTTGGACACGCAGGGAAATAGAGTTAAATATAATAATATAACTACTACTACCGCGCGCGTGCGCGCACGTGAGAGAAATGGGGAAAAACCTGTGGAAAACAACGGGGAAAACGGGGACGGTGAGATTCCATCTATCGAGACGGTCAAGGCGTATTTTGCGGAAAACAGTATTGAGGGAAGCCCCGAAGCGTTCTACGTTTACAACCAAAGAAAGAATGCGGAGTTCAAGCGTTGGCGAGATTACGCACACACATGGGGGATTTTGGAACGCAGAGAAGAGCATCAGAAAAAGCAGGAACAACCCAAAAGCACGCTTGGCTTTAATGTGGACGAGTTTTTTGAAACGGCGGTTGCGCACACCAATGCCATCATGGATGAGCTGATGAAGGAAGGAGCGGGAAAAGATGAAGCGGCAGAACTATGAAAAACTGAAATTCGTGCTTGATGTTTTGAGAGTACCGCCACGCACGGTATTTTACTATGAGACAGAAAATGGCGCAAACGGCTTTGCGTCCAAATGGCAGATGCTTTCCATCGGACTTGCTTACTGGAACGTAGGTTTTATTTTGGAGGTGATGCCGTGAACGTCTACGTTGTGGAGCACGTTTACTACAAAAAGTCTTTTCTGATTCGCGCAAGGAACGTGCGAAAAGCAAAATCGGCGGCAATAGACACACTTGCGAAAGATGGAATCCATGTAAACCCCTATGAGCTTGAGGTGTATCGCGTGGAGGATTATTCTTTTGAGGTTTGTGTGTTGGAGTGTACATGAACGGAGGGGATGCGATGGCAGACTATAATTCCGCAAAGGCGGTATGCCCGTATTATCACAAATGCGACAGCAACCGCGTGTGCTGTGATGGTGTGGAGGACGGAACGAGCATCCATCTTGTTTTCGGGGATTCCAAACGGCAGAAGGCTTACAGAGAACGCTTTTGCAATAGTCTCGAACGGTATCAGACGTGCAAGCTTTGTGAAATGTTTGACCGTTTGCATGAAGATGGCTGAAAAATTTTCAAAAATTTTTTCAAAAAGCCGTGGGGGTAGGGTGATATTGCAAGACTTGCTTGGTGTATGATGGTTTCATAACGCGCGAAAGGAGTTTTCTGTGTGTGGATTGGAACGAGATCAGAAACGAATATATCACAGACGAGTCGACCTCATACAGGAAGCTCGCCAAAAAGTACGATGTGCCGCTTTCCACGTTGACACGGCACGCCAGGGAAGAAAACTGGACGGAACAGCGAGAGCGGGTCAAATCCGAGACGATGGAAAAAACCATTGTTAAGCTATCGGACGAGCAGGCGAAGCGAGCGGCGAAATTTGTTTCCCTTGCGGATGCACTCGCGGAAAAGATAGGTCGAGCCATTGAATGTGTGGGTGCAAATGATGCACAGAGCATCCGACAGCTTACGGCATCTCTTCGGGATCTGCAAGCGATGCAGGGTATCAAATCCGATGCGGATATGCGCGAGCAGGAAGCAAGAATTGCAAAGCTTGAAAAAGAGCTTGGTTCCGATCTCCCTGTGGATGCGAAGCAGACTGGCGTGGTTTTGCTTCCTTGCGTGATGGAAGCGATCCCGCCGCCCAAGGAGGAACAGGATGGAGCATGATGTAATTTGGCGTCCTCAGCCGAGACAGCTTGCCTTTATGTCCCGTTTTGAAGACGAAGCACTTTATGGTGGAGCGGCAGGCGGAGGAAAGTCTGATGCCCTTGTAATCGAAGCGACAAGGCAGGTACATATCTCGCATTATAAGGCATTGATTCTCCGCAAGACCTATCCTCAGCTTGCGGAGCTTATCGAAAAATCACAGCGATATTATCCGCTTGCGTTCCCCGAGGCGAGATACAATGCAAGTGAACACGCATGGCGCTTTCCGAGCGGAGCAAAGATCATTTTCGGTTCGATGCAGCATACGGGCGATAAGCTCCGATACCAAGGGCAGGCGTATGACATGATTGCTTTTGACGAGTTGACGCATTTCACCTATGAGGAATATGTGTATTTGCAATCCCGAAACCGCCCGAACGGTCCCGGAACAAGATGCTATATGCGCTCGACGGCAAACCCCGGCGGTATTGGACACGGTTGGGTCAAGGAGCGATTTATCACAGCCGCCGAGCCGATGAAGACCATATGGGAAAGCGTGCAGGTGAGAATGCCGAGTGGGCAGACGATGACGAAATACCGCTCGCGTATCTTTGTTCCGTCCTCTGTTTTTGACAATGCGATATTGCTTCAGAACGACCCTGACTATCTGACGAAGCTTGCGGCAATGCCCGAGGCGGAGCGAAAAGCGCTTCTTTACGGCGATTGGGACAGTTACTCCGGGCAATACTTCACCGAGTGGCGCGACAAGCCCGAGCATTACAACGACAGACAATGGACGCACGTTATCGAGCCTTTTGAAATTCCTGCGGGATGGAGGATCTATCGTTCCTTTGACTGGGGGTATAACAAACCGTTTTCCTGCGGTTGGTGGGCAGTCGATCATGATGGCGTGGTGTACCGTATCTTGGAGCTTTACGGCTGTACGGGAACACCGAACGAGGGCGTGCGGTGGAATGCGCCACAGGTCTTTGAAGAGATTCACAGGATCGAGACGGAGCATCAATGGCTTAAGGGCAAGAGCATTACGGGCGTTGCCGACCCTGCGATCTTCGCTTCCGATGGTGGTGAATCCATTGCGGAGACCGCATCCAAATACCGTGTATACTTTTCTCCCGGAGACCATCAGCGCATTCCCGGGTGGATGCAGATGCACTATCGTCTTGCCTTCGACGGTAACGGTTTTCCGATGATGTATGTCTTCAAAAATTGCAAGGCATTTATCCGTACCGTTCCAACGCTCATTTATGATGAGCATAAGGTCGAGGATCTTGACACCGAGGGAGAAGATCACGTAGCGGATGAGGCACGCTATTTCTGTATGTCCCGTCCGATCAAGCCAAGAAGAGCGCAGATTCCCGATGCTTTTGAAACAAATCCCATGAGGCTCTTTTTGGATGTGAAAAAAGAGGATGTGCAATATACGGCGCGTCCGAGAATTGAATTTGGGGAGGTGAAATCATGAATGAAGAAACAGGAGCGGTGAATGGTTTTGACGTGATCACGCGCAAGATCGACTGCGAGCAGGTTTTAGAGGCATCCCGTATCTTGCAGAAATACAAGCAGGGAAAGGCGAACTTGGAAACGCGCATCGTGGAAAACGAAAGGTGGTACAAGCTTCGCCATTGGGAATGTATGAGACAGGAAAAGACAGATGTGGAGCCGACCTCAGCGTGGCTTTTCAACTGCATTGCCAACAAACACGCCGATGCGATGGATAATTTCCCATCGCCGAACGTGCTCCCGCGCGAGGAAGGGGATAAAGCAGAAGCGGAGATGCTTTCTTCTATTTTGCCTGTGATTCTTGACGGCACGGACTTTGAGGAGATTTTCTCCGACGTGCAAAACTATAAGCTCAAAATGGGGACGGGCGTTTACGGGTGCTTTTGGGACACTTCCATGTGGAGCGGGATCGGCGATATCCGTATTTCCAAAATCGACCTTATCAATCTTTTTTGGGAGCCCGGCATTACAGATATTCAAAAGAGCCGTCATCTTTTTCATGTGGAGCTTTGCGATAATGACTTGCTTTGCGAGGAATATCCAGTTTTGCGCGGAAAGCTTACAAATGCGACGGTGGATATCAAAAAATACGTCCACGACGATACGGTGGATACGACAGAAAAGTCCGTTGTTGTAGACTGGTATTACAAAAAGAAAAACAGTGCAGGCAGAGTGGTTTTGCACTATGTGAAATATGTGAACGACGTGGTCCTTTTTGCGACGGAGAATGATGAGGCGTTTTCAGAGTGCGGATGGTATGACCATGGTTTGTATCCCTTTGTGTTCGAGCCTCTTTTCCGAACGGAGGGAACGCCGACGGGATTTGGTTATATCGACATCGGCAAGGATACGCAGAAATATATTGACAAGGGTGGTCAAGCCATCATGAAAAATATGCTTGCGAATGCCGCACCGCGTCATTTTGTCCGAACAGATGGGAGCGTGAACGAGGAAGAATACGCCGACCTTACTCGTGATTTTGTCCACGTTGACGGGAATCTCGGGCAGGATTCGATTTTACCTATACAGGGAAAACCGCTGAACGGTATTTACGTATCTGTTTTGAACGGTAAGATAGACGAACTGAAAGAAACAACGGGAAACCGAGACGTTTCCACAGGCGGCAGTCAGAGCGGTGTTACGGCGGCTTCCGCTATTGCGGCAATGCAGGAGGCAGGCTCGAAGCTCTCACGCGACGCCAACAAAGGAACGTATCGCGCATTTCGCAGACTTTGCCTTCTCGTGATCGAGCTTATCCGCCAGTTCTATGATACGCCGAGATGCTTTCGCATTTTGGGCGAGGATGGTGCGATGCGTTACGCACAGTATAGCAATGTCCATATCAAACCGCAGTCGCAGGGCGGTATGGAGCACGGTGTGGATATGGGATACCGTATTCCGCAGTTTGACGTGGAGGTTTCGGCGCAGAAGCAATCGCCGTATTCCAAGATGAGTCAGAACGAGCTTGCGCTGAATTTCTTTGAGCGTGGTTTTTTCAATCCGCAGATGGCAGATCAGGCTCTTGCCTGCCTTGATATGATGGATTTCGACCGCAAGCAGTTTGTGGTTAAGAAAATATCCGAGAATGGCGGAATGTATCAACAGATGCTCATGATGCAAAAGCAGATGCTGATGCTTGCCGAAATTATAGACAGGGAAAAAGGGACAAATCTTGCCGAAGGTATCGCTTCGGGAATCTCGGGCGGTATGATGCTTCCGATGAGCGGGGGTTCGCCTGCGCTTGAAAATACTTCGGCGCTTGGTGGCAAATCGGGTACAAAAGAGGCACAAAACACCAAAAAAGCAAGGCAGAGAGTCGCAGAAGCGACAGATCCTACATAAAGGCGGTGCGATATGATAACAGTTTGTTTTCAGACGAATGAGGACTCCCATGAGATTTCGCTTACCGCTCGCGGACACGCAGGCTTTGCCGAGCTTGGCGAAGATATCGTCTGTTCGGCGGCATCTGTTTTAGCGTATACGGCGGCGCAAGTGATGGATGAGGTGGCACAGGAGATGGCACAAGCCCTTTCGCCAAATATTTCGCTCCTTCCCGGCAACGCCACGCTCTCGCTGAAATGTCGGGATGAAAGGACCTTTGAGGATGCCAAAAAAGCATTGCGATTTGTTGAAGTCGGATATTCTCTTTTGGCACACAACTATCCGCAGTACGTTCGTTTTGAAAATGCCCATATGGGTAGAAAGGAGAAGACATGAATGAGAAGGATTTTGTAGAACTTTGTAAAAAGACAGTGGCTGAGTATGCCAACAAACATCTTGACAAAACCGACGGCAAGCAGGTTACAGAAGATGATGTGTTTATCGTTTGGATGTGCAAGACGCTTCAAAATAATAAGGCAATGGCAAGTACAACCCTCTTTGATGGTATGTATTATGAAATTACATACAACGGCAACAAGAAAGAGATTTATCTTGACGCCTATAAAAAGTGGGAAAACAAGTGTATTAAAATCGCTTGCCAAAACTGTTCTCATGCTCACAAGGTAGATGATATTACCTATGAATGTGATGCCAAGGAATACGACATCAACACTCTGAATTGCTTTGTCCCAAAGGAGGTGTAAAAGCATGGAACTGAAAGACACCATCGAAATGATGCAGAGCGTGGACTATAAAGAACGCTTCAAAGCGGAGTATTATCAAACGAAAATCAG
>JAGBCV010000012.1 GCA_017937845.1 Clostridia bacterium | reverse complement strand
GGTGTTATCCGCACCTCTTTTTGTCACGCTATTTTTTGCTCGCTCTCATTATATCATACCTCTGCTCCGTTTGCAATACTTTGCGCAATTTCCTATGGAATAAAAAAGCGGGCAACGCCCGCCGGAAATTGCTCGCCTATCTAAGCTTCTCTCTTTGACGGAAACAGCAAAACGGCGAGGTCGAGTTGAGCAATTTCTTAGAGCATAAAAAACAGCGTGCGATGCACGCTGTTTTTGTTAGTCAAATCGCCATTCTTCCAAATAGCAAACATCAGGAATCTCGCTTGTCCAGCCGACTGCATACGCCGTAAAGGCTTCCACTTGGTTTTCCCAATGATCCAAATACGTCCACATGATATCGTTTGGAAACTCTTTCTTTGTAATTTCTTCGATTTCCTCCGTTGCGTTCTCCGCGTAAAGATCCTCCGCACCAAAAAGATGCAAGATCTCATGCGCGACAGTATATGCCAAATAACGGCTGTCTTCATTGTATAACACACAATACTCCACATGGCGGTTATATCCTACACTGATAAGCTGAGAAGCAAAAGATCGCCCCTCCTTATTGAAAACAGTCAGAAAAATGATATCCTGTGTCGGATATTGCGACTGCATATAAGAATACAGATTCCAAGCCGAATTGAAGCCCAGATCACCTGCCATATGTTCTATGATCTTGACCTTGATCGCTTCATTCGCGTTCGTTGGCATAATACCGGCATAAGAGAGATTATAGCCTGTCAGCGCAGAAGAATAGCTTTCCACTTGAAAATCCAATTCCACATTCCAACGCTCCGCTTCCCTTTTCAAAAAACCGAGCGCAGGCATCACACCTTCGTTGGTGAAAGAAACGATCTCTTCTTTTGTCCAAACGCTTTCCTCGTCGTCTGCAAACAGCAAAACGACAACAGGCTTGCCTTTGAGATTTCGGCAGATTCCTTGGCGGTAAGATGGACGATATGGACTGCCATCGGAATCGTAGTTGCCGTCGTATATATAATAAGGCGAAAGCGGCTTTCCTTTTTCCAAAATCGCTCCCGTTTCCACAAAATACGGAATGGCCGTTTCTTCGACCGTTTCGGTCGTCATGAGGTTTTGAAGATAGGAATAATACTCATCATAAAAATCATAGCGATAACAAGATGTCATTTGAAAAAGAAACAAGATGCAAAGCAAACACGCAAGCACTTTTTTCATACACAACACCGCCTTTTGATAAAATTACTTGTCAAAAGCATTATATCATATCTTGGTCAAAAAGTCTATATCAAAACAAAAAAATCAGCGTGCTTTTACACGCTGATTTTTTTCAAGCGAATATACCGCTTATTTTACGATTCTGACCTTTGCGCCGTTGCCGATACCTGCTGCGTTAGCATCGTCGGTATCGATGTGCATTTCCAAAACGAACGCTTTGTTTGCGCGGATCTGTACGTCATAGAACGTAGTACGACGAGCGCCGCCGTCAACGTCTACGGTTACGTAATCGCCGTCCTTCAAACCGAAAGCAGCCGCATCGTCAAGGCTCATATGAATGTGTCTGTTGGCGATGATACAGCCTTCTTTGAGAGTAACGACGCCCTTAGGTCCGATGATGGTGATGGGCGCAGAGTTTGCGATATCACCGGATTCACGAACGGGGGGTTTTACCTTCAAAACGTAAGAGTCTGTTCTGGAAATCTCAACCTGAGAGCTCTTTCTTACAGGACCAAGAACGCGAACGCCTTCGATCGGACGAAGAGAAGGTCCGATGATGGTGAGCTGTTCCTTGCAAGCGTACTGACCGGGCTGGGAAAGATCCTTAAAGGGAGTAAGCTCATAGCCTTTACCGAAAAGGATTTCCACGTGTTCCTGTGTCAAGTGAATATGACGGTTGGAAACGCCGACGGGAACGAGAGATGCTTCTTTTGCCACACCGCCACCGATCTCCGCCATGACGCGATTCACGATTTCAGATACAATATTCGGATCGTAACTCATATTATCCTCCTCTATATCGATCAGATGATGCGGAAGCTATCAGCCATCACGCAACGACGCTGTCTGGTAAAGCTACGTGCAGAGGTGATACCTTCGCCTGTCGGACCTGCGATGGTAAATGTTGTGTGACCTTCACCGCCGAAGCCGATACCTGCATAAGAGGGAGCGTTCTTGACGAAGATGGTGGTTTCAACAGCCTTAGCAAATCTGGAAAGGTTATCGATATTCTTGGAGTGCATATGTGCAGTATGACGGTTGCCATGCTCTGCCTTAACAGCAAGGTCGATAGCCTCGTCGATATTGGATACGCGAACGATAGGAAGAATGGGCATCATAAGCTCTTCCTGAACAAATTCATGGTTGAAGTCAGCTTCGCAGATGATACATCTAACTTCCTTGCCGACCTTAATGCCGATCTTTGCGAGGATCACGTCAGCGTCACGACCTACGCAGTCGCGGTTGACGATCTTCTTGGTCTTGCCATCCTTACCTGTTTTTTCAACAAGTACAATTTTAGCGAGCTTATCTGCTTCTTCCTTGGTGATCTGATATGCACCGTTACGCTTCATACCTGCAATGAGGTCGTCAGCGATGTTATTGAAAGCAAATACTTCTTTTTCTGCGATACAAGGAAGGTTGTTGTCGAATGTGCAACCGTCGATGATATCTTTTGCCGCCTTCTGAATGTCTGCGGTATCGTCAACGATAACAGGGGGGTTACCTGCGCCAGCACCGATTGCCTTCTTACCGGAAGAAAGAACCGCTTTTACAACGCCGGGACCGCCTGTGCAAACGAGAAGACGAATGAGTTTATGTGCGTACATAGTGGACGCAGATTCCAAAGTGGGCTTGATGGTGGAAGCAACGAGTACTTCGGGGCCGCCTGCCGCCTTGGATGCGCGGTTTACAAGGTCAACCGCATAGTTCGAGGTAGCGATCGCATTGGGGTGGGGGTTGAAGACAACGCCGTTACCTGCCGCGATCATACCGATCGAGTTACAAATTACAGTTTCGCTGGGGTTGGTACTGGGTGTGATGGCACCAACAACACCAAACGGAGCCATTTCAATCAAAGTAAGACCGTTGTCGCCGGTTTTCGCGGTGGGGCAGATATCTTCGGTGCCGGGGGTCTTGTCGGCAACGAGAATGTGTTTGAGTCTTTTATGCTCAACCTTACCCATACCGGTTTCGCCAACGCCCATGGTCGCCATTGTCATTGCTTCTTCGCGCGCAAGCTTACGGATCTCCGTAATGATGCGTTCTCTTTCTGCAACAGACATTGCGCGTACCTTTTTGTAGCCTTCATTCGCAGCGGCAATGGCATCGTTCATATCGGCAAATACACCGATGAACTTTCTGCCGTTGTATTCGGTTGCGCTGTATTTTGCAGTCGCAGCCTCACCGCCGTTCATGTTGCTTAAAACCTTGGCAACAATGTCTCTGATGTCTTTTTCAGAAATTTGTGTTCCCATTATTGTTAAGCTCCTTTATCTAATTTTATATATGCCATTTACACGGCAAAGCATCAATATATAAGCTCCACATGGTGCTCCTTGCAATAGGAGAGCCATGCGTCAGAGGGTCTTTCGTTGGTCACGAGGATATCGATGTCACGAACGTCGCCGACCTTGACAAACGAGCATTTGTCAAATTTCGAGCTGTCTATCGCCAAAATTCGTTTATCCGCCGCCGAAAAAATCGCTTCTTTGATCTGCGCGTCCTTTTCGTTGGAATCGCTGATACCCATGCTCATATCGATACCCTTTGACGAGCAAACAGCGATATCCACATGGAATCCGCTAATCATCTTTTCCGCGGAAGGGCCGACCAAAGCAAGAGAGCCTTTTTTCAGCATACCCCCTGTGGAGAGAATATTCCATTCGGGCTTATCGGCAAGATCAAGCAGGATCTCCACCGAGTTCGTCACGATCGTAATATTTTCTCTTGATTTTATATATTTTGTGACGGAGATCGCCGTCGTACTGGCGTCTAACATGATGGTATCTCCGTCGTGAATCATCTCGGCAATTTTCTGCGCGATGACCTCTTTGAAGTTTGCGTTGACTCGCTTACGGACGTTATACGGCAGGTCAGTTCCGTGGTTATCGAGCACCACGGCGCCGCCGTACGTCTTTTTCGCAAGCCCTTCTTTATCAAGCTTTTCAAGGTCGCGGCGGATGGTCTCCTCCGTGACCTGAAATTCTTCACTCAAATCCGAGACGATTACCTTGCCGTCAGTTGCGAGTTTCGCTAAGATCGCATTTCTTCTCTCTATTGCCAGCATCGGTGTTTCCCCTCTCTTTAAGAGTTTTTACAGGATACTATCCCAAAGCTTCGCATCGGGACTTGCAATCACAGAGCTGTCAAGATAGGTACCGTCTTCGCCGATATCCGCTTTTGCTTTTTCGATTGCCATTTGCACAGCCGCAACCTCACCTGTAATGAGCAGATAAGATTTACCGCACATACCTCTTGCGAGGCGGAGCTCGATCAGTTCAACGATTGCGGTCTTGGCTGTGATATCCGCGGCAACGATCGCGGATGCCGCCGTATAAGTTTCCAAAATGCCGAGCGCATTTTTGTTGTGGATTTCATTGGCTCCGTAAATCGCACCCATGATGGATTCGTGCGGATTGCCGAGAACGAAGCTATCGATGAGCGTATCGGGGAATTTCGCTGTTGCAGCGTCAACAGCCGCCTTGACGGAGCTGAGGTCGCCCGTTACGAGAACCATGTATTTTCCGGGGCAGACGGTTTTCGCTTCGATGACCTCGACCTCGGAGGTTTTCACCATGAGGTCTGCGGCGGTCATACCCGATGCAACCGTCTTATATTCAATCATACCAATTGCATTAGCCATCTTAATCCTCCGTTACGTAACAATCCAGATGAATTTATCGGTTACTTCCTTCACCGTACCATTCACCGAGGAATGAATATTGACGCTGAGCTTACCGTCAGCGGCAGAAGCAATGAGCTGTCCCACCGAAACCGTATCGCCTTTTTTCACAGCAGCCGCGGCGGGAGCGCCGATATGCTGAGAAAGAAGGACCTTAACCGATCTCGGAGAAACGACCGTGTCTTCATCCAGCGGTGCCGTTTTGTTGTACTTGGTCACGCCAAGTCTTGCCGCAAGACGGGCAACGGGAACACTGCGGAAATCGAGCGCAGGGTCAACGTCGCGCAGCGGGATATCCTTGGGAGGCTGAACGCCTGCCGCACGGAGCTGTCCCTTGAAAGCATCGAGAAGCATTCTGGGGGAAAGTCCCTGTCCGCAGGAGTAAGCTTCGCAAAGTCCGCAGCTACTGCAAAACATACCGTTGATGATCGGTTTTGTGTCGGACGGTGTATGGTTGGAGACCACTCTCATAAAATCGTGAGGAGCGATCGGATAACCAAGCAAATGACGCGGGCAGAGGTCTGTGCAGTAGTTACACTGACAGCACGCCGCCATCGCGCGTTTCATATCGATTGCGGTCTTTGTATGTTTCCGCATGACAATGGGGTGGTCTGCCGGCAAAACGATGACGGCATTAAAGGTTTTGGTAACGAGGCTCTGCGCGTCACCGAGGCGTCCCATCATAGGACCGCCGAGCAAATATACGGGATCTTTCGTGGTCGCGCCACCCGCAAGCTCAACAAGCTCGCCGGCTGTCATGCCGAGCGGAACCTTCAAGGTAACGGGGTTTGCCACCTCACCCGTGATGGTAACATATTTATGCGTTACAGGCTCACCGTTCAAAGCGCGGTAAACGTTAAAGATCGTTTCCACGTTGAAGACCGTCACGCCCACCGAGATGGGGAGCGCACCGGGCTGCGGTCTGCGTCCTGTGGTTTGGTAAATCAAAACGATTTCGTCACCGGCGGGATACATTTCGCGCAGCTTTTGAAGTCTCATATTTTCAAAGGATGCAATGTAATGGTTCACCGCATCGCACGCGCCCTTGTAAGAGCCCTTCACGCCGATGATTACCTCTTTTGCCCCTATTGTTTTCTTAATCAAGTCAAGGGTGCTGAGAATTTCGTATGCGTAACGCTCCAAAATCTGTCGATGCAATTTCAGAAGCGGTTCACATTCAGCACAGTTGAGGATAATGGTATCGGCACGTTTGTCCAGTTTCGCGTATGTCGGAAATCCGGCACCACCTGCGCCGACAATACCGTTTTGCTTTATCAAAGCAACAAGTTCTTCAAAATTCATAAGTTAACCATGCCTTTCAATCGTAGGATGTTAAAGGGGAAAAGTGCTTTTCCCACACAAAACGCATGTTTACGCATTATAAGGACAATCCGATTCCGTCGTCCACGATACCGACGATAGCGGCGTCGACGGGGGAATCTGCCATATTACAACCGATTCTTGCGGCGCTTCCCGTTGCCACGAGCACGATCTCTCCAATGCCCGCGCCGACGTTGTCCACAGCCACAATTCTTTGCGCGCCACCGCCCATGACGGTAAGCGGCTCGACAATCATAAACTTACTGCCGATGAGATTCTCATTTTTACGAGTGGAAACAATGCTTCCGATAACTTTTCCGACTACCATATAGCGTAAAACGATTTACTTGTTTAGAAGCAAATCTTTCCTTTCAAAAAATGGAGATTCCAAGAGAGATTCACAAAGGAATCTCTCTATACGAATCAAAAGATGAAAAGACCTTATTTGATTGCAGGAAGGATCTTTTCTACGTCTGCGTGAGGTCTCGGGATTACATGTGTTGCAACGATTTCGCCGAGCTTTGCGCCTGCCTGTGCGCCGGCTTCCGTAGCAGCCTTAACAGCGCCAACGTCGCCGCGTACCATAACGGATACGAGACCGGAACCGATCTTTTCTGTGCCGATGAGTTCAACGTTTGCAGCCTTTACCATTGCATCTGCTGCTTCGATAGCCGCTACAAGACCTCTGGTTTCTACCATACCGAGTGCTTCAAGTGCCATAGTGATTTCCTCCGTTAAAATTTTTTATGAAAATTGAGTTTTTCGTTATCCTTATTTGATTGCGGGGAGAATTTTTTCAACGTCCGCATGAGGTCTCGGGATTACGTGTGTTGCAACGATTTCGCCGAGCTTTGCGCCTGCCTGTGCGCCGGCTTCCGTAGCAGCCTTAACAGCGCCGACGTCGCCGCGTACCATAACGGATACAAGACCGGAACCGATCTTTTCTGTGCCGATGAGTTCAACGTTTGCAGCCTTTACCATTGCATCTGCTGCTTCGATAGCCGCTACAAGACCTCTGGTTTCTACCATACCGAGTGCTTCAAGTGCCATTTTTTTCTCCTTTTTGTGCTCTTCGGCGGGTGCCGGAGCACTTTTTATTTCAATTTTTGTGGATGTACTTGTATTTGCCGTAGGCTTTCTGCCTCTTTTTGCGCCTGTGGAGGGCTTTTTCGCCGCCGCGGGAGCCGCTTCAGCAGTCGCCTCAGGCATGAGTTTTTCTTCTGCCATGGGAAATCATTCCTCTCTTTCGGTCGGGGGAAATTTTTTCCTTACTTCACAAAGTTATTTTTTCTGAAGACGGGAAGCGCTAAGCTCAACGAGTCTGCGCGTTTCCTCGTGCGGATTTGCGATAACCGCGCACGCGACCGGTTTTTTGATGGCCATTTTGTCAGCGTTTTCCACTGCCGCAGTAACGGCGGAGATCGTTCCCGTTACGATGATGGTGACAAGTCTGCCGCCAAGCTTGCGTTCCCAGGTAACAAATTCCACGTCTGCGGATTTACACATGATATCGAGTGCGTCAACAGCCGCCGTTACACCCGATATTTCTACAAAACCAAGCGCCTGCATAACTTAACCCCTCTTATTTGATAGCGGGAAGAATCTTTTCTACGTCGCTGTGAGGTCTGGGGATTACGTGTGTTGCTACGATTTCGCCGAGTCTGCTTGCAGCAGCAGCGCCTGCTTCGGTAGCTGCCTTAACTGCGCCGACGTCGCCGCGTACCATAACGGATACGAGTCCGGAGCCGATTTTTTCTGTGCCGATGAGTTCTACTTCAGCAGCCTTTACCATTGCGTCGGCAGCTTCGATCGCTGCTACGAGACCTCTGGTTTCAATCATTCCAAGTGCTTCTCTTGCCATAATAATGAGCCTCCAAAATTATTTTTTATCGAATGCGTTGAGTTTGAGCATATATTCGGTGTCGGGTTCCACATTCGCGATGATGTGAGAAGAAACCACACCGGTAAGTCGGTTTGCCGCTTCCTTTGCGGCTTCGACTGCGGCGGTTACGTTATCGACCGTACCTCTGAACTTGATACAAACGATCAACGGTACGGGAAGGGTGTCCGCTTTCGCCGGCTTATTTTTATCAAATGTTTCGACGGTTACATCAGCCGCTTTGCATCCTGCATCACAGGCAACAAATGCACAAGCAAGACCAAAAACCTCGATAATACCTGTCGCTTTTCCCATAAGGTACTCCCTTATTTATTCACGATCGCGATCTTGAGGCCTTCCATCTTCAAGTTGACGGCGAGAGCTTCATTGATCTCTTCAAGCGGGAATTTGTGTGTGATGAGTTTTGCCATCGGAAGACCGATGCCTTTTGCTCTCTTCAAGAAATCGAAGGTCGTTGCGTAATCTCTGAGTGTGTATACCCAAGAGCCAACGGTCGTGATCTCCTTGGAGCAGATATCAAAGTGCGGGTTGATGGTTGCATCGCCGCCGTTGATGAAGAAGCCAAGCTCGCAAAGACCGCCGCCGTTGCGGATGAACTTGTAGATATTTGCATGAGCCACGGGAGAACCTGTGCACTGGAATGCAAAGTCAGCAAGATAGCCGCCGAATGCGTCCTTTACGCCTTCTGTAAGCGCTTCGATACCCTTGTGATTCTTGAAGTTGACGGACTTAGTCGCGCCCATTTCTTTCGCGAATGCAAGGCGTTTTTCTTCGCCGTCGACCGCAACGATATTTTCGATACCCATCGTTCTGAGAACGGCGATACAGATAAGACCGATCGGACCGCAACCCTGAACAACGACGCGGGAGTTGAAGCGGAGAATGCCTGTTGTTTTTGCTCTTTCCACAGCGTGGATCAGAACTGCACAAGGCTCGATGAGGATTCTGGAATCGAGATCGAGGTCGCTTACGTTGAATACGGTGGAGCCTCCTCTTACGAGGATATAATCGGAGAACCAGCCGTTGAGATGAATGTCATCGTCGGGAAGAAGACCGTATACGTCTGCGCCGCCGACGTTCTGTTTGTTAAGGTCATACATGGTGATGTCGGGATTGTCCTTGAAGATCATACAAGTAACAACCTTATCACCGATGGCAAGGGGCTTGCCCGCGCTGTCCTTCTTTACGTTCTTACCCATCTTGACGATCTCGCCTGTGCCTTCATGACCGAGGGCAACGGGGATAAGACCGAAGGGGTCACGCTTAAATTCATGCGCGTCAGTACCGCAAACGCCGCAGCCTTCGACCTTGACGAGAATGTCATCGTCACCGACTTCGGGAATGGGGTATTCCTTGATTTCAAATTTTTCGAGCTGTGTGAGCATTGCAACCTTAGCGGTCTTGGGGAGTTCGCCCGCAGCCGCAGGAGCAGCGGCAACGGGTGCCGCCTTCATGTTCGCAAGAATCTGCTTCACAATTTCCTCGATATTGGCAGTATTCATATCCATAATACTTAGTTCCCTTTCTCAAAAATTTCCTTACCGTACGCGGCAAGGGCGGTATCTTCGCTTTCGCTGCCGCCGCTGACACCCAGAGCGCCGATCACCTTGCCCTGTTTATTCAGAAGCGGTTCACCGCCGCCGAAGATCACGATCTTCCCGGCGTTTGTGTGCTGGATTCCGTAAAGCGGAGAACCCGGTTTTGCAAGATTTGAAAGCTGACACGTCGGCATCTTCAGCGCGACGGAGGTATACGCCTTATTCAGCGCGATATCAAAGCTTGCAATATAAGAATCGTCCATACATTGTACGAGCACGGGATTTCCCCCGCGGTTCGCAACTGCGACAACGGCCTTGACGCCCATCTCGGCGGCTTTTTCCTTCACCTTTTCAGCAAGAGAAAGCGCCGCCGCAAGGGTCATATCGTCCATGTCGTCTTTCAAATCGTGAACCAAAGCCGTAACAATGCTTGTAATGTCCACGGGATTCATGGTCTTACCTCGGATTATTTACCGAGCTGAGCCATAACCTGCTTTGTGATTTCAGCGATGAGGTCTGCGGAATCATGACCACCGCAAGAACCGCCGCAACCGTGGCAGCTGGGCTTACCTGCTTTTGCGTTGGGGCAAAGGTCAGCGGGGTGCTTACCCTTGAGACCGAACTGTCTGCGGATTTCGTAGAGTCTCTGAACCTGAGCTTCAGAAAGGGTCTTAGGTCCGCCGAGAACCTTGGACTGGTAAAGGAGCTGTGCGTAGAATTCAAGAGATTCCATCTTGTAGTATGCGTTGATAAGGGAGTCGGAGTAAGAAAGTGCACCGTGGTTTTCGAGAAGAACTGCATCGTAGTACTGGAGGTACTTGGAAACAGCGTCCGGAATTTCTTCGGTGGAAGGTGTGCCGTATTCAGCGATCGGAACACAGCCAAGTGCGATTACTGCTTCGGGCATGATCGGCTCGGTGAGCGGAATGCCTGCGATAGCAAAGCTGGTAGCGTAGAGAGGATGCGCGTGAACGACGGACTGAACGTCGGGTCTTTCCTTGTAAACTCTCATGTGCATCTTGATTTCGGAAGAGGGCTTGAAGCCTTTGTTTGCCTGGATAACGTTACCGTTCTTGTCAACTTTGCAGATAAATTCGGGGGTCATGAAGCCCTTGGAAACACCGGTAGGTGTGCAGAGGAATTCATTTTCGCTGATCTTTACGGAGATGTTACCGTCATTTGCAGCAACCATGCCTTTGTTGTAGATTCTCTGACCGATTTCGCAAATTTGTTTTTTGATTTCGTATTCGCTTACCATGATTCAAGTCTCCTTAATATAAAATATTTTTTGTTTTTTCTTTTATGTTTTGGGTTTTATCCCAAAATTTGAGATTCTCACGAATCCACAATACTATTATAGCACGCAAAAACCAAGAAATCAATACTTTGGGCACAAAATATTTCCGATTTTTTAGTTTTTTGTGGTTTCTTGTGGTTTTCTCTGCGGTTCGGATAGGTATTTTATGATGTTTTCCACACCCTCGCCCGTAACAGAGTCCACCTCGAAGATGGTTTTGCACCCCGTCAGCGCGAGCCAACGGTGAGCGCGTTCGGTTCCGCAATCGGAATGGGATTTGGTGATGATGCCGATGACCTCGCGGTTCACGTGACCCGTACAGTTCGGCGGATAGAGCGAATACGGCTCGTCCGCCGCCATCAGGATACCGATGACGTCCGCCTCGTAGGAGTAAAGCGCGATGGCGCTCGCAAGACTTGCATTCTCCAGATATTCTCCGGGAGTATCGATCAGCCAGTCCTCATAGCCGATGTACTGCGTCTTGTGATAACCGATCTTTTCGTGCTTGAGCGCCTGCGTCAGCGTGGTCTTCCCCGCTCCGACACGTCCGATGAGCAACAGCTTTTTCATCAGGTCTTCGTCAGAGGACAGATGGCAAAGCCGAGCTTATTTTCCGCGTAATCGGTGATCGCCGCAAGAGAGGCTTCCACCTCGGAAACCGTCCCCGTTACGATGACCGTACCGCTGAAGCGGTCCACGAAGCCGAGCTCCGCGCCCGAGGATTTGAGCGCGATATCCGCGGCGATGATGGCGGTCTCGCTGGGGCTGACGGTCAAGATACCGATCGCGGATTTGGAATAATCTACCGCAGGATCAAGTCCGAGCTTTTTATAGAGGATAGCGTCGGGATTTGCAATGATGTGTGCAAGCGTGATCTGCTTACCGGGAACCAATTCCTGAATGATTCTGGTCTTTTCGTCATGATGAAGATATTGATAATTGTTCATGATGTTTGCTTCCTTTCCGTCCGCTTTTGACTCAACCGCCGATCTGGGCGATAAGACCTTTGGATCTCACGACCTCCAGAAGCCTCTGCATATGCTCTTTTGACGGCGGTTCAATATCGGGGAGCGCATATTCTCTGCCAAGCCCCGCATATTTGTCCACACCCATCTTGTGATAGGGCAAAATGTGCATCTCAGAAACACCTTCCAGCGAAGTCGCAAATTCCGCGATCGCTGCGATCTCTTCTTCGGTATCGTTAAAAGTCGGAATGACGGGCGTGCGAATGATCAGATGATGACAGTCGCGCGCGATTCGTTTTGCATTTTCCAGAATTTTACCGTTTGGCTTTGTGGTAAAAGCTTCGTGCTTTGCGCTGTTCATGTGCTTGATGTCCATGAGATAATGGTCGAGATACGGCAGATACCGCTTGATGACGTCGTAATCGGCGTAGCCTGTCGACTCCATCGCAGTGTCGATCCCGTATTCCTTGCAAGCGCGGAGGAGTCCGACCGCAAAATCGGGTTGGCAAAGGGATTCGCCGCCCGAAAGGGTCATGCCGCCGCCCGAGCGCTGATAATACGGCATATCGGAGCGAACCTTATCAAAGACCTCACGGACCGTAACGTCCCGTCCGACCGTTTTCACCGTCCCGCCGAGATTCATCTGCTGGATCTCATAGCTTTGGGATTCGGGGTTGCAGCACCACTTACAGCGAAGCACACAGCCCTTGAGGAATACGATCGTACGGATGCCGGGACCGTCGTGAACGGAAAACCGCTGGATATCGAAAATTCTGCCTTTCGTGTCCATGTAGTTTTCCATCAGAAGCCTCCCTGCTCGGTACGTTTGATGATATCATCCTGCAAGCTTCTGGAAAGCGTGGTGAAGAGCGCACTGTAACCTGCAACTCTGACCACGAGGGATTTGTATTTTTCGGGATGCGCCTGTGCATCGCGGAGGGTTTCGCGGCTGACGACGTTGAACTGAACGTGTGCGCCCTTCTGGTCGAAGTAACCGCGAATCAGGGAAACGAAATTCTGAAGTCCGTTCGTACCCGCAAGCGCGGAGGGATGGAACTTCATATTGTAAAGCGTACCGTTGGAGGCGATGAAGTGGTCGAGCTTGGCAACGGAGTTCGCGCCTGCTGTCGGACCGTTCATATCTCTGCCCGCCGCGGGAGAAACGCCGTCGGCAACGGGGGTATACGCCAGTCTGCCGTCGGGTGTTGCGCCTGTCTGCGCGCCGAGCGGTACGTTTGCGGAAACGGGATAAAGACCTGCCTGGAACATACCGCCTCTGGGGTTCTTGTAAGCTTCCATCGGTCTTGTGTAGGTATACGCAACGTCTCTTGCAAAGGCATCGACCTCGGGAATATCGTTACCGAATTTCGGAATGGCTTCGATATCGGCAAGGAGCTTTGCGTATTTTTCCTTTTGCGCGTCTGTGCAAGGATTCTTGGTGACGGCGGCGAAGATGGAAGCGATATCCTCACGGCTGACGGTCTTGCCCTGCGCCACGAGATCGTGAACAGCGGCTTTCGTCACCTTTTCGGCGTAATGCTCATCCATATCCTTACCGTAGTTGTTGTCCATTGCTTCCTTGAAGTCGCAAAGGGTGTACTTCTTTTCATCGTAAACGAGCGTCTTGATGGCATAGAGCGCATCCGCCATGTTTGCGATACCGAATCCCTGAGGACCCGAGAAGTTATAGTGTGCGCCGCCCTCCTGCATACTCTTGCCGCGTCCGATACAATCCTCTACCATGGAAGACTGATACGGGAGCGGACAACGCTCTGCATGAGCGACGTCGATCGCGTTGATCGAGTTGACAAGAAGCTCGATGAAGTAATTCATCTGCGTCTTATAGGCATTGTAGAAATCGTCAAAGGTCCTCATGTACTTAAATTCGCCCGTATCGGGGCCGATCTGAACACCTTTGTCCTTGCCGCGGCTGAAAACGAGCTCAAGCGGACGGCACATATTGAAGAACGCGGCGTCATGCCAGCCGTCGGTCTTCGCGGGAGTTTGCGGTTCTACGCAACCGATGATGTTATAATCTCTCGCGTCCTCCATCGTAAGACCTCTGGAAAGGAGCGCGGGAATGATCTCTTCATCGTTGTAGTACGCGGGAAGTCCGATACCCGTTCTGGTGAGGGCTGCGGCGCGCATCAAAAATTCATGCGGAGAGCCGTTCCAAACACGAACGGAGAAGGAGGGCGCAGGCAGGAAAACGTGTTCCGTTGCGTTGATACACATGAACGAAAGGTCGTTCGTTGCGTCCACGCCGTGTCTGTCCTGACCGCCTGCAATGAGGTTTTGGAAAAGGCTGTAACCTGCGAAGCCTTCTGCGGAAGCGGCATCGCGGCACTTGTTGAGGTCGTTGAGCTTGACCCAAATGCAGTCCATAAGCTCCTGTGCGGATTCTCTCGTGATTCCGCCCTCTTTGAGATCCTTTTCAAAATAGGGGTACATATACTGGTCGAAGCGACCGGGGGAAATGGAATGTCCGCTGGATTCCACCTGCAAGAGCATCTGAATGAACCAGAAGGACTGGCAAGCCTCCCAGAAGTTTCTTGCGCCAAATTCGGGAACGCGTTCGCAGTTCACCGCGATACGGCGAAGCTCCGCCTTTCTCGTGTAGTCGGCACAACCGTCCGCCATCATGTCGGCAAGCTTGGCATAGCGCTTTGCGTAACCGATGACCGCTTCACAGCTGATCAGCACCGCATTCAAGAACTGACTTCTCTTTGCGTAGTCGGCATCGCCGAGCTTCAGCTTTGCGAGCGCCGCCTTGGTCTCTTCGATCAGACCGCTGTAACCGATCTTGAGGATCTTGGGATAATCGACCGTAACGTGTCCGATACCGTTGTAAAAATAGTTACCCGGCGTAAAGATGTTATGCTCGATGGCAAGGAGCGCTTCGGGCGCCATATAGGACGTTGCAAGCTCGCTCGTCGTCTTTCCCTTCCAATACTTATGTACCTCGCGGAGAGTTTCCTTGGTCTTTTCGGAGATGAAGAACGGGTCTGCCGTTCTGGTCGCCACCGTGTCAAACTCCGCTTCGAGCCACTCGTGGGAATACTCGGGGAAGGTCTGACAGCCGCGGGGGGCTTGCGTTGCGCTTCCGACGATGAGTTCCTCGTCACGAATGGTGATCGGAATGTTTTCGAGAATATGCGCGAACGCCTTGGCGCGGCGCATGATGATCGGCTCGCCCTCGGTCTCCTTATAGGATTCCGTCAGGAGAACGGCACGGTCAGCCTCGATCTCCGGCATTTTTTTATATAGGTTTTCCACCAATCGTGTGATACGATCGGATTTTTTGATATCTGCTGTGTAGAATGTTTTCAAATCACACACCTCCGGATATTAAACTATATATAAATATAATACAACATATTGGGATAAAAGTCAAGGCAAAACCGATAAAAAACCAAAAAAAGCATCACAAACAAAGATTTTGCACTTTCACCATAAACTGCATCTTTTTGATTCATTTCATGTTCTTTATTCGCACCCCGTTCCGCCATCATTTTAGCACCTTGCACAAACCGAGCAAGCCATTCCCCGGAAACGAAGAAAAAGTGTCTAAAAAAGACCAACCACAAGCATTTGAAAATACGCCAAAAAGAACGAACTCCCATAAGCCTTGCAAAATCCGAATCCCAACCAAAACCAACTCAAAACTTTTGAACATCGTTCAAAACCAACAGATTTTCCAAAAGAAAAACAGACAAGAAATCCTCTCGTCTGTTTATTCTTACGATTCTATTT
The DNA here is from genome assembly GCA_017937845.1 of Clostridia bacterium. Classification (GTDB taxonomy): domain Bacteria; phylum Bacillota; class Clostridia; order Oscillospirales; family CAG-272; genus QALR01. The sequence goes on along the minus strand of JAGBCV010000012.1, from coordinate 41,798 downwards.
TACCCAAACGGGTCAAGGGACAATGTCCCTTGCGCTTCTTTTGGTTCTTTTCTTGGTGCCAAGAAAAGAATCTCAGTCTTCTTTTTTCTTTTGCAAGAAAAAGTCCGCTCAGCTTCGTGCAAGCTCCTTTGTACGAATGTAGGAAGCCTTCAAAGCCTCAAAGACCGTATCGGAAAGCTCGCGCTCTTCAAAAATCTTTACGCCTTCGATCGTCGAACCACCGGGACTGCATACGTTGATGCGAAGCTGTTCAAGAGAGAGATCGGAGGAGGACGCGAGCGTCGCCGCGCCGCGCATCGTCTGCTCCGCGTACATACGCGCCTTTTCTTCGTCAAGACCGAGCTTCTTTCCGGCGGCAACAAGCGATTCGAGGAACATATACATAAACGCAGGTCCGCAACCCGAGATCACGCTTGCCGCATCCAAATATTTCTCTTTAATCTTATCGAGCTTGCCCGCAAGCGAAAGCGCATCTTCAAATACGGCAAATTCCGCGTCGCCAATAAACTCATTGGAGGTCACCAAGATCATGCCCTCGCCAACCGAAGCGGGCGTATTGGGCATAATGCGGATCACAGGTACGGCGTATCCGCACATATATTCGATGGTGGAAACGGAAAGCCCAGCCGCCATCGTAACGAGAATGAAATCTCCGTGCTTTCTTCCTTTCAGGATCGGCGCGATCTCCGCAATCAAAGCCGCCATCATCTGCGGCTTGACACCGAGAAAGATATATTTACATTCGGACGCGATGGTCGCGTTATCCGCAACAGAAGCGCCGTATTCCTTTGCCAAAGCCTCCGCCTTTTCTGCGAAATGATCGGCAAGCATTACCTCAGCGGGGTCGACCTTTTTGCAGACGGCGCTTGCAAGCGCACCGCCCATATTGCCGACACCGATAAAACCAAACATAGCCATTTTTATTCTACCCTCTTTTTCAAAAATATCAGCGAATCTGACCGTTTCCGTGGATACGGTACTGATACGAGGTCAGTTCGCAAAGACCCATCGGTCCGCGCGCATGGAGCTTCTGTGTGGAAATGCCCATCTCACAACCAAGCCCAAATTCACCGCCGTCAGTGAAGCGTGTGGAAGCGTTGATATAGACTGCCGCGCTATCCACGCCGTTTACAAATTTCGTCTGCGCTTCGGCGCTTTCCGCGATGATGGCTTCGCTGTGTCCCGTGGAATGTGCCAAAATATGCGCCGCGGCTTCCTCCACGCTGTCCACGATGCGTACCGCTAAAATATAATCCAAAAATTCCGTATCGAAATCGCGTTCGCCTGCCTTCGTGCCGTCGATAAGCGCCGCCGCGCGTTCGTCAAGGCGAAGCTCAACGGGTGCTTTGCCGTCCTTCTCTCTTTCGTCAACGAGCGCTCCCTTCAGCATCGGCAAGAATCGTTCGGCGATTGCGGCATGAACAAGACAGACCTCCGCCGCATTGCAAACGGACGGACGGCTCGTTTTCGCATTGACGAGAATCGGGAGTGCCTTTGTAAGATCGGCGCTTTCATCCACGTAAATGTGGCAGATGCCCGTACCCGTTTCGATGCAAGGAACGGTCGCATTTTCCACGCAAGCGCGGATAAGCCCCGCGCCGCCGCGAGGGATCAGCATATCCACAAAGCCACGCGCACGCATCAGTTCTTCCGCACCCGCACGGGAGGTATCGTCCAAAATATCCACAAGCTCTTTCGGCAAGCCGACCTTTTCAAGACCTGTCCTCATTGCTTCTACAATAGCGTGTGCAGAAGCAAACGCTTCTTTACCGCTTCTGAGAACGCAAACGTTACCACTTTTCAGGCAAAGTGCCGCCGCATCCGAGGTCACGTTCGGACGGCTTTCATAAATGATACCGACCACGCCGAGCGGCACGGATACCTTCTCGATGACAAGTCCGTTCGGGCGTTCCACACGGGAAAGCACCTTTCCCACGGGGTCGTCGAGCTTTGCGACCTCGCGCATACCGTCCGCCATTGCAACGATGCGCTTTTCATTCAACATCAGACGGTCAAGCATCACATCGGAGATGCGACCCTTTGCCGCTTCTAAATCCTTTTTGTTTTCTGCAAGAATCGCGTCCGTCGCCAAAACGAGCGCGTCTGCCATTGCACAAAGTGCGTCATTTTTTTCTTTCGACGAAAGAGGCGAAAGCACCGCTTTCGCCTTCTTCGCACTCACAAGTATTTCGTGTGTTGTCATATGGGACAAACCTTTCAAAATTACAGAGTTATTTTTTTCCGACAAAACGTGTGCCAAACGGTTTCCCGTCTATCACATTATATAAAAGATTCGGTTCACTGCCGTTGGCAATGATCATATCGATGCCTGCGCTAACGGCGATCTCCGCCGCGCGGAGCTTCGTTTTCATACCGCCTGTGCCAAGCTCAGAGCCCTTGCCCTCAGCGAGCACTAAGATCTCGGGAGTCAGCTCCTCCACGACGGGGATAAGCTCCGCATCCGCATATTTATGCGGATCCTTGGTGTAAAGCCCGTCAATATCCGAAAGCAGGATCAAAAGGTCAGCGTCTACGTTTGCCGCTACGATAGCGCCAAGCGTATCGTTATCACCGATGACGATCTCCTCCGTTGCCACGGTATCGTTTTCGTTGATAACGGGCAACACGCCAAATTCCAAAAGACGGAACATGGTGTTATGGAAGTTCTTTCTTCTGGTTTCGTTTTCGATATCCGCTCCCGTCAAAAGGATCTGCGCCACGGTATGATTGTATTCACCGAAAAGCTTATCGTACGTATACATCAGCTCGCACTGACCGATGGCTGCCGCCGCCTGTTTTGTGGGAATATCGGTGGGGCGCTTACCAAGTCCGAGCTTGCCGACACCCATACCGATCGCGCCGGAAGAGATCAAGACCAGCTCATGTCCCGCATTTTTGAGGTCGCTCATCACACGGCAAAGTTCTTCTACTCGGCGAATGTTGATAAGCCCCGTCGGGTAAGCCAGCGTCGATGTTCCGACTTTAATGACAATTCTCATAGTTTTTCGTATCCTATCGATTTATAAAGAAATTTTCTCAAATACGGGAGGAGCAAGCTCCTCCCGTTCGCATGTTTTGTATCAAAGCTGTTCGATCAGCTTTATATATTTTTCGCGGCGCAAGGAATCCACAAATTTCTCGCGTTCGCGCTCGTGGAGCTTGACACCGACGATGGCGTTCGGGCCGTCCTCTTCGGTCTCGCCCTTGCCGATCTGCATCATGGAAAGCTTGACGTCGTTTGCTTTCATCTTATCGACAAACTGCGTAAGCCCCTTGTTGTTTTTGAACTCGATATAGAGGTCAAAGGTTTTGGAGCGGCGATGCACGATCACGTCGAGCTTGCCAAGCACCTTCAATGTAAAGACGAGGAGCAAGAGCGTAACGAGTACGCCTTCAATAAAGCCGATACCCGCCGCAAGACCCATGCAGGCGCAGACCCAAATGCTCGCCGCCGTCGTCAGACCGCGGACCTGATTTCTGCCCGTCACGATGATCGTACCGACACCGAGGAAGCCGACACCGCTGATGACCTGCGCGCCAAGACGAGCAGGGTCGCCACTGTTTTCAAAGTTCATCATCATATACTGGCTCGTCACCATGACGAGAGCCGCGCCAAGACAAACGAGGATGTGCGTTTTGATACCCGCCACGCGGCGTTTCATTTCTCGGTCGATACCGATGACAAGCCCCACGCTGAGCGCAAGCAGCAAACGAATGAGAATACCAAGCGCCGACCAACTTGCCGTTGTTTCGACGAGCCAATTCCAAGCGTCCAAAATAAACATGATTTGCTCTCCTTAAAAATATATTTTGTTTTTCGGGATCGCAAATCATATATCATTTGCGATCAAGTTGCAGAGGGTACGTTTTTGGTGGCAACAACGCTGACACCTGTTCCCGCGCAGTTTTCAATGATCACGTCCCCGATAGAAACGGGAGCGTTCACTTCGATCTTCATGATCTCAGCCATGCAATCGAAGATCTTATTTTTCGGAATATCGCTCGCGGTCTTGACCGAAACTCTTGCGATATCCGCGCCGTTTACGCGAACGGAGGACGTGACCACTCTCGTGGGATTCGTGACTTCCTTTTTCGCGTATTTTTCACCAACGGGGCAAGTATTGCCCGCAACGGTGATATTTTCGCCATCCATGGTCACTGTGAGCGCACAGCCCATCGGACAGCCGATACAAGTCAAATTTCTCGTTTCCATGTTCATGCCTCCTCTGTACGGATGGTGATTTCCGTAATATCGGGATAATCCTTGAAGCTATCTTTCTTGAGCTGTACCTGTTCCATTTCACCGGGAGCAAGCACTCTCTTTTTACGGCTCATGACCTTCTTATCGCCATAGTAAACGGCGATGGAGCGGTCGTGATAAATATCCGCAACGCGGAAACGTACCGTAACGGAATCACGCATATTTTCCACGTCGATGGTCTGCGGAACGGTATAACGCACGCCGTTTTCTGCCTTCAATGTAATTTTATGCGTTTTTTCGGATGTGGTTCCGGAAAGAACGTAAGCCGCCGCATTTTCACCTGCGAGAGCCGCTTCTGCGGAAACATGGTCAACAAGGTCATGAACGTGGAGAACGTTGCCGCAGGCAAATACGCCCTCGACACCTGTCTGAAGCTTATCATCTACGTTCGGACCCGAGGTCACGCGGTTCATTTCCACGCCGATCTCTCTCGTGAGCTCGTTTTCGGGGATAAGACCGCAGGAAAGAAGGAGGGTATCACAATCGTAATGCACCTCTGTGCCGGGAATGGGCTGACGGTTTGCATCGACCTCGGCAATGGTAACGCCTGTGATTCTCTTTTCGCCATCGATACCGACAACGGTATGGCTGAGCTTCAAGGGAATATTGAAGTCGTTAAGGCACTGCACGATGTTACGCTTCAGACCGCCGGAGTAAGGCATCAGCTCCGCTACGACCTTGACGTTTGCACCTTCAAGAGTCATACGTCTTGCCATGATAAGACCGATATCGCCCGAGCCGAGGATAACGACCTCTTTACCGACGCTGTAACCCTCGATATTCATGAGTCTTTGTGCCGTACCTGCGGAATAGATACCTGCGGGACGGAAGCCGGGGATATTCAAAGCACCGCGCGGACGTTCGCGGCAACCCATCGCAAGAATGATGGCTTTTGCCGAGATCTGCACAAGACCTTCTTCTTTATTCATGTATGTAATGACTTTTTCGGGGCTGACGGAAAGGACCATCGCGCCGAGCTTATAGGGGATCTCCATTTCCTTTGCCTGTTCGATGAAGCGAGCGGCATATTCGGGACCCGTAAGCTCCTCCTTAAAGGTATGAAGACCGAAGCCATTGTGAATGCACTGGTTGAGGATACCACCGAGGGTGGCATCGCGTTCGAGGATCATGATATCGGAAACGCCTGCTTTTTTCGCGGAAATCGCCGCCGCAAGACCCGCAGGACCGCCGCCGATCACAACAATATCATACTGTTTCATGTCATATCACCTCACATTTTGTGCGAAAGCATTTCAGAACCTTCGCTGTTCTTGCAGATTTTTTCCATCGGGATACCCGTTTCGCGGGAGAGGATCTCCATCGTCTTGGAGGTACAGAAGCCTGCCTGACAACGACCCATGCCCTGATGAACACGGCGCTTGACACCGTCAAGAGATTTTGCGCCGAGCGTACGGTTGATGGCATCGACGATCTCGCCCTCGCTGACGTTCATGCAACGGCAAACGATAACGCCGTAAAGCGGATTTTCTTTGATGAGCGCCGCGCGTTCCTCAAAGGATTTTTCCGCGAGCTTGACGAAGCCCTTTCTCTTGGGATTGAAATCTGCTTTCTTTTCCGCGCCGAGCTTGTCTGCCACGAGTTCAGCGAGATATACGCCGATCGCGGGAGCGGAAGAAAGACCGGGGGATTCGATGCCTGCCGCATCAAAGAAGCAAGGAGCATCGGATACTTCACCGATCACAAAATCATCGCCGTCCTCATGTGCGCGAACGCCCGAGAACGAGGTGATGGTGAGTCTGTAAGGAATGTTTTTCACGCTGACAGCGGATTTTTTCGCAACGTCAGCAAGCTCTTTTGCGGTCGTTGCGGTGTTATCCTTGTCGTCAACGTCGACCGCGGTCGGACCGAGAAGGAGGTTGCCGTGAACGGTCGGAGAAACGAGGATACCCTTGCCGTATTTGCCGGGGAGCTGGAATACGGTATAGGAAACGTGATTGCCCGCTTCCTTATCGAGGAGGCAATAGTCGCCCTTTCTGGGAGTGATATGGAGCTTGGTTTCGCTCACCATATTATGGATTTCATCGGAATATACGCCTGCCGCATTGATAACGGTCTTTGCGAAGATTTCGCCGTTGTTGGTTTCGATGACGTAACCGTCCTCGACCTTTTTGATGTTCAAAACGGAAGTATTGAACTTAAATTCCGCGCCGTTATCCGCCGCATTTTCTGCGAGCGCGATGGTAAGACCGAACGGGCAAACGATACCGCCTGTGGGAGCAACGAGTGCCGCTACCACTTCGTCGGTGATATTGGGTTCCATTTCACGAATCTTATCGCCGCTGACGATTTCAAGACCCTCTACGCCGTTTTTCAGACCTCTCTGATAAAGCTCAGCGAGCTTGGGCATATCTTCATCGGCAAAGCAAAGAACGACAGAACCGTTGCGCTTAAATTCAAATTCAAGGTCACGCGCAAGCTCGTCCATCATCTGATTGCCTTTTACGTTAAATTCTGCTTTTTTCGTACCGGGAACAGCATCAAAGCCCGCATGAACGATGGCGCTGTTCGCCTTGGATGTGCCGGAGCAAACGTCCTCTTCCTTTTCCAAAAGGCAGAGAGAGAGGTTGTAACGCGCAAGCTCTCTGGCAACTGCGCAGCCAACGACGCCGCCGCCGATGACCACCGCATCATATCTGCTATCTATCATAGTTTTTTTACTCCATTTCTGACGCCGCACGTAAAGCGCAACGAAAGTTTTTTATTGTATTATATTATTATACGCTTATTTTATCAAAATGTCAACAGATTTCTATACATCTAAACATTTTTTATGCAAATCGCACAGATTATTTTCGATAATACGGGGACATCGGCTCAATGAAATTGAGTCCAAATTTTTCGACGATCGCCGAGCCCATGATATAATCTCTCGTCAGACCGACGGTATCGGGAGTATGAGAGTCACAGCCGAAAAGGACCTCATTTCCCACCTCGCCTGCAATCTTCCAAAAATCCATGCGGGGATAATCGCGCTTATCACGAAGCCCCAAAAGATTCAGCTCAAGCGGTACGTTCAAGCGCTTTGCCGCTTCGCAAAGACGGCGCATTTCGCTTTGATATACCATATCGCTTCCCTTAAAATTGATAAGGTCGGGATGCGCCAAGTAGAAAAATTTTTCCGTCACCATGCCTGCGATACATTCATCGACGTATTTCGAGAGCGTTTCGTAATCCGAGCAAGGATCCATCATATAGATCTTGCCGATCTCATTTTTGATAAAATGCTGACCGAGAATCAAATAGTCGTAGGGATACTGCGACAAATTGGCAAGCAATTCATCAAAATAGAGCGGATAATATTCCGCCTCAAAGCCGAGATAGATTTGAATATCGTTTTTGTATTCCTCTTTCAAGGACAATACGGAGTTTACGTAGTCCTCCACCTCATCCGTATGCATACGGTGCGTGGAATAATATCCATGCGGAAACCAATACGGAGAATGATCGGCAAATCCGAGAACCGAAAGCCCATTGCGAATGGCAACCTCTACATATTCCCTATCCAAACCGCCCGCATGATTACAACGGTAAGTATGCGTATGAAAATTGGATTTCATCATAAATCAAATATGCTTCCTTTCTTTTTTGATGCTTTATAAGAGTAGTATATCACAGTTCCGAGCCAATTTCAAGATTTCCTCTGCAAAAAGTAAAAAAGCGGCGAGTCACCATTCGAGTAATTTCTCAGGAAACGAAAAAGAGCTTCCGCAAAAGCGGAAGCTCTTTGATGCAAATATTAGTTTGCAAGACCGGACTGTGCGATACCCTGAACGAGTTTTCTCTGACAGAAGATGTAGAGAACCATAAGGGGAAGTACAACGAGAAGACCTGCGGTGTTCTTAACTGCTACTTCAAAAGTATCAGCGTTTGCACCGGCCTGATCCTTGAGTGCTTCAAGTGTATCCGGCATAACTGCCCAGAAGTTGTTGCTTGTGAGAAGCAAGTTTTCGGAAGCAGGAAGGAATGTGTTGACATAGAAGATGTCGGTCCACTGCCATGCAAATGCAAGGATAAATACAGTTGTAAGCATCGGAACGGAGATCGGAAGAATGATATGGAAGAAGGTTTTGAATGTACCGTAACCGTCAATCGCAGAAGATTCTTCAAGTTCATCCGGTACGCCACGATAGAACTGACGCATAAGGAAGATGAACAAGCCGTTCTTAAATGCAAGACCTGTAAGGGAGAGGATGATCAGCGGAGCGTATGTGTTGTAAAGACCCTGGCTAAGACCGATCGCATTATAGAAACCAGTTGCTTCCAAGATGCCGAAGAAGTCAAAGTAGATGAACTTCTGAACGAAGGAGGAAGCGAGGATCTGGTGAGGAACGATCATCGTAAGCATTACGAGAAGGAATACGAGATTCTTTCCTTTGAATTTGAACTTCGCAAAGCCGTAGCCTACGAAAGCCGCGATAAACATCTGAATTGCCGCACAAACGAAGGAGAGGATGAAAGAGTTCAACATCGCTTCAAAATAGTGGTTTTCGATGATCAGATATTTATACGTGTTGAGTGTCGGATATTTCGGAATGAGTTTTACGTCACTCTGAATGAAGTCGACAGGGCTCATGAAGGAAGCGGAGATCTTAGAGAAGAACGGGAACAAAATGATGTAAGAAATACCGAGAAGCAAAACGAAACGGAAGATCGCAAGCAAGAGCTTCGTATAGAAGTTGCTATTGAGGTATTTTGCTTTCATTCTTTCTTTAAGGGAGGTTCTTTCGAAATCAACCCTGATTCGATTTTTGGATTCTTTTAACACACGAGGTGCAGTTTCTTGGTTCTTATTCATGGTGTTGGTTTCCTCCCTTCTTAGTCATTCTTACGGTCATAGAATACGAAGTTCTTGCAAACGAGAGCTACAAGACCGAGGGCAACAATAACGATGCCGAAGTAAGTCCAAGCTGCTGCGGACTGTGCACCGCTGGGAACGCCGTCCGGGGAGATCGCGATGATCGCCTGCATGACTTCATTGGATTCTGCCGTAAAGGAGTCGATAATGGTATAGAAAGCGTTTACGAGGATCATCGGGGAGATCATCGGGAAGGTGATCTTCCAGAAGGTTTCCCAAGCGGTCGCACCTTCCATCTGACACGATTCGTATACAGAAGGAGAGATACCCTGCAAGCCGGCAAGGAAGATAAGCATCTGTACACCGGAGCGGTTTACGATTTCGTAAATTCTTTCAACGAGCTGTACGATAATATCGGTAAACGAGCCGCCAAGTCCGAGGCTCATAAGAAGCATTTCTACGTCCATGGAGCTTACAAGACCGCTTGCCTGTTCACCACCCTGAGAAGTACCCATATCGATACCTTCAAGGCTGGACATGGCATCAAGAATTTCGCTTGCGGAAGCATCGATCTTTGCGATGATACCCGCGCCTACAACGACCGGTACGAAGAAGATCGCACGGAAAGCTGTACGGCCTGCCATCTTGGTGTTCAAAAGAACCGCGATGAAGAGCGAGAACATAAGGATGATGACAACGTCGATGATCTGGTTTGCAAAGCTTGTGAAGATCATTTCAATGAAGGTCTTACCGTCGCTGTCAACGGTCTTCATAAGCTGTTCGGCAAAGTTATCAAAGCCGACAAAAGTAAGGCTGTAACCGCCACCCTTGATTGCAGGGATGGTATTGTACTGTGCAAAGCTATAGCTGAGAGATTCAAAAACTACGCCCGCATAAAGGAATACAAAACCAATGAGGAACGGAAGGATAAATATCCAACCCAATCTGTCCTTTTTCTCAACAAGAGAGGCGCCCCTGCGCTTCTTCTTTTTGGAAGAAGCGGGGGTTGTGGTATTCATTTTGATATCATTAGTCATTTTTTCACCTCTCCTTTCCTCAGTTCATAACGTAGGACTGAGCAGGAATTACGAAATATTCAAGTTCGCTCTGAGGTACAAGAACGATCGCATCGGTGTAGTTGAAGTAAGTAACTTCGCCTTCAGCATTGGTGAGCTTAACGACGTGTTCTGTCTTAGCTGTGATGTTGCTGATGGACTTCTTGAGTGCGTTCAAGGTTCTTGTGATCTTGGTTTCGTTGCCAGAAGCAACTGCTTCGTTGTAGTTATCCATAGCGTCCTGGTAAGCTTTGAGCTGACCTGCTGTGGGCTGCAAGGAAGTAACAGCTTCGTAAGAAATGGAACCAATTTCAGATGCTTTAATATCTGCTGCATTGATGAAGGATTCTGCTTCGAGCATGAATACGCCATCACCGTACATAACCGCTACGTCGTATGCGTTATAGTTGATGAAGAATACGGTATCATTGCCCTTGTCATCGGTGTAAGTTACGCTGACAACGCCTGCTGTCGCATATTTTTCTGTGAATGCCGCTTCAAGAGTCTGTCTTGCGGAAAGAAGATTGAATACGTTACGATACTGTACTTCAACTTCGATAAGTGCCTGAGCATCTGTTACCATGTTGTTCTTACGGAGTTCGTCAACGTCATCCATCGTCTTGAGATAGATATCTTTTGCGTCTGCGAGCTGCTTGCGTGTGATAACGGACTGAGCAAACATGAAGTCTGCTTCGTTGCCTTCAAGACGGAACGCAGTTACAAAGTCGTGGTCTGTGATCTGCGCGGTCTGGAGAGAACCGATAGCGTCGTTCAATGTCTTGTAGTTCTTAACGATTTCATCATACCATGTTGTGAATGCAACAGAGTAGTTGTTATTAAGACCCATCTGGTAAGCGCTCTTGATTTCCGAGGTATTCTGGTAAGAAAGGAGGAAGTAAAGCGCTGCGCCGTTTTCGAGGGATTTGAGGATTTCATACTGTACGTCGCCTTCTGTATTGATCACGCCGCCCGCATAGTTCATATAACCATGAAGAACAAGACCAATGAACGGAATGGAGTAAGAAGAAATCTGATAGTTGGAGTTATCAAGAGGAAGATTTACGATATCCGTAACGTTAGCAAAGGTGTAAGCGTTACCACCTTCAACAAGAACCTTACCGTTTGCTTCCATCATAGCCTGAAGGAGCTTCTGGGTATTGACCTTGGAATCTTCTCTTGTGAGCGGATAATCTTCGTTGAAGTCGGAGCTTACGTCAGTACCGAGAGCGAGCGAAGAAATCGCGCCGATCTCATATTCATTGTAATCTTCGGAGAACTTCTCGAAGAGGGTGAGGTATGCGCCGGAGGATACAACGTTACCCATACCGAAGCGAGTGATGATCTGGTATACAGGGTCATAATCACGTCTGGTTGTGTAACGACCGCTCATGGTCTGAGCAGCGTGCTTGCGGTAGGAGAAGCCTTTGAAGGACTTGTTCCAGGATACGCTTGCAAAGTTAAATTCGGGATAAACGTTGACGCCGTTTACCTTTGCATAGGTAAGGAGCTCTTCAAGACCTTCTTCGCCGCCGACGGTCTTATTCCACTTCACGTAGGAAGGATAGTACGGTTTGGACATATTGCCGTTCGCAAAGCCTTCGAGAATGAAGTTGATGTTGGTGATGCCGTCAGCCTTGAGAGCGTCGGACATGGTGATAACATCCTGGAATGTGGTAAGCGGTTTTTCAACCGTTACGGGGAAAGAAAGGAATGTGTCTTCTGTGTCAAGTGCACCGAAGGAGTGGATGTAAAGCGGGATACCGCTTTCAACTTCACCGGTAACGAGCTCGTCGATCGCGCCTTCAGAGATGAGGTAGTCGCGGTAAGCTTCTGCCATACCAACGTAAGAAGGATCATAGCCGTCTACGTCGTTTGCTTCTGCGGTCGCAGGATCGGAAAGAAGAACGTAACGAATGGTGTAGTTACCTGTGTATTTGGTGTTGTTGGTCGCTGTCATAGCAGAGTTTGCGCCGCCCAAGGAAGAACCTACGGTTACGGAGTCGCTCTGTTTAACGGAGAACAATGCAAATACGGTGCTGTATTCGGTCGTACCGGAAGCGCCGGTCCAACCTGTCTGTCTGAGGTTTGCACGAACGGAAGCGAAGGTGTCGCCTTCTTCGATGATAGCAAGGAAGCCGCGTGCATATTCAGAGGTAACAGTTTTGCTGTTAAGGATAGGTCTGTAATCGCCACGGGATTCGAGCTTGGAAACAACGGAGGTTTCAACAAGACCGAATACGGGAAGACGGAAGGTTTCAGCGTTTGCGTCTGTTGCCTGGAGGTCTTCGAGAGCGTAGTCAAAGCCGTAGAGAGAACCACCCTGTACGCCGCTCTTCACGGAACCGTCGGCATTGTAGAAGGAAAGGAGGGTACCGGAGCCGTCGGGAATGAAGATATAGCCGCCGTTCTTGGTGTAAAGACCGCCTTCAACGTTTGCAGCGCCCATGGATTTCAAGGTCGTGCAACCGAAGTAAGGAAGCAATACGATGTTTTCAAGAACGTAGTTGGTTTCGTTGTAACGAATGGATTTTGCGGGGATGCTTGCTGTAAGACCGTCAGCGTCGATGGTGTATTCAACGGCAAGACGGAAAAGCGGAGGTTCTTTTTCATCGCCTTCATAACCTGTGATTTCGTGGTCTTCTTCGAGCTTATCATAGGTATATTCAGGGCAATATTTACGAATGAGTCTTTCGATGTTTTTCTTTGCACGTTCACCGATACCCATGAGGAAGTACATCTGAGCGCCGTCGTTATCAACGAGGAACTTGATGGTATCCGGGTTTTCGGCTGCGGGCGTAACCTTAGGATCGTATACAGCGTCTTCAGAAGCGGGACCTACGAGCTTATAGAAGGTTTCGGTCTTGGTGATACCATCATAGACCTGAAGTTCTTCGCTTGTAAATTCGCTCTTGCGTGCTGCAAGCACGTTGAGGATCTGATCCTCAAAGCGGGTTTTTTCGATCCACTGAGGGATGAGTCGTTTGGTTTCAACGGTACCGAGCGCGTATTCAACGCGGACACCGTTTTCAATGTTTTTGAACTGAATCTGACCGCCTGCAAGAGCCGCATGTGTGTAGCTCATCATGGTGGAAGATGCACCGGTCATCGTATCCTCATACTGAAGGATGATCTGAGAAAGGAGCGCCTGACGAATCGGGTCATCATTGTCCTTATCGCTGGAAGAGGACTCTGTTGCCGTTGCGATATCGTAGGGGTTGGAGAACGTGAGTTCTCCTGTCGCCAAATTCTTGAGAGCAAATTCGCCGGACTGTGTATCGAAATACATCGCGTAGCCGTCTTCTTCGCTTTCATACATGAGCGTCATTGTGCCGAGCTTCTCATACATCGATTCATATTCGGTTGTAGGATAATCCACAATATCAGCCGCAAAAACAGGCAGGCTTACAGCGGAAAAGGCAAGAAGGATCGCCAGAACCGCTGATATAATTCTGATTTTTTTCATACATTTTCCTCCTGTTTATTGTGCTCGGTATGACAATTCCGTAACAATATCGGTCATGAAGGAAACCATTCTTGTGATAAGGTTCCAGAAGAGAACCGCTACGAAAAGGATAAAGATCATACCAACCAAGGTAAAGATTGTAATCAAGATGTTACGTCCCATGGAGTAACCGTGTGTGGTCATCGAACCGAAGAAGATGAGCATACCGGTCCATACATAGGAAAGACCGAGAATCAAAGTGATCATTTCTGCTTCCGTAAGGGATGCAAAATTGGTCGCGATGGTTGCGGGGATGGTGAGAAGCGGAATGGGCATCAATGCATATGCGGTTGCAATGAAAATGTCCTTCAAAGTACCTTCACCGTCGAAAAGTGTGGTAAGACACCAGTTAGCAATGCACCAGAGAGCGAATACAACAACGAATGCGATTACGATACCGAAGGTATTGCCTTTTGCGGAGCCGCCACCAAAGAGGTAAGCGGAGCCAACCTGCTGATAAAGGAGAGATGCCGCTGTCAAAACGACGATACAGATCGCGCCTCTGACAGAACCGCGTTTTTCGTGTTTCAAATCCCAGAAACCGTCAAACGGGTGCATCATAACATAGAAGCCATAAAGGAATTCTTCCCAAAGAGTACGTTTGCCGACCTTGGTGATACCCGCTTTGTTCTTCTTGCCGATGTAACCGAACAGTTTGGAGATCAAAACGACGAGTACAACGATAACAATCAAAACAACAATGATGTATTTTTCGGTTGCTTCTTTTCTCCAAGCCTTGAAAGCGATGGAGTAGTTGGTTGTTTCATGAGCGGATTTGTAGTAATCCATAGCTTCTTCGTACTTGCCCTGGCGGTAAAGGTTCTTACCGATACCAACGTAAGCAGCGTCGAAGTTTACGTTTCTCTTCAGGATTTCTTTCCAGTCTTCATAACCAACGGAATATTCGCGGTTATTGTTGTGTTCAAGAGCAAGGTCGATAACGTCGCCGTAGTCGGTTCTCTTGAATACAGTTACGGAGTTCAAAACGCTGTCAAGAACGTAGATGTCGCTTCCGCAATATGTGATCGCGGTGGGAGCGGAAAGGTTACCGAGCTGAGCGCCCTGGTCACCGAACGCGAAAAGCATGTTGCCTTCGCTGTCATAGGTGTAGATCTTGCCACGCTTGGAGTCAAGAACAGACCACATACCGTTGGGACCCATTGCAATGTCAACGAGTTCGGAAGGACCTGTGTGCTTACCCATGGAGGCAGCTGCTGTCGTTGCGAAGTTTACTTCGCCGGCAGGCATTGTGAAACCGCTGCGAACGAGGATATCGTCACCCTTTGCGTTAAGACGCTTAACGGGAGCGTAGGTTTCGTTGATAGAACCGGAAAGGAGAGAATTTGCGAGGTTATCGGAGTCGTCACCGTCGAATACGATGGTTGCCCAAACAACGCCTTCATCGTCCATTGTGAGGTTCTTGTAAGGTGTAGAAAGATAAGAGTCTGTAACGATATTCGGGAAGATCATACGACGGATACGAACAGCCATGGATACGGTTGCTTTCTGAGCACCGATGAATGCCTGGAAGGAGCCGTCTGCGTTGAGCGCGATGATACCGGAATATGTTGTCTGAGATACGATGTAGATCGTACCGGATTTGTTTACGCCGACAGCAACGGGACGGAATACGGTATCCGAACCCATGATGCTTGCATCGGGAGCTTCGATGATATCGACAAAGGAAGCCTCTGTGTTGCTCGATGCGATATCGAAAATAACGATACGGGCATTGAGCGTATCACAAACGTAAAGCTTGCCATCGAATACGAAAAGACCGTTGGGCTCATACAGGCTATCCTGTACACCCTGCTTGTTTACGAAATCACCGATGGAATACTGATAGATCATTTTTTCATTCAATACTTCGACGGTGTTGTTCTTGGTATTGGAAATATAAGTCCAATTTCTGTCATCGACGAAAATGTCCTTGGGAGCGTTGAGCTCGTGGGGCATATTCATTTCATATGATGTGTAAGCGGTGCTGGGAGTATACGCATGAGGGGAGTATACGGGCATACCGTCGATATCATATGTGTATGTCTGGTAAGGAGCCGCTGCTGCGGAAACTTCCAAAGCCATACCCAGAAGGAGGACGACGGAGAAAATCAGACAAAGAATTTTTGATAATTTTTTCAAAACTACATCCTCCTGTCTTAGTCTTTCATACCGGAAGTAGACATCGTTTCTACGACGTTACTCTGGGAAATAACGAATACGATTACCGGAACGATCAACATAACGATTGCAGCTGCTGCGCCGACACTCGCACGGGCGATACCGCCGGATACGATCTGCTGAATTGCATAGTTGAAGGTTTTGAGCTGTTCACTCTGGATGTATGTGGAAGAACCGGTGTTCCACAGATCCTTGAAGGAGTACACGATAAGGGTCATGCACGCAGGCTTAACCATCGGCATTGCGATCGTCCAATATGTACGAAGTTCGCTGGAACCGTCAAGACGAGCGGATTCGAGAACCGCGTCGGAGATACCGGAGGTCATGAACTGACGCATAAGGAACATACCGAGTGTTGCGCCCCATGCGGGAATGATGATCGCCCAGTAGGTATCAACAAGACCGATTGTACTCATTGTGAGGTAGTTTACGATACCGGTAACGGTAGCGGTAAACATAAGGGAGTAGCGAACTGCCTCGGAGAGGAGTTTGCGTCCCGGGAATTTCATTTTGGAAACGACGTAAGCGGCAAGAGAGCCGAGGAAGAGGTTACCAAAGGTACCGGCTACGGAGATAAGCACGGTATTGAAGATGTAACGCGAGAACGGAACCCAAGAAGAGGTCATACTTGCGAACATATCACCGAAGTTCGAGAGTGTCGGGTTGACAACATAGAATTTCGGAGGATAGTTCCAAAGTTCATCGAGCGGCTTCAAGGACTGGATGATTGCGTAATACATCGGAATAAACATAAACGCACCGAAGAGAATCAGGAATACTGAGATTCCGAAGTCGCCTCCCGCGGAACGGTTGAGGACAACTTTATGATTTCTGGTTCTTAACTTCTTTGACATATCATTGTCCCACCTTGTTCAAAATTTTATTTACAAGCATGTTCGAGCCTACCATCATGATGAAGAGCACGGTTGCGATCGCGGAGGAGTAACCTACCTCGAAACGCTGACCGCCGTAGTCCTGGAGGTGATGCATGATTGTATGAGCAGCGTAGTTTACGCTGGGGAAGCCGGCAAGGTCGTTTACGACCGTACCGAAGTTAAAGGACTGTGTAATCGCCATGACCGCACCGAAGAGCATCTGCTGCTTCATGTTCGGAAGCGTTACGTACCAAAGCTCCTGCCATCTGTTCTTGATGCCGTCCACAGCAGCCGCTTCGAACTGATCCTTCGGAACGGTCTGAAGACCACCGATGAAGGAAAGGAACGATACGCCGAGAGAGGACCAAAGAGCAACTACGATACAGAGAGGCATTACGTAGGATTCATTCTTGAAGAACTGGATCGGTTCCTGAATGATATCAAGTCTCATAAGGATAGAGTTTGCGTAGCCGTAAGAGTCGCCGTCGAAGATAACCTTCCAGATAAAGGTCATACCTGTGGAAAGCGACGGTGCATAGAAGATAAGGGTTACGACAGCTCTTACCTTCGGAGGAAGTTCGTTAATGAACCACGCTGTGAAGAGGGAGAGGATATAAGAAACAGGTCCCGTCATAACAGCGAAGATAAGGGTATTCGCTACTGCTTCAATAAAGATATCGTCATCAAGGAAGAGACGCATATAGTTATCAAGGAAGATAAACTGCGGCGCTTCGATCATGTTGAAGATCGTGAAACTGAAGAAGACCGAAAGAATAACAGGTAAGATAGTAAATGTAAAGAAAATGAGGTAGTACGGTGCGCACATGAGGTAAGCAACGTAATTGCGCTTCATTTCTTTCCATGTCCATTGCCACATGGTCAGCTCTTTACGAGCGACCGGTTTTTTGGCTTTCTGTTTTGTATCAACAGCTTTTTCCGACATGTCCGTATTCTCCTTTGCTTAGATTATTTTGTGTTGGAAGGAACAAAGAACTTACGTTTAAGTTCGTCGCGCTTTCTCTGGAATTCAGCATTGATCGTATTGGTGTAATCCTGAAGTGCTTCGCTGGGTACATAGTCGTTATTATATACATTAAGGAAAGCGAATTCAATGTTACGAGCGATAATGTAAGAACCGGGCATTTCCGGAACAGCCTGAAGGTTGGAGAACTGGTTCTGAATTTCTTTCAGTTCGCTTGCTGTCCAAGACATGTCGTTGAAAGCATCCATGTTAGCGGTAGCGTACTTACCTGCGGGACCGAGCAACGCAACGAGTTCGTTTGCGTACTGACCCTGAACGGTAGCACCCATCCACCATTTGATGAATTTGAAGCCTGCTTCATCGGTGCCTCTGTCGGCAGCGTCCATCATGATAACGATGGAGTTGATAGCAGCCATAACGGATTTGTTGATGGAACCGTCTTCCTGAACGGTACCGGGAACGGTTGTGAAGCCCCAGAGACCTTTAAGTTCGGGAGCGAAGATGGTAAACTGGTTGTAGAAGGTGATGTAGTCACCAATGAATACGGGCATTTCACCGGAACGGAAGCGGTTTGCTGCGTCGTATGTCAACGGGAAACGATAAGTTGTGAAGAATGTGCAGAGCTGAGTGAATGCGTCAAGTGTGATATCCTGATCGAAGGAGATCGTTGTACCGCCGTTGCTATACAAGGAACCACCGTTCTGATAGATGAACATGTTGGTGATCGTTGTATCGTGAGGCATACCTACGAGGTAGTTCTGAGAAACGAGGATCGGCATGATCGCGTTGAACTCATCCCAAGTGTTCGGAACCTTGAGACCGAGAGAAGCGAAGATGTCTTTGCGGTAGAACATAACGCTGAAGCTCTGTTTTTCCGGAACACCGTATACGGCGATTTCACCGTCAACGGAGTCGAGAGCAACGGTTACGGGAACCCATGCGGATTCGTGGAAGTAAGTCTTGAGTTCATCGAAACCTTCATACTTGGAAAGGTCGAGGACCGCACCACGTACTGCGTAGTTGACACAGTCGGAAGATGTAACGTCCATCATAACGTCGGGACCTACACCGGAGAGTGTCGCGGGAAGAAGTGTACCTGCGGTAACGAGCTTCAAGTTGATCGCGATGTCGGGGTGTTCTCTGCTGAAGCTTTCATCGACGATGGAACGGATGATCTGCGCGTATTCGCGGGATACCGTTGTCCAAACTTCGATCTTGGTAACGCCCTCACCTGCTTCAGCGGAGCCGAAGGAGGAGTTATCGCGGATAAAGCTGTAAATGAACTTCTGAATTTCAAACCATGCGCTCTGGAAGAAATTACCCTCGCCCTTGGGCAATTCGTTTCCTGCGGGCTGAATGACAAAGTAGTCAAGGATCAAAGCCTGCTGACCGATGTCGTTGAGCCATGTACCAAGGTTACCGATGTAAGATTTGAGTGCGGAGAAGTTCTTCGCAATCTGTCTTTCGGAATCCGCTGCCATGGTTTCAAGAACACGGGCAACGTTTTCGATCGTCGCGGTCGCAGAGCTGGACTTACCGTCGGAGATCTGCTGGATCTGTTCGGAAACCGCATAAAGTCTTCTTGCGAGAGTGTTCATTTCTGCGATTTCATCCGGGATTCTCTTGTAGTAAGAGTAGTCCATGTACGGGTCGGGGTCTGTACCGGAGATCTGAAGGATGGTGATGTAGATCTCGTTGATTCTGGTAACGCATTCACGGACTTCTGCAATAAGACCGCCGAGGTTACCGTAGTTTACTTCGAGCTTGAAGGTATGAGTCTTACCGCCTTCGAGGTAGAACTCAAATTCGGTCGTACCGTCTGTGAAGGTACCGCCCTGCCAGCCCTTATCGTAAATAAATTCGAGGTTGTTTGCTTCTTCAAAGGGGATCTCACCGTCGATATAAAGACGACGGGAAACGAAAAGACCTTCGAGAGCGCTCGAAAGGAAACGAGAGCTGATGGTGTAGAAGCCGCCCTTGCCTTCGGGAATGTTTACGGTCCATTCGATCCACTGACCAACGGAAGACCAGTTGTAAGAACCGTTACGTCCGCCGATATCGTTGATCCAGGAGTAGCTTGCGTGCTGGGGGCTTGTGATGGGAGAAGAGCTGTCGTTCTGACCGTAGATGGTACTGGAAGAGGTCGCGGTCGCAAATTCTGCTTCAAGCTGAATGATGGAATCCTGCGGTGCTCTTGTCACGCCCTGGTCTACGTGCATTGCGATGTATTCTTCATAAGTAAGGAGCGCTTTTCTTTCGCGAAGCGTGATGGATTCGAGAGCAACAGGTTCTTTCTGTGCTTCGAGGGTAATGGTGTTTTCACCTGCTTCGAGATAGAAGAAAAATTCACCGTTATAATAACCTGTCGGGTCGCATACGGTATACTTTCTCCATTCGGGAGCCTCCACCTTTGCGGGACGACGGTGGTTACCTACGCTGTCCTCGTCATAGAGGATATCCTCGATGTTGCCGTCCTGGTCATACACGATCTGATCGTCAGAAAATGCATCGATCCAAGTCTTGGTCATCAAAAGGTTACGAACTTCTGTGAAAGGAACCTCACCGTTGATACGGAGTGTTCTTTCGATGTCTGCCGCTTTGGAGACCTTTTCGCCATTCAATTCGGAGATAGCGTAGAAAGAAAGGTCAATAGCGTAAAGACCGGTTTCGGGAACGGTCACTGTCCATGTTGCGCCGCCTTCGCTGGGAAGGTAGAGAACGTTGGTCTTACCGTCGAGTTCAGCCAAAACCTGCGCGCCCTCGGGGAGAGCGATAGCGTTTGCGGCGTTGATCACGATATCATCGCCTGTGTAGTTCGGCTGAGAACCGAATTTTTCCTTGTACTCGGACCATTTGTCATCTCCGAGTATTTCAAGAGCTTCGTTGGCAACGGACATTTCATCCTCGTCGGGAGCCGCGCTCGTTGTAAGGTTCGCAGCACCGGCGGTCATAAACAGACCCGCAACCATCATCACGCTGAGAACCAGCGCAATTACTCTTGTCAGCTTTGAGTTTTCCATAGATTTTCCTCCTCTTACGGATTTTGCAATTAGCTGTTGCTACCGTATCTTTTTGGGCAAACCGACACGGTAACATTTATTACTTTATAATACTACCACTTCATTCACAAAAAATCAATAACTTTCGTCATCACTTTTTTTCACTTTCTCCACAAAAAGCTCATAAATCCGTCGAAAAACCGTCATTTTCACGAATCGTAAACACCATATAAATATTTTAGGAAGATTTTCCGTTTTTCGTCCTTTTTCAAAGCCGCGCAAACGGTGTCTTTTTGATTTACCGAAAGACTTTCTTTTTTCTCAAAAATCCTTTGATTTTCAAGGTTTTTCGGCGTTTTTTATCCTATGCGCCTTTTGCTTTTCCGCAAGAGTAAATACCATTTAACACGCTTCTTCTTCACACTTTCTTCACAAAAAATTAAAAGTTCTGCAAAATTGTTCAAGTTGAACAAAGTTGCAGAACCTTTTTTGACGCAAAGGTCAATATGCCAAAAAGTTTTTTTCTTTGAGAAAAAACAGGTTTTTCACCTCATTTTTTCTAATAATATTCCAATGTTCTCTCTTTTTCTCAATATTCATTAGAACCAAACACCGTTCAGCAAATAATTCCACCCATCAGCACGTCGTCACCGTCATAGAACACGACGGATTGTCCAGGCGTCACCGCGCGCACGGGCGCATCGAAAAGGACCTCCGCCCTCTCGCCTTTGATTTTGACGGTCGCCATCACGGGCTTTGCCGCGTAACGGACCTTGCCCTCGGCGCGAATCACACCCTCCCGCATCGGCGCGAGCTTCTGGAAATTCAGCGTATCGCAGACAAGGCTTGTCGAAAATATCTTTGCTTCATCGGAAACGACCGTCACGGTGTTCGCCGCAGGATCGATCGCCGTCACGAAGCCCGGTCTGCCGAGCGAAAGCCCCAAGCCCTTGCGCTGTCCGATGGTGTAATGCACGATACCGCGATGCTTGCCGAGCGTCTTGCCGTTTTCGTCGAGAAAATCCCCCTCGGGGAACTTGCCCAGCTTTTCTTCGATATACGAAATATAGTCATTCGTCGGAATGAAGCAGATCTCCTGACTTTCCTCCGCATCCGCAGATGGCAAGGAGAGCGCCACCGCCTCGGCTCTCACGTCCTTTTTCTCTCGTTCGGAAAGAGGAAACGTAAGCATCGAAAGCTGTTCCTGCGTAAGTCGCCAAAGAACGTAGCTCTGAT
Source organism: Clostridia bacterium (assembly GCA_017937845.1). Taxonomy (GTDB): domain Bacteria; phylum Bacillota; class Clostridia; order Oscillospirales; family CAG-272; genus QALR01. The sequence goes on along the minus strand of JAGBCV010000012.1, from coordinate 19,894 downwards.
CCTTTCTCGCGTCACCCGCCTTGCGGATATAATACCGACCGCTCGCTTCGTCATACGCGATATTCGCATAATGCCCCGTTGCTACGCGGGAAATGCCGAGCGAGCGCGCACATTCGCAAAGCGACTCGATCTTGACGTATCGATTGCAGATCACGCAAGGATTGGGCGTTCTTGCCGCCGCGTATTCCGTCAAAAAATCTTTGACGACAACATCTTCAAAACGCTTTGAGCAGTCCACGACGTGAAGCGGAACGCCGAGCGTTTCTGCCGCCGTCTGCGCCTTTTCCACATCGGTGTTGTCGCTCATTTTCAGCACCGCACCGACCACGTCATAGCCCCTTTTTTTCAGCTCCACCACGGAATACGTGCTGTCAAGCCCACCGCTCATACCAAGCAATACTTTTTCTTTCATAAAAATCTTTCCTTATATATAATAGGCTCGTCCGTACGACAAACATCTTCTCTTTTCAATCTTCATTCAAATATCATCGTTCCGTCCGCACGGCGGACACCTTTTCTCTTCACTTTTCATTTTTCTTTCTTCACTCTGAAAAAAATCCGCTCAGCGGTATTTTTCAGCCTCCGCCACGGCGAGCCTGTCGCAACGCTCGTTATACACGTGACCGTTATGACCGCGCACCCAAACGAATTTCACTTGATGGATCTCCAGCAAGGAAAGAAGCTTTTCCCAAAGGTCAGGATTGAGCGCAGGCTTGCCGTCACCCTTTTTCCAGCCCTTTGCACGCCAAGAACGTGCCCAACCGAGCGTGATGGCGTCAACGAGGTATTTGGAATCCGACCAAAGCTCGACCTCGCAAGGCGTTTTCAGCGCAGAAAGTCCCGCGATCGCCGCAGAAAGCTCCATGCGGTTGTTGGTCGTGTTCGCCTCACCGCCCGAAAGCTCCTTTTCCACGTCGCCGTAAACGAGAATACAACCCCAGCCGCCGGGTCCGGGATTGCCTTTACAAGCGCCGTCCGTATACATTTTGATCTGTTTCATATTGATTTTATCTCCATTAAATTTCCCGTATCCTCGGATTCTCTGGCAAGAAGCGCCGTTCTCGTTGCCAAGAAAGTATCCTCCGCGCTGACGCGGCACTTCCCTTTTCCCTGCATTTCGAGGATCATTTCTTCAAAAAGCTCCGTTTCCGTCTGCACGAGCGGAATCTCACGTTCGCCGTCCTTATCGATGACGAAAACGCGACCGCCGCGCACCTCTAAAACCCCCTCTGAGCCGACAAGACGAAGTCTGTCGTCATCGTGGCTCGGCGCCATTTTGGGGCGCATCACGTCCGCCGAAACGGAAGCCATTTTTCCGTCCTCACAGCCAAAAACGCAGAGCGTCGAGGCTTCCATCGTGCCGTTGCCCGCGTTGCAGGCGGTACTGCCGTACGCCATGACCGTCATCGGGCGAAGTGCGCCGATGCGCTCCACCCATTCGATCGCATGGATCGCCACCCACGGGATCGTACCGCCGTACTGCTCTCTGTCGGAATAGAACGCCTCGCGGTTGCCCATTCGATAGGATTTTTGCGCGTTCGCAAGTCTGACCTCACCGATACCGCCCGCCTTGACGAAGCGGTACGCCGTTTCAAAATGCGGAAGATAGTCAATACCGAACATTCCCGCAAAGCAGAGATTCCTGTCCGCATATCGCGCCTTTGCTTCATAATAGACGTTTTCAAGCGCAAAAAGTCCGTCAAGTGTCGTCGCCACGGGCTTTTCGCAGAAAACACTGATGCCCATGGAAAGCGCCGCCTGCGCGATCTCACCGTTTTTCGCCATCACGGTATTGACGACCGCGATATCGGGCTTTTCGACTTCCAGCATCTCTTTCCAGTCCTCGTAAATATGAGGCTCAAAGCCAAATCTCGCAAGATTTCGCATCGCTCTTTCGCGGCCATCTTCCGCGTGGGGGAATGTGATACCGCTAAATTTCATATTATATTTTCTTGCCGTCGGGAGCGCGTAAGCGTAATGCCCGATAGCACCGATTTGAACGATATTCAACATCAAAGATCACCTGTTTTCTTTCTTGATTTTTTCCCAATAAAGCTTTGCTGCCTGCTCGGTTTTGTTATCGCCAAACGCATAAAATTGAACGCTTTTCAAATCCTCTGGCAAATATTGCTGAGCGACATAATGATTTGGAAAATCATGCGGATACTTATAATGCTGACCCTTTTCCGCTGCATTTTCTCCGTCGAAATGCACGTTTTGGAGCGCACGAGGAAAGGTCGCGCCCTTGCCCGCAGAGACCGCCTTCATCGCCATATTCACACCCATATAAGCGGAATTGGATTTGGGCGCCGTGGCCAGCATCACAGCGGCGTTGGCAAGCGGAACTCGCGCCTCGGGCATACCAAGTTCACGCGCGCTTTGCACGCAAGCGTAAGTGACCGCCGCCGCCATCGGATAAGCAAGCCCGATATCCTCGTTTGCGATGACGAGAAGTCTTCTGCAAACGGAATTGAGGTCGCCGCCCGAAAGGAGCTTTGCGAGATAAAAAAGCGCCGCATCGGGGTCAGAACCGCGAATCGATTTCTGCAAAGCGGAAAGTAGGTCGTAATGTCCGTCACCATCGCGGTCAAAGCCCGCCATGCCCATGACCTCGGGCAAAAATCCACGCACGACCTCCGCCGTGATATCGTCGTAGACCGTTGCGAGATTTTCATAAAGGCTCACCGCGCGTCTGGCGTCCCCTGCGGCAGCGGAAGCGACCATTGAGAGCGCCTCTGGCGTGATGGAAACGGTTCTTCCCGTCTGCTTTGCAAACGCATCGGCGGCACGCAAAATCGCGCGCTTCAGCTCCGATACGCCGATAGACTTAAACTCAAAGACCGCGCAACGGGAAATGATCGCGGGATAGATATAAAAATACGGATTCTCCGTCGTGGAGGCGATGAGTGTGATGCGACCGTCCTCAATGAACTCCAAAAGCGATTGCTGTTGCTTTTTATTGAAATATTGAATTTCGTCCAAATACAGCAAAATGCCGTCCGCACCGAGAAGCGAACCGCTCTCGGCGATCACCTGCTTCACGTCGGAAAGTCCCGCGTTTGTCGCGTTGAGCCTGTGCAGAGTCTTTCCCGAAGCCTCGGCAAGGATATTCGCCGCCGTCGTTTTTCCCGTTCCCGAGGGACCGAAAAAAATCATATTCGGAATATGATTCGCCTCGAGCATCTTGCGGAAGATGCCCCGCTCTCCGAAAAGTTTCGCTTCTCCCACCATCTCGTCAAACGAGCGCGGTCGAATGTCGTCCGCAAGCGGTTTTTTCAGCATAGAAATTCTCCTTTTCCGATTTATTTTTCTTCATTTTCAAGGCATTTATAATGCCTGAACATACAATTTTCGCAATCAGGCTTCCTTGCATCGCAGACCTCTCTGCCAAACCAAACGAGCCTATGACAAAAATCCGATTGCTTTTCGGGGTCTACGATCTCCACAAGCGCCTTCTCCACCTTTTCGGGCGTTTTGCTATTTGCAAGCCCTAAGCGATTGGAAATGCGGATGCAATGTGTGTCCGCGACGATGGCAGGCTTGCCGTAGATATCCCCGAGAATCAAATTGGCGATCTTTCTGCCGACCCCGGGGAGCGTCAACAGGTCCTCCATCGTATCGGGGACCTTGCCGTTAAATTCTTCCACGATGATGCGGGAAAAATCCTTAATATTCTGCGCCTTGACCTTGTATACGCCGCAGGAATACACGAGCCTTTCGATCTCACCGATGGGCGCGTCCGCCATCGCCTTCGCGTCGGGAAAACGGCGGAAAAGCTCCTCGCAAACGATATTCACCCTCGCGTCCGTACACTGCGCGGAAAGCCTACCCATCACGAGCAGTCGCCAAGGGTCACCCTCGTATTTCAGCGCGCAGGTCGCATCGGGATATTTTTCTTCGAGTGCCCGTACGACCTCTGCCGCGCGAATCTTTTTTTCTTCAAGCGTCAGCATGATATCCTCCCTTAATACATTGCCACATCGAGCAGTTCAAGACCAAATTCCTCACGCAAAAGCGAAAGCATCTCCGCCACGGGAAGTCCCACGACGTTGTTGAACTCGCCCTCGATGCGCTCCACGAACGCGCCGCCCTTCATCTGAATGGCGTAAGAGCCCGCCTTGCCCATCGGCTCACCCGAATCGACGTACGCCTTGATCTCCCTTTCGGAGATATCTCGGAATTTCACGTTCGTTCTCGCCGCGCGGCAAGCGACCCTGCCTTTATAATAAATCGCAAGCCCCGAGAAAACGGAATGCCAAGAATCGGAGAGCATACCGAGCGTCAAAATAGCGTGCGCCTCATCCTTGGGCTTGCCGATGATAAAACCGCTGTAAACCACGACGGTATCGCAAGCGATGACGAGCGTATCCCGCGTGAGCGTACCGTCTGCGCGGAGCTTTTCGACCACGTTTTTGCATTTTTCATGCGCCGTCTGCATGACGAACTCCTCGGGCGCAAGCTCGGGAGAGGCGTTCTCCTCGGCATCGGAAACAAGGATGCGGAACGGTATTCCGAGCGTTTCCAAAATCTCTTTTCTTCTCGGAGAAGCGGAAGCCAAAACAATGTCAAGTTTTTTCATGTATATTACCCATTATAATCTTCTGAATTTCGTTTTCGCGGGCTTGCGATCTTGGATGGCATCGATGATCGCATCGACCTCGTTTGCCGTTTCATCCGTGAAAATCGCGTGCGAAAAAAGCCCTGCAAGCGGTTTGTCCGACATATAGGTCGGCACGCTGTTATAAATGACGTTTCGGTGCTGAAATTCACGTGTCATCGGGAATTTCGCGCCCGTTCTGTCGGTAAGCGTCGAAAATCTATGCGTATCGCAATAATGACAGCTTGCCGAGCTCATGACGTTCGGAAGCATCATATCACGAATCGCGCATTTTTCCATCGTCATGAGCGGAAGCCTGCCGTAAATGATATATCCCTTGGGAATGGCAGACGCCACGCCCATGCTTGCCGAAGCACCGATCTCGGGAGAAAGCACGAGAGAAGCAAAGCGCTTTTCCGCGTAGACCGAAACGCTCGTCGAATTGTAAGCGTTGAGTCGGATATCGCCGTGCTTTTCAAGTCCCAATTCATCGCAAAGCTCGCTCTGCCAAAAGCCCGAAACGAGCGCCGTTTTGCAGCCTGCCGAAACGGCTTTTTTCGCCATCTCGCGCACCATGGGAAGCTCATGGTCAAACGCTACGGGCGGGAGCGCCACACCGATATTCTGATATTTTTTCGCATCGTCGATATGCGCGATATATTCCGTAAGCGGTACGAAAATGCGGTCAAAAAAGCCCTTGGCTTTCTTTGTCACGGCATCGTAAAAGGCAAAATACGCGCTCTTTTCGCTCGATTCTACCGCGCCGCGCGGAAGCGTGAGCTTCGTAAATTTCGGATATTCCTTTGCTTTTCCGATGAGCGCTTCCTCCATCGCGGAAGCAAGCTCACGGCGCATCGCGTTGACCGCGGAGATCGGCACGTTCACGTCGTCGGCATTGACGGAAACGTCAAGGGCGCGAAACGGTGTTGCACCGAGCTTTGCAAGGTTTTCCGAGAGTCTTTCGGGGCTCGTCGGCGTTTTTTCAGCCTTGATGCAAATATCGCCCGTAATTTTGTGTTCATAAAGAACGCCCTCGCGCTCCACCCTGCCCGTAAGCACGGCAGGCTTGCCGACGAGAAATTCACCGTTCAAGGAAATATCGATCTTTCTCGGCGTCATCACGATCTTTTCGGAAGAAGCCGTCGTTTGTTTATCGGAATCGGTGCGAACACCGAGCATATTTTTGTTGATTTTTTCGGTATGATAACCGTCCGTAAAGCCCGAGCGGCAGAAAAGGCTCGCCATTTTGCGGATCTCCTCTTCCGTCGCGCCTCTGTGCTCGTCGATGAGCTTGCGATAGATGGAAATGACCCCGTAAACGTAATCGGGCGTTTTCATTCTGCCCTCGATCTTGAACGATGCCACGCCCGCATCGATAAGCTCAGGCATATATGCGGCAAGACAGAGGTCCTTCAGGGAAAGCGGATACGGATTTTTCGTCTGATACGGCAAACGGCAGGGCTGCGCGCACTCCCCTCTGTTACCGCTTCGGCCGCCGATGATGGAGCTCATAAGGCACTGTCCTGAATGGCTCACGCAAAGCGCGCCGTGAACGAAGATCTCCGTTTCGATGGGAGAGGCTTCGCAAAGCGCCTTAATGTCACGAAACGGAAGCTCACGGGGCGCGACCATACGGCGAAAGCCGATGTCGGCAAGCGCCCTTGCGGAAAGCGCATTTTGCCCACTGCACTGCGTACTTGCGTGAAGCTCAACACCCGGAAAATGGTGGAGAAGCTCCGTTGCAAGTCCGATATCGGCAACGATAAACGCATCTGCGCCATAGGAAAGGAGCTTTTCCGCCAAGGAAAGCGCACCCGAAAGCTCTGCGGAATAGAGCTGGGTATTGAGAACGATATTGGTCTTCACGCCGTACAGACGGCACTTGCGAACTGCCGCAAGAAGCTCCTCATCGTTAAAGTTTTCCGCATTTTTGCGTGCGTTAAAGCTCTGACCGCCGAAGTAAACGGCATCTGCACCCGCCATGACGGCGGCTTCCAGTGCGGCGGGAGAGCCTGCGGGAGAAAGAAGTTCGGGCTTCATCATTTGTTACCCTTTTTCATGTTTTGGATCTCGAGCTGCAAACGGTAATTCTCGTCGAGCAGGTCAAGCGCGCAAACGATCGCCGCTTCGAGTTTGGAAACGCCCGCCTGCGAAAGGGTCATATTGCCGATCCTGCGCGAAAGCTCGGAGGCGAGCGCCTGTACGTATTTTTCATCGTGATCGGAGGAAAGCGGGAGCTCCACCCCCGCAATATTTAATTTATGATTGTTTTTCATCGGAAAATTTCTCCTTATCTTTGATATTTTTCGATTTTTGGCATTGAATTTATACGGTAAAGGGCGTATAATATAAAGTGGAACGCCATTTACAAGCAAATATCTGTAATATTTTTATTATAATATAAAAACAACACAAGTTCAAGTAGAAAATCAAAAGAAAGGTCAAGATTCATGAAAGAAATCATTCTCTGCAAATACGGCGAAATCGCGCTCAAGGGTGCCAACCGCAATCATTTTGAAAAGCTTCTCCGCGATATTTTGAAGCGCCGCACCGAGCCGTTCGGCAAATTCAAGATCTATTCCGTACAAAGCACCGTATACATCGAACCGCTCGAGGAATACGCCGACGTGGAAGGCGCGTATATCGCCGCCAAAAATACCTTCGGCATCTCCGCCGTCAGCCGCGCCATCGAAACCGAAAAGGATATGGGTGCCATTCTCGAAACGGTCAAAACGCAGTTCATGCCCTATATTGAAGACGCCAAGACCTTCAAGGTCGAGGCAAAGCGCTCCGATAAAAAATTCCCGCTCAAATCTCCCGAAATCTCCGCCGAAGTCGGCGCTGCCATTTTGGAAGCATCGGGCGGTCATAAGCGCGTCGACGTGCATCATCCCGACGTTGCCGTTCGCGTGGAGATCCGCGACTATGCCGCATATATCTGCGCGGGACAGGAACGCGCCATCGGCGGTATGCCCATCGGCTCCAACGGCAAGGGTCTTCTCCTGCTTTCGGGCGGTATCGACAGCCCCGTCGCAGGCTTTATGATCGCCAAGCGCGGTGTCCGTCTGGACGCGATGCACTTTGAGAGCTTCCCCTATACCAGCGAACGCGCACGCGAAAAGGTCCTCGCGCTTGCGGAAAAGCTCACCGCGTATACGGGCGATATCCACGTTCACATCATTTCCGTCACCAAGATACAAGAGGTCCTGCGCGACACCTGTGAGGAAGATTACTTCACGCTCCTGCTCCGCCGCTTCATGATGCGTCTTTCCGAACGCACCGCCGAAAAGTTCGCGTGCGACGCGCTCATCACAGGCGAAAGCCTCGGTCAGGTCGCAAGCCAGACCATGCAGGCGCTCGGCGTTACCAATAGCGTCGTTTCCCGTCCCGTATTCCGTCCCTGCATCGGCATGGATAAAGAAGAGATCATCCGCATCTCCCGCGAGATCGACACCTTTGAAACGTCCATTCTTCCCTACGAGGATTGCTGTACGGTATTCACCCCCCGCCATCCCCGCACACGCCCCGAGCTTTGGAAGGTAGAACGCGAGGAAGAAAAGGTCGACGTCAAGGCGCTCGAGGACGAGGCGTTCGCAACGCTCGAAACCGTCGTCATCAAGCATCACGCATAAGATACGCCAAACGACGCATCTCTTGTTTTCAAAACAGACCTTTTGTATACAAAAACAAATCAACAAAATATTTCACAATTTTTTCTGCAAATCAAGTAAAAATATTGACAAATCAACCAAAAAATGATATACTACCTATGGCATAGTTTGTGTAACAAACTTTTCCAGAAGGTATGAAAGGCAAGGTTTCACTATGGACATCAGCAATTCCCTCGGTACACAAGTCATTCTCTTCACCTCCTGCAAGGGCGGTGTCGGAAAATCGACCGTATGTGCCAATCTCGCAATGGCAGTCGCAAGACGCGGTCGCCGCGTGCTTCTCATCGACTGCGATTTCGGAAACCGTTGTCTTGACCTGATCACGGGAATGTCGGATGATGTCATATACGATATCAGCGATATCGCATTCGGCAGGATCCCGATGGAGCGCGCCATTCTGCGCGACAAGCGCAACGCCAATCTCTTTTTCATCGCCGCACCGTACAGCTTTGAAAACAGAATGAATACCTTCGCATTCAAATCCGTCGTCAACCGTCTTGTGTCCACGGCAAGCTACGATTTCATCTTCGTAGATACCCCCGGCGGCATCGGAGAACCGCTCGCCTTCGCGGCAGGCGTTGCCGACACCGCCTATATCATCGCAGAGCCGACACGCGCCGCCATCCGCGCGGCAGACAGAACGTCTGAGTTTCTGATGAGCAAGGGCGTTCGCAGAAGAAGGCTCATCATCAATAAGCTTTCGGGGCGCTCTGTGGAAAAGGGCAAGGACGAGGCGATATCCATTATCGACAGCACCTCTTTAAGACTTCTCGGTATCGTTCCCTACGACCCGGAGCTCATCGCCGCAGGCAATAAGGGCATCCTCATGGATGAAATGCTCAGCTTCAACATCACCCGCGCATTTGACAACATCGCCGCCAGAACACTCGGAGAAAGCCGAAAACTTTTCGACGGCATTCGCAAACTTCGCAAATTAAAATAAGGAAAGGATTGCGTTGCCCCAAGGCAATGCCGGTAGTTTTTATGGAAATTGCGCTTATAGCATCCGAAACCAAGAGAGAACTGATGGTCCAGTTTTGCATTGCATATTGCGGGGTACTCGCAAAGCACAATATTTGCGCGCCGAAAATGACGGGCAGATTCGTCGCGGAGGCAACGGGGCTTCCCGTAGAGGAGCTTCTTCCCGACTCTGAAGGCGGTATTCAGCAGATCGCATCCCGTGTGGCATACGACGAGATCGACGTCCTTCTCTATTTCAGAGAGAATACCGAAGAACCCGAAGCCATGCTGAAGGACGCCATGCTCATGCGTGAATGTGACAGAAGCAACATCCCCACTGCCACTAATATCGCAACGGCAGAAGCTGTCATCACTGCGCTCGACCGCGGCGACCTCGATTGGAGAAACTTTATCAATCCCAAGTCGGAATACAACCACGCAAAAAAGGTCAAAATATAACGAAAGCGGGCAAAAAGCCCTCAAAAAACACCGAAAATTCAAAATTTTCGGTGTTTTTTTATTTTATCACAAAATTTCAATCTCAGCCCAATGCACCGTGGCTTTCCCTGCGGAAAGCCCCATTTCGATGACGGAAACGGGCGGAAGCGTGCCGTCGTTTTCCAAGGTATAGACAAAATAGCGTATATCCGCATATTGCTGTGCAAAAGGCGCTCTTTCCTCCAAAAAATCGCATTTTTTCGCGCTGAGATAGACAAAAAGCGCCGAAACATCAAAATCTCCATCTGCCTCGATACCTAAAACGACGTTCACACGTCTGCTTCTCGGGATATCCCCCGTCACAAGACGGAGCGCTTCATAATTTAACGGCTTGCCGTCACCCGAAAGCCTTACGGGGAGCTGTTTTTTGCCTGCCACGCCGATGGCGGAAACGTCGTTATACGTTACGACATGACGGCGCGTTGCACTTACGCACGCTTCGTAATCGCCCACCGTTTTGAGAAAGTCCCGATACCGTTCACCCGTCAAAAACGTATGCTCATCTTTCGCCGCGGGAATGTCCATGTAATTGAAAAGATAAGTCGCGTCCGCTCCCTGCCAAAGATTCGCGCAGGCAGAGCCGACCGCCGTTTCCAAGGTGTTATATTCATATTTTCGACCGCGTCTGTTGTAAGCATCGATGAGAATTTCAAGCCCCGCGACGATCTCCACGGGTTTCCCCTTGAAGATCCGTTTCCAAAGGTCGATGGGCATATCGTTATCCACGCTCGACCATCTCGGTGTGACCGTAATCAGCTCGATAAGCCCGTTTTCCACCCAATCAAATACGTCAAAGCCCAGGCGAAGCGCCTTTTCGGGCGTATCGGGCAAACGGACGGCGATCGGAATTTTATGTCCGCGCTTTTCCTCCATACGCTTCACCATCGCGTAAACCTCGCGCATGAATGCATTGATGACGGCGATACCCTCGTATTCGCGCCCGATCGTGATGGAATAAATTTCGCGCATCCAATCCAGCTCCAAGCCGTCCGCATCAAAGTGCTCCAGCGCATCTTCGATGACGGTCAGATAATGCTCCCGCACGTTTTCGTTCATGTAATCCAGTGCATAATCGTAGTATCCGACAGCACCCCTGTGCGAAGCGCGGTTATGTTCGCGGTTTTCTCTGTAAAAATCGCTGAAAAGAATGGAATCCTCCTGCGTACATTCATGGATATCGTTCATGCGGATGCTGAGCCAAGGACGGATACCGATCTCGCGGAGCGTCGGTATCCACGTATCGTAAAAGACTTCCCCATACGCTTCTTCATATTCCGTCAAAAGGTTGATACAGGAGAAAATAAGCTCCGTTTCTCCGCCCATATAGAGCTTGTCCTTGCCGTCACGCACCCATTCCTTGTATTGCGTGATGATGTCCTTCAGCCGCTTCGAGCGATACCACGGGATCGACGCGCCGACGCAAATCATAAAATCGGTCACGTCCGTCCCCTCGTATTGCTTGATGAAATCCACCAGGTCTTCTTTTGTAATTTTTTTGCACCCCGCCTTTGCGCGGCTGTAAATAAAATGATTTGGGTCTTCGTTGAAAATAATTCTGCCCATAAAATCCTCCTTGTCAGGATATCCGCGTCAAACGACAGCGCCCTCTTGTTTTTTCTTTTTTTCGATGCCGACGAGCACGATATAATATCCGATACCCGAAATCAGTTGCATACCGCCCGAGAGCGCAAGCGTCGGAATCACGCCGAGCGTTTTGAACATCGGCACGCAAAGAAAGCCCGCAAGCGAGGTTCCGAGGGTATTGAGAAGCATACGCCCCGCGGAATACTGTCCTGCGACCTTATAGTCGATGATCTTCGTCACGGTGACGGGAACGATATTGTTCAGAATGATCAAAAAGAAATAGATGACCGAATACACGACGAGAAAAGCGCCCGTACCGAAAACGGTCATGATCGGAAGAAGCGCCGCAAGCACGATACTGCAAAGCAAAATGATGTTTTTATCGCGCATATAACGTGCGATTTTGGAAAACGCAAACGAACCGAAGATCGTCAATGCGTTTGTGATGATGATAACGTAGTTTGCGGAAACGCCGTCGATAAGCTCCGTATAATAGCCGATGGTGATCGCCATACTCACGATACCAAGGCAAAAACCGCGCAAAACATTGGGCAAAACAAGCGTGATAAAGGGTTTATACTTGAAAAGATTGATCTTTTCCTTCGATTTTTCGGGCATTTTCACCTTTTCCTCTTTCATGGAAAACGTCACAAGCAAAAAGACCGCCCAAATCACGACCGTCAGGATATAAATGCCTCGCATCGCCGGCATAAAGCCGAAAGCGGACTGCGCGAAATGCGAAACGATGGAAAATATCACCGAAACGATGCCGACAAGCGCACTCGAAATCGAGATATATTTGCCGTAAAAGCGCATATCCATGATATGATACGGCAATTTATAGACGAGGACGTTGTTGATGCCGACGGAAATGCTGTATACCCCGCCGACCAGCAAAAGCACGATATAGACGGGAGAAATCTCCGTAAACGTCAAAAAACAGAGCGCCAAGAAGAAAAGACAAAGCGGAATATCCAAGATATGCGCGCGCGCCATCGTTTTGACAACGGATTTCACACTGTCCGAGCCCTTGGAAAAGAGAAAGATCGTCAGCACCTGTATGATCTGCATCACGGACACGAAAACCGTTACGTTCTCCTCGGAAAAGCCGTATTCCAAAAGAAACGTCTGCGCCACAGACCCGCTCGTGACAAGCGTAATGATGCTCCAAAGAACGGAATAAATATAATATTTTTGAATGTTATTCAAAAAATCGTCACCCCCACATTTCCGAAATCACCTTGATAAATGGTCCTTTATATGATATAATTGTAGCAAAATCAGCAAAAAAAGCAATATACAATATAAACAGAACCTCGTTTTCATGTTTATATCGGAAAGGTTTTGATATGAATGTCATCGAAGTCAAGCATCAAACGCCCCGCATCCTTCTCGACGATATCGAGGGCTATCTCCGCATCAATCGCGTCCCCCACACCCCGCTCCATAATCACCTTTACTGTGAGGTGCATGTCATCACGGAGGGGGAAGCCGTTTTTAGCATAGACGGCGAAACCCACCGTGTTTCAGAAAATCACGCGATTTTGATACCGCCACACTGTTATCACGCTGTGGAAGCCGAAAACGGGAAAATCTCTCGCATCGCGTTTTATGCGGAGCATAGCGCGGAAGATGTTGTTTGTAAGCAGATCGCAAGCGGACTTATCGCGGAAATCTATCAAAAAACACAAGAAAAAGCCGATATTTCTCTGATATATAACCATCTTTTCTTTATTTTGAATGAGCTGATCTCCTTAAAAGAGCTGAATATCTGTCCGCTTGACGACTATACCTTGCAGATTCGAGAATTTTTCTCCTTGAATTACGCAAGGAAGATCACCCTGCGCGACCTTGCCAAGGAGCTTCAGCTTTCCGAGATGCAGACCCAGCGCGTCATCAAAAAGCACACGGGCAAGACCTTTGGCGAAAATCTGCTTTTTCAGCGCATGACCGTTGCGGAAAATCTGATGAAGACCACGGAAATGACGCTTTCCGAAATCGCGGAATACGTCGGTTATCAATCCTACTGCGGCTTTTGGAAAGCCTATCAAAAGTGGAGGTGACTCTCCGTTTTTCTCATACGCGAGAAGCGGCGCGGTCAGAAAAAACCTTTTTTCTAAGCTCCAGATTTCCCGTTTTTTCAAGCGCAGGGTCATCTGCGAGGGTCGCTTTTGCCTCGTCAAAGGCGGTGTAAAGGAGCTTCACGTTGCCCTCAAGCGAGGCGATGCCAAGGTCAAACTCACCGCTCTGTCTGGTTTTTCCGTAATTTTGCTCCAAAAAGTCGCCGGGACCGCGCATTTCGAGATCCTTTTCCGCGATCTTGAAACCGTCGTTCGTCGCGCAAAGGATCTTCAGTCTTTCACGCGCTTTCTCGCTTTTGCTGTCGGAAACGAGAACGCAATAGGATTTCGCCTTTCCGCGCCCGACGCGCCCGCGAAGCTGATGAAGCGCCGAAAGTCCGAAAAGCTCCGCGTTTTCCACGATCATGAGCGTTGCGCTCGGCACATTGACACCGACCTCGATGACCGTCGTGGAAACGAGAATTTGAATCTCCCCTTTCGCAAATTCCGTCATGATGCGGTCTTTTTCCTTACCACTTAGTTTCCCATGAACGAACGCCACACGATATTCGGGGAAAACACCTGCAAGCTGCTCGGCAAACGCCGTAGCGGCTTTCTTTTTCGTCTTTTCCTCCCTCGCGCCGCCAAGCGGAATGAGGTCGCTCATGGAAACCCTTTCGCCGCTTTCTCCCTCCAGCGTTTCCTCCTCCTCAACGGCGGGACAAACGATATAGACCTGTCCCCCCATCGAAATATTCTTCCGGATAAAGCCATTCAGCCGTTCTCTGTAACTTTCATTGACCAAAAACGTATCCACCTTTTGCCGTCCGGGGGGCATTTCGTCGATGATAGACACATCCGTATCGCAGTAAAGCACCATCGCAAGCGTTCTCGGAATCGGCGTGGCACTCATCGTCAGCACATGAACATTTTCCGCTTTTTCCGAAAGCTTCCGTCTTTGTCCCGTGCCGAAGCGGTGCTGTTCGTCGATAATGGCGAGCGCAAGGTCCTGAAATCGCACGCTTTCCTCGATCAGCGCGTGCGTACCGATGACGAAGGAAGAAATGCCCGACGCGAGATTTGCCACCGCCTTTTTCTTCGCGGAAGCCGTCATACTGCCGACAAGAAGCTCCGTTTGATAACCAAAACGCGCAAAAAACGCGGAAAGCTCCTCATAATGCTGGCGCGCCAAGATTTCCGTCGGCGCCATCAAAGCCGCCTGCTTGCCGTTTTGAAGCGCAAGATAGACCGCAAACGCCGCGCAGATGGTTTTTCCCGAGCCAACATCCCCGACGACAAGCCGATTCATGACCGTACCGCCCGTCATATCCTGCTCGACGGCATCGCAAACGCGCATCTGCGCCGCGGTCAGCCGATATGAAAGCGAGGACATAAACGGCGCGCGGTCGATGACCGACAAGGGCGCATCCACCCGCTTCACCTCGCCGTCCTTGGAAAGCATCATGGCAAGCGCGAAAAGATACAGCTCGTCAAAGGCAAGGCGCTTCACCGCTACCGCCGTATCGTCAAGCGTTTCGGGCATATGAATGAAACGCAAAGCCTCGTGAATACCGCAAAATCCGTACTTTTTCAGCAAATTTTCGGACAAAAACTCCGAAATTCCGTCCGTTTCGGAGGAAACAGCGGAAAGCGCCTCCTTCATCGTACTGCCCATGAGCTTTTGCGAAATGCCCGCCGTGAGGGGGTATACAGGCACGAGCGAGCGAAGTACGCCTCTCGGCGTTACGGCTTCCATGATGGGAGATGCCATCGAAACCGATGCTTTTTCTTTCTTTTCCGTCTTAAACTGTCGCGGAGAAACCTCAAAAGGCTCGCAAAATTCCCATGCGGGTGCGTTGGGCTTGTCCCTTTTGACCTTGCCGAAAAAGCGGAACGTCATGCCCTTATGCGCTACGTCCCTCACGTACGGCTGATTGAAAAACGTAACGGCGCAAACGCCGTCCTCATCAAACGCGGTGAATTTCGTAAGCGTCATGCCCTTTCGTATCATCGCCGTTTTCGGCTCGTTTGCGACCGTCAAAACAAGCGAACAGACCTCTCCGTCCTCCGCCTCCGCCGTCGTTTTCACATTTCCCCGCGGTTCATACGCACGCGGGAAATGATACACCAGCTCCTCAGCCGTCCGGATTCCAAGCTTATAAAACGCCTCCGCGCGTTTTTCACCGATGCCGTAAAAACGATCGATGGGCGTGTCCTTGCCTGTTTGCAAAGAGCTTTTTCTCATCCTATCGCCCCTCTCTTGATTTTTGTTGATAAAATTATATCATACCCTTAAAAAATCGTCAAGAATCCTCATAAAAATATTGAAAAACGAAAAAAAGCATGATATAATAACAAGATGTAAATATATCTATATGAAATTCATCAAGGAGATTATGCATGGAAAAAGTAACCCCGAGAATCCTGCCCGGCTTTATGGAGCTTCTCCCCGCCGATCAGATTCTCTTCAACGATATGTATGACAAAATCCGTGAGGTCTACGAAAGCTTCGGTTTTCTTCCGCTCGACACCCCCGTCATCGAGCTTTCCGAGGTCCTCCTCGCAAAGGCAGGCGGCGAGACCGAAAAGCAGATCTACCGCTTCCAAAAAGGCGACAACGACCTTTCCCTGCGCTTTGACCTGACCGTTCCGCTTGCCCGCTACGTTGCGCAGCATCAGAACGACCTCGTTTTCCCGTTCAAGCGCTATCAGATGAGCAAGGTCTACCGCGGCGAACGCCCCCAGAAAGGCAGATTCCGCGAATTTTATCAGTGCGACATCGACATCATCGGCGGCGATGACCTCGACATTCTCTACGATGCCGAAATGCCTGCCGTTATCTATCACGTTTTCAAAAAGCTCGGTATCGGTGATTTTACCATCCGCATCAACAACAGAAAGGTGCTCGGCGGCTTCTTCGCTTCTCTCGGTCTTTCCGATAAGATCGAAGAGATCCTCCGTATCATCGATAAAATCGAAAAGATCGGCAAGGATAAGGTCGTCGAGGAGCTCGTTAAAATCGGCGTTCCCGAAGAATCTACCGATAAAATCATCGATTTCATCACCATCACAGGCGACAGAAAGCAGATGCTCGAAAGCCTCCGTGCGCTCGGCGTAGAGGACGAATCCTTTGTCCTTGGCGTAAATGAGCTCGAAACCGTTTCCGACGCTATGGTCATGTTCGGTATGCCCGAAGAAAACTTCCGCATCGACCTTTCCATCGCGCGCGGTCTTGACTACTACACAGGCACCGTTTACGAAACCACCATCAACGGACACCCCGAATTCGGCAGTGTATGCTCGGGCGGCAGATACGATAACCTCACAGGCTATTATACCGACAAAAAGCTCCCCGGCATCGGCATCTCCATCGGTCTTACCCGTCTTTTCTCTCAGCTTCGTGATAACGGTCTGATCGCGCCGAAGACAGGCAGCATGGCAAAGGTACTCGTCATTCCGATGGACAAGGACGTTCTCCCCTACGCCGTCCAGACCGCGAACACGTTCCGCGCAAACGGTATCCCCTCCGACGTATATTACGGCACGAAGGGCATGAAGCAGAAAATGAAATACGCGGCAAGAATGGGCGTTGCTTACGCCGCCATCATCGGTACGGATGAAGCGACAAACGGCGTACTTGCGCTCAAGGATATGAACGGCGAGGGCGGTCAGAAGACACTCAGCGTCGAAGAAGCAATCGAAATTCTCAAAAATTAAGAAATAGAGGACAATTCTTATGGCAAGACTTGAAAAAACAGACAAAAGAACACATTATTGCGGTGAACTTCGTCTTTCCGATGCAGGCAAAGCCGTCTGCCTCATGGGCTGGGTTCAGCGCGCACGCGACCTTGGCGGTCTTATCTTCATTGACCTGCGCGACAGAACGGGTCTCGTTCAGCTCGCATTTGACGATACCACCGACCGCGCCGTATTTGACGAAGCGTTCAAGACCCGCTCCGAATACGTCGTCGTCGCAAAGGGTACGGTTCGCGCAAGAAGCTCCGTAAACAAGCAAATTCCCACAGGTGAAATCGAAATCGCCGTTACAGAATATAAAATTCTCTCCGCGGCAGAAACCACGCCCTTTGAGATCAATGACGGTGTCAAGGTTCGCGACGAGATCGCGCTCAAATACCGTTATCTCGACCTCCGCCGTCCCTCTCTCCAGAATAACATTCTCATGCGCCACGAGATCGCGCGTGTAACCAGAGAATATTACTACGAAAACGGCTTCATCGAAATCGAAACCCCCATGCTCATGAAGGCTACTCCCGAGGGCGCACGCGACTACCTCGTTCCCTCCCGTATCCATCACGGCAGTGTTTACGCACTTCCCCAGTCCCCTCAGATCTACAAGCAGCTCCTCATGCTTTCGGGCTTTGACCGCTACATTCAGCTCGCGCGTTGCTTCCGCGATGAAGACCTCCGCGCTGACCGCCAGCCCGAATTTACACAGATCGACCTTGAAATGTCCTTCGTCGATGAAAACGATATCATGGAAATGAACGAAGGCTACGTTGCAAGACTTTTCAAGGAAATCCTCAACGTGGATATCCCCCTCCCGCTCCCCAGACTCACCTTTGCGGAAGCGATGAACCGCTACGGCTCGGATAAGCCCGATACCCGTTTCGGCATGGAAATTCAGAACATCTCCGACCTCGTAAAGGATAGCGGCTTCTCCGTATTCTCGGGTGCCGTTGCCGCAGGCGGCTCCGTTCGCGCCATCGTTGCGAAAAACGCGGCTGCGACCCTCACCAGAAAAGAGATCGATAAGCTCACCGAACACGCCAAGGGCATCGGCGCAAAGGGTCTTGCTTATATCCGCTACGTTGACGAAAAGCCCGCTTGCTCCTTTGCAAAATTCATGGCAGAGGGCGAGCTTGAAGCCATCATGGACAGAATCGATTGCCGCCGCGGCGACGTTGCGCTCATCGTTGCCGATAAGGACAAGGTAACGCTTCCCACGCTCGGCGCACTCCGCTTGAAGCTCGGCAAACAACTCGATATCATTCCCGAGGGCTATAACTTCCTTTGGATCACAGAATTTCCGTTCTTTGAATGGGACGAAGAAAACGAAACATGGGCGGCAATGCACCATCCCTTCACCATGCCTCTTGACGAATGTCTTGACTACATCGACAGCGATCCCGGCTCCGTTCGCGCCAAGGCATACGACCTCGTTCTCAACGGCGTTGAGATCTCCTCCGGCTCTATCCGTATCACAGACTTTGAGCTTCAGCAGAAGATGTTCCGCCGTCTTGGTCTTACCGACGAGGATATTCAAAAGAAATTCGGCTTCCTTGTTGACGCATACCGCTACGGCGCTCCTCCTCACGGCGGCGCGGCTCTCGGTCTTGACCGTCTTGCGATGATCATGTGCGGCGCAGACAGCCTCCGTGACGTTGTGGCATTCCCCAAGGTTCAGAATGCCTCTGAGCTCATGAGCGGTTGTCCCGCACCCGCAGAACCCAAGGCACTCGCAGACCTTGCGCTTGCGTTTACAGAAGCAGAAAATAAATAATTTTTATAAAGAGAGGTATTTCCCATGGATTTTCTCAAAGAACTCTTGGCATCCTTGGCTGAATGGTGCGTAACCACAGGCATCAGAGTCCTCGGTGTCATCCTGCTCCTCGTTGTGGGAACAGTCATCATCAAATGGATCTTGAAAGTTGTCAAAAAAGGCAAAAAGTTCCAGAAGCTTAGCCCCAACGCACAGACCTTGATCGTAGACGTTTTGACCGCTGTACTGTATGTCGTTCTGGTCATTCTCGCTGCTGTCAGCCTCGGCGTTGACGCAACTGCGATCGCATCCGTTGTTACATCCTGCGGTCTTGCAATCGGTCTTGCTCTCCAGGGCTCCCTTTCCAACTGCGCAGGCGGTATCATGATGCTGATCTTCCATCCGTTCTCTATCGGCGACTTCATCGAAGCAAACGGCTTCTCCGGTACTGTAAAGGATATCGGTATCTTCTATACCACCATCGTTACCCCCGACAACAAAGTGATCACCATCCCCAACGGCACACTTTCCAACTCTGCTGTTGTTGATTACAGCACAAACGAAACACGCCGTCTTGACCTCGAAATCGCAGTTTCTTACGATTCTGATATCGAACTCGTCAAGAAGACACTCACCGACCTTGCAAACGCACACGAACTCGTTCTCAAAGACCCCGCACCCTTCGTTCGCCTCGGCACACAGGGCGACAGCGCTCTTATCTTCAAGTTCCGTGTTTGGGTCAAGGCTTCCGATTACTGGACCGTAAACTTCGACCTCCTCGAAGCATCCAAGAAGATTTTTGATATCCGCGGTATTTCCATTCCTTATCCGCAGATGGACGTTCACGTCAACAACATCGAAAAATAATATTACTTATACGCATAAAGGGGCTGTCTCAAATTTGGGTAATGCTTCCAATTAATTAAAAAATCGAATAAAAAACACTTGCGTTCCATAATGGGTTGCAAGTGTTTTTTGCATGGAATGTTTATCAAATGGAAATAATCTCCAAACTTGAGACAGC
>JAGBCV010000011.1 GCA_017937845.1 Clostridia bacterium | reverse complement strand
TTCATAGATATATCCTCCGATTGTGTTTTTTATTTTTGACTGGCAGGTCTTTTTTATTATATCACAATCGGAGGATTTTTCCTCATCGGTTAACCTCTTTTCAACCACGCGACTATCGCGTGGTTTTCGTTTTACAAAAAAGGCGATTCCCGAAAAGAATCGCCTTTTGAAGATCGCATCAGACCAATGCGCCGCCAAGCTCTCTGCAAGCGTTCATGGCATCGTCATCGGGGACCTCGCAACAGATCACAGGCTCACCGATCAGGTTTGCGCCGTCATCCTTGCAGGTCGCTTCCCAATTTCGCATCCATTCGCCGTCGCCCCAGCCGTAAGAACCGAAAAGACCGATCTTTTTGCCGTCCAGCTTCGATTCCACCGCGCCAAACATCGGCTCAAATTCAGATTCCTCCAAGACCTCAGCCCCCATCGCGGGACAGCCGAACGCGACCGCCTCAAAATCATCCATCATAGACGGATCAAATTCCGTCGGGGTCAGCAATACGGCTTCTGCGCCTTTTGCCTTTGCACCGTCGGCAACGGCATTTGCCATCATCTCCGTATTTCCTGTTCCGCTCCAATACACCACTGCGATTTTACTCATATTTTGCATACCAACCTTTCAAATTTTGTTTTGATATCGTTTTTATCCTGCCACTGTCAAGCGCTCCAGAGGCTTGCCTCCTGCGAAGTGGCGGGAATATACGTCCGTACATTTTTTATACTTTTCAAAAAGATGCTTCGCCTTTTCTTCATCGCCGTATACCTTCCAATATCCGACGAGCTTGAAGCCCTCTGCTTTATTTTCGATAAAGCCTCTGACATCCTCGGGCGGATAACCGAGAAAAAGACCGATCTCATGCGGAAATTCATCTGAATCCGCCAAATTCCGCTTCAAATGCGCGATACACGCTTCCGCATTTTGGCAAGTATAACCGCGCGCATCTAAAATCTCTCTCGCCATAGTATTGCCAAGGTCACGCATCAAATATGCAGGACGGTAAACATAAATAAGCACTCTACCCTTTCGATAACGAATCGGCAGGATACGCAGTCCCTTTTTGCTAAGCATTCGATTCAAAGCGCGGATCGTTCTTTTGATATCGTCTATATTATCCGCCTTGCAGGAAAAAAGACTTCCCGTTTTGATGCCTGCGAGCGTCGGCGAGCAATGTTCTATGAGCATTTCTTCTGACATAATTTATCCTTTCTTCCTAAAGTTAGTTTTTACTAACTTGATTTTCAAAAGATAAGCGCTTTCGCGCTTATGTATAGTATTCCTCATTTCAAAGAAAATACGATTTCCCTTATTTGGTCATGGTTAGTTTTAACTAACCGCTGAATTTATTATAAAGGATGATCGCGCATTTGTCAATAGGTTTTGGTTATTTTTTCATTTTCATATAGCAAAACCGCCCCGTGTCATCGTGACATGGGACGGTCATTTGTATCATTTATTTGGTTTTGGTCGTATGACCGCAACCACAGGAGCATGAGCCTTCGCCCGATGCTTTTTTCGAGGAGCAAGAATCACCGTAAGGACAACCGATGCATTTCTTGCCGCTCTTTTTGGCTTTGATGATATACACAAGCGCCGCACCGATGATCAAAACGATAACGGCAATGACGATGATATCTGCAAGTTTCATAAAATTTACCTATTAAGCCTTGATGGCTTCTGCTTTGATCTGTTTGTTTTTGCGAATGATGAGGATGGTGAAGATCGTAACGATCGCAAGAACCATTGCCCAACCGAGGATCGGCATCCAAACGGAACCGAAGCTACCGCCTGTGATGAGAGTACCGAAGAAGAATACGAGGAAGCCGATGGAGTAACCGACGGAGAATTGCAAGCCGAGCGCACCAAAGAGCCATTTTTTGCTCTTCATTTCCGCGTTCATCGCGCCGATCGCCGCAAAGCAAGGCGGTGTAAAGAGGTTGAACATGAGGAATGCAAGTGCCGCAACGGGTGCGATACCGACCGCTTCCGCAACAGCGCCTTCACTGCCTTCGATAACGGCGAGGTCATCCAAATTAAAGAGGTTGGAGATGGAGAAGCATACCGCGAGAGTCGCAACGACGTTTTCCTTTGCAATGAAGCCCGTAACGGCTGCTGCCGCAAACTGCCAAGCAACGACACCGATGACAGGAGCAAAGAGATAAGCAAAGGGCGTTGCGATGGTCGCAAGGATAGAATCGCTTGCTTCTTCTACGATCTGGAAATTCCAGCCGAAGTTCTGCATCACGTGAACGAAGAAGTTACAAACGAGAATGATAGTACCTGCCTTTACGATATAGGACCAACCGCGCTGACACATGGAAAGGAATGCTTTCGGGAGGCTCGGGAGCTTATATTCGGGAAGCTCGATGATAAAGAAGGATTTTCTCGCCTTATGACCTGTGAGCTTATTGACGAGAAGCGCGCAAAGGAAGATGATGACGATACCGATGAAATACATCGAAGCGCCGACCCATGCGGAATTTGAGAAGAATGCGCCCGCAAAAAGGGTGATAACGGGGAGCTTTGCGCCGCAAGGCATAAACGGAGCGAGCATCGCGGTCGCTCTGCGTTCGCGTTCATCACGAATGGTACGGGAAGCCATGACACCGGGGATCGCACAGCCTGTACCGATCACGAAAGGAATGACAGATTTGCCGGAAAGACCGACTTTTTTGAAGATGGGGTCAAGCACGACGGTCGCGCGCGCCATATAACCGCAATCTTCGAGAAGCGCAATGAGGAAATACATGACCATAACGAGCGGTAAGAAGCCGACGATGGCAATAAAACCGCCGATGATACCGTCGATGAGGATAGAAGCCCAGATGCTGTCGCTGTTGATGGCATTCGCAAGCGCCTCCTGACCGCCTTCGAGAAGTCCGACAAGCCAGTCTGCAAGCCAAACGGCGGGACCCGACTGCGAGATCCAGAATACGGCAAACATTACAACGGCAAAGATCGGAATACCGACCCATTTATTGACGAGAACGGCATCGATCTTATCCTGCGCGTTTTTATTTTTGGTAAAGACCTTACGACTCTCAACGGCAGAAACGATTTGATTGACGAATGCAAAACGCTTTCTATCCGCTTCCTCGACCGCATTTTTGTCGGTGAGGTCAACGTCCTTATCTTCATAGGGAGCGATCTGCGTTTTGCCTTTCTGCGCCAAAGCAACACGAACAAGCTCCTCCATGCCCTTTGCGGAAGCGGCGACTGTATCCACGACGGGACAGCCGAGTTTTTCGGAAAGCACCTTCGTATCGATCTTGGTTTCTTTTTTCTTATTGATGTCAGCTTTATTGAGTGCGACGACAACAGGAACACCAAGCTCCAAAAGCTGTGTCGTGAAGAACAAGCTGCGGCTCAGATTGGTCGCGTCTACGATGTTGATGATCGCTTCAGGCTTTTCATTTTTGATGTAAGAGCTTGTGATGCTCTCCTCGGACGTAAAGGGCGACATGGAATACGCGCCCGGAAGGTCAACGGCAATCACGTCCTCCGCGCCGCCGCAATACGCTTTCTTGATATGATGTTCTTTTTTGTCAACGGTAACGCCTGCCCAGTTGCCAACCTTTTCGTTTCTGCCTGTCAGCGCATTAAACATGGTCGTTTTACCGCTATTCGGATTGCCCGCCAAAGCAATTCTCATTTCTGAGTTCCTCCTAAATATGTAAAGTTGAATTTTTCAAAAGCTGTGGGATTGGTTAGAACTCGCTAACCACAGAACAGTAAAAACAAGGCTCACGCCTTTACGGTGATCGCCATTGCAAGCGCCTTATCGATGCTGTATCTGCCGTCCTTGATGGAAACGATGCAACCGCTTTTCAAACGGGAAATGACCGTGATCGGTTCGCCGCTGTAACAGCCCAAGGAAAACAAAAACGCATTCAATTCTTCGTCACCTGTTCCGATGCTCTGAACGATGTATTCTTTTCCTTCTTCTGCCATATACAAATTCATGCTTTTTCTCCTTTTCTATCTACTCTCGTCCGCACGTCGGCGGAAATTAGTCTTAACTAACTCACGACTATACTTTATCATCATTTTGGGTATTTGTCAATAGTTTTTTTACAATTTTTTCATCATTCTTGCGATTTTTTTCAAAGAATGTTAAAATAGAAATATCAAAAAATTTTTTCGGAATTTTTCAAAAAACCGTTAACCGTTTCGCAAATTTCGCACTATAAGGGCAGAAGCTTCAAAACGGACGTCGTCCAAACCACAACACTTTCATGAAAGGCACAAAAACATGACAAACGAAGAAAGAAACAAAAAAATCACGGAAGTTTCCAAAACGATCCTGAACTTCTGCCGCGCACGCACCGCAAACCACCACGATGCCGAAGACCTTGCGCAGGACATCCTCTGCGAGATCATGCGCGCCGCGCCCAATATCCGCGACGACAAAGCCTTTTACGGCTTCATGTGGTCCGTTGCGGAAAACGTCTATAAAAGCTGGTATCGCAAGAAGCTTGCTGGCGTAACGGAGGCGCTTTCCGAAATGATCCCCGCCGAGGAGAACACGGAAAGCATGGCGGAAACCGATTCGGATATTTATCTTTTACGCCGTGAGCTTGCGCTTCTTTCGCAAAAATTCAGACGCGCTTCCGTTTATTATTACGTAGACGGCAGACCCTGCGCGGAAATCGCAAAGCTGCTCGACATCAGCGAAAGCATGGTAAAATATTTGCTTTTCAAAGCAAGAAAAATTCTGAAAGAAGGTATGACTATGGAAAGAAATTACGGAACACAGAGCTATAACCCCAAAACATTTACGATCAATTTTCTCGGCGGTAAAAATATCTATTATGCACCGATTCATAACAATCTCATTCGTCAGAATATCCTTTGGGCTTGCCACAACGACGAGCTGAAGGAGGAAGAGATCGCGCTCGAAATCGGCGTCGGACTTCCCTATATCGAAAAGGACATCGAGCTTCTCACCGATTTGAAGCTCCTTGTCAGAAACGGCAGTAGATACCGCACGAACATCATCATTCTCACAGAGGAAACCTTGAGAAGCATCAAGGCGCTCTGCGCGCCCATTCTCCGCCCCTTAGTCGGGAAGCTCAATCATGAGATCGAAGCCATTCTCCCCGGTGTGAAAGCGCTCGGCTTTCACGGCGCGGATCATTCAACCAATACCCTCAAATGGAATCTCTTTTTGATGACGCTTGATCTTGCGTATCAGCACGCGCAAAAGCGCGATATCCCGAAATCCCCCTCGTTCGGCTATGACCGCGTTTGGGGACAAGAGGATAACATCGACGACTATGTGCTGAACACCTGCTATATGATAGAAGATGAAACGCTGCTCCTCTTCTTTGACTATCTGCCCAAGCCCTGCACAGACCATCACGATTTTTGGAATCACAAGGAACGCGCAAAGCTTCTTGCCGCACTCGCGGAAAAGAAGCCCGAAAAAATCGAGGATTACGGCAAGGAAACACTTGCAGAGCTGATACGCCTCGGCTACGTTCGCAAGGAAGAGGAAAATTTCGTACCTGCGATGTGCGTTTACTCGGAGGAACAGACCTTTGAATTGAATCGGATTCTGGAAAAAGCCGTACACATCGCGGAGCAAGCCGCCGACGAGGTCTTTACGGTCATTGAAAAAGCGCTTTCCGCTTGCACGATGGAGCATTTGAAGGAGCAGACCTACGGCATCGCGCACGCAAGCCTTTTCTCAAATTTCGTTGGCGCATCGCTCAAAAACGCCGTAAACGAAGGTATCCTTTCAACGGATTGGACACCCCTTGAGATCGCAACCGCATATCTTGTCGTCTGAGAGAGCCTACTTGCAATTTTATGAAAAGTATGCTATACTATCTAAAATCGAAAAAGGAGGAACATATATGATATACGAAACGACGGAAAAAATTTTGAAAAACGGCAAAATTGCCATTTTTCGCAATCCGACGGAAGCCGATGCACATGAAATGGTAGAATATCTTCGTGTGACAGCAGGCGAAACGGATTTCTTGATCGGTTATCCCGAAGAAAGAACGCTGACAGATGAACAAGAAGCATTGTTTTTGAAAAGAAGCAATGAATCCGCTAAAGATTTGATGATCGTTTGCGAGATCGACGGCAAGATCGCAGGAAATTGCTCCATTATGTTCAATTCGCGTATCAAGACCCGCCATCGAGCATCGGTTGGTATTGCACTTTTAAAAGAATTTTGGGGACTTGGTATCGGTACGCTCATGTTTGAAGAATTGATCCGCATTGCATGCGACCGCGGTATCATGCAGATGGAGCTTGAGGTCGTTGAAGGCAACGAAAGAGCCATTGCTCTTTATCAAAAAATGGGGTTCCAAACGGTTGCGGAAAAACCCAATGCGATTCGTTTGAAGGACGGAACGCTTCTCAAAGAATTTATCATGATAAAAGTATTGTAATAAGACGAAACGACCCTTTCGGGTCGTTTTATCTTTACCTATCAAGATGACTTATTCGTTTGGAATCCCGTCCTTGCTGATTTCTTGGAGATTTGCGGCGATGAGGTTCAAAGCCGCATAAAACGCCATGCGAGATTCATCGGTAAGCCCTTTTCCTGCGGCTTCCACGGCGATCTGTGCGCGCAAGCTTACCTTATTGGTGGCTTCTCTGCCTTTTTCCGTGAGCTTCAGCATGGCGCGATAGAGATTATCGTTTACCATATCTCGGTAGATCAAGCCGTGCTGTTCCATTTCAGCAACGATACGGGAGATCGCCGCCTTGTCCTTGTCGCAAATTTCGCAGAGCTTGGAAGATGTGATCCCATTTTCAAAACGAGCAATGGCAAGCAGATATTGTGCATAAGAGCCTTTCAGTCCGTATTTTATCATTTCATCGCGTTCAATTTTTTGAATATGTTTATAAATGCCGGCAATCGAAGAAGTAAATTGTTCAAAGCGAGTGAGCATGTATGTTCCTCCGTCTTGGATATGATGTGATTTTGAGAGAGTGATATTTTTATTATACATGAAAATCGTTGATTTGTCAACAAAAAGTAAAAAAATAAGCCTAACCAAACGGTCGGGACTTATCTTGACTTCCCTATCCATTTATGATATACTAAGTCACAAAGAAACGAGGTGGTCATGTGCAAAAAATAACAATGAACATTCCCCATGATGTGCGCGATATCCTATCGGAGCTTGAAAAAGCGGGATATTCCGCCTATATCGTCGGCGGTGCTGTCCGTGATGCCGTCATGGGAAAAGTACCTCATGACTACGATATCTGCACGTCGGCTACCCCCGAAGAAATGAAAACGGTCTTCCAACATCGAAACGTCATCGAAACGGGGCTGAAGCATGGCACACTGACCGTCGTCGGCAAGGAAAATCATTATGAGGTCACAACGTACCGCATCGACGGAGATTACGGTGACAGCCGCCATCCCGAGCAGGTGATTTTTGTGGATAACATCGAAGAAGACCTTGCAAGGCGCGATTTCACCGTCAACGCCATGGCATACAATGAAAAAACGGGACTTATCGACCCGTTTGGCGGTGTTTCGGACGTAGAAAACAAAATCATTCGCGCCGTTGGCGACCCCGACAAGCGTTTTACGGAGGATGCGCTTCGCATCATGCGTGCAGTGCGATTTTCCGCGGTCTGCGGTTTTGCAATCGAAAAACATACCAAAAACGCCATGTTCCGCCACAAGGAGCTTCTCAAAAACGTATCCGAAGAACGAAAAAACATCGAATTTTGTAAAATGCTCGTCATGGCAGATGCCGCGCTTTTGCTCACCTACAAGGAAATTTTTGCGACGTTCATTCCCGAAATCGAACCGACCTTTGATTTCGACCAGCATAATTTTCATCATCAATATGACGTTTACGAGCATATCGCGCGCGCCGTTTCCTATGCGCCCCATGACCTCATCATTCGTCTTTCTCTCTTTTTTCATGACATCGGAAAGCCCGAAACGTATACGATGGACGAAAACGGCGTCGGGCATTTTTATGACCACGCCAAGGTCAGCCGCAGTATCACGGAAAACGTCATGAAGCGTATGAAATTTGACAATCATTCCATACGCCTCGTAACGGAGCTTGTGGAATCGCACGGAATCGTTCCCTCCGATTCACAGAAATATGCGCGCAAGCTGCTGAATCGTTTTGGAGAAGAACAGGTCAAACGGCTTCTCACCGTTGCAAGATGCGACGTTTTGGCACAAGCGGATTATGACGGACGCGCGTCCGTATTTGAAAAACAAAATGCTTTAGAAAAGAACATCGAAGATGCGATAGCCAAGCAACAATGCTTTTCCGTCAAAGATCTTGCCGTAAACGGCAATGATATCAAAGCGCTTGGTATCCGCGAAGGCAAAGAGATCGGTCGCATTTTGGGGCTGTTACTCGATGCCGTTTTGGAAAATCCCGAAAACAATCAAAAGGAAATCCTATTGCGTTTGGTGAAAGACTATACGACAGTTTAATCTTCAAAAACGGTCTTCACAAAATACCCGTTTTCGGTGCGCTTCTCATAATCGGGCGTTTCATCGGTAAAGAGAACCGTGAAATAGATATACACGAGCTTCCCGCTCCACTCAGCATTTCCCTTTTCCCAAAGGTCAGCAAGCGGTACTCTTTCCGCAAGGAGCTTGTAATCCTCACCGTATACGTTGACCGTTTCGCCGCCGCGAATCGAAACACCCTCACGCGCCGTTTTGACGATTTCGGGTGTACCGCCAAGGTTTACAAGCGGAATCTTTTCCGCAATCGCAGGCAAACGA
This sequence comes from Clostridia bacterium, assembly GCA_017937845.1. GTDB lineage: Bacteria > Bacillota > Clostridia > Oscillospirales > CAG-272 > QALR01. The sequence continues at coordinate 6,498 of JAGBCV010000011.1, read as the reverse complement.
GAGCTTACCGACATCAAAATGAGCGCGCCATCTCCAACGACTGTGCCGTCCGTAAAATATACAAGCTCGGAATAAAGCGCAAGCTCGTTTCCGTCTGCATCAAACATGGTGACAGAGGGATAAAGCGGCTCGATATCGTCGCGGGAGCTTGTAAACATCTGCGGAGTCGCTGTCGTGGTGCAAGCATGATTTGGGTCATAAGTCGTTTCGGTCGTCCATTCGGGGTCTGTGCACGGATAATAGAGTTCATCTGGTTTTGTCGAGGGATGTGTATGCTCGGGGGTGATTCCGCAAGCCGCAAGGGCAATGAGCATCACACAAGCAAGCAATAAAGCCATGATTTTTTTCATAGTAAAAATCCTCCTTTTTGGTTTTCTACTTCTTTGTCGAACCAAAAGGAGGATTTTCTCACATAACATATAAAATTTTTACGAATTTTTTTGCGAATCGATAAATTCCAAAATATCTTTTACGCCAACGTAGTCAAGCGTTGTCGTTTCTCCCGTTTTCACAGAAAGCACGAGCATATTTTTGCCGTCCGTGATGGGAAGAATGGTAAACGACATCGTATCATCGATGGGATAAATGATCTGAGGAACCACACCGACGTTTTGAAAAACATAGGTATAATTTTCGGGGATATCCGTCGCAAGGAGCGCATCGCCCTTTTCAAGAAGAAGCGTTTCCAAAACATCAAGCGTAAGATCCGCGTCAAAGGTGATTTCCACGGGGTCATCTTCTCCGCAAGCGCCAAGCGACAAAAGCATCACCGCGCAAAGCATCAAGCATAGTATTTTTTTCATCGTATTTCCTTTTCAAAAGATTTCACTTAGCATAAAGACATTTTCTGTTTCACCGACATCATCCAAATCCACACCCATAGCTTCCAATGTATGCACAAGTTTTTTATCGTCCGTATAAAGACTAGCATCCCTTTCATGCGCTGTTACGGAAAAGACACACATACCGTCTTTATAAAAAGCCATATCCATAGGTGCCATGGGATAATCCCAATCAAACAAATGGGTAAAACGGCACAAAATTTCTTTCGCCGCGGGATCGGAACGATAAAGCACGATCTTATAAAAATGTTGGTCATCAAAAGATATCGTTCCGGGCCACTCATGTGTAAATTTACTCTTCACTTTGAATTTCGCCAAAGCATCATGAATTTCTCTTGTCGTTTTTTTCATTCTCTCGTTTTCACGATACCGAAAATAAATAAACGAGAAATAATCACTGTAAGAAAGCATATGGTCGATAAACTTCTCGTATCCTTCACGATCTTCAAAATCTTCAATATAATAATAGTTCATACTCAAAAGACACGTTTACATTCCTTAGGCGCTTCGCATTTGATATTAAGCGTGCCGTCCTCCTTCTTTTCCCATTCCACGTAGATTCTGCCGTTCGGTGTCGGCACAGAACCTTTTGCAAAGGTAAGGTCAGAGGGCTTCGGCTCAACGGTAAATTCCGCATAGCCGGGCTTTACCGCTTTCACGCCGAGAACGTCGGTCTTGAGGAAGATGGCAGGACTTGCCGACCATGCGTGTGCCGCGCTTCTCGTCCAGTCCTTACCGCTCTTGAAGGTCTCCACACAGGTCGGGATATTGCTATCCAAAAGCGCGCCCCAATCTCGTCTTTGCGAGGTCAAAGCCAGCTCGTCATAACCGTATTTATACAGCGTTTTGAGCGCAAAATAGAGGAAGAACGGCGAACCGATATGCACGTAGCCATTCGGCGCTTCTTCTTCAGATGGCACGTCATGCGTGCGATTTGCGGGTGTACCCGATACAAAAAGTCCGCTTTCCATATTATCGAGCAAGAAGCGAATCGCATCTGCGTGGCGTTCCTCGGGAACGCAGTCATAAAGAAGTGCCATGGTATTGCTCTGCACGCTGATACGCGCATTTTTCAGATATTCGTCATACGAAACGGTCGGCATGGAACGCTCCGCCATATACGCAAGATAACGGTTATAGGCATATTCATCGCGCACCGTATCGACGTACGCGCGCTTTTCCGCATCCCAACAGTACGTATTGACCGCCGTTTTATAAGCTTCGGCTTTCGCAAGATAATCCTTGGCAAGCTCATTTTCACCGAGCGTTTCCGCCATCTCTGCGGATTTTTTGAAGCAATACGAAAGCATGACGTTGTTTGCCGTAACCTCTCCATAGAAATCAAGGTCGTTATTCGCCCATTCGATGAGATTCCATGCGCCCTGCATATCGAAAAGACCGCGGTCATCCGTCATGCGCTCAAAGCGATGCAAGGTTTCTTTGATGGACGGGAAAAGCTCGGCAAGGAATTTTTTATCGCCCGTTGCTCGGTAATGGTCCTCGATCTGCAAGAGCCACATCATCGACCAAACGGGGATACAGCCCTCGGGATAGGTCGGGAAGCACGCGCAAGGCAGATAAAGCTTATCGATATAACGTGGATTTCGTCTGCGGTGGTTGAGCCACAAGCCGTCCTCAATGGAATTGGCAATGACCTTCAGATATTGCGTATCAAAATCATACGCGCCAAAGTTATAGAGATTGACCTGCGCGGTGCATCTTGCGTCGCCCGTCCACGGGTTCTGCTCATATCCGGGGCAATCGCAGTACATATCGAGCATACAGACCTCTGCGGTGCGGGTCGACATTCGATAAATGGTATTGAGTCTTTCGTCGGAGCAGACAAATTCTCCTTTTTCCACGGGATATCTTGTTTCAATCACATGGATATCCTTGATCGTAACGTCAGAAGCATTGCCGTATACGTAAACGGAAAGATAACGAAAGCCCCTCTGACGGCGGCAGATGTATTCCTGCTTGCCCTCTTTACAGATATAGCGCATCACAGAGCCGTTGTTCATGAATTTAATACCCGCGTCTGTGATCATTTCAAACGCCATGATTTCAAGAACAGTACCCTTGGGCGCATCGAGTTCAAACGCGATCCTGCCGACCTGCTCCGTCCGGAAATCCAAAATAAAGTTGACGATCCCCTCCTGAGCGGGAATGACGGCGTTTGCATCTGCGCCGAAAAGGGATTCTTTATTTTCCAATATCACTTCCTTATCGGAATCGTGAATACGCTTATCCTCATAGATACGCGCTTCCGCAAAGCCGTTTTTCGGCACAACGTGGTCGCGCGCTTTCATAGCAAAGCCCACGCTGTCGGGCGTATCAAGAGCCATCGAAACAAGTTCGGCTTTGATATCGTCCGAAATCAGATCAAAGGATACGACCGCAAGCATCGCGTCAATGATATCGTCATTTTCATTTCTGCCCTTGTATTCATTCCAAGGATAACGAATGGGCGGTGTTTTCAAAAGATACGAAGCAAGCGGTTTTTCATCGCCAAGAAGAGAAGAAAACGCAAATACCGCATCCGTACGAATAAAAAGCTCGGGTGTCCAAGCGTAAGCAAACATACAGAAATGCTCGCCCTTTTCGATGCGAACGGTTTCGTCAAAGGGCATCACCTTGCCGTCGATGGCGACTGCACGAAGTCCGCGGGTAATAAACATCACGTCCGCGTCCTCTTGGAGCGTAAGCCTGGTCATCGCCAAGGTAACGCCCGTATTGGAGGGCGCAAAGCGGAGCATATATCCGTTTGCCATATCGGCGCGCATGACCGCCGCAAACGATCTCGCATAACAAACGTCCGCGGTCTGTCCCTCCGTGATGCTCTGATGGAAACGCTCATACGGCAAATGGAGAAGCTCATTTCCGATCACCTCTGCCTTTTCCCATACGGAATCATCAAAATCGATTTCGGCATATCCATGGGTCAGCTTTTCGGCATCGACTTTTTCTTCTCCGCCGCCCGAAATGAGATAATTCATACCGCCGTCAAGAGCTTCCTCGCATTTGTAAACGAAATCGCCGTCGCTGACGCATACGGGCGCTCCGTCCGCCTTGATCTCAAGCGCAAAGCCTGCGCGGATATCCTCTCCCGTATCGATATTCTGAACGGCAACGACGTTTTTGCCTGCTTTCAGATAGGGGGTGATATCGTAAACCTCATAGGCTTTATCAAATACGTACGAGCGAACGGCAAGAGAAGCCGCCGCTTTTCCATTGATGAAGATCTCCGCGTAATTTGCCGCCATGGCAAGCAGAATGGCTCTTTCGGGAAGCGTATCGAGCGTAAAGGTCTTTCTGAACATCTGCAAGGAGAAGTTGGATACGCCCTTTGCGTGTATCCATCTCACAGATTCATCGAACGTATAAGGCGTTTTGACCGCTTTCGCGTAAACGGGATTTTTCATAAATAACAGAACCTTTCTTTTCAAACTTGATATATAGTTCTATTGTATCATAAAATCGCGCTGTGTGCAAGAGAGAAAAATCCATATCCTACTTGTAAAAATTCACGAAAAACCCATTGATTTATTGGTAGTTGTATGATACAATAAAAATGTAAAAGGCGATTTATGATCGCACAAAATACTATATTTTATTATTGGAGGAATTTACCAATGGCACAGAACAGATACATTGGCGATTATCCCGTAATCGGTATTCGCCCTGTTGTTGACGGACGCCGTGGTCCTATGATGCTCCGTGAATCGCTCGAAGCTCAGGTTTGGGCAATGGCAAACGCAGCAAAAAAGCTCTTTGAAGATAATCTCTATTATTCCAACGGTGAACACGTAAAGGTCGTTATGGCTGATACATCTATCGGTCGTGTTCCCGAAGCTGCCGCTTGTGCAGACAAATTCAAAAAAGAAGGCGTATCCATTACCCTTTCCGTAACACCCTGCTGGTGCTACGGTTCCGAAACCATGGACATGGATCCCACCACCATCAAAGCTGTTTGGGGCTTTAACGGCACCGAACGTCCCGGCGCGGTTTACCTTGCAGCCGTTCTCGCAGGTCATGCACAGAAGGGTCTTCCCGCATTCGGTATCTACGGTCATGAGGTTCAGGACCGCGATCAGGTTACCGAGATCCCCGAAGACGTAAAAGAAAAGCTCCTTCGCTTCGGTCGTGCCGCTGTTGCGGTTGCTACCATGAAGGGCAAATCCTATCTCCAGATCGGTTCTCAGTGCATGGGTATCGCAGGCTCCATCATGGATCAGGATATGATGGAAAGCTACTTTGGTATGCGTGTGGAATCCGTTGACGAAGTTGAAATTCTTCGCCGTATGGAAGAAGGCATCTACAACGAAGAAGACTACCAGAAGGCTCTCGCTTGGACAAAGGAACACTGCAAGGAAGGCAGAGATGACAACCCCGAATCCGTAAACTTCCTCGGTGAAGAACGCCGCATCAAGTTCACACCCGAAGAAAAAGAAAAGCAGTGGGAATTTACCGTCAAGATGTACTGCATCATCAAGGACCTCATGGCGGGCAACAAGAATCTTCCCGACGCATTTGAAGAAGAAAAGGTTGGTCATAACGCCATTGCGGGCGGCTTCCAGGGTCAGAGACAGTGGACCGACCATTGGCCGAACTGCGACTATCCCGAAGCACTTCTCTCCTCCAGCTTCGACTATGAAGGCGCACGCGAACCCTACACCCTTGCAACCGAAAACGATGTTCTTAACGGCATGGGTATGCTCATGATGCGCTTGCTTACACACCGCGCTCAGATCTTCGCTGACGTTCGTACATACTGGTCCGGCGAAGCAACCGAACGTGTAACAGGCTATAAGCTCGAGGGCAAGGCTGCTGAATCCAACGGTATCATTCACCTTCTCAACTCCGGTGCGGCTTGTCTTGACGCTTGCGGCGAATGCACAGACGAAAACGGCAACGCTACCATGAAGAGATGGTGGGAAGTTACCGAAGAAGATATCAAGAAGATGACCGACGCTACCGTTTGGTGCGAAGCAGGCTTTGATAACTTCCGTGGCGGCGGCTTCTCCAGCCACTACACCACACGCGCAGAAATGCCCGCAACCATGATTCGTTTGAACCTCGTTAAGGGTCTTGGTCCGGTTCTTCAGATCGCTGAAGGTTGGACAGTTAAGCTTCCTGATGAAGTTTCCGACACACTCATGGAACGTACCAACCCCACATGGCCCTGCACATGGTTCGCTCCTCGTTGCGACGGTAAGGAAGGCAGCCCCTTCAAGACCGCTTACGAAGTTATGCAGAACTGGGGCGCAAACCACGGCGCGATCAGCTACGGTCACATCGGTGCAGACCTTATCACCATGTGCTCCATGCTCCGCATCCCCGTTTGCATGCACAACGTTCCTCTTGATGACGTATTCCGTCCTGCCGCTTGGAATGCATTCGGCATGGATAAGGAAGGTCAGGATTACAGAGCTTGCGCAGCTTACGGTCCTATGTATAAGTAATTTTTATATTGGAAAAAGCAGACCTCGGTCTGCTTTTTCTTTGTTTTCTCTTGATAAAAAAGTGGCTAACGCCACATCAACACCCCTACCCCTCAATCATGAGGGGTTGAGGGTGCTTTTCTTTTGTGATATAATTGTAATATGACGATCATACAACAAATTTTTCAAGACCATTTTTACGATTTAGCAGCAAC
>JAGBCV010000010.1 GCA_017937845.1 Clostridia bacterium | reverse complement strand
TTCATAGATATATCCTCCGATTGTGTTTTTTATTTTTGACTGGCAGGTCTTTTTTATTATATCACAATCGGAGGATTTTTCCTCATCGGTTAACCTCTTTTCAACCACGCGACTATCGCGTGGTTTTCGTTTTACAAAAAGCAGAACAGAGCCAAAGCCCTGTTCTGCTTTTCATGCGCCCATCACCCGATCACGCATATTTTTTCGCTTTTTTGATATAGATCACGATGGCAAGGAGTACGTCCGCCGCGGCAAGGATACCGAGCGCGATGGCGATACATTCAACGACATTTGAAACGGCACGGTGTGCTTCGCGTGTGGTAACGAAGATGGGCAGACCGTCCGCGCTTTCATCAAAGGAATATTCCGTTACCCAAACGGATTCGTTTCGGCGGACATATTCGCAAAGGACGTTGCCGTCCTTGTCGGTTACGGTATCTTTCGGATAATAGGTGTAATCCTCATCGACCCATTCTTCATCAGAAGGCGAAACAGGTTGAGTATAGATGATTTCAAAGCCTTCATAGCTGATTTCAAAGCCACCGTCCCAATCCTCGAATCTCCCCGCAGGCGTTTCCATAAATGCCTTATAGGATTCGTAATCATCAAAACGGATACGCTCGGCAAAGACCGTAGACAAAGCGGTCATGGATTCCAAAAGAAACGCCGCGCAAAGCACCAGACAAAGAGCGGAAATACCCGAAGCAAGAGCGGTCTTTTTCAGAAGCTTGCGTTTTGCCTTGTGATTTTCCTTTTCGGGGTCGGTCAAAAAGAGCAATCCCGCTTGCATGAGCCTCGGCTGGACCATGAACATAAGGAGCATATAGCCCACGATCAAAAATATCACGCCGAAGATCAAAGCGAGAAGAAGATATGCCCCAAACTCAAGTCCTGCGTTGACACCGCTGACACCGATCGCAATGAGGAACGGAAGCGTAACGCCGAGGAACATCCAAAGGACGAAAAAGGATCTTTCGCCGATGCGTACGATATCGTTTTGATAGGTCAGCCATTTTCCATAGTCAAAAGCATCGTCCTCGTCGAGCTTTGCGCGGCGCAAGAAGCATATCTCCGTAATGAGCGCCGCCGCGTAACAAACAAGCCCAAGGAAGAAGCCGAGGACGGCTTTACTGAAAACAAGATTGCAAATGAGCGCGACGATAAATCCCACGAACATCAGACCATAGGAGATCATACTGCGCTCGCGCAGACGCATGAACTTCGTGCGTAAGAGATTTTGAAATTGCTTGTTGCTTTTTTCGCGGATATAAACAGATGCTTCCGCAGGAGCTTCGGCTTCCTCCGCGTTTTGTGTTTTGCGTTCTCCGCGGAGAAGCTCATCTGTCGTAATATTGAAGATCTCCGCGATCACGGGGATCAGCGAAAGGTCGGGCGCACATTCGTCGCGCTCCCATCTGCTGACCGCTTTGTCGGATACGTTGAGCTTTTCCGCAAGCTCACGCTGGGTCATACCGTTTGCTTTTCGTAAGACGGCGATAAATGCGCCGATCGTTTTCTTTTCCATAAGTACCTCCTGCCGTAATACGGCGTTTTTGAGATCTGTGCCAAGCCGGCTTTGGCGCAGATATGCTTGGGCGTTGCCCTTTTTCTGTCTTTATTTTCGCATACCGAGCGAGGATTTTCCACCCCATAAACCGAAAATCTCTCTCGTTTTTCGAGAATTGTATGTATTTGATGCAAAAATCCCGAAAAAGAGCTTTTGTGTAGTGTTACAGAGTAAGAGCGATTCATGAATCGCCCGAAGAATCTATTTGATTTTCAGCGTTCTTAAAAAATCCTTTTGTTCTGCCGTGATACGATAGCTTTCGATGGCTTTTTGTATCGTTTTGTTATGTACCCAAACGGGAAGCCTTTTCTCTGTGAGATAAGGAAGTGTCGTATCCCATTGCTTGGCAAGCGCGGTCGCAAAAAACCACGCCTGCATCATATTGACGTAGTATTCCTCCGATCTGACCGATGTGATGAGCGTCAGAACGTCGGGCGTAAAGGTTTCGTCAAGATCATATCGCATGAGGATACCCATGCCGTAACGAATGGTATAAGTATGGTCGGAAGCGATCCATTTTTTCGCCATCACGAGGCGTTTTTCGGGATATTTGGCGAAAATTTTCGGGTTCATCGAGTCGCACGTCGCCCAGTTATCCACATAAGGAAGAAAGCGGTCGAGCGCCGCCTCCAAAGCATCAATATCCAGTATCTTTTCCACCAAAAACGCATGGAGATTATTTTCATCATAATAGCGGTGCGGAAGCGCAGAGCAAAACGCCGCCGCATCGTCCGTCTTGGCAAAATCGCCCGCAAATCTACGCAAAATGGGCGTGCGGACACCGAGGATACGTTCTTTTTCAATATTGGGGACGAGAGGGGATTGAAAATCCCGATAGGCTTCATCGGCAAGAGCGAATAATTCTTTTTGTACTCGTTTTTCGATTTCTGTATACATGGCGGTCCTCTCCTTTATCATGATGATTTTACCATATTTTTTCGGATACAACAAGAGAAATCTTTCCTTTTTTGTAAAACAAGCGCGTAATTTTATTGACTTTTGATTCTGAATATGATAGAATATAAGGTAATTGATTTCAAAATACCCGAAAGGATCTATACATTATGAAAGTTCTTGACAGAAAGCGAGCGACGATGCTCATTCTGCTTTGTTGCTTGACGTATTCCTTGGCGTACGTGGGCAGACTTGGTTATCAAGCGAATCTCGTTTCCATCATTGCGGATTTCGGTATCACCAAGGACGAAGGCGGTATGGTCAGCTCCTTCTTCTTTTTCAGCTATGCGGCAGGTCAGCTCCTGAACGCATTTTTGTCCCGTTATTATAACCCCAAATACGTCGTTGCTTTTTCCATGACCATTTCGGGTCTTTGTAACCTCGGCATCGGACTTCTCGATAGTATTCCTGCGATGCAGATCGTTTGGCTCGTCAACGGTCTTGTGCAAAGCACGCTCTGGTGCAGTATCCTGAATATTCAATCGAAATATCTTTCCAAGGCAGACGTCAGCCGCGCCATCGTTTGGAACTGTATGACGCTTGCCATCGGTACGCTCGTTTGTTACGGTCTTTCCGCACTCTTTACCGAGCTTGGTATCACTTGGCGTATGCTTTTCTATGTGGCATCTGCGCTTCTTCTCGGCGTTGCCGTTCTTTGGTATGCAGGCGTTCGCTATACGGAGGTCGCGTTCCATTCCTTTGGCGCGATCGAGGTCGATGAACCCGTCCCCGTAGCAAGCGTGGCAAACACACAAAAGATCCATCTTTTCACTCGTTATTTCACCCTTGTTTTCGTTTTCGCTTGTGTTTGCGCCGCCTTTTGCGCGTTCATTCGTGACGGCGTCGTCACGTGGCTTCCCACCATCCTCAAGGAGGAATTTGGTGTCCGCGATTCCCTTTCCATCGTTTTGACGATGATCTTGCCCGTTATTTCCCTTTTCGGCGCGATGCTCGTCAGAAAGCTCAATCAGAAGATCAAAGGTCATTTGCGCCTCGAATCGTTTTTCTTTTTGATCGCTTCCGCGCTTTTGATCACCATCATCGCGCTGTATCCGTATAAGCTGACGATCGTTACGATCCTTTGCTTTGCGCTCATGTATCTCATGATCTGCTGTATCATCAATCTGACGACCAGCGTGATCCCGTTCAGCGTTCGTCAGTATGGCAACGTCGGCAGTATCTCCGCGCTCCTTGATGCTTGTTGCTACGTTGGCAGCGTTTGCAGTACATACGGACTTGGTTTGATTGCAGAAAAAGCAGGTTGGATGATGGTTTTGTATGTGGTCGCATCGGTTGCGATCGTGTCCATCGTGCTTTCTTTCGTCGGTTCTATCCTTGCGAAACGCACCGAAACCACGAGAAACGTACTTTGATATGATTTTTTTAAGGCGGTCTTTGACCGCCTTTTCTTTATCAACTTTTTTCTTTTTGAAAGAAAAAATTAGCCTTCCCCTTGAGGGTAGCAAAGCGACGGCGAGATAGTGAATGACAGCCTGAACGGCTGTCAGAGCCGAGCCGTGACCGAACCGTAGTGAGAAAGATGGATTTTGCGAAGCAAAAGACGGATGAGGTGTTAAAAATCGCAACAACACCTCATCACCC
>JAGBCV010000009.1 GCA_017937845.1 Clostridia bacterium | reverse complement strand
GTCGGAGGTGTAAGCACAGTAATGTGTTCAGCTAACCGATACTAATAGACCGAGGGCTTGAACTTCTAACTAAGAAGTTTGAGAACGCATATAGAACATGTTCATGCTTCTCTTATTTGGTTTTTAATGGATATTCTGAAAGCCCCGATGGCAAACGCCATCGGGGCTTTTTGTTTTTCCTCGAATTTAGAGGATTTATTCGCTTATGCATTCTCCCTCAGTCAGCTTTACTGCCAGCTCCCAGAGGGAGCTTTTCTTTTTATGCACTTTTTGCAAAAAATTTGCCCCTACAAAAAAATTTCAAAAAAATTATAAAAAAATATGTCCAATTTTCTCTTTTTTTGCGTCTTAATAGGTAAATGGAGAAAATATACAAACTTGAAAGAGGTGATTTCATGAAGTGGAAAGTATTTGGAGCATGGCTGATGATGCTATGTTTGCTTTTTTGCGGCTGTGCTAAGCAGGACGAACCGCATTTGGATATGGCAAATTACGGTGAAGAATTTCGAGCAGAGAATGAAAATCTTTTTCCGAATGCATCTTGTGAGCATTCGATAGTTGCCAAGGACGCTTCTAAAATTTTACTATATGACGAGGCAATCTTATATCATATAAGTACCTGTAAGTATGGGAATTGTGATTACGAAGAACATTATGAGCCTCATACGTTGGTTTTTGATGTTGATTACGATGGTTTCGGATTTCCTAAATATTTTGAAAATGGATATTTGTATCATACGGACTATAAGGATTGCGTTGAATGCAAGATGCCGATTCAAATTCAAATCTATTGCGAAAAGCAAGATATCAACTGTGGAAGATATATTACAACAGAGTATCCTCATGGTGGCAATGATTATACCGAATGTTTGGCGGGTGACCGAGATTGGGAAGAAGTTTTCAAGGATTTTCCGTATATTATCGAAATCAGAGATTGATATATAATTCAAGGAGTAGGAGGTGATTTCATGAAATGGAAAGTATTTGGAGCATGGCTGATGATGCTATGTTTGCTTTTTTGCGGCTGTGCTAAGCAGGACGAACCGCATTTGGATATGACAAATTACGGTGAAGAATTTCGAGCGGAGAATGAAAATCTTTTTCCGAATGCATCTTGTGAGCATTTGATCATTTATAAAGATGCGTCGGAGGTTTTACCTCCCGAAGAATCACAGTTATATCATATAACTGCCTGTAAATTTGGAAATTGCAATTACGAAGGACATCTTGAGCCTCATACGTTGGTTTTTGATCTTGATTACGATGGATCAGGATATCCCCACTATGCAGAAAATGGGTATTTATATCACACACTCTACAAGGGGTGCTCTGAATGTCAGATGTTATTTCAATTTCAAATCTATTGCGAAAAGCAAGATATCGACTGCGGAAGAGATAGAACATCGGATGCTCTCTTTGACGGTGATGATTATACCGAGTGTCTTGCCGCGGATCGAGATTGGGAAGAAATTTTTAAGGATTTTCCGTATACGATTGAAATTTGGGAGTGATATCCATACAAATTGAAAGGGGGAGAAGATTTTGCGTTACGCATTACGTAATATCATTCGATTAAAACTAAGAAGTATTTTGTGCTTTATGATTATTTTCGCTATATTCTTTTTAGCAATGTTTGGATTTTTGATTCGTCTTCTTTCCGAAGATAACCGTGAGCATTTTTATGGTCCGTTGGATGGCTCTGTCCACGTAACAACAGAAGATTTGAAGCCATATCTCAACTATGAAGCGGCTTTGACCATTGCGGAGGATGCCGACGTGATTACCAAGGTTTCCGCCGTCAAGGAATTTACAGGTATGCTTTGTGATCTTCAATATATCGGCTACGACACCATGATGCGTACCATCTTTTCGGGAGAAGAAGCGATCGAAGACCGAAAAACACACTATTTGAAAGGCTTTTCTGTGGTTGCCGTCACCTCCATGGGAATTTTGCCCGAGGTTTATGGAGGAGATTTAGAACTGGTATCGGGTTCTATGATCACCGATCGGGATACGGCAGACGGAAAAAATATGATCGTCATTTCCGAAGAGCTGGCAGAGCTGAACGGGCTTTCTCTCGGAGATACGATCACGCTCAATACTGCCTCACTATATCAAAATGATTTGAAAATGTTTCGCTTGATCAGCGGCTTGAATGCGGGACTTTTCCGCGATGAAGCTCTTAGCGATTATGAATATACATATGTCATCGGCGGTATTTACCGTCATCTTATCGATAATTCTGCCGCGGTAACAGAACCGTGGAATTTGAATCATAACGTCGTATACGTTACGATGTCAAGTGTGCTGGAAATCTCCAAGGCGGAAAATCTTTATCAGCGTTTCCGCATGGAGGATATACATTATAATCTGGCGAATGACCCTCGGCTCATTCCCGATGCACTTTATTTCCACCTCTCGGATATGGCGGAAACCGATACGCTTTCCCATGAGATCAATCAAATTGGATTTTTGAAGCCGATCCAATTAACGGAATACGTATCGGATACCGCCTCCTCTCCCTCTGCCCGTCTTTCAAGCATCATTTCGTACGTGCTGGTGGGTATCATCGCCGTTGGATTTGTCATTCTCGTGCTTTCCGTTTATTTCAATATGAAGGCGCGTCACCGTGAGCTTGCGGTCTTGATCGCACTCGGCAAAAAACGCGCAACGGTTACGAGATCTTTCTTCTTTGAGATCTTCGTTTTGATCCTCCTTGCGCTGATGGGCTCTTCCGCTTTGCTTGCAGTCGTGATTTTGACGTATGCAAAGCCACTGCTGAATTATTTGTATTCCGCGGAAATTTCCGCGCAATTCCGAGGGGAAGACGCTGATTTTTATCTCTTTGAAAATACGGAGCATAATATGATCTCCCAAAGCATGGGAAGCACGCAATATCTTCTCTCTGAATATATGATCCCGAGCGTGATATTTGCTTTGATGGCGACCGTTTTGCTTGCCGTGATCTTGTATATCGTTATGCGTGGCTATACGAGCCGTATCAATCCGCTTTATGACGTTGGCGGAAAAGAATAAAAAAGGAGGATGGAGCATGATATTCAAATTTGCTTTGCGAAATTTGGTAAGATTTCCTTGGAGGACCTTATTATATGCGTTTATTATCTTTTTTATCATCGTGGCAATGACAGCATCGTTTTTTGTTTGGAATGCTTGTGAGGTCGCCTCGGATACGTTGCATGAGGACTATATGTTCGTAGCTTCTCTTGTCAAGCGTGTGCCACAGGGAGTTCCGCTGAGCGAGGTCTTCAAATGCTTGGAGCATGAAAAGGTCACTGCCTTTAACGTCACGCTTTCGGATTTTAATTATACGGAATATGCTACCAATGCTGCGCTCCCGACAGGCAAGATCTTGACCGATGGCATGATCGACAAGAAAGAAGGCGAAGTGCCAAAGGTCACGTTTCAGGATTACGCCTGCGAGATTTACGGCGTTGAAAATTTGGCTTTGGTATATCCTTTCTTCTCGGGGGAATGTCGCATACGCGAGGGGTCTATCTTTACAAGAAAAGGCTACTCGGGTGAGATCGCAGAAATTTTGATACCTTGGTATGTGGCGGATGCATATGATATCGAGGTGGGCGACGTTATTTATCGCCGTTATTGGCGAATCGTAGGAAGTCCCGGATATCTGTATATGCCAACGACAGTTGTCGGTATTTATGAAAGCTCGAAATCCGTTTCCGATCGGTCGGCATATCCCGCGTATATTCCGCTTTCCATCGCGGAGATGGATTATGCAGAAGTATCCTCCGTCTATCATACTACCGTGGAGGATTTCACCGTAGACCGCGCGGATTTCGTTTTGGAAAGCCGAGATGATTTTGAATCCTTCGTCCGCTTTGCAAGCGCAGCAGAGGTGGATTTTCAGTCTGCCAATATCGTTTTCAATAATAGCACCTATGACGTGCTTGTGTCTGAGCTGAATAACGTTAATATGATCGCCCTTTTGGTTTTGGGCATCGTTTTCGTCGTCGGGCTTGGTATCTTCATTTTCTTTACGGTCTATCTGTGTCATTCGAGAGCAAAGGAGCGCGTTCTGCTTTCTTCTCTCGGTATGAAACGCATACATATCCACGGCATGATCGCTTTGGAGCTTTGCATCGTCATTGTATGCTCGGTTCTTTTGGGGCTGGGGGTCGGACAAGTCACGGCAAGTAAGGTCTGCGGCTTTATCAACGATACCGTGCTTGCGCGCGCTTCCGTTTCCGAGGAGATACAAGAGATCAATTCCGCTGAGGATTTTGAGATCACGATGCCGCTTGAAAAAAATATGAAGATACAGCTCTTTGCCAAGGACGCGGATATTTCCGAAAATACCATTGCTCTTCATAAAATAGAGACCTTGCAAGAAAATGAGATCGGCGTTTCCAAGCAAAGATTGTATTTTTATCAAACCACTGCTGAACTTAATCAATACAAATATCCCGAGATGGAGCCGGTAGAAGAATATGAAGCCAAAATCAAAAGAGATAGAGCGCCGTTCGATTTCATCGGCATCAGCGATATGTCGTATTTTGAGCTCACCGACCTATATGATGATATTCCGGAGAACGCCATTTGCTGTTATGTCAGCGAAGATTCTCCTTTCGTAGATGAGGAGATCATTTTCGTATTTCGATATAACGTCGGTGATTGCATATATAACGATATGTATGCAAGTGAGATATCAAAGGCGTTTTATCTACATGATATCAGTTTTGCCATTACAGGCACATATAAGCCGAATGAATATGTTTCGGGAAATGATGTCATCATGTCGCTTGAGGATTATTATCGGATTTTTGCAAAATTGTCGATAACGGATGACGAGCATTATTTCAAGCGTATCGGAGAAATTTATATCAAGGAGGAGACCGAATGACGATTTTAGATTTGAAAAATTTATCCTATGATTATATCACAAAAGCGGGCGCTGTTCATGCGCTCAAGGAAGCGACGGCTTCCTTTGAAACGGGAAAGGTCTATGCCATCGTGGGGCGCTCGGGAAGCGGAAAATCCACGCTCATGTCGCTGATGGCGGGGCTTGACGTACCCAAAAACGGAGAGCTCTCTTACCTTGAAACGTCTTTTTCCGCACTTGACCGCGATAAGTTCCGCCGCGAGCATATCGGTATGATCTTTCAAAGCTATTATCTTCTCCCCCAGCTGACCGCCCTTGAAAATGTGGAGCTTTCTTTGGAGCTTGCCAAATATAAGGGCGATCGGCGCAAACGCGCAGAAGAAATGCTTTCGCTCGTCGGCATACAAAAAGAACAATTCAAGAAGCGTAGTACGCAGTTTTCGGGCGGTGAACAGCAGAGGATCGCCATTGCCCGCGCGATCGCGACAGACCCCGAGATCATTCTTGCCGATGAACCGACGGGCAATCTTGACAACGAAAACAGTATGAACGTCGTCGGTATCCTCGTCGATTTGGCGCATCGGTACGATAAATGCGTCATCATCATCACCCACGCTGCGGAGGTCGCGGAAAGGGCTGACGTGATACTCAAAATGAATGACGGTATTTTGCAAGCGGAGAGTCAACGCTAACGATGGCTTGCCACTTCCTCCTTTTGCCCAAAACTCAATATTGACAAGTCCTTTCTATTTATGTATAATAATAGACGAAAAAGCGATTTTTCATTTGATAATATGAACAATATGGCAGGAGGCAAATCATGAAGCTCGCACACGTAGGAGATTTGACGGTCGCCGCACACAGAGGCGATTCTTATCATTTTTATGAAAATACGATGACCGCATTCAAGGCGGCGGCAGACGCAGGCGCGGATATGATCGAATTTGACGTGCATATGACGAAGGACGAAAATCTGATCATCATGCACGACCCCAACGTATATCGCACGACCAATGGAAACGGTATGATCTCAGATCTGACCCTTTCTGAGATTTCAGCACTCAATGCAGGCGATGAATTTCACCCCGAAAAGGTCCCGACCTTTTATGAGCTGATGGAATGGGTCTCCACGCAAAATATGATGATCAATATTGAGATCAAGGAATATTACAGCGAAGAAAATGCAGAACGATGCGCGCGCTGTATTGAAGATATCATCGCTTGTGTTGAAAAATACAATATGCGTGAACGTACGGTTTTGAATAGCTTTGACGCTTGGGTGCTGGAATATATCTATAAAAAATACGGCAAGACCTATATGCTCCATGGCTTTTACCCGTATGATGCAATGAAGAACGTGAGCATCGATCCCGCGGAATATCTGTATTGCGCTTGCATTTGCGGCAAGCTGACGAAACGTAAATTTGATTATCTGATTGAAAAAGGCATTGAGCCTTGGCTCGGTTGGACGGCTTCTCAAGCTGCACAGCTGGAAACCGCTATTCGATACGGCGCGAAGCTGGTAACCGTCAACAATCCCAAGGACGCCATCGATACCTTGGTTGCGCTTGGCAGAAGAAAAGGTTGAATCTTCAAAATAAAAGCCACACGCGATGAAATATTCATCGCGTATGGCTTTTTGTTGTATGGGGAAGAAAGATATCATGTAGGGCGGCTTTACCCATAGACCGCCAAAGGATAAGAAACCAAATGTTTTCGGCGGGATGTGGGCATCCCGCCATGCTTGCATTATTTTAACATATAGAATGTTTGATTTCTCTCTTTTTATTGATGAAATACAGCGCAAAATCCACACTGACAAAGCAAAGATTCAAAATATAAAGCGCCAAGACGTAATTGATATTACCGCCTGCGATCTTACCGCAAATACCGGCAATATAACCAAGAATAATGGCACTCGTGAAAATCACGCTTTTTCCTTTCGTGGAACGGGACGTATAGCTTTTCCAAACGGAAATGGGCCACGAAATACCAAAACAAATGAGCATCAAGCTTTCAAAAATACCTACCATGATCAAAATTCTCCTTTGAATTTTTATTTTACAATGCTATTATACACTTGACAAAGCGATTTGTAAAATATATAATTGTTATAAAATCTATAACGATACGTTATCGATCGGAGAATTTTATGGAGCTGAATAAATTGCGATATTTTTATATCGTAGCCAAATATGAGCATATGACACGCGCCGCAGAGGAAATGCATATCGCACAACCTGCGCTCACAAAAACCATCAAAGCCTTGGAAGATGAGCTTGGTGTTCCGCTTTTTATGAAAAAAGGACGAAATATCGTACTGACACCGTTTGGAGAATATCTGAAAATCAAATTGGACGGTATTTTCCCTCAGCTCGATCGTATTCCCGAAGAATTAAAAAGCCTACAAACTCAGAAAAAACATACCGTTCGCTTGAATGTCCTTGCCGCTTCCACTGCCGTTACCAACGCCATCATTTCTTATAAAAAATCGCATCCGCATATCATTTTTGAACTCATTCAAAATGAAGCAGATGCAAATTGTGATATTTCCGTTATGACAGGCAATTTCATGGGAAAAAATACGCAAGTTATACGAAAACAATGCGAAATGGAAGAAAAAATCTATCTTGCCGTACCGAAACATTCTCCATATGCAACACTGGCTTCCATTGAGCTTTCTGCCGTACAAAATGAAGAATTTGTCAGCCTTGCGGGTTCTCGTCCGTTTCGTTCGATCTGTGATACGTTTTGCGCCTTGGCAGGCTTTCGGTTAAAGCCGTCTTTTGAATCGGATTCCCCCATCGCTGTACAAAATATCATCGGCGCGGGCGCAGGCGTTGGCTTTTGGCCGGAATATTCATGGGGTAAGATCTCCGCATCCGATACCGTATTATTGCCCATTTCTTCACCCGTTTGCGCGAGAAAGCTGACCATTACACTTTATGAAAACGCCGCCATTTCCGAGGTCGCAGAGGATTTTTATCATCATTTGATACGGTATTTGCAACGTAAACGGAGAAATCGGGGAAAAATATGAGTTTTTTATTTCATATTCAAATCTTTTACGATTTGCAGAATATGATCAGCATATTTTGGGGGCAATTTTTCCAATTCGTATATGAGTTCTTTTGTTTTTTGCGGAGAAGATGCATTATCATTAAAAAATTCTTGCGGTGTAATATTGAGGTATTCACAAATATAGATAAAGCCCGTAAAAGAGGGCAAGGTTCTCTTATTTTCAATTTTGTTGATATAACTTTCGCTTTGTCCTAAGGACAAACTCATATCTCTCGCAGATACGCCCTTTTGGATTCTTAATTCTGTCAATCGCTTATAAAAAAATTCAACGTAATCCATATTCATACCTCCTTTATTTTATATATTATAACTCCACAAATATAACTTTATAAGGAATAAAAAGATGTATTTGCCTTGACAAATGGAATTTAAGGATATATAATTAAAGTATATAGGGAAAATAATTCCCAAATCAAAAAAAGAGAGGTATTCAAATGAAAAAATTATTTATTATGATGGGGCTTGTATTCATACTCACTTTAACATCTTGTCAAATTTCGTCTGCTATAACGGAAAATACGACTACACACACTACATCTGAACGTATAACAACAACACAAACCACAACCGAATATACTACGACAGTAGCAGTTGAAACACAACCAATCGGTCCAACAAATGCGGAAAAAATCGTCATGTGTATAGAAGCAAATGAGTTAAATGATGCTTTACAACTTTGTAAAAATACAAAAAATGACTTAAATACAGCAGATACAGAAAAAATTATAAAAGCCTTAACGATAAAATTAAATCGGTATCTCAATACAGACACATGGGTTTTAACCAAATATAAATTGGTTGATGAAAAAGTTATCAAAGAATTACATATCTATCAAAAAATTTTATCTGCATTGCCTATTGAAAATCATTATACCAACGCAAACAAATTTGTTTCTCAAGCGCTAAATTTAGAAAAATATATCAATTGGAACAACTATTATCTGAAAGCAGATGAATATTTTGACGAAATGTTGGAATATATGAATATGGGAGCAGAATATAGGGGTGTTTCTTGGAACATTACTATTTCCTATTATCAAAAGGCTTATAATGTTGCCAATACTGCATACAATTATTATAAGGGAAAATCCGGAAAAGGTATGGTCGAATGTGCTAATATGTATAAAGCATTCGCAGGCATGGTAGACGATATTATCAACGAAAGAGAAACTTCTTCTTATGATTCCGATGCATATGAACATGCAATGGCAAAATATAAGGTGATTCTTCAAGAGTATATAGATACACTTTCGAGTATTCAAGAAATACTCGATGCTTTCCCAACAAAAATATATTGATTATGATATAAAATCCTTTGACATGGTAAAATGCCCCAAATTGTGCTATATGCGCGATTTGGGGCACAACATTTTTTGAAGTTTTTATGAAAAATATTTATGAAATATTAGGAAAAACGTTGATGGATATATTGCATTTCTTATCACGATTTGGTAGAATATATACGCTGTGGTCTCCCTTTTCAACCGAAAGGAGGTGACTACGGTTGGAGACCTGGATTTCTCAAATACTTACAGCAGTCTTGGGTCGCATTGCAGGGCATTATTTTTGCAAATTGCTTGACCGCATCATAGAACGTATTCGTAAGAATCGTTAAATGATGATAAAGACAGAAAAACCTCGGAGCTGGCACTCCGAGGTTTTTCTTTTCCGCTGTGTACGGATAAAAGACCTTGATTTCTCAATTCTGTTTATATTATATCGCGTACAACACATTTTGTCAATAGATTTTCAAAAATCCAAAATAGTTGATGTTATCTTTCTATGAAAACGATAAAAAAGACTCCCAAACCTCGGTTCGGGAGTCTTAAAATTTAGCAAAAAGCCGATATTTTAATTATTTAGCGGATTCTTCGATCGCAACCGCAACAGCAACAGTCATACCAACCATGGGGTTGTTACCAGCGCCGATAAGACCCATCATTTCTACGTGAGCAGGAACGGAGGAAGAACCAGCGAACTGCGCGTCGGAATGCATACGGCCCATGGTATCGGTCATACCGTAAGAGGAAGGACCAGCAGCCATGTTATCGGGGTGGAGTGTACGGCCTGTACCGCCGCCGGAAGCAACGGAGAAGTAGTTCACGCCGTTTTCGTTGCACCATTTCTTGTAGGTACCTGCAACGGGGTGCTGGAATCTTGTCGGGTTGGTGGAGTTACCTGTGATGGAAACGCCAACGTTTTCAAGCTTCATGATAGCAACGCCTTCGGGAACGTTATCAGCGCCATAGCACTTAACGTTTGCGCGAGGACCATCGGAGTAAGGTGTTTCCTTAACAACGGAAACTTCTTCTGTATTGTTATCAAAAGCAGTCTGAACATAGGTGAAGCCGTTGATTCTGGAGATGATCATAGCGGCATCCTTGCCAAGACCGTTGAGGATAACGCGGAGGGGTTTTACACGAACCTTGTTTGCGTTGAGAGCGATCTTGATCGCGCCTTCCGCAGCAGCGAAGGATTCGTGACCTGCGAGGAAGCAGAAGCATTCTGTTTCTTCGGAAAGGAGCATCTTACCGAGATTACCGTGGCCAAGACCTACCTTACGGTTTTCAGCAACGGAGCCGGGGATACAGAAAGCCTGAAGACCGATACCGATAGCGGCAGCAGCGTCAGCAGCTTTTGTGCAGCCTTTTTTGAGAGCGATAGCAGCGCCTACGGTGTAAGCCCAGATAGCGTTTTCAAAGCAGATAGGCTGTGTTTCTCTAACGATTTTATCGCAGTCGATACCTGCGGCAAGGGTGATTTCCTTGCATTCTTCAATAGAATTGATACCATATTCAGCGAGAACAGCGTTAATTTTATTAACTCTTCTCTCGTAACCTTCAAACAATGCCATATTCTGTTACCTCCTTACTGCTTTCTCGGGTCGATATAACGAGCAGCATCCGCAAATCTGCCGTATGTGCCTTTGGATTTTTCGTATGCTTCGTTGGGTTCCATACCCTTCTTGATGAAGTCGGTCATCTTGCCAAGGGATACAAATTCGTAACCGATAACCTGATCATCTTTATCGAGAGCCATTCTTGTGCAGTAGCCTTCGGTCATTTCGAGGTAACGTACGCCCTTAGCCTTTGTACCGTACATGGTACCAACCATGGAACGAGCACCCTTACCAAGGTCTTCCATACCTGCGCCGATAACAAGACCGCCTTCAGAGAAAGCAGACTGTGTACGACCGTAAACGATCTGGAGGAAAAGTTCTCTCATTGCTGTGTTGATTGCGTCGCAAACAAGGTCAGTGTTGAGAGCTTCGAGAATGGTCTTGCCGGGAAGAATTTCTGCTGCCATAGCCGCAGAATGTGTCATACCGGAGCAACCGATGGTTTCAACGAGAGCTTCTTCGATAACGCCGTCTTTTACGTTAAGAGAAAGCTTGCACGCGCCCTGCTGAGGTGCGCACCAACCGATACCGTGTGTGTAACCGGAAATATCGGTGATTTGTTTTGCCTGAACCCATTTACCTTCTTCGGGAAGCGGAGCGGGACCGTGGTTGGGACCCTTTGCTACGCAACACATGGATTCAACTTCATGGGAATAAACGAGATCTGCCATGGGTGTGATTCTCCTTTGCATATTTAGATTTTTTTGTTTTCTTGGAATTTTTTTACCGCGATCGCGGTAAGGGATTCATAAATGGAAATTCAGAATTTCCGTTTATGTACTTGTCCTTTTTCATATCATAGGAAATTGCTCAAATCGACCTGAGATAGTCAAGCAACCTCCGGCGGGCATTGCCCGCTTATTTTACGATCTTACCGTAAACGACGCCGGCAGCACCTGCTGCGTTGGATTCGTCGGTATCGATGTGCATTGCAGGCGCGAATTTATCGGAAACGCGAACGACAACGCCATCAAAAATAAGAGGACGAGCAGTATCGAGCTGAACCTTAACAACGTCCTTATCAGCAACGCCGAGGTCATTTGCAGCTTCGGGTGTGAGGTGGATGTGTCTTTGTGCTGCGATAACGCCTTCTGCAAGCTCAACTGTGCCGCAAGGACCAACGAGTGTGCAAGCGCCGGAGCCTGCGATATCGCCGGATTCACGGATAGGAGCCTTTACGCCGATGGATCTTGCATCTGTGAGAGAAACTTCAACCTGAGAAGCTTTTCTTGCAGGACCGAGAACAGACATTTTGAGTTCGCCCTTTTCACCCTTTACGGTTACTTTTTCTTCGCAAGCGAACTGACCGGGCTGGCTGAGCGCCTTCTTTACGGTAAGCTGATGACCTTCACCGAAAAGAATCGCAATGTGTTCATCCGAAAGATGAATGTGTCTTGCGGATGTTTCAACAAGAATCTTATTTTCCATAATCTGAAATCTCCTTTCGACAGGATCACTGTCTGATTTTGGTAAGATATTTCTCGCTCGGTTTGAAATCGTATTTTGCGGGCGACCGCAGGGGACATTCCGACAAAAGCAACGCTTTCATGGGGAGAGAAATTCTTTATACCTTATCAATATTATTATAAATGATTTTTTTGCAGTTGTAAATGATTAGACGCGAATTTTTTTGCAAAAAATATAAGATATTGAGAAAAATCCAAAAGAAAAGGAGTTTAATTACCATGAATTGGATAAAAAACGAAAACGAGTCTGAAAATTTGGTCAAAACCGATGAAAAAACCAAAGCCGAAAGCATTGAAAAATTCGGTACGACGCTCACCGAAAATGATGGTGTCGCGCTTTCCTGTATCACCGTCATCGGGCAGATCGAGGGGCATTATTTGGCGGCTGAAAATCAGAAAACGACCAAATACGAGCATATCTTGCCGCTCCTTGCGGCGATCGAGGAAAATCCTTCCGTAAACGGTCTGCTCGTCATCATCAATACCGTGGGCGGTGACGTGGAGGCGGGACTTGCGATCGCGGAAATGCTCTCTTCTATGCGAAAGCCGACCGCGTCCATCGTCATCGGCGGTGGTCATTCCATCGGTATCCCGATCGCCGTTGCGTGTGACCGTTCATTCATCGTACCAAGCGCGACGATGACCATTCATCCCGTTCGTACGACGGGAACGATCCTCGGCGTGCCGCAGGCATTTCGCGGACTTGAAAAGATGCAGAACCGCATCACGCATTTTATCGTGACCCATTCCAAGATCCCCATGCGCGCCTTGGAAGCGCTCACCTATCGCACCGACGAGCTGGCAACCGACGTTGGCGCTATCATCGACGGCAACGAAGCCGTCAGTTTGGGGCTAATCGACGAGCTTGGCGGACTTTCCGAAGCGATGGAATATCTCAAGACCGAAGCAAAACGCCGCGCCCAAAAGGACGAGCTTACTTGAAGCCCCTCCTTCTCGGGAAAAAACGCAGATGGTCGGTGTGGAATCAAATTTTGATCTCCATGCTGACGGGCGGTATCGGATATGGATTTTTGGAGGTTTTATGGCGCGGATATACACATTCTTCCATGATCCTGACAGGCGGCTTTTGCTTTACGGTCATTTTGTTTTTGAACCGCAGGCTGAGAAATACGCCTCTCGTTTTCCGATGCTTGCTTTGTACGGCTTTCGTCGTGGTTACGGAATTTTTCGTCGGATTGCTCGTCAATCGTATTTTGCGTCTTGACGTTTGGGATTATTCCGCTTCCCGATTCAACTTGCTCGGACAGATCTGCTTGGAATTTTCTCTCATTTGGTTTTTCATCTGTTTTTTGCTTTCTCTTGCCATGACGGTGGCTTTTCGGAAAGGGAAGATATAATTTTTTCAAAATACCTTTATTTTTTAATTTTTCCATGATACAATGTAAATGAACTTTTTTCTTTTTGAAAGAAAAAAGTTGCAAAAAAGAAGCAAAAACCTTGCAGGTTTATCGCTTATCAATTTTGAAGGCTTGCTTTCGCGTTCTCCTATCGGCTATTATCCGCCTCAAAGAACGCGGTTGTAGCGCGGCGATGATCCAAGGTCGCGTAATTCATGTCGGCAAAATGGATTTAGCTCAGGTGTGCTCGCGCTCAGTGAAAAAAGTGCGTATCAAACGGCGCTTTGTTGCTGTCCAATATATTGCAATAGAAAAACAAAAAAATTAAGGATAAATAAAAACATGAAAACAAACGCTCCCGTTTCTGTTCGTTCCATCGATACCTACGATGAACAAAAAATCACGGAGATCCTCCGTGAGCAAATGAACACCCTCGGATATGACAACGCCTTTTTTGAAAAGAAAAAGGTCGTCATCAAGCCCAATCTCGTCATGAAAAAAGCCCCCGATGCCGCCGCCACGACCCATCCCGTCGTACTTTCGGCGCTTCTGACCGTTCTTGGGGAAAGGGGCGTTTCGCCCATCATCGCGGAAAGTCCCGGCGGACTTTTTAACCGTCAACGGCTGGAGGGCGTTTACCGTATGTGCGGTATCGCTGAGGTCGCGGAGCGTCATCACGTGGAGCTGAGTTATGATACGGAAGCGGTCTTCGTGCCTTTCCCGAACGGAAAGACCGTCAAGACCTTTCATGTCATTCGCCCGATTGCGGAGGCGGACGTCGTCATCGACCTTTGCAAGCTCAAAAGTCATGGACTCACCAAAATGAGCGCCGCCATCAAGAACTTTTTCGGCGTGATTCCCGGTGTCGAAAAGTTTGAAATGCACGCGACTTTCCCCGATTATAAGGATTTCGGCAGTATGATCTGCGATCTTTGCCAAATGCTTTACGAGCAAAAGGAGATCATCGCCATCACCGATGCCATTATCGGCATGGAGGGCGATGGTCCGACCGCAGGAACACCCCGAAAGATCGGTGCGCTTCTCATGAGCGCGAATCCTTTCGCTTCCGATATCGTGGGCGAAACCTTGCTTGGCTTTGAAAATACCGTTCCCATCGTCAGAGAAGCCGTAAGCCGCGGACTTTGCCCCGCGGATATTTCGGACGTTACACTCCTTGGCGATGATATAAGACCGCTTTGCATTTCCGATTTCAAAGAGCCGGAAACAGCGGAAAATCGCGCGACTTCCACACTTTCTTTCTTTTCCAGCGGAAAATGGGGCAGATTTTTCATGCCCCGTCCGAAAGCCGTTCCCGATATATGCAAGGGTTGCGGAGAATGTGTCGCATCTTGTCCTCAGCATACCATCGAGCTTATCCAAAAGCATGGCAAAAAAATTGCCAAGGTACGCCATGCAAATTGTATCCGCTGCTATTGCTGTCAGGAGCTTTGTCCGTTTGGAGCAATCGAAATCAAGAAAAATTTCATCATCAAAATCGCAAGCAGACTCTAAACATCAAAAAGGAGATTACATATGACAAAACTTTCGATTCTTGCGCCCGCAAAAATCAATCTTTATCTCAACGTAGCAGGAAAACGACCGAATGGCTATCATGATATCGAATCTGTGATGCAATCCATCAGCCTTTTTGACCGTTTGGACGTCAGAAAAAACGAATGTGCTGATGGCAAGCATATCACGCTGGAATGTCATGGACTTCCGATTCCCGACGGAGAGGGTAATCTCGTTTATCGCGCGGCGGAACGCTTTTTTGAAGCCGTCGGTATGGAGCATTACGACGTTTTTTTCACCATTCAAAAAATTATCCCCACGGAGGCGGGGCTTGGCGGCGGTTCTGCGGATGCGGCGGCGGCGATCCTTGCGCTTGACCGCTTGTATGATACGGGACTTTCTATCGATGATATGTGCAAGATCGGCGTTAAGGTCGGCGCGGATATCCCGTTTTGTATTCAAAAGGGCACGTCCACAGCCGAGGGTATCGGAGAGATCATGCATCCCATCGAATCGATGCCGAAATGTACGCTCGTCGTTGCCATGCCTAAGGGTGGTAAGGTCAGTACGGCAGAAGCTTATCGCAGAATCGATGCGCTTCCGAGCGGCGCGGACGTTTCCTTTTCGGATTTCCTTTTGGCGATGAAAAACGGCGATCTTTCTGAAATCTCTGCGAAAATGTATAATAAATTCGAGCTGATCACCCCCGAGGAAACAGGTTCGACCGCCCTTGTGAAAACGATGCTTTCGCTTGGTGCCATCGGCGCACGCATGAGCGGTAGCGGTGCTTCCGTGTTCGGTGTTTTTGCCGATGAAAAGGCGGCGAAAACAGCCTTTGACGCGCTCCCCGACGATATGCAGAAATTTATTTGCGAGCCGATCTCTGCGGAATATCCGTGTTTTTTCTAAGTCCGATACAGGAGAGCATAAAAAATCGGGATTTTCATACCGTCTTTTGATAAAATAGAAGCACAGACAGAGGAGAGATGGAGATGGATTGGATCGTGGGATTTCAAAAGGCGCTTGATTATATTGAATTGCATATCACGGAAAAAATCGATTATGAAGAGATAGCAAAGATAAGCTATTCTTCTTCTTATCATTTTCAACGGGTATTCAGCCTGCTTTGCGGATATACGCTTGGCGAATATATCCGTCAAAGACGCTTATCCTTAGCCGGCGCAGAGCTTGCCCACGGAAAAGAAAAGGTTATCGATATTGCGCTCAAATACGGCTATGACAGCCCCGATAGTTTTGCAAAAGCATTTTCCAAATTCCATGGTATCACGCCGTCCGAAGCGCGCCGCGACGGTAAGATGCTGAAATCCTTTTCTCGCTTGTCTATCAAAATTTCTTTGAAAGGCGGACAAACGATGAATTACAGAATTGAAGAAAAAGAAGAACGTATCTTTACAGGCTATAAACGCCATTTTGAGGGAGTTCCAAGTGAACGAAGTCAGCAGGAAATCGATATGTTTATCGAAACGCGCGGACTTCAGTATATCCTGCGCGGTATGACGGGACAGATCGAAACCGAATATACGCTTGTTGGTAACATTGGCGATGACGGCTATGACTTTTACATTGCACAACTGCTCCCCAAGGATATGCGAGAAAATCTCGGCAAAAATGGATATCTCGAAGCAGATTTTGCAAAATATTTTGAAAATATTCGTGTTCCCAAGCAGACCTATGCCGTTTTTGAAACGGAACGCTGTCCGTATCCCTCGATGGAACACCTTGACCTCAGAAAACAGATCGCAAGTCAATGGCTTCCGACCTCGGGATACCGACTTGCAGATGCGCCCGAAATCGTGGTCTATCATTGGTTTCGTAAGCCGAAAAACAAGGAACGCTATCTTGAGCTTTGGATTCCCATTGAAAAAGCAGAGTGATTTTTCATAAAACCCAAATATGACATAAGGCGGGATGTGAGCATCCCGCCTTATTTATGATTGCGGGCGACTTTATGAATCGCCCCTACTACTATGTTAATGCTAAAACTTTACTTTTTTAAGGCTCCCACTCCGGGAGAGGTGGCGCGCAAAGCGCGACGGAGAGGGCTTTATCTTTATCAGTTTTGCCCTCTCAGTCAGCTTACGCTGACAGCTCTTATGAGGGGTCCTCAAAACGCTGTTGCGTTTTGGGGTTCTCGAACGGAGTGGGAGCCTCACGAGATGTCAACTTTTAGATGAAACAACCCACTACGGCGTTGTAACATGCAAAATCTTACACTTTTTCATTCGGAGCGCCAACAAAAAGGACGCTTCGAGAATCGAAGCGTCCGTATCCTCCCCAAATGCAAGTGGGGAGGTGGGCGGCAATGTCGCCCGGTGGGGTTTAAGCGAGGGCGGCGCCGATGGCACAGGCAAATTGTGCGTGCTCGGGAATGAGGAAATGCACGTCGAAAAGCTTTTCAAGGTCAGCAAAGATCGTTTTTGCCTGCGGGATCGAGGTAAGATTGCCCGTCAGAACGATATCCTTGAGATTTTTACTTCTTGCGGCAAAGATGGCGAGCATACCTGCGGTCTCAAACGCCATATTGAGAATGGCGAGCGCAATATCTCCGGGAGATGCCATATCGGAAAGCTTACCGAAGTTTGCGGCGGTCATGTTTTCCGCAAGAGAAATGGACGATTTTTTATCATACATATCCTTGATACGCAGGTCGACGTTATCCAGACAGCCGTCCTTTGCGATCTCGACGATGTGAGAGATGCTATCCATACCGAGCATACGGCGGGAAAGTCCGACGACCGTACCGCCGCCGACACCCGTACCGCCAAAATAATGTACGTTGCCGTCCTTGGAAGCATGAATGATGGAAGTACCCGTACCCATGCTGACCACGATGGCTTCGTCAAGCCCCGAAAGATAGATACCGCCGCGTCCAACACATTCAAATTCTGCGGCACGTTCACAAGCAAGCCCGTAAAGCGGTTTGGTCACGTAGGAGGAGCCTACGCCTGTCAGTTTGATTTTGTCTATATCTGAAAGCTCAATGCCGTTTTCCACGGTGAACTTACCAAATGCACCGTACAGAGAAGTCACGGGGTCGGTCGCTTTGACAAACTGCGGCTCGATCATGGCGTTATCACGAAAGCCAACGATCTTAGTTGTGCTTCCGCCGACATCAATACCGATAATGGTCTTCATTTTTGGGAAACTTCCTTTCATTTTGAGATTTATGGAACTGCGCGAGATACATTCGACTTCGCTCAGTATGACGCGCAGAAGTTTATTTTGATGAAATCGCCGACATGGCGATCGTCAGACAAAGCTCGTCATAGCTGATGCCTGCCGCCGCCGCTTCCTGCGGAAGAAGGCTCATGGGGGTCATGCCGGGGAGGGTGTTGGCTTCCAAGCACATGAATCTTCCCGTTTTTTCTTCACGAATGAAGTCGATACGGCTGTAACTGCCGAGATTCAAGGCTCTGTGCGCCTTGAGTGCAGTTTCCGCAAGACGCTTCGCGTCTGCTTCGGAAAGCTCTGCGGGGCAGATCTCATCCGTCAGACCCGATTGATATTTGCGCTCGTAATCATAAAAGCCGTCCTTGGGACGGATCTCGATGGCGGGGAGCGCTTTGCCGTTCAGGATACCAACGGAAAATTCACGTCCGAAAATCATATCCTCGATGAGGATCTTCGTTTCGTATCGCTTGGCAAAATCCAAAGCGTTTTTCAGCTCCGCTTCATCGTTTACAATGGAAACCCCGACGGAGGAACCGCAGGAGCAGGGCTTGACAACGCAAGGATAAGATACGGCGCGAGGCATTTCGCCGTTTTTCGTAAGGACGAAATCCGCGGTGGGAACGCCGTGTGCGCGGAAAAGAAGCTTGGAAAGGTATTTATCCATCGCGCAAAGGCAAGAGGAAAAATCACTTCCCGTATGGGGAATACCCATCGAGGAAAGGATCGCTTGGATACGTCCGTCCTCACCCATACCGCCGTGGAGCGCTAAGAAAACAACGTCTGAAACAGCGCAAAGATCAAGCACTCTTTCGCCGATGAGTGCCGTTCCGGGAACTTTCTTACGGAGCGCGTCAAGGTCGGGAGGGTCTTTGGGAATGGTATACATAAAATTGCCGTCTGTGGTGAAGGCGTCATCTGTGAGAACGCCCTCGTACGGGAAAAAAACGTCAACGAGCGCGACGTGATGCCCGCTTTTGCAAAGAGAATTGGCGATGAGCGAGCCCGAAAGGAGCGAAACGTCGCGTTCGGGACTGAAACCGCCTGCAAGTACGGTGATTTTCAAATTGAAAAACTCCATTCTGCCGTTATGTACGGCGAAAAATATATCAATTTTGCCTCCCCTTGCACAGGGGAGGCGTTCGTATGGACTTTATACAATGGATCTTTTTTGATCGGTTGTTTTTGTTCAAGCCTTTTCCAGGGCGGCGATCCTAACGCAGAGGCAGAGGACCTCCATTGCCTTTTCAAGCTCTTCCACGGTGGGATAAGAGGGCGCGATACGCAGGTTCTTATCCTCGGGGTCGTTCTTATAAGGGAAGGTTGAGCCTGCGGGGGTGAGAACGACACCTGCGTTTTTGCAAAGCTCGCAAACACGGCTTGCCGTTCCGGGAACGACGTCAAGAGAAACGAAATAGCCGCCGTGAGGATTCGTCCAGTGAACGTTTTCCATATCGGAGAGCTTTTCACCAAAGATGCGGACGACGGTATCGAATTTCGGCTTGAGGATATCCGCGTGCTTTTTCATCAAAACGCGGACGTTGTCTGCGTTCTGGAGGTATTTCATATGGCGGAGCTGGTTGATCTTATCGGGGGAGATGGTCTGGAATGCGATATCGGCTTTTGCGTGCTTGATGTTATCCGTGCTGGAGATCATCAGCGCAATACCTGCACCGGGATAGGTGATCTTGGAGGTGGAGAAGAATGCATACACGAGGTTCTTGTTTTCCGTACCCTTGATCATCTCGAAAATGTTCGGGAGATCGTCGGGGGTATCGTCAAGGTCGTGAATGGCGTACGCCATATCCCAAAATACGCGGAAGTCGGGCGCGGCGGGCTTCATCGTTGCGATTCTGCGAACGGTCGCCTCGCTGTACGTTTCGCCCGTGGGGTTGGAGTACTTCGGAACGCACCACATACCCTTGACGGAGGGGTCTTTGATCAGTTCCTCGACTGCGTCCATATCGGGACCTTCGCCTGTCATGCCGACGGTGATCATTTCGATACCGCAACGCTGACAAATGGAGAAGTGTCTGTCATAGCCGGGGACGGGGCAGATGAATTTGACCTTGCCCTGATCCTTCCAAGGCAGGCAGTTGCCGTACGTGCCAAAGAGGATCGCGCGGCATACGGTATCGTACATCATATTGAGGCTGGAGTTACCGCCGAGAATGATGTTATCCGCGGGAACGCCGAGAAGCTCTGCGAAAAGCTTTGCCAGCTCGGGAACACCATCGGGCAGACCGTAGTTTCGGATATCAAAGCCCGCTTCGGTCTTGCAGTCGTCCTTGCTCTTGAGGGCGAAAAGAAGTTCATCGGAAAGTCCGAGCTGCTCTGTGCAGGGCTTACCTCTGGACATATCGAGCTTGAGATTTTGCTTGAGAACGGCTTCATACTGTGCTTGAAGCTCGGTGAGAGTATTTGCTGTGTTTGCCATGGTTTCTGTGTCTATACCTTTCCGAATCTTAAATGTCTGCGTTGCCTGTCGTTCTCGGGAAGGCTTCTACGTCGCGGATGTTGGAAACACCTGTGATATACATGATAAGTCTTTCAAAGCCGAGACCAAAGCCGGCGTGATGTGTGGTACCGTATTTGCGGAGCTCGGTATACCACCAGTAATCTTCTTTGTTCAGACCGCAGCGCTTGTATGCCGCTTCGAGCATATCGAGGCGTTCTTCACGCTGGCTACCGCCGATGAGCTCACCGACGCCGGGAACGAGCATATCTGCCGCCGCAACGGTCTTGCCGTCGTCATTCAGACGCATATAGAAGGATTTGATCTCCTTGGGATAGTCCGTAACGAATACGGGCTTCTTGAATACCTGCTCGCAGAGGTAGCGCTCGTGCTCTGTCTGCATATCGCAACCCCAGTAGGGCTTATATTCAAATTCCTTGCCGCTTTCCTCGAGGATCTTGATGGCATCTGTGTAGCTGACGCGCGCAAAGTCGCTCGATACTATATTATGCAAGCGTTCCAAAACGGTGTTATCGATAAACTTATTGAAAAATTCAAGCTCGTAGGGGCAGGTTTCGAGAACGTGCGCCACAACGGATTTCGTCATCGCTTCCGCAAGGTCCATGTAGTCGTTGAGGTCAGCGAATGCGATCTCGGGCTCGATCATCCAAAATTCTGCGGCATGGCGCTGTGTGTTGGAGCGTTCTGCACGGAAGGTCGGACCAAAGGTGTAGATTTTAGCGAATGCCTGTGCAAAGGTCTCGCCCTGGAGCTGACCCGAAACGGTGAGGTTTGCCGCCTTGCCGAAGAAGTCCTGGGAGAAATCGACCTTGCCGTCCTCGGTTCTGGGGGGGTTGTCCATATCGAGCGCGGTCACGCGGAACATTTCGCCTGCACCTTCGCAGTCGGAAACGGTGATAAGGGGGGTATTGACGTAAACGAAGCCCTCGTCGTTGAAGAATTTATGGATGGCGTAAGCCGCTTCGGAACGAACGCGGAAAACTGCCTGGAACGTGTTGGTTCTTGCGCGGAGATGGGGAATGGTTCTGAGAAATTCGAGAGAGGTCTTCTTTTTCTGGAGCGGGAAATCGGGTGTGGAAACACCTTCGACCTCCATGCTGGTTGCCTTCAGCTCAAAGGGCTGTTTTGCGCCAGGGGTGAGAACGAAGATACCGCGCGCGATAACGGCGGCACCGACGTTGAGCTTTGCGATCTCTGTGTAGTTTTCGAGCTTATCTGCTTCAAAAACGATCTGAAGTCTGGGGAATGTACTGCCGTCGGCGAGTTCCATAAAGCCGAACGCATTGCTTGCGCGGACGGTTCTTGTCCAACCCGCAACGGTAACCTCTTTGTCAGCAAACGCTTCGGGGGAAGCGTAAAGCTCTTTGATGGTTGTGCGTTTCATAACTTGTATATCCTTTCATGTATGAAATATCATTCAAATTTTATTGCATATATAATTATTATAACGCAAGCAAAAAGAAATTACAATAGGAAATCCGCAAAAACGCGAATTTGAAACCAAATTTGTAAAATTTGTTCTTGATCTTTTGTAAAATGCGGACGGATTTTTTCAAATCGTTGACATTTTTTTTGGACTGTGCTATAATTTCACATAATAGAATACGATGCGAAACGGTCTTTTTCCGAAAGGAAAAGGAAGAAGGAGGAAAGCTCGGTGAAAATCCGACGCAACAGCCATTGCCGTAATGTACCCCGAAAAGAGGTTCTGAGTCGGAATGCTCCCCGTTTTGCGAGGCTTGTGGAAACACACATTTTTGGGCAAATTTGAAAAATGCGGCTTTGTCTTTATAAACAAGGGAAAATTGCGCTTTTTTGATGGTGTCTTATCAAAAAGGCGTTTTTGTTTTGAAAAAAGAGAAAGCGGGCTTCGGAAATATCCGCGCTTATGCGCGATATTTATAAAAATTTTATATCATCAAAGGAGGCTTTTTCTATGAAAAAAGTTCTGACTCTCTGCCTTGCGCTCATGATGCTTGCGTGCGTTTTTTCGCTCACGGTATTTGCGCGCGACGAGGAGATACCGCACGCTTACGTTACCATCGTCGATGAAAACGGCGAGATCGCGGTTGCGATGCAGGAGGTATCCTGCGCGAGCAACGGCGTTACCATTGACGACATACTCAAAAGAGCACACGACGAGTATTACGACGGCGGCTCTGCGGCGGGCTATGCTTCTGCGGAATCGACCTATGGTCGTTCTCTCATAAAGCTTTGGGGCAACGAAAGCGGCAGCTATGGCTATTATCTCAACAACGCATCTCCGAAGAGCCTTGCCGACGAGGTAAAGCCGGGCGACCATATCTATGCGTTCGTCTATACCGATACCGTAGCGTGGACGGATATCTATTGCTTTTTTAACAAAAACCACGCGAATGCCGACAAGGGCGATATCGCAACGCTCACACTTTATATGACGGGCTTTGACGAAAACTGGAATCCCGTCACACTTCCCGTTACGGGCGCGGTCATCACCGTTGACGGCGAAAAGACCGACCTTATCACCGACGAAAACGGACAAGTCGCCATCACCTACGACAAGGCAGGCGAGCTTATCGTAAGCGCGGTACACGATGAAATGAACCTTACACCGCCTGTTATGATTGTAAACGTGAACAGCGGAAGCGGTTTTTTGATGATCGTTTTGATTATTCTTGTGGCTTTGCTTGCCGCAAAATTTACGGCTCTCTTTTTCTTTAATAAAAAATTGCGAAAAGGAATTTGATGATATGAAAAAAATACTTTCTTTTCTTTTACTGACCCTTATGACCGTGACGCTTTTTTCTGCAAGCGTTCTTGCGGACGAAGAAAAGCTCGAAATGGATGCATTCGTTACGATCTCCGATGAAAACGGCGAGCTCGTCCTTGCTAAAGAACCCGTCCACGTGACCGATGCCGACGGTGACGGCGTTTTGACCGTACACGATGCCTTGTATATGGCACACGAAGTCCACTGCAAGGGCGGTTATGCGACCGACGACCCCTACGGCGACCTTCTTATCACGAAGCTTTGGGGTGTGGAAGACCGCGCATACGGTTGCTTCAATAACGGCGGTAAGGTCTGGCGTCTGACCGAATATTTGGCGGATGATGACCATATACAAGCCTTCATCTATACCGATTCCGAGCATATGACCGATATGTTCAGCTATTTCAGCAAGGATGATCTGACCTTTGAAAAGGGCGAAGAAACGCTGACGCTTTACGCCTACACACTGACAGAGGATAACAACCTTCTTTCCAAACCCGTATCGGGTGCGGTCATCACCGTAAACGGCGAAAAAACGGGCATCAAGACCGATAAAAACGGTAAATTTACGATTTCCGCCGATGACCTTGCTTGGGGTGAGAAAAACGTCATTTCCGCATATTCCGCAAAGCAGAATATCGTCCCGCCGATCCTTGCGCTTGATACCGCGACCATCGCCCTTGAAAAATCCGCGCCGAATCCGATGCTGATCCTTGTCATCGTCGTTGTGGTCTTGGCGGGTGGAGTATTCGTTTTCCGTTTGCTTCTGAAAAAATATCATAGATGAAAAAACAAATTTGGATACGATTTTTGAGCGTGCTTCTCGCAGTGCTTCTGCTCGGAGGCGCGCTCCCCGTTTGCGCCGCGAGCGTATCCGCGCACGATATCGCAAACGAAATTTTGAATACAGAAATGCAAAAGGCAGGCGTGTCCGATGCACAAGCATGGGTGGATTCTCTTGCCGAAGCCGTGGAGGACGGCAGAGAATGGT
The DNA here is from genome assembly GCA_017937845.1 of Clostridia bacterium. Classification (GTDB taxonomy): domain Bacteria; phylum Bacillota; class Clostridia; order Oscillospirales; family CAG-272; genus QALR01. The sequence goes on along the minus strand of JAGBCV010000009.1, from coordinate 1,727 downwards.
ATGTTTTTGCGCTTGCGGCGGCAGGAGAGGCGCTTGACTTTTCCGCATACGCCGAGGCGCTCCACGCATATCTTTCCGAAAAAAATATCGCAAACGCCGTCACCCGTCAAAAGTACGCTATGGTCTTGCTTGCTTGCGGATACACCTCCGATTTCGTGGAGCAAACGCGAAACGATTCTCTCGGCAAGCTGGGACTGATGAGCTATATTTTCGGGCTTCATTTAGCCAACAACGGACAAGCACCCGACGGTGTATCCGTTGATGAGATATTGGATTCGCTGCTTTCGCTTCGCCGCGCGGACGGGGGCTTTTCTGTTACGGGAACGACCTCTGCCGTGGATGATACCGCGATGGCATTGCAAGCGATGGCACCCTATTACGGTATCCGCGAGGATGTAACGACAGCCATTGAGGAAGCACTCACGCTCCTTTCCGAAAAGCAGACGGAAAACGGCGGTTTCCTGTCTTACGGCACGGAAAATCCCGAAAGCATCGCGCAGGTCATGATGGCGCTTTGCGCGCTTTCGCTCGACCCTCTCACAGATGCGCGCTTCATCAAAAACGAGAATACGATGATGGATGCGATACTTCGCTTCCGCGTGGACGGTGCGTTTTCCCACATTCTTGGGGAAAACGCGAACGTAAATGCCACGATGCAGGTCTTTTTTGCCATGAAAACGCTGGAAAAGGGCGATTCTCCTTATTTGCTTACGAATATCGATTCGCTGACACACCTTGAAACCGCACCGAAAACGGAAGCACCCGACGTGCCCGTTTCCTATAAGCTTCCCGTGATTCTCGGCATTTTGGCGGCGGCGCTTTTCGCTTGCGTCGTGCTTTTCTTCCTCAAAAAGAGAAACGTGAAGCATTATCTTTCGATCGGCGCGGTTGCGCTTTTGGCAGTTCTTCTCGTGCTGTTCACAAATTTCCAAAGCGCGGATGCGTATTATGGGGATACCGAAACGAAGCAGAACGTCGTTGGCGAGGTGACGCTTTCGATTCGCTGTGACGTGCTTGTCGGTATGACCGATTCCGAGTACGTGCCGAGGGACGGTGTGATTTTGGAAACGGTGACGCTTGAGATTGAAAAGGGCGATACGGTTTACGACGTTTTGGCGGAAGTCACGCGCAAGCATAAGATCCATATGGAAACGAGCGGAGCAGGTGAGCTTGTATACATTGAAGGCATCGCGTATCTGTATGAATTGCAATACGGTGATCTTTCGGGCTGGCTGTATTCCGTGAATGGGGAATCTGCTTCCGTGGGCTGCGGAAGCTTTGAGGTTTCCGATGGAGATACGATACTTTGGGAATACACGTTGGAGCTTCGCTAATTTTTTATATTTTTAATCATCTCAACTTTTTTCTTTTATCCAACTTTTTTCTTTTTGAAAGAAAAAAGTTGCAAAAAAGAAGCAAAAAACCTGCGGTTTTATCGCTTATAGAGTCTGAAAGCTCGCTTTCGCGTTCTCCTATCGCCTATTATCCGGCTCAAAGAACGCGGTCATATCGTCGCTTTCGTCCAATGTCGCGTAATTCATGTGGGCGAAGCTGATAGTATGCGGGCGTGCTCGCGCTCATTACAAAAAGCGCTTGCCGAACGGCGCTAAAGCGCCGTTACAAATAAAGTTTGATGCCTCTGCTCATCGGCGGTTGTTCCGCCGTGATGTCCCGGAGGGGACGCCCCCGTAGGGTTGCATAAACTTGTTTATGCAAAATCCGTGCGG
>JAGBCV010000008.1 GCA_017937845.1 Clostridia bacterium | reverse complement strand
TGCTAACGCATATTTTGAGGACCCCGAGTTCATGAAGCCCTCCGGTGGTAGCGAAGCGGCGACGAGGTAGTGAATGACAGCCTGAATGGCTGTCAGAGCCGAGTCGTGACCGAACCGCAGTGAGACCACCTCCGGGACATCTCGGCGGAACCACGCCGATGTGTAGAAACATCAAAATTTTATACTTGACGGCGCTTTTGCGCCGTTCGGCAAGCACTTTTTGTAATGAGCGCGAGCACACCCGCAAAACATCAGCTTTGCCCACACAAATTACGCGTGCTCTCGGCTTTCGCTTACTTCAAACGCGCCCTTTCCGGCGGAAAAGAAAGCCGGTAGGAGGGCGCGCGGTATCTATTTCGATTTTTTAGCGGTCAACCTGCAAGGTTGCTGTGTTCTTTTGGTACTTTTCTTGTCAGACAAGAAAAGTACACAAAACCTTATTTTACAATAATATTGAAAATCTTATTCTTAACAAAAATCTTCTTGACGATGGTCTTACCATTTACGAGAGATGCAAATTTTTCGCTGGTCATGGCTGCCGCGAAAGCAGTATCCTCATCGCAATCCTTGGGAACTTCCACGGTATCCTTGGTCTTGCCGAGAACCTGAAGCGCGATGACGACGGTATCGTCAACGGTCTTTGCTTCGTCGTATACGGGCCAAGAGGAGAGAGAAACGAGTTCTGTTTCTCCGAGTCTGGACCAAAGCTCTTCCGCAAGGTGAGGTGCAAACGGGCAAAGGAGCTTCACAAAGAGCTTGAGCTCGTCAATGGTGATGGTCTTTGCGTCGTAGATGTCATTGAGAAGCGACATGAGGGTTGCGATCGCGGTATTGAACTTCATCGTGTCAATATCTTCTGTAACCTTCTTGATTGCCTTATGGAATGCGGATTCAAGCTTGGGTGTCGCGCCGTTGCCCTTTGCCATATACATAAGACCCTCTACACGTTCAAGGAAACGCTTACAGCCCTTGATGCTGGAGGGGGACCACGGAGCCGCCGCGCCGTAATCACCCATAAAGAGGATATATACGCGGAGAACGTCTGCACCGTATTCTTCAACAACGTCGTTGGGGTCGACGACATTACCCTTGGATTTACTCATTTTTTCGCCGTCGGGACCGAGGATAAGACCCTGCGCGGTACGTTTCGCATAAGGTTCGTCATGCGGAACGACGCCGATATCATAAAGGAAATGATGCCAGAAACGAGAATAGATCATATGACGGGTAACGTGTTCCATACCACCGTTATACCAGTCAACAGGCATCCAGTAATCGAGTGCTTCCTTGGATGCAAGCGCTTCTGTGTTGTTCGGGTCGCAGTAACGGAGGAAGTACCAGGAGGAACCTGCCCACTGCGGCATGGTATCGGTCTCGCGCTTTGCCGCGCCGCCACACTTGGGACAAGTGCAGTTCACAAAGGATTCTACCTTGGCAAGCGGGCTTTCGCCGCCCTCGCCGGGTTCAAAGTTTTCCATATCGGGAAGACGGAGAGGAAGTTCTTCGTAAGGAACGCCCACCATACCGCAATGAGGACAATGAATGATCGGAATGGGTTCGCCCCAATATCTCTGACGGTTGAACGCCCAGTCCTTCATCTTATACTGAACGCCCTTTTCACCGATACCCTTTTCGGTGAGATATGCAAGCATCTTTGCGATGGCTTCCTTCTTGGTCTTGATGCCGTTGAGGAAGTCGGAGTTGACCATTTCGCCGTCGCCAGTGTAAGCCGCTTCTTCGATGTTGCCACCGCTGATAACCTCGATGATATCGATACCGAATTTCTTTGCAAATTCATAGTCGCGTTCATCGTGCGCGGGAACTGCCATGATCGCACCTGTACCGTAGCCCATCATAACATAGTCGGAAATGTAGATCGGAATTTCCTTGCCGTTTGCGGGGTTGATGGCGGAAATGCCCTCGATGCGAACGCCCGTCTTGTCCTTGACGAGCTGTGTGCGTTCAAATTCGGTCTTCTTCGCGCAAGCTTCCTTGTATGCGTCAAGGTCAGCGATGTTTGTAATTCTGTCGCGGTATTTTTCAATGATGGGATGCTCGGGCGCGATGACCATGAAGGTTACGCCGAACATCGTGTCGCATCTTGTGGTATAGATGCGGAGAGATTCGTTTTCGTCGCAGTTTGTGAGCTTGAAGTTTGCAAATGCACCCTCGGAGCGACCGATCCAGTTTTCCTGCTGGAGCTTGATATTGGGAAGATAATCCACTTTATCCAGACCGAAAAGGAGCTTATCTGCGTATTCTGTGATGCGGAGATACCAAACCTCTTTGGATTTCTGAATGATGTCGCTGTGGCAGATATCGCATTTACCGCCCTGAGAGTCTTCGTTGGAAAGAACGACCTTACAGTGAGGGCAATAGTTTACGAGTGTTTTTTCACGGAATACGAGTCCCTTATCGAACATCTTGCGGAAGATCCACTGTGTCCACTTATAGTAATTTTCGTCGGTGGTGTCGATGACACGGTTCCAGTCAAAGGAAAAACCGACTTTTTTGAGCTGAGATGTAAATTTTTCGATGTTTCTGTCTGTCAGAACACGGGGATGGGTGTTATATTTGATGGCGGAGTTTTCGGTGGGAAGACCGAAAGCGTCAAAGCCGATCGGGAAAAGGACGTTATAGCCCTGCATTCTTTTCTTTCTGGAAACAACTTCAAGACCGGAATACGCCTTGATATGACCAACGTGCATACCTGCGCCGCTGGGATACGGGAACTCTACGAGCGCATAGAATTTCGGAAGTGTATGGTCTTCCTTGGCTTCAAATGCGTGTTTTTCGTCCCAAACCTTTTGCCATCTTTCTTCGACGGCTTTGAAATTATAAGACATGATACTGATTCTCCTTCATGTATATGAAAAAATAATAATCCTTTTGGATAAATTGTATATGTTGTATGGCTCCCTCGGTAAAGAGAGCTGTCAATCATAAGATTGACCGAGAAACCGGTAAATCCGATCTCCTAATCATAATGCAGTAGCATTTGTAGGGGCGATTCATGAATCGCCCGTCGAATCTATGATTGGGGGGCGGGCGATTCAGAAGTCGCCCCTACTATCTTGTCCCACTTAAAAGTTGACATTTTGAAAGGCTCGCCCTTTGGGAGAGCTGTCAGCGTCAGCTGACTGAGAGGGCTAATTTTGACCTGAAAACCCTCTCCGTCACGCCTTCGGCGTGCCACCTCCCCCAAAGGTGGAGGCTTTGAAAATCATTTTCTTTTATAAAGTTTTATAAGGGACAGTGTACTACGTATCATACACCCAAAGTTGCAGGAGCGATTCAGAAGTCACCCTCTTGCAAGTGTATATTTACGCTTCGTCAAAGGTCAGCGGAATTTCTTCTGCTTCGTTCCAAAGCTTTTCGAGCTTATAGAAATCTCTTTCGTTCTTATGGAAGATGTGGACGATAACGTGTGCATAGTCCATAGCGACCCACATACCGGTCTCATAACCGTCCACGTGGAGCGGATGTACGCCTGCTTCACCGAGGCGGTATTCGATCTCACCCGCAAAGCCCTTGATCTGGGTGGTCGCAGTACCGCTGCAAAGCACGAAATAATCGGTAAGGTCATTGCCTTCCTTGAATTTCAAAAGCTTGATATCTCTTGCCTTTTTCGCGTCCAAAATTTTGACAATGGCATCCGCAAGCTCACGAGGAGAAGCGTCAACAAGAGATGTTGTTACGATATTTTCGTTTTCTGTCATAATAAATTCCTTTCTTATCCGATATCGGAGAGATAATATTCATGGATATATGCATTACCGCCATGGACGGAATCGGTGAAAAATCCGGTCTTGTCAAATTGGTCGATTCGCATTTCACTCTTATATACGTTCAGACATTCGTTGATATCCGAAAGCGCCGCGCCCTTATTGAGGACGAAATAAAGCCAAAGACCGCTTTCGGGGTTTTGCACGACCTCGCCCGCAATCGTGCGGATATCCATATCCGCATCTCTGACGGTATAGACCATCTTCACATAAGCAAGCAGGTCGACAAGGGACATGCTGGTGCTCATTTTCTGCAAAAGCGCCTTATCGCGGATGAGATTCAGCATCGTATCCAAGTTGATATTCGCCTTGACTTGGCTGAAAAGCGCAGACATGAAATCCGCGCGCATCTCCATACGCTCGATATCGCCTCGGCTGTAACCGTCGCGGTAACGAATGAGGCTTTCGCATTGCTTGCCGTCAAGATGCTGATAGCCCGCCTTGAGGTCGATATAGAGGTCCTGCTCGGGGTCCTCGTAAAACATATCGAACGGCACGTCAAAATCGATACCGCCGACCGCATCGATGATGGAGCAAAAGCCTGAGGTATTGATGAGGACGTATTCGTCGATGGTGATGCAAAGCTGCGTTTCCAAGCGGTCGCAAAGCGCCTGCATCGCAAGCGTTTTGGCGGTCTTCTGGCTGATGCCCTTATTCACCTGACGGTTGTATTCCCCCGTGAAAACGGCGTTGACGCGATGCACGGTCGTAAAACCGCCGACCTCGGCGTTGACAAAGGTATCACGCGGAAGCTGAACGACGTGTATCTTCTTGTTTTCGGTATCGAGAGAAGCAAGCATCATCACGTCCGTCGACATGGAAACGTCATCCACACCCGCGATAAGAAAGGTATAATACCCCTCTTTTCGTTCATACGGCTCTGTGGAAACGTCAACGTGTTCCCCCGTGGTGGTGCCGTCCGTTGGGAAGTTCGGGACCGTTTCCACACTCGGCTCGTGAAGGACAACGCCGAGAATCGTTCCGCAAATGGCAAGAAGCGCAACGCCGATACAAAGCCAAAGGATATGCTCCCGCTTTTTGTTTTTCTTCTTTTTGAGGTTTTGTTGATTCATAATATTTTCCTTTTCTGAAAGCCTGTCGTGTTTTAGAAAAGTCTATTCAAACCATGCTGTTCCATGCTTCGATCATCGCGAGGTCGATCTTCTTACCCTTTTCGGTAAGATACGTGATCGTATAGCCGACGATGCGCTTTGCAACGTCGTCCAGCACCCGCAAGCGAGCATTTTTGTCATTTTTGTTTATTTTTTCACATCCGCTATGCAAATATTCACGAAATTCCAGACAGGAACGGTATTTTCTGCCCGCCTCCGTGAAATCCGCAACGAAAAGCATCTTATCCAGCATCGTCATGCCCGCCTTGCCCGTCGTATGACATGCAATGGCGGAAAGCATCTCGTCGTTTACAAGCTCGCGCCCAAATTCCTCCAAGGCAAGCATCGCGCCCGCATACTGATGAATGACCGTCGGCACGTCCGTTTTCAGCGTTTTTCCCTGTTTTTCGGCAAGGAGCAAAGCTTTTTCGAGCGGAAGCGTCTTTGCGATATCGTGAAGAAGCGCCGCCGCGCAAACGGTATAGGCTTCCTCCTCGGAAAGTCTGAAAACCTTTGACATCCAAAGACATTCTCTGTAAACGCCAAGCGTATGCTCGATTCTCTGCGGTTCTTCAAAGCGCGGAAGCGCTTCGCGGATGATACTCAAACGCTTTTCATTTTCCTGTGTCATTGCTGTATAGTCCTTTTTCTTTAATATATTCATAAACGGCAGAGGGCAAAAGACAGGAAACGTCTTCGCCGTTTGCGATACGTTCTCTGACCTCGCTTGACGAGGTTTCGAGCGGGTCAAGCGGGATCACGAGGATCCTTGCACCGTATTTTTCGCGGAGCATCTCGATCTTTTCCTCCACCTCACGCTGAAGCTCGGGCGATTGCACCTCTCTGCCCGCGTAAGCAAGCGTACACATGGAGAGGATATCCGCAAAACGAAACCACTTATCAAACGTAAGAAGCATATCCGTTCCGCAGTAGAGATAAAGCTCGCCCGCGCCCGCCTCAGTAAGCTCCTTGATGGTATAATAGGTAAAGCTCTTGCCCTCGCGTCGAAGCTCTATATCGGAAACGGTGATCTTTCCGTCCGCGTTCACCTCATCAAAGGCGAGCCTTGTCATGTGAAAGCGTATCTCGGGATGATCCTCGCCGACGATGACCTTATGCGGCGGTATTTTATCGGGCATGACGAGAAGTGAATCGAGCCCTGCGGCATCGATAAATCCGAGGGCGGCTTTGACGTGTCCCGCATGGACGGGATTGAACGTGCCGCCGAAAATTCCGACCTTTTTCATCATTTGGGAAGCTCGATGCGCTTTTTCTTGGTGGATTCGCGGTAAAGCACGAAGCGTGTACCCGTTACGCAAACCACGTCTGCGCCGAGCTTTTCCGCGAGGATCTCGCCTGCTTCACGCGGACCGTATTCACATGCGTCGAGCGTGCGAAGCTTGATCAGCTCTCTTGCCTCCAAGGTCGCGTCGAGCTGGCTTACCATCATATCGCTGATGCCGCCCTTGCCGATCTGATAGATGGTGTCGTAAGAGTTTGCCATACCGCGCAAATATGCGCGTTGTTTACTTGTCAACATAAATATAAATTTCTCCGTTTTTCTTTGTTTTTTGTAAGAGGCTTCCCCTTGAGGGGAAGCTCCCGCGTAGCGGGTGATGAGGTGTTTTATCATAGTATCGACACCTCATCCACCATTTTGCAAAGCAAAATGGTCCCCCTTCCCCCAAAGGGGAAGGCTTTTATTCGATCGTTTCCTGTGTTTCTTCCTTATTTTCCGCGTTTTGTGCTTCCATATAAGCGTTCATTGCCATATTCTGCGCCATGACCGCTTTCATCTTATAATATTCGTTCTTTGTGGTATTGAAAAATACGAGGAAGCAAATGATGGTAACGAGTGCGACGATGGCACAAAGCAAGCCAAAAAGAACCATTGCGGGAATACCAAGCATGCCGATCAAGGAAAGCACCGAGCCCGCGCCATTGCAAACGACCAAAACGAGCCATGTTTTTTCGAGCTTTTCGCCGCCGAGCGGATAGGAATTTTCTCTTTCCACGTCGGAAATGCCCTTAACGATATGGTAAGAAATATAGAACGAGATGAACGTCAAGACAAGCGAATATGCAGATGCGAATACGGCAAAGCCGATGCCGATGCTGACACCCAAAAGGTTCATGACCCATTCCACCGCCGTACAAGCGCCCATGACGACAACGAATTTCTGTATCTTAGCATAGCGAGGAATCTCATAAATCAATTCGTTGATACCTTGATACATGAAAATGTAACCGACAAAGGCAGGCAAAAGATTCAGCGTATGCTCGTTCAGATTCAAATTGAAATTCAAGAAAATAAACAGGAAAGCAAGCATGAGTTTTTTCATAGAAAAGCCTCCTTGTATTTATTTGTTTTTACGTTTATTGATCTCCTCGGCAAAAATCACAGCGAATTTTGCCATGGCGTTTGCTCTGTGGCTAATGCCGTTCTTTTCCTCGGCGTTCATTTCGGCAAAGGTCTTATCCATCGGCTCATAGAGGAAAAGCGGGTCGTAACCAAAGCCGCCGTTACCACGGTAATCCCAAAGGATACGTCCGGGACATTCGCCTCTTGCCACAAGCTCCGTGCCGTCGGGGAATACGCACGCGATGACGGAAACGAAATGACCCGTTCTCTTTTCGTCGGGAACGTCCTTCATCTTTTCAAGGAGCTTTTTGTTGTTGTCGGCATCGTCGTGACCGCCTGCATAACGCGCGGAATACACACCCGGCTCGCCGTTCAGCGCATCCACACAAAGACCCGAATCGTCCGCAACACCGATATAACCGAGCTTTGCAACGGTTCTCGCCTTGATGAGCGCGTTTTCTTCAAACGTATCGCCGTCTTCGACGATATCGTCTGTAAAATGGATATCTGCAAGAGAAAGATATTCAAAGGCATTGCCCTTTTCATCAAAGGGACAAAGCTTTTTCAGAAACGTTTCGATTTCTACGATTTTATGGCGATTGTTGGACGCCATTACGATTTTGGACATAGCAAAAGCCTCCTTCTTATTTTTCAAAAAGTGCATTTACAAATTCATCCGCAGAGAACGCCTGCAAATCGTCGATCTTTTCGCCGACACCGATGAATTTCACGGGGATACCAAGCTCCTTCTTGATGGAGATGACGATACCGCCCTTTGCCGTGCCGTCGAGCTTGGTGAGAACAAGACCCGTAATATCGGCAGCGTTCTTAAATTCCTTCGCCTGAATGACGGCATTCTGTCCCGTCGTGGCGTCGAGAACGAGAAGCGTTTCACGAATCGCATCGGGAAGCTCACGGGAGATGACACGGTCGATCTTGTTCAGCTCGTTCATAAGGTTCTTCTTATTGTGAAGTCTGCCCGCGGTATCGATGATGAGGACCTCAGTTCCTCTCTTTTTCGCGGCAGCCGCGGCATCGTATACGACAGCGGCAGGGTCAGAGCCTTCACTCTGCGCGATCAGCTCAACGCCCGCGCGGTCAGCCCAAACGCCGAGCTGGTCGATCGCCGCCGCGCGGAACGTATCCGCCGCCGCAAGAAGCACCTTTTTGCCGTTTTTCTTGATATCATACGCCATCTTGGCGATGGACGTGGTCTTGCCGACACCGTTGACACCGATGACGAGGATGACGGTCATCTTGCCTTTTTCGTAAGCGATAGGCTCGCCCTCACCGATGAGGTCGCGCAAGATCTCGATCAGCGCTTCCTTTGCCTTTTCGGGCTCGGTGATGCGCTCGTCATGAATCTTATCGCGGAGCGTATCGAGAACCTCCATCGCGGTTTCCGCGCCGATATCAGAGGTGATCAGAAGCTCCTCGAGCTCCTCAAAAAGCTCTTCGCCCACATTGCGGTAACTGCCGAAAATGGTATCGATGCCTGCAATGAGCGCTTTTTTGGTCTTGGTCAGACCTGCTTTCAGTTTATCAAAAAATCCCATGGGAAAATTCCTTTCTTTTTATGAACTAATTGAATTGGATGCCGATTTTCTGTTCGATTTCCGAAACGTCGATGGAGATCACGTCGGAAATGCCTTTTTCGTGCATCGCCACGCCGTAAAGACGCTCTGCGGCTTCCATCGTGCCGCGGCGATGCGTGATGATGACGAACTGTGTTTTTTCGGAATATTTCTTGATATAATCCGCAAATTTATCGACGTTGACCTCGTCGAGTGCCGCTTCGATCTCGTCAAGGATGCAGAACGGAGAGGGGTTGACCTCCAAGATCGCAAAATAGAGTGCGATTGCAACGAATGCCTGCTCACCGCCCGAAAGAAGCGACATATTCTTGATGACCTTGCCGGGGGGCGCGACGTTGATATCCACACCGCTTTCGAGCACGTTTTGCGGGTCGGAAAGCTTCAGCTCCGCGTGTCCGCCGCCGAAAAGCTGGGCAAAAACACGTCCGAAATGGATATTGATGGCCTCCACCGTCGCAAGGAAATCCCGACGCATATTATCCTCCAAGGAATCGATGATGCGAAGCAAGCTATCCTTGGATTTTTTGAGGTCGTCGATCTGCGCTGTCAGCTCGTCAAACTGACGGCGAACCTCTTTGTATTCCTCGATCGCGTTCACGTTGACGTTTCCAAGCGCTTTGATGAGGTTTTTGTATTTGGTCTGCTCGATAAGCATAGCGCTTCGGTTCTCTTTCGTGACGGGCGTTTTCACGCGCTTCACAGCCTCCGAATACGAAAGCTCGTATTCATCCCAAAGAAACGCCACCAATTTATCCTGACGTTCTCTCTGCGCGTTATGCTCGCCTTCGAGCTTAGTATAGGTACGGTAGAGCAGATCGCGCTTATCCGAAAGATCGCGGTTCTTGATGCGAAGCTCGGAAAGTTGCTTGGCGAGCGATTCCGTCTTCTGCGCAAGCGTTTTCTTCTCGGCTTCCGCGTTTTTCAGGTCTTTCGTGAGCATTTCGGAGCTTTTGCGTATCTCCGAAATCTCCGTTCTCATTTCGCGGATGCGCGTTTCCGATGTGTGAACGGATTCGTGAAGCGTATTGATCGCTTGCTTCAATTCCGAAATTCGTTTTTCAGAGGTTTCCGCCATCTGCAAAAGCATGGCGAGATGGGATTCCTCCTTGGCGATCTCCACGGAAAGATGTGTCTGTTTTTCCTTTGCTTCCTCCAAAATTTCCGAAAGATCGGCGCGTTCTGCGCGAAGCGCTGTGAGCTTTTTTCCCATTTCGCGAAGCTCCGCTTCGGATTCGGTCTTGCGCTTATCCATATCGCCAAGACTTGTTTTGGCAAGGTCAGTGGCGGAAAGAAGTGCCTCATGCTCCGTTTTCAGCCCCGCAAGTGTAGATGCTTGTGCATCACGGTTGGAGCGGAGAATAGCAAGCTGTGTCTGCTCGGCATCGTGAAGCGTTTTGAGCCCCGATGCAGAGGAGCGTACGGCATTTTCACGCTTTTTGAGGTCTTCATGCGACGCAGAAAGCGTACGGAGCGTCTTTTCTGCTCGAAGATGCTCGATTTCGAGCGCTTTTACTTCCTCCGTGAGCTTTTCAATCTGCACACGGCGCGAAAGCATTCTGCCGTCCTGTGAAAGCGAACCGCCCGTAAAGCTACCTCCCGCATTGATGACTTGTCCGTCAAGCGTTACGATGCGATAACGGAAGTTCATCGCCTTGGCAATCTTTGTCGCGTGGTCGATATCCTTAGCAATGAGGATTCTGCCAAGCAAGCTGCGAATGATACCGCGAAATTTATCATCGCACGAAACGAGCGCCGATGCAACGGCAACAAAGCCCTCTTTGCATTTTTGGGGAATCTCGTTTTCGCTTACCTCGTTTCCGCGCATGGTGGAAACGGGATAAAAGGTCGCGCGTCCCGCATTTTTCTTTTTCAGATGTGCGATTGCCGCCTTGGCGGATTCTTCATCCTCCACGACGATATTTTGCAAGCTCTGTCCGAATGCGATTTCCAGCGCCGCGGAATATTCGTCGGGAACGCTGATGAGCTTGGAAACAGGTCCGTAGACCGTAACGGGTCTGCCGTCGGGAAGTCGCACTCTCCCCTCTTTATGCTCGTTTACAAGGAAACGAACCGCACCCGAATAGCCTTCGAGCAGTTCCTCCATGCGGACAAGGTTTTGAATTTTATGTTTTCGCTGAGAGATATCGAGAAAGAACGCATTTTTCTTTTCTCCCATCTCCCGCTGGTCTTTTTCATTTTGCAAACGCTCGCGATCAAGCGTGTCGAGTTTTTCCTTGATAGCGTTTTCCTTTGCTGTAAGGTCGGAGATTTTATGCTCCGCCGTTTCAATGCGCGTATCAAAGAAACGGATATCGCCCTCTAGTTTTTCGATGCTCTGAGCAATCTCGGCGGTACGTTTCAAGTCAGCTTCCTTTTTCGCCTCAGCAACGGATGCCGCCACGAATGCATCGGTCTGTTCCCGTCTGAGTTCTTCCATACGCGCTTCGCAGACAGCAGAAAAACCCGCATTGGCAGAAAGCGCATCCTCCGTCTTTTCCATCGATTGCTTGAGAGTTTCCGCTTCTTTTGTGAGATTTTCGCGGTTTTTTTCCGCTTTTTCGCGTTCTTCACACAGTTTTTGATATTCTTCTTCGGAAAGCTTCAGATTTTCCTCGGAAGCGCGGATGCGCTCCCCAGCGGCGACGACCGTTTCGCGCAAATGCGCCGCATCGTTTTCGCAAAGCTTGATTTTCGATTCGTTTTCATGCAGAGATGAGGTCAGCGAAAGCAAACGAGCGGAAAGCTTTTCCGTCGTGATCTTATTTTGCATATCCTCCTCGCGTGCCTTTTCCTCCGCGGATTCAAAGGAGGTGCGCGCTTCGTCTGCGCTTTCCAGCTCCTCCTTGGCAAGAAGGAGTCTTCCCGAAAGCTCATCCGTCGTCGCCTTTGCCATTTGAATATCGTAAACGGAAAGCGAAACGTCAAGCGTCATCTTTTCCTCGCGCAACGCTAAATATGTTTTCGCCTTATCCGCTTCCTTTTCCAGAGGACCGACACGCTCTTCGAGAACGCTTGCGATATCCTCGATGCGAACGAGATTTTCGTCCGTATTTTCCAGTTTTTTCTGCGCTTCGTTTTTCTGATAGCGATATTTGGCGATGCCTGCCGCCTCCTCAAAGATGGCGCGGCGTTCCTCGTTCTTTTGGGAAATGATCTCCGCGATCTTGCCCTGTCCGATGATGGAATAGCCGTCCTTGCCAAGACCGGTATTCAAGAAAAGCTCATGGATATCACGAAGTCTGACGGGCTTTCGATTGATAAAATATTCGCTGTCACCGATGCGGTAATAGCGTCTGGTAACGGTAAATTCGTCGTATTCCGCAAGAGAAGCGATCTTGCCGCCGTCCTCGGAATTGTCAAACGTCACGGAGACCTCCGCGTATCCCATCGGACTGCGCTTTTGCGAGCCTGCGAAAACGACGTCCTCCATTTTACCGCCGCGGATGTTTTTGGAGGACATTTCACCGAGCACCCAACGCATCGCATCCGCAATATTCGATTTTCCGCTTCCGTTCGGTCCGACGACGACCGTGATGCCGCGGTCAAAGGTGATGACCGTCTTATCGGGGAAGGATTTGAAGCCTTGCAGTTCAAGCGCTTTGAGTCGCATGGTTTTTGACCGTACCTTTCTGAATTGTGAATTTTATATAAGAGAAAATGTAAATTTATATTTTTCCATCGCTTCATCGGGAATGATCTTCACGCCCCGAAGTGCGAATTTTTCCGTTAAATGGCGACGATTTTCGCCCTTTTGTCCGATAAAAGCCGAGATATCCGTGGGAAAAACGCGCAAAACAAGCACTTTGCCCGCCGTTTTCTCGCCTTGGAGCGCCCTCTCGATCTCAAGCCGATGATATCTTGCGTACACCATTTCGCCGATCGCGGGATGATATCCCCCGCCGAAAACGCCCTCGCCCGTCGTGAGGATCTCACTTGCTTGCAGACCCACGCGAATGACGGGAATCCCCTGCTTCATAAAGACCGAAAGCACCGCCGCCGTCCGCTCCACAGCCATCTCCGTCGTCAAGGGCTGATATTCACCGCAAAGTGCCATATCGTGGAGCGCGGTATCGCAAAAAACGACCGTCGGGTATATTCTTGCGCCATCCGCGCCCATTTCGCAGATCCTTTCGGCGGTCATGACCTCGGCTTCCTCAGTGGATGCGGGAAGTCCCGTCATCATCTGCCCGATCAGCTCAAAATCGTATGACTTGATCAGCGAAAATGCGCGTTCGGTATCCGATGCCGTATGCCCTCTGCGAGAAGCGGAAAGCACTCGCTCGTCCATGCTTTGTACGCCGATCTCAATGGTCTTCACGCGGTTTTCCTGCAAAATATCGAGGATTTCGCGGTTTATGTAGTCGGGGCGGGTGGAAATCCGTATCGATTCGCATTTGCCCGCGTCGATATATTCATTCGCAAGGGAAAGCAGATAGCGCATATCTTCGCGGTCGATCCCCGTAAAGCTACCGCCGAAATAGGCGATCTGGATCGGGATATCGCGTCTGACCGTGGAAAACGCCTCATCAAGCTCACCGCGAACGGCTTCCCTGTCAAAATGCGTATGCCCCGAAATCTTGCGCTGATTGCAAAACACGCAATCGTTCGGGCAGCCGACGTGGGGAATGAAGATCGGGATATTCGCGTGCTTTTTCATGCGCGGATATAATTTTTCAGGGCATCCTCTGCCGCCGCGATCTCCGCTTTTTTCTTGCTGGAGCCTTCGCCCTTGCCCATGACGTTATTATCGATGCGAACCTCGCAAACGTAACGCTTATCGTGGTCGGGACCGCTTTCGGAAATGATGGCATACGCAAGCGAGCCCTTCGCTTCCTGTACGATCTCCTGCAAATGAGATTTCGGGTCGAGAATCGGATGGCGCGACGAAAGCCCATCCACCTCCGCCTTCAAAAGCGGATTCAAAAACGCCGCCACGGTATCCAGCTCCTTGCCGGAATCGAGGTAGATCGCCGCAAGCAACGCTTCAAAGGCGTCCTCAAGTATCTTATCCTGGTCGCGTCCGCCGACATGTTCCTGTCCGTTTCCGAGAAGAACGTAATCGCCAAGATGAATCTTTCTTGCGAAATGAGAGAGAGAACGGGTGCAGACAAGGTCTGCGCGGAGCTTCGTGAGGTCGCCCTCGGGCTGCTCGGAGAAAAGTCCGAAGAGATAACTGCTCGTCACGAGCGAAAGCACCGAATCCCCTAAAAATTCAAGCCGTTCGTTGGAGCATATTCCGAGCTGTTTATTTTCATTTGCATAAGAAGAATGCCGCAGAGCCTCGATACAGTATTCCTTTTTTTGAAAGGTATATCCGATTGTTTCCTCTAAGAAGCAGATATCCTGCGGCAAACTGCCGTTTTTCACCGCCATATGCATACCTTCTTTCTAAAATTTCTGACGTTTTATGCCTTTTGCATGGTTTTTTCTATTTCTTCGATCACACCTGTTTCGGCATATGTAATCGCTTGATGGATCGCGTTTTTCAGCGCGCGTGCATCGGAATTGCCGTGCGCCTTGATGACGGGCTTCGCAAGTCCGAGGAAAGGCGCGCCGCCGTATTCCTTGACGTCAAAGCGTTTTTTCATGGCTTTTGCCTTTTTCAAGACCAAAACGCCTGCGATCTTGCCGATCAAATCGGATTTGAACATGGCGGAGATCTGCTTCATCACGAATTTGGAAACGCCCTCTGCGGTCTTCAAGAGGATATTTCCCGTAAAGCCATCGCAAACGAGTACGTCACAAGCGCCGTAAGGAACGTCCTTACCCTCTACGTTACCGATAAAATCGATGCCCTCCGTTTGCTTCAAGAGCGCGTGGGCTTCACGGTAAAACGCCGTGCCCTTATGTTCCTCCGCGCCGTTATTGAGAAGCCCGACCTTGGGGGCTTCCACGTTCATGACCTTTTTCATATACAGAGAGCCTATGATCGCAAAATTTGCCAAAAAATCCACGGACGGCTCGACGTTCGCGCCGCTATCAAGAAGCAAAACGGGCTTGGAAAAGGGCAAGATGCTCGCAAGCGCCGCGCGGCGAACTCCCGGAATACAATGCACGAAGCCTGTCGCGCCGATAAAAAGCGCACCCGTATTGCCCGCGGAAACCATCGCATCGCCTTTTCCGTCCGCCACAAGGCGAAGCGCGATCGCCATGGACGAATCCTTGTGTGCGCGGCGAATGGAAATGGGGTCATCCTCCATCGTGATCACGTCGTTCGTCGGAACGATCTCCCAAGAATTGATCGATTCTCCGTTGGCAGTAAGCGCATCGCAAATCTCCATTGCATCGCCGACGAGGACCAGCTCCGCGCCGTATTCCTTTTTCGCCAAAATCGCGCCCTTGACAAGCTCGGCGGCAGAATTGTCTGCGCCCATAACGTCCAAAATGATTTTCATTGATTTGTTTCCATCCTTATTTGATTCAAAAGCGGACAGCGTCCGCGCCCCTTTGTTTTTGGGGCAGACTTTTTGAAGATACAGTTTGTCATAATACATATGCATTATATTATATAACTTTTTTCGGGGATTTTCAATATATATATATAACTTTTCTTGATTTTTTCTTTCGTCCGCATGATATCGCAGAGCAACGCCATCATATAAAAATCGCTTTGCGAATATTCGCAAAGCGATTGTAAGGATTCAACTGTTTTTCACCATCTGCATCTCTTCAGACTTTTCTGCTCTCTTATTGATGACCTCGGGGTCACGGAACGTGGGAACGGTCGCAACGATCGCTTCCTTGACGCGCTTCGAGCCGATCTCATCACGCGCAAGCTCGACCGCCGTTTTCAAAATGCGGAGCTTTTCTTCCACTTCCTTGCGGGTAAGGGGCGTATCGCGCTCGATGAAGATCATGTTGTTTTCGGTCTTATCGAGAGTTTCCGTCTTCATGAGAAGCTCTTCAAAGAGCTTTTCGCCCGGACGAAGACCGACTTCTTCGATCTTGATATCCACGTGAGGCTCAAAGCCGGAAAGTCGGATCATATTGACGGCAAGGTCATAGATGCGGACGGGCTTGCCCATGTCAAGCACGAAAAGCTCGCCCTTCTTTGCCATCGCGCCCGCCTGCATAACGAGCTGGCTGGCTTCGGGAATGGTCATAAAGTAACGAATGATGCGTTTGTCGGTGATGGTAACGGGACCGCCATTGGCAATCTGACGCTTGAAAAGCGGGATAACGGAGCCGTTCGAGCCGAGTACGTTACCGAAACGAACCGCCGCAAAGTCGGTATTGCTGTCTGTACGGCACTGAACGACCATTTCGCACAAGCGCTTGGAGGCGCCCATGATATTGGTCGGGTTGACCGCTTTATCCGTCGAAACGAGAATGAACTTCTGAACACCGTATTTTTCAGCCATATCGGCGGTGTTATATGTACCGAGGACGTTATTTTTGATGGCTTCACAGCCGGAATGCTCCATGAGCGGAACGTGCTTATGCGCCGCCGCGTGGAATACGACCTCGGGACGGTAAGCCGCGAAAATGCAATTCAGACGCTCTCTGTCACGAACGGATGCGATCTCTACGGTGAGGTCAAGCTTATCGCCGTAGTTGCGGATAAGCTCCTGCTGGATATCGTACGCATTGTTTTCATAAATATCCACGATAATAAGCTTCTTCGGGCTGCACTTTGCGATCTGACGGCAAAGCTCACTGCCGATAGAACCGCCGCCACCCGTAACGAGAATGGTCTTTCCCGTATAATAGGAGGTGGTCTTTCCGTCGTTGATCTTGAGAGGATCGCGGAACAAGAGGTCTTCGATGGAAAATTCACGAATGACGCGGCGCTGCTTTTCAGTCTCGGACGCTTCGGAAATGTCACGCACGGACATATCGTATACCTTCAGCTTGCAGCCGGACTGCGAATAGAATTTATAAAGGCGTTCTGCTTCTTCGGTATCAAAGCGATTAACCGCGAAGAAGATCTCTTTGATGGAGGACTCCGCAAGTCTTGCGAAGATGGTCATATCCTCGTTGTATACGGGAAGACCCGCAACACGTCCGCCGACCTTGGATTTGTCGCTATCCACGAAGAAGATGGGCTTATATACGGAGCGCTGATTGCTTGCAAGCTCGCTTGCGAGCACCGCACCGATCTGACCCGCACCGACGATGGCTACGTTGACACGGGATTCCCCATCGGCATCGACCTTATTGAAATGCTTATACAGCAAACGGTAGGAGAAGCGGGACAAAAGCGAGAAGAGCGCTTCCAGTGCGGTCAAAATGACGAAGAACCAAAGACCGGTATAAAGCTCCTCACTGACGGTCTTCATGATGAAATACGCGATGATATACGCTGTCGCGCCGCCTGCCACGTCGGCAACCAGCATTTTGAAATACGAGCGCGTATCGGTATAACGCCATACGTTGCGGTATACGTTCAAAATGAAACGGTATACCATCATCATGCCGATCAAAAGCGTTGCATTGATGAAAAATGCGCCAACGTCATAAGCGAAAACGGGAGTCGTCGTTGCACGGCTCATCAGCAGGAAAAACGCCGCGATCGCATAATAACATACGATATCGAACCCGAATAAGACGATTTTTCTTGCTTTTTTTCTCAAGAATTGATACATAGAAATCCCTTGCCTTTCTGAAAATATTTGATTTTATCATACTGCTACAAGGAGGGTCGCGCTCGTCATCGACATCGCACAAACTCTCATAATACAATTATTATTGTATCACAGTTCAACTTCTTTGTCAACCAAGACTTCATATTTTGTACACATTTTATATTTATATTATAGAAGATTTTATGCAAAAACGACCTCGATACCGCTCGGCGCATCCACACGGGTCACGACCACGCCGTTTGCGTTCTTGGTATGCTCAACCGTTACCTTTCCGCGGGGCGTTGCCACGCTTCCCTTAGCATAGGTCAAATTGCCGAGATGGGGATCAAGCACGATCTTGGAGCCGCCCTCACCGACGATATCGATGCCGAGAACGTATTCCGTCAAGAACGCAACGGGACCCGATGCCCAACCATGACAAAGACTATGGCGGAAGCCCTTATAGCAATATTTGCCGTTATCGCCGTGGATATCGGTCTTCGTGCCGTCACAAATCTCGTCGAGCTTGCAGGCGTTTTCCACCCATTTGATATCGAAATCCTCCCAAAACGTCGTCGCGCCAAGGTCAAGCATCGCGCCGTAATAGGTCTTCAGCGCCGCGAGCGTTTCTTCCGCGGAGGTGCATTTTGCCATCGCGGTCAAAATATAATAGCTCATGAACGTAGAAAAGCCTTCTGCGCCGCCCGTTTGCAGACAGGTCTTGGAATCCTCGCTTGCGATACCACCGAGAAGAAGGAGCGCCGCGATCTGCTTGAGATCACCGCAAGCCTCTTGCGTTTTCTCCGCAAGCGATCTTGTTTTCTCGCATTTTTCTTTCCATTCCGCCTCTTCAAGGATATCAAATATCCGTTCGCAGGCTTTCATGCAGAGAATGAGAAGCGCCTTTGTTCCCGCTTTGGCGGAGGGGAAGCCCTTGGAGGGCCAATCGATATAATCGCTCGCCGTGAAATAACCGTTTTCATCGACGTTTTCCAAGATCTGACGGGTAAGGCTTACGATATATTCCTTTTGCTCCTGCAAATACTCTCGCTTTCCCGTATAGAACACCCATTCGTCCAAATTGATGAGCCACCAGAGCGAATAGGTCGCAATCCCGTTTATCCAGGTCGGCAAAACGGTATTATGCGCGGCAAGAGAAAGTCCGCCGTAAATCTGCGGAATATCGCCAAAGACGTATTTTACGGTTTTCAGCTCGGGATTCAAATCGCCGATCCACACAAGACGGTCGCGCTTGATGCCGTCCCAAATCTCGTTCTGAATACAAAGATGGCAGGTATACGCCGCGGTGTCGTAGATACGGTTGATCGTTTCATCGCTACATTCAAAGCTTCCGATATAATCATAGGGCTGATAGACCATCACGGCTTGAACGGTCTTCAGATTGATCTTCGCAGGCGTTACAAATTCAAGATACACGAAGCGGAAGCCTGTCGCGCCACATTCCGTCGTCGTCCAGCTTTTCGTGCGGATCTCAAAATCACGCATACTGTGGTCGTTCGTCGCGTTCTTCTCTCCGATATGCGAAAGCGCTTCGTTTGCCGATTCGCCAAAGCAAATACGAACCGTTACCTCCTCGCCGTCGCGGATGCGGAAAAGCGAAAGGCTGATACCGCCGTGAATCTCCGTTCCGAAATCCAGCAGGATCCCCGCTTTTTCTTCCTCTGTGGAAACGAGCGTCGTCACCTCCGGCTCATGTGTACCGAGCTGGCGGTTTTTATAGTTCAGAAGTCTTTCCTCACCACTCCACTTACCTCGTGTCAAAAGGATCTTTTTCGGCGTAAGATATTTTCGTACACGGGTATCGGTATGGTCAAACGTCATATGTTTCAGCATAAGATTCACCTCACAATATTTCATACGTTCAGTATATCACAAAAACACGAAAAAGAACAGAGGTTTTGAAAAAAAGTTTGAAATGTCTTGACAGGTCAAAGGAATTGTGGCATACTGTCTTACAAAAAGAAAGAGAGATATCAAAAATATGCTCAAAACCGTATTTTTCGACCTTGACGATACGCTTCTCGATTTCAAAAAAGCGGAGGATAACGCCATCCGCGAAACGCTCCGCGCGCTTTCGCTTGACCCCTCCGATGAAAATGCCGCGCGATACAGCCGAATCAACGGCGCGCACTGGAAAATGCTTGAACGGGGTGAAATCACGCGAAAGGAACTGCTGACACATCGCTTCGAGGTGCTTTTCGATGAGCTTCACGTCATGCGTTCTCCCGAAGCCGCGCAAAAGGTTTATGAAACAGCACTCAGCGAAGGCGCATTCGCTATGCCAAACGCCATCGAAACACTGACCGCACTCTATCGGCATTACGACCTGTACTTGGTCACGAACGGCGCAGACAAGATACAATCCCGCCGCGTCCAAATTGCGGATATGGGAAAATTTTTCAAAAATATTTTCGTTTCCGAGCGCTTTGGTGTCAATAAGCCCCATATCGAATTTTTTGAAAAATGCTTTGAACGGATCCCCGATTTCAAAAAAGAAGAAGCCGTCATCATCGGGGATAGCCTCTCGTCCGATATCAAGGGCGGAAATATCGCGGGTATCCGCACGATCTGGTATAATCCTTTGCATAAAACGAACGATATCGGCGTTATCGTTCATCACGAGATCGCCGATCTACGCGAGCTTCCCACGTTGCTTTCTTCGCTTTCAGAAAATTTTCAAGACTAAGGGTTGACAATATCGAAAAAACGATGTATAATATAGGTGTACTTAAACGAAAGTATTCCATGTTGTTCACACAACAGAAAAACCACGGAGCTGCAACTCCGTGGTTTTTCATATGTAGGGTTACTTGTCGGACAAGTGTCTATCAACCCATTTGCACAGCAGATGTCCCATCACCCGTGCCACAATAGACACGATAAACGAAAGTAAATACTCCATGTTGTCCACCTCCTCCCACTGTGGAAGAGCCGACAGCAAGTCGATTATATCAAATAATCTGCCAAATTGCAACACTTTCCCCCTAAAAAATTGCAATATTCACCATCTCTTACCATCACGAAAAAAGCAGACGATCCCCATGAATCGCCTGCTTTTTGTTATTTGTGAATATTCTGTTATTCTGTTTCCACGCCGGAATCTGTCACAAGCTCCTTGAAGCTCGCGGCAAGACCTGCAAGAGATTGAATCTCACTCGGAATGATGATCTTGGTCGCCTTGCCGTCGGCTGCCTTTTCAAACGCTTCAAGGCTCTTGATGGCAATGACCTTTTCGGAGGGAGCAGCTTCGTTGATAAGCTTGATACCTGTGGCTGTCGCTTCCTGGATCTTGATGATGGCTTCTGCTTCACCCTCTGCCTGACGTATCTTTGCTTCGCGTTCCGCTTCGGCAAGAAGGATCTGTCTTTGCTTCTGCGCTTCCGCATCGAGGATCATCGCCTGCTTTTTACCTTCGGCAACGAGAATGGTGGAGTTCTTTTCACCCTCTGCGCGGAGTATCTGTTCACGGCGTTCGCGTTCCGCTTTCATCTGCTTTTCCATCGCGTCCTGAATCTCACGCGGCGGAATGATGTTTTTAAGCTCTACGCGGTTGACCTTGATGCCCCAAGGGTCGGTCGCTTCGTCAAGAATGGCGCGCATTTTGGTATTGATGATATCGCGGGAAGTCAGTGTGCTGTCAAGCTCAAGCTCACCGATGATATTACGGAGCGTCGTTGCGGTGAGATTTTCGATCGCCGCAAGAGGCGCTTCCACGCCGTATGTGAAGAGCTTGCAGTCCGTGATCTGATAGAAAACAACGGTGTCGATCTGCATCTTGACGTTATCCTTCGTGATAACTGCCTGCGGTTGGAAATCCGCCACCTGCTCCATGAGAGAAACCTTTTTTGCAACTCTTTCAATGAACGGAATCTTCCAGTGGATACCCGTATGCCAAGTCGTATTGTATGCGCCAAGACGTTCGATAACGTATGCGCGCGCCTGCGGTACGATCTGAATGTTGGCAATCAGAATCACGAGAAGTACGGCAACGATGCCAATGATGATGTAAGGACCCATAAAATATACCTCGTTTCTATAAATTTACTTTTTACAAATCAATTTTACCCCTTCGATGGCGATCACATGCAAGACCTCGCCAACCTCATAGGTAATATCTTTATCCGCTGAGCGTGCCGTCCAGATCTGTCCCTTGACCTTGACCTGTCCCTTGCCCTCGATATTATCGATGGCAAGCGTTACGACCGCTTCTTCTCCGATAACAGCATCGGCATTCGTCGGCGTTCTTTTACCGATAAGGAATTTATCGGCAAGAGGCTTGACGAAAATAAGGAACACCAGGGTGATGAGAAGAAAGACCAAGATCTGCACCCAAAGGGCGATCGGAGGGAAAAACGACAGAATCATCGCAACGAGCGCCCCCGGGATAAACCACATGGATACGAGTGCAAACGTGAGTGCTTCCACGACGAGCGCAAGCACGACCACACCAAGCCATATGTAAGGCATCATAGAAAAATCCTCCTAACTTTATTACAAAAATTCAAAAATTACCCAAAATGGATGCCCGCAACACCAAAGCCGTCATCGTTTTTCACGATGATGATATACGACGCGATCTTCGTTTCGCCAACCAAAAGCGACATGTTCATTTGATATGCGGAGCCGTCAACGGAGGTATTATATGCAGAGGACTTCACGCCCGTCACTTTATCGATGACGATGCCCTCGCTTACGTCCACCTCATAATATTCGTTGACCTGTTTGACGAGAGATTCCAGCTCGGAAGCCTCTGTGATCCCCGATGCGGGATGGCAAAGCGCCAAGGCGTCCTCATAGCGTCCCTCGGAAAGGCAAGCAAACATTTGATTTGCCATATCCTTCGCCTCGTCGGATTTGATGCAGGATGCGAAAGAAAACGCAAAGCACAGGAGCAGGAAACATGCCGTCAGTTTTATAACATTTTGTTTCATCGCATTGTTTCTCCTTTCATTTCTGCGCTGGTTTGTCTTTATTGTACCACACTTTTTGAAAATTGTAAAGAGAATTTGAAGAAAAAGCGCGAAATATTTTACCGGAGAAAGAATCCGCAAAAATCTCATAAAAAGCGTTGAATTTTTCACAATTTGCAGATATAATATAAGATAATGGTTATTTTTTGATGAAAGGAAAATAGATAAAATTTATGGTTTTTGAAAGAAAAGAACTGGCAAGTGGTATCTTTTGGAACGCCGTTCACGAAACGAAATTCAAATCGAATCTCATTTCCGTGCGTTTCGTTCTCCCGCTCACCGCGGATACCGCCGCAAAAAACGCCTTGCTCTTCCCCGTGCTTTTGCGCGGAAGCGAGAAATTCCCCGATATCGGTAGCATCCGCCGCGAGGAGGAATCCATTTACGATACGACACTCAACGACAGCGTTTATAAACGCGGAGATACACAGGTACTCGAGCTTCGCATGAGCGTGCTCGATAACAAATACGCCATCGACGGCATGGATATCACTGAGCGCGCCATGATGCTCCTTGACGATATCCTGCTCCATCCCGTTACCGAAAACGGCGTTTTCTGCGAGGAATACGTCGAAAGCGAAAAGGAAAAGCTCATCGACGATATTTTGGCGCAGGTCAACGACAAGCGCCGCTACGCCATGACCCGTCTGACCGAAGAAATGTTCGAGGGCGATGCGTTCGGTCTTTCCGAGCTTGGCACGGTGGAAACGACGGAAGCCGTTTGCCCCGTTTGCCTTTGGAAGCAATATCACGAAATGCTTTCCACCGCGAGAATCGAGATCTTTGCCATCGGTAATTTTGATTTTGACGCGCTTTCCGCACGCTTTGCGCGTATGTTCGAGGGCATCGAGCGCCGTTACACGGGCGCACCCAAAACCAAGGTCATGCAGGGCGCAAGAAAAGAAGTCAAGACCGTCTACGAAAGACAGAACATCACACAGGGCAAGCTCTCTCTCGGCTTTTACACAGGCTCGACCGTATATGACGACGATTATCACGTTATGCAGATGCTCAACGTCATTTTCGGCGCGGGCGTAACGAGCAAGCTTTTTCTTAACGTACGCGAAAAGCTCAGCCTTTGCTATTACTGCGGTTCTTCCGAAAACGGTCACAAGGGATATATGACCGTCAATTCGGGTATCGAATTTGCCAACGAAAAGAAAGCTACGGACGAGATCCTCTTCCAGCTTGATGAGATCAAAAAGGGCAATATCTCCGAAAGCGAGCTTCGTGACGCGCGTCTTGCGCTTCTTGACGCCATCGGCAGAGTGGGCGACAGCACGGGCAATATCCTCAACTGGTATTTCGCGGGCGTGATGAACGAAAAGCTCATCTCCCCCGAAGAAAAAAGAGAGCTCATCGAATCCGTTACGGCAGAAGATATCGTGAAAAAAGCGCAGGATATCCGTCTGGATACCTATTATTTCCTTTGCGGAAAGGAGGGCAACGCATGAAACCCGAAATCATCGAAAAAACGAACGCCATCGGCGAAGCATATTATTACGCCAAGCACAAAAGCGGTCTTGATATCTACGTGATCCCCAAGGATTTCGCCTCCAGCTACGCCGTTTTTGCAACCAAGTACGGCGCGATCGACAACTGCTTTGAGATCGAGGGCGAAGAGGGTCTGCACGAGGTCCCCGACGGCATTGCCCACTATCTCGAACACAAAATGTTTGAAAACGAAGACGGTGTCGATACCTTCTCCCGTTTCGCGGAATACGGCGCGAACGCCAACGCCTTCACCACCCCCACGATGACGGCATATCTCTTCTCCTGCACGAACCACCTCTATGAAAACCTCGAAATTTTGCTCGATTACGTTTCCAAGCCCTATTTCACACCCGAAAACGTGGAAAAGGAACGCGGTATCATCGGTCAAGAGATCCGTATGTACGAGGACAACCCCGGCTCCGCCATCTACTACAACCTGCTCGAAGCGATGTATGAAAAGCATCAGACCCGCGTAAATGTGGCGGGTACGGTAGAATCCATCGCGAAAATCACCCCCGAGCTTCTCTACGATTGCTATTATACGTTTTATAACTTCTCCAACATGACCCTTTGCATCTCGGGCAGAGCGGAAATGGACAAGGTTCTCGAACTCGTGGATAAAATCCTTCCCGAAAGAGAACAGAAGAAGATCATTCGTCACTATCACGACGAAAAGCCAGAGGTCTATCAAAAGCGCGTCAGCGCAAGCTTTGAAGTGGCAAAGCCGATGTTCCTCATCGGTGTTAAGGATATGGATATTGCCGAGGATGCCAAGCTCCGCACGAAAAAGGCAGTCGCCATGGAGATCCTCACCGATATGCTCTTTGGCGATACCTCTCCCTTTGCCATCGACGTTTACGAAAGCGGTCTTGTCAACGGCTTCGACGCTTCCTGTGACCACGCACATGACAGCTCCAAAATCTTCCTTGAGGGTGAATGTGAGAACCCCGAGGAGGTCTACGACCATTTCATCGCATATCTTGACGATATCCGCAAAAACGGTCTTTCCCGCGAGGATTTTGACCGCGTAAAGCGCGCTTCCTATGCGTCTTATATCAAGATATTCGACTCCACCCGTCTTGCCGACCGTTACACCTTTATGCTCCATGACGATTGCGACCCGTTCGACTACGGTGACGCCTTGAAAAGCGTTACCTTTGAGGACGTGGAAGCGCTCTTCCCTCTCCTTTTCAAGGAAGAATATTTCGCCATGAGCGTGGTAAATCCCATCGCGGAAGCGTAAGGAGTGCATATGGGACGTTATACAGAACTCTCTTTCCCCGGGCTCGGCATCGAGCCGTTTGAAATCAACGGCGTTGCGCTCTCCTTTGAGATCGGCGGTAAGCCCATCACCGTGATGTGGTACGGCATCATCATATGCTGCGCCATCCTTGCCGCGTTCGCGTATCTCTCTTTCCGCGCAAAGCAACAGAAGCTCGTCTTTGACGATATCTTAGATATCACGCTCGTCACCGTCTGCATCGCCGTCATCGGCGCAAGACTTTACTACGTCGTATTCGACGGCATCGGAGAATACATCGTGACGGGCTACGGCTTTTTCAAAAACCTCGGCAAATCGCTTTATAACATCATCGCCGTTTGGGAAGGCGGTCTTGCCATCTACGGCGGTATCCTCTTCGGCGCGCTCACCGTTCTCGTGATGTCGCGCATCAAGAAGATCTCCTTCTTCAAGCTCGCGGATATGGCGACCCCCGGCATCATGCTCGCGCAAGCCATCGGCAGATGGGGCAACTTCATGAACGGCGAAGCGTTCGGCTCGGAAACCACGCTCCCCTGGCGCATGGGCATCAACAATTTCAACACGGGATATATGACGATGTACGTCCACCCCACGTTCCTTTATGAATCCCTTTGGAACGTGCTTGGCTTTGTGCTGATCAATATCTTCTATAAAAAGAGAAGATTTGAGGGTGAGGTCGGCTTCTGGTACTTCATCTGGTACGGATTTGGCAGAACCTTTATCGAGCTTCTCCGCACAGACTCCCTCATGCTCGGTCCCATCCGCGTTTCGTCCATGCTCGCGGCGCTCATCGTCGTAACGCTTCTTCCCTTGCTTATCGTTTTGCGCGTGAAGGAGCATAAGCTCGCGCTTGCGGGTAAGCTTCCCGAAAATACGCTTCCGTCCGTTCTTTTCCTTTTGAAAAACGGCGAAGCTCCCCTTGCATCCACAAATACTGAAAATACAACCGCGGAACATACTTCCGCAGAATCGGAGGACAACACAAATGGCACATATCATTGACGGTAAAAAAATCTCTGCGGAGATCCGCGCAGAAATCGCAGAAGAAGTAAAGGCGATGAAGGCAAAGGGTATTCACCCCGGTCTTGCCGTTATCATCGTCGGTGAAAATCCCGCATCTCAGGTCTACGTTCGCAACAAGGGCAAGGCTTGCGAGGAGGTCGGCATCTATTCCGAAATCATTCGTATGCCCGAGGAGACCACCGAGGAAACGCTCCTTGCCAAGATCGACGAGCTGAACGTAAGAAAGGAAATCAGCGGTATTCTCGTTCAGCTTCCTCTCCCCAAGCACATCAGCGAAGAAAAGGTCATCGCGGCGATCTCTCCCGAAAAGGATGTCGACGCCTTCAGCGAGGTGAACGTCGGCAAGATCATGATCGGCAACCATCATTTTCTCCCCTGCACTCCCGCAGGCGTTATGGAGCTTATCAAGCGTTCGGGTATTGAGATCGCAGGTAAGCAAGCTGTCGTCATCGGCAGAAGCAACATCGTCGGCAAGCCCCAGGCAATGCTTCTTCTCCACGCAAACGCGACCGTGACCATTTGCCATTCCCGCACCAAAAACCTTGCAGAGGTCTGCCGTACGGCGGATATCCTCGTCGTTGCCATCGGCAAGGCGGATTTCGTAACCGCGGATATGGTCAAGCCCGGCGCATGTGTCATCGATGTCGGCATGAACCGCAAGGCAGACGGCAAGCTCACGGGTGACGTGGACTATGCAGGCGTTTCCGAGGTTGCAGGCGCGATCACGCCCGTTCCCGGCGGTGTAGGTCCCATGACCATCACCATGCTTCTCAAAAATACGCTCACCGCGGCGTATGAGCAGGACAAGGCGGCAAAATAATCACAAATCATGCCCTATACAAAGAAAAATCCTTGCTTCACGCAAGGATTTTTCTTTGTTCCTTACTTTTCATGTTGCTTTTTGCAAAAAAAGGTGGTATACTGATAGCAATGATATAAACTACCGCTACGGCGGATCACGAAAAGGATTGATATGACTATGAAAAAAATCAAAGTTGCTTTGCTTGGTTGCGGAGATCGCGGTTGTATTTACGCAGATTATTCCCTCCGTAATCCCGACGACATGGAGGTCGTTGCCGTAACCGACCTGAACAAGCTCCACAAGGATGAAGCGCGTGTGCGCTATTCCCTCCCCGAGGACCGCGCCTTTGATACGGTCGAGGATTTCATTGCCGCAGGCATCGAATGTGATATCGTCATCGACGCGACGATGGATAAGGCACATTATCCCACCGCGATGGCATTGCTCAACGCCAAATACAACGTGCTTCTCGAAAAGCCCGTTTGCCCCAACAAGGAAGAGCTTCTCGATATTCAGAAGGCTGCTCACGATAACGGCTGTAAGGTCATCGTTTGCCACGTTCTTCGCTATACCTCTTTCTATTCCGCAGTGAAAAAAGCCATCAACGACGGCAAGATCGGCAGAGTCCGCAGCATGGAGATGACCGAGCACGTCGGTATGGCACACTTCATCGACTCCTTCGTTCGCGGCAAGTGGAACAACGAAGAAGAATGCGGTTCGGGTCTTCTTCTCGCAAAATGCTGTCATGACGTGGACCTCATGTGCTGGCTTGGCAACGCATCCCGTCCGAAGCTCGTAACCAGCATCGGCGCACGCGAAAACTTCACCATGGATAAGGCTCCCGAGGGCGCGACCGAGCTTTGCTTCGATTGTCCTCACGAAAAGACCTGCAACTATTCCGCCGTCAAGATCCACCTTGACCGCGATACCATGCCTTTCCAGACTTGGGCAGGCATCGGCAAGCCGATCGACACCATCACCAGAGAAGAAAAGATCGAATACATGAAAAATTCCGCATACGGCCGTTGCGCTTATAACAGCGGCGGTGATATCGTGGATAATCAGAACGTCATCGTTTCCTTTGAAAACGGCTCTATGGGTATTTTGAACCTCGTTGGCGCTTGCGCGAAGGCAGAGC
This sequence comes from Clostridia bacterium, assembly GCA_017937845.1. Classification (GTDB taxonomy): domain Bacteria; phylum Bacillota; class Clostridia; order Oscillospirales; family CAG-272; genus QALR01. Next base: position 3,017 of record JAGBCV010000008.1, on the reverse strand, counting down.
GTTATCTCCACATCGTCGGCTCGAACGGCGAGATCGAGGGCGTTTTCGAGAACAATGAATTTAAGATCCGTATGTTCACCAGAGAGGGCAAGCGTTACGGCTTTGATACCGAGGTCGTTGACACCACCGTCGGCAGTGAACTTGGCAAGCATGGCGGCGGCGATAATGAGATCATGCGCCACCTCGTAGACTACCTCCGCACAGGTGTTCCGTCCCTTTCTCTTACCTCCATCGACGATTCCGTTGAAGGTCATCTCTGCGTTTATGCCGCTGAGATCAGCCGTAAGGAAGGCAGAACCGTTGATCTTGCAGAGATCCGCGCAAAATAATTTCATACTACATAGAGAAAGCCTCCCAAGTCGGGAGGCTTTCGTTTATTCTCTCGGTTCCACAGGCGAAAGATTCTCGCTTTCTACGATGTCAACGACGAGCTTTCCCTGTGTGATTTTCAGTGGCAGATACGTTCCCGCATCGATATAGACCGTTACGTCATCTGCGCGGCAAACGTAGACCGCAAGTCCGCCAAGCGTTTCCTTTTGTATCTTCCAAAGCAGATTTTTCTCCGAAAGATGAAAAAGCTCTTTCCATCGAATCGCTTTCAAAAGAGAGGTATTCGGAAGCGGAATTTTATAATCCTCATAACGGAGATGCACCGCGCCGTCATTTCCAAGCTCCACACTGATACCCGCAAGCGCTTCATCGGTAAAGGTCAGGATATCGTTTTCCTTATCCAGCACAAGAACCGCCGAAAAGTCCTTTTCATCTGTGATTTTGAGCGTAAAGCGCATATGTTCATGCTCATATGCCAAAAGCTCGCTCATATTCGGCATTTTGGCGCATGACGAAAAGCAAAAAGCAAAAACGAGTAAGCATATCAAAAAACTCTTGAATTTCATAAAAATCTCCCTGAAAATACGTTTTATTTCCAAATATATTCGCAAAGCGGTGGAAAAATCCGTTTCGGGTGTTGAAAAAGGATAAAGAATATGATAAAATATATTAGTAATCGAAAAAAATCGCCGTAGTTTTACGGCAGAATGGAGATTTTTTATGACACTTGTTATTATGGCAGCAGGTATGGGCAGCCGTTTCGGCGGTATGAAACAGCTTACCCCTCTTACCGATGAAGGCGAATTTATCATGGACTTTACCATCTATGATGCAATCCAGGCAGGCTTTGACAAATTCGTGATCATCATCAAAGAAGAAAACGAAGAGCTTTTTGAAGAAAAGATCGGTCGCAGACTCCGCAAAAACGGCGTAAATATCCGTTATGCTTATCAGAAGCAGGAGCTTCCCGCAGGCTTTGAAGTTCCCGAAGGCAGAGTAAAACCCTTTGGTACAGGTCACGCCATCATGTCCGCAGGTAAGATCGACGACAACTTCGGCGTTGTCAACGCTGACGACTGCTACGGCAGAGATGCTTTCATGAAGCTCGCTTCTTATCTCAAAAATGCCAAGGACGGCGAAAAAGCACAATACTGCATGGTTGGCTATCAAGTCAAGAACACCCTCAGCGAAAACGGCAGTGTTTCCCGCGGTGTTTGCCTCAAGGACGAAAACAGCAACCTCACCAAGGTTGACGAGCATAAGAAGATCGAACGCCGCGCAGACGGTGTGATCATCAACACCTTTGACGATGATTCCGTCGTAACGCTCGAAGAAGATACCATCGTTTCTATGAACTGCTTCGGCTTTACGCCTTCTTTCTGTGATAATCTTCACGATATGTTCGTTCGCTTCCTCGAAGCAAACAAGGACAACCTCACAAAATGTGAATTTTTCCTTCCCTCTGCGGTTCAGGAACTCATTGACCGCGGTGCGGCTGACGTTAAAGTTCTCGAATCCGACGCTGTATGGCAGGGTGTTACCAACCGTGCAGACAGTGAGATCTTCCGTGAATTTATGCGTAAGGAAAAAGAAAACGGCGTATACCCCAAGAATCTTTGGGCAATCAACGATTGATTTTGATAAAGCAAACGCACCTCGATCGAGGTGCGTTTTGTATTGGTTTCATTATTTCTTTCTGTGAATAAAAGGAGCGATCAAATTGATCCACAAGCAAATAACGAGAAGGACCGCGCCTGCAATGGTAAGCACCGTTGCAAACGTGCCGAGCTTTGCCGAAAGGGGAGAAAGTCCGAGGAAAAGTGCCGCAAATGCGACGATATTGAGGATCGCGCGCAGAAGAAGATAAATATTCTTACCTGCACTGCCGCCGTGAGTGTATTCATTGGATCTTGCCATAAGTTACCTCCGAATTTTTGCGTTTACGCAAGAATGAAAAGTACAGCGATCGCCGCCTGTACGATAGCGGAAAGCCATACGGTGATACCAAAATGGAATTTGGTTACGAAATTGGATTTGTGGCGAAGCACATAAATGCCGACAAGTGCGCCAATCGCACCGCCAAAGGTCGTAAGCGAAAGCAAAACGATCTCGGGGGTTCTGCCGTTTGCTTCATTTGAGGAGTTCTTTTTGTCAATCGCATACGCCGCAAGGGTGATGACGCTCATGACGCCGAGGATAATGAGATAAACAGGTAGTGTCATGGGAGAAGTCCTTTCTGTGTTTTATGATTTTACTTTTTTATTTTATCATATTAAATCAAAAAAGTCAATTTTTCTCTGTCAACTTTTTCTTTTTGAAAGAAAAAGTTGCAAAAAGAAGCAAAAAACCTGCGGTTTTATCGCTTATAGACTTTGAAAGCTTGCTATCGCGTTCTCCTATCGGCTATCTCCCGCCTCAAAGAACGCGGTTAGAAGTAGGCTTTCGTCCAAGGTCGCGTAATTCATGTCGGCAAAGCTGATAGTTTGCGGGCGTGCTCGCGCTCAGTGAAAAAAGCGCTTGCCGAACGGCGCTAAAGCGCCGTCAAACATAAATTTTAGATGTCGGTTCTCGTTCGGCGGTTGTTCCGCCGTGATGTCCCGGAGGTGAAGCCACCGGAGGGCTCAATGAACTTGTTCATTGAGAATCCGTGCGGGGAGCCGATTTTGCTAAGACTTAACATTCGCGCT
>JAGBCV010000007.1 GCA_017937845.1 Clostridia bacterium | reverse complement strand
CAAGTGGTACAGAATCTGCTTTTGCAACGGAAAGGAACGACTTTCATTTTGCCGCAGTGCTCACAACCATAAACGGTATATCCGTAACTGACATCGCCGCAATGGAGCATACGTTCTACATTTTCAAAAACGGTTTCTCGAATGTTGATTTTTGTTGCTGCTAAATCGTAAAAATGGTCTTGAAAAATTTGTTGTATGATCATCATATTACAATTATATCACAAAAGAAAAGCACCCTCAACCCCTCATGATTGAGGGGCTGGGGTGTTGATGTGGCGTTAGCCACTTTTTTACTATATATCAATAATTTACACAATCCCCTTCTTCAATACCACATTTGCATACGGCGCGGTCTCGCCTGTGGCGATGACCGCGTATGCCTTTCTTGCGCGTTCGTAGTAGGCAAAGCGCTCGATATATGTGATCTGACAGTCGGGCTCATATGTGTTTAATATATTTTGGAAATCGTTCCAGATTTCGGGGATAGGGTCGCCATCAACGACCTGCATGACAAGGAAATTCTCCTTATCATAGGTATCCAGCGGAAACAGCGGAAGGATCGCATGGAGCAGGTCCAACACGCCAATGCCATCGGCGCGGACAAACTCATGTCCTGCGGCGGTGCTTTTTGCCGGGAAATTGGAGTCGGCAAGGACGATCTCATCGCCATGTCCCATCTCCGAAAGAATTTTGAGAAGTTCGGGAGAGATCAGCGGAGAAATGTTTTTTAACATATCTCTCACCTCCTTACACGAGTGTGCAATCCCAAACGTCGACGGCAGAATCCTGGAAGACTTCTTTGAGTCTTGCGCGGACTTCCGCTTTGTCAACACCTTTTTTCAGTAATATCTGGAGGAAACCTCCTCCGCCTGCGCCACAGACGAGCTTGCCTGCCGCAAATTCGTCAACGCTTGCGAAAATTTGGTCAATGAGCGTATTGGTAGAACCCTTGTCCACTTTCTGAGAAAGCTCCCAATGGTAATTGAGAAGTGTGGCAAATTCATCCAGATTGCCTCTTTCCAGCTCGAATTTCATCAAAGCCGCTACCTTCTGGATCTCATTGAGCGCAAACAAAGAATCGGGTTCATTGCCAACGTATCTGCCGACAACGTCACGAAGCAGATTTCTGGCAAGTCTGCGCTGACCTGTATAGATAAGAACGAAACGTTCGTTGAGTTCTTTCTTCGTTTCTTCGGGAATCTCAACGTGAGAAACCTTGATCGTCTGTGCGATACCGGGCATGGTGGTGATATATTTGATACCGGGAGTGACACCGCCGACCTGATCTTGCCAACCGCCGCCTGTGGACATTAGCTGTTCCATGACGAGAACGTGCTGATAGAGGTCATCTTCGGTATGTTCAATGCCCATAAATTCAAAGATGGCTTTTACACAAGCCGCAGAAAGGATCGAACTTGTACCAAGTCCGCTTCCCTTGGGTACGTTCGTAACCTCAGAATGCATGATGAAACCACCGCCAAGGCGTGTGAGGATATCGTCGAGATCACCGCCCTCTTTGGGAAGAACACCACAAGCGAGAAGTGCCGCTTTCTGCAAAGCAAAGGAATCGTACGGGTCGCCTGTTGCCTGCAAGGGTTCAATGGCATCAAACTCACCGTGAACGTCCATATCACGGCTATCAAATACGATCTTATGCTCGGGGATTCGTTCCAATGTAACTTCAACGGGCTTTTCACCATTCAAAAAGATTGCCGCGTTGAGTACCGTACCGCCCTTTTCATTGCAATATGGAGGGGTATCCGACCAACCGCCGCCCCAGTTGACACGGAGAGGAAGCTTTACGGTATGGATATCGGTCGTGATCTTGCAGTTTTCATTATACTGCAAATTGTCGATCGTACCTTTCAAAATGGTTTCGGAGATCGTATCAAAGCATTTTGCGAGAAGCTTTTCTCCTTCTACACCGCCAAGTGCGATACCGATATAATAATACAAACGGATCGTTTCTGCAAAATCTGCTTTTTCAAGGCGTTTTTCAAGCCATTGCTCTTGAATAGGAGTAAGTTTATTGGTACGCAAGATATCCTTTGCCTCTTTTGCGGGCTTGCCCAAAAGAATCAATTTGGCAATACCGTCCATGCGAACGAGCTCTTGCATACGATTGTCCCATGCAATGATGGCATCGGGGTCCGCATCGTTAAAGCCCGAGCAAAGAGATTTGCGAGTGGTATTTCTCCATGCGCTTACGTCACCCTTGCCATGAACCATGTCATAGATATTGAGTGCCGCCGCAACCGCCTCTCGAATGGTATCGCAAGCGGGATACATATCGGCGGTCCAAAGTGTACCGTTATAGCCTGCACCAAGCTCGGAAGCGTCAATACCGTTTTCGGCAATGATTTCTTCCAAGGTTTTGCCAAAGAGCTTGCCTTCCTTGGGGTTGTCCTTGACACCGTAAATACGTGCGACGAACTTGCCGTCTTTTTGTTTCAAACCATGAAGAACTACATCTGAAGGCACGGTTTCATCATGAATATCGATATAAGAAAGCACGACGTTATCGCCAATCGTCGCATTTCTGTGAACGTAGGATACTTCCAAATAACAATCCTTACCAACCTTGGCACGGCTGGAAAGAACACTGTTGTAGCCTGCCGTCGTTTTGGTAATGCTACTGTTGACGTGCTTGCTCCAACCAAGCTCTTTATACTGGTCGATACCACCCGACATGAGCTTTAAGATTTCGTTTGTCGTACCGAAATGGATAAATTTCGCAGGGGCAAGACGAAGAAGCTTGAGTCTGTAAGGACGAAGCGCTTCCCAAACCGCGGTGCGTGCCTCGTGGAGTTCATCACAGAACTCACCCTCGGGCTTTTCAAGATAGAACTGTTCGAGCGTGGATTCCGTTGCAAGCGGATAGAGGAAGTCGCCATAGAGAGAAAGTCGAACGGTGTCGTTGACGTATTTGTCATAATCCGCATCGGTCGAGATGAGCGAATACAGGGAAGCAAGCATCTTGGTCGAGAAAACGACCGCGCCCGTGTCGATATCGACAGCGCCTCTTTCATTGACCGCGCCATATGCGCGAAGAGATTCTACGGTCTGTTTATGTAAGAATTTTGCGACCTTGCCGTTTTCTCCGTTCAAGAAAACACCGTGATTTTTGCCGGTTTCCACGTCTTCTTTGAATGAAATTGCCGCCGCGCCTTCACCGCTGTAATCGATCTGAAGCGGATTGAAAAGGAGCAGTACGTCGCCCGAAAGAAGAAGCATACCTTCACGGATCCTTGCGGGAACGCTGGACATACCGATCATAAATTCATCGAAAAGCGTCGCCGCTCTGCCGTTGGGAAGCTCGTGGGGAACGGGAGAAAAGAGCTTGCCGAGCGCGGAATATTGCGGTACGCGCTTGGAGTCGCCGCCGCTATGAATGACGAGAATACGGAGTCCCGAGAAATCGCTTTTGCCCGTATGCTCCGCGATGTATTTGATGACGCCGAGCGTTGCGCCGCCACTGCCGATACGCTTGCCATCTTTATCGGGGATCACGGCAAAATGGGTCTTGCGAGGCAAAAAGCCTGCTTTTTGGCGCTCTGCGATCTGCGCTTCAAATCCCTGCGCCTGTTGGGGATTGGAAGCGGTCAAAATAACGTAGTCCCAGCACGCGAAGTTGTCGCGGGTGAGGGAACGTTTGTAATCATCCCATGTGTCCATGTAGGATTGGGAGAGGAAAAGGGAGGTGTGGTTCATATTAGTTACTCCTCATGTATTTATTTTATTACAACATATTCTTTCTGTACGGCTTCATAGCTTTCAAGATTGCCAATATCGTAACGCTTACCGGGCATTTCCATTGCATGAACGGTAGTCTGCTTACAGAGCCATGCAATATAACTGCCGGGTGCATCCACACCGCAACCAGAATCGATACCTTTCTGAACAAGTTTAGCATCTTCTTTTGTATAATAATAGAAAGGCGGGCAACACCAATGTGTTGCAGGTGTCGGAGATTTCTCTGTCATTTCGAGAATCTTATCGTTTTCGTCGATGGTAACAACACCGCATTTCACAAGCTTCTTTTCAGAAGGTTCATAGAAACGCATGATACAAGAAGTATTCTTTTCTTTGGCGTATTGAATGAATTTTGTAAGACTGAAATCAAGAAGATTATCTCCCGCGATGACAAGCATATCATCATCAAGACCAAGCTTGTCGATAGCATATTGGATATCCTTTACCGCACCAAGACGGGTTTCATTGGAGCTTGTACCGTCATCCACAACGGTTACTTTCTGTGTTTTTGTTTTTGCCCAAGCATCAAAATGATGTGCGAATTTATGATTGGAGATCACAACGTATTCATCGATCTCTCCAAGTGTATCCATGTCATCAATAAGCCAATCGAGAATGGGCTTATCCTGTACGGGAAGCAAGGGTTTCGGAAAATTTTCTGTCAAAGGGTACAGACGAGTTGCATAACCCGCCGCTAAAATCAAACATTTCATATGTTTTATCCTCCATGTTTAGTATAAATGCCGATTTGATATTTTCAAATCGGCATTTTACTTTCTCAAAGTTCCACGCCATCGGCGCTATCACAAATATGTACAGAATATTTACCTTCCAGGTTGGGAAATTCTTTCAAATATTCTGTTGTAACATTTTTTTCAATGTCCTCTACATATGCAGGATCGGCTATTGCCATACAACAGCCCTTGAACCCTGCTCCCGAGAAACGACCTCCATATATGCCATCGGTGCGAGTCATAATTTCATAAAGCTTGATGAGCTCAGGAGAACCGGTTTCCCAATTGTAGATAGAGGAGTGTCCACTTTCAAAAGAAAGCTTTCCGAAAGTTTCTAAATCACCTTTTCTCCATGCTTCTGCACCTTTTTGAACACGCTCAAATTCTGTATACCAATGTTCCGCACGTCGACGCCATGTTTCAGGAAGGTTATTTTTGTATTGATCATAAATATTGCGGGAAATATTGCGAAGATTTGCTTCTTCAAATTTTCCATATTCAAAACCGGAATATGCTTGTAACGCATACGCGGCAGCGCGACACTCATCCACACGCATATTGAATTTCGAACCTGCAAGATTACGCTCAAGACCGCTAAAGAAAACGATAATTTTATACGGCTTCATATTCGGATGCGTCGGAATCAATTCATATGTATCGTCTTTAGTATCCAAATACAAAAGATGGTCTTTCTTTGAATAAACTTCGCAACTTTGGTCAAGTTTACCGCAAGCAACTCCAACATAATCATTTTCGGCAGCGAGTGCTGTCATAACCATTTCATGCTCAGTAAGATGAATATTATTCACTTTACAAAGTGCTGAGAGGTAAGCAATGATTACTGCCGCAGAAGAAGATAACCCACCAATCGGGAGTTCCCCCTCAATAACGCCTGCAATGCCAATATTTAATTCGTGTTTTTTTGCTAATGCAATCGTTGCACCGCGCAAATAGTCTGCCCAATCGTATTGTCTTTCTTTAAATACCGAGTTGACATGCCACTGTGCGCGTTTGTCAAATTGAATGGAAGTCAACTCAACGACACCATTGTTTTTTGCCTTGTAAACAATATGTATACCCTTGTTGATAGCAAATCCGGTTATCTTACCAAGTTGATGATCGCTGTGTGCGCCAAGAGGACAGACACGGTAGGGGCAGAAAGAATGCATATCAGGTGCTTTTAGATAGATTTGTTCAAATTTTTGGATCATTATATATTCCTCAAAGTATTTTTAATTAATTTATAGTATTCATCTGAAATTTTTTCTAATGCAACGATTTCCTTTCCGTTGTCATATTCTTGCAAAATTTCCTGTTTCACTTGATTCGGGAACATGATCGTTGTCATTCTACCAAGGTATCTTGCCCACATGGAAAAAGAAGAACCGGAAGCCACAAAAATACCGGATTGTGCAAGCGCCAAAATATCACCGATTGCTGTGCCAAAGGTTTTTCTTTCTACGTTCGGAAGTGCCAAAAGCGGCTGCAATTCTTCGTCAGTACCATCAGAAAAAATATAAATTTTAACGTCTTCGCCAACGATTCTGCGTAAATCCTTTGCCATATTGACGTACCATTCGATCGGAATCGAGCTGCAATGCTTACCTTGAAGAACTTCTTCCCAAGTAACTCTGGTAAAATCACCGAGTCTGACGTGCATACAAATTGCTTTTTTACCGTCAAACGAAACCGCTTTTTCATTTTTCTTTGCCAGATTTTTCACCAGATCATCATAAACAGCTTTGCTGTCATGCATAATCGGCGTAAAAGCTTCCACAAAGCCTTCAAATTCAATCACGCGTTCATCAAAATCAGGGTTTTCAAGTGCTTCTTTTTCACTGATTCGTTTCTTCGTAAGTAAAATAGCAGATTTTTTCACACCATTGATATATCCCGAATGATTTCGGAATAAATCATGATAAAATCGTTTATCTTTTTCTCTGCGAAGGATCGGCCCCAGCTTCAAGCTAAGCCAAGTCGGCCAAATCACTTGCGTATTCGGATGCTTTTGAGCATAGACAACCGCACGCGCATAAGTAAACAAAATATTACCAAGACCTGCACCGCCGACTCGAAACAAATGCAAATCCTTGTCCGATAATTTCGGATATGCGTAATTCATAAATACCGCACCTTCCTTTTGTCTTATTTCTTAAATTTAGCTATAACCTTTGCATAGTCTTCTTTTCTCATAACCAAAAGGCAATTAAAGATAATCAAACCAATGCAAGCAATCGCGCCGAAAGCAATCAAAGAAAGCCAAGAATCAATTGTCAAAAGACTATGGAAACCATACGCAATTGCAATAGACGCAACAATAATCAAAAATTCACTGATAACGTGCGGATAGAATGTGTACCATTTAATCTTCAAGCATTTAGCAGCATACAACGGAATAAAGAAAAGATCCTTCAAAATCATATACATACTGCTTGTCGCAGCAATAACCAAAACGCCCAGAGATGTAAACTTCAAAAGAATAAATTCCGTAATGATCGTACAAACGGATGTAACAAATGTAACGATCGTCGGTAAAAACAATTTATTGGTTACCGAAAACGTATTATTCACCGATTTCATACCCAACGTAAAGTAGATCGGCAGGATAGCCAAAACAGAAAGGATGTGCAAAAATTCAGCATCCTGTGTCGGTTGCCAAAGTGAATAAAAATCTTTGCCGAAAACCAAAAACACACTCAATACGGGAGAGATACATACGCCGATAATTTTAATGGCTTTATTCATATCATGAAGTAAGCCTTTAATATTATTTTTCGCGTAATGAATCGTAAACGTAGGAATGAAAATGGCAACAATTGTCGTAATCAACGAGTTAATTGCAGAAGGGATGGTTTTAGAAATGGAAAGCACACCCATAGAAGCCGCACTGACAAAGATATTGGCGATCATAAGGTCCAAATCGCTCATCAGAACGTAGCTGAGTCGTCCAACCGAGTTCCAAATACCAGACGTTAACAATTCCTTCAACGCTTGGAAAGAGAAATTACTTCTCTGCACCTTGTAATCAGGAAGCAGTTTTTTCATCAACTTTCTGTTTGTGAAAATAAAGTATACTTCCATGATCAAAGAAGCAACAGATACCAATGCAACACTTGGTTCAAACAAAAGGAAGAGGATCAAAATGGAAAGAGCTCTTACCATTTGCTTGGTCATATCTCTCATTGCGGAAAGATCCAAACGGTTTTTCGCATAAGTCGATACGGAATAGATTGAAAAAACCAATGCCAATGAAAAAGCAAATGCGGAAATGAGGAACGCATAGCTGACATCCGTTTTCAGATGAGCAGGAACGTCAAATACAACATCAATATTCCATGTCATAACACAGAAAACGATGAAAATAGCCGACGCCATGAGCAAATTGGCAAAAAACAATGACGAGAAATATTGCTTCGCCTTCTTTTCATCCCCACGATGGATTGCGATAGTAATAAATCGCGCACCCATAGAGTTGAAAGCAATCGTTACGATTTGGCTTGTAGAAAGCAAATTGGTTATCATGGAAATAAAGCCATATGCTTCACTACCCAAGTTTTCAACGATATAAGGAGAAAGAAAGAAGCTGACAAGCATATTCAGCGCAAACGCGACCAAATTCGCTATCATATTGATGCTTAAGCGTTTATTATTCATAAAAATTCACCTGCGATTACTTCTTCATCAAAACACGTTTGATATATTGCTTCATAAGAAACAGCTTCGATCTCTTATAATATTGTTTTTGTTGTGCGATAATACGTTCATCCAATTCAACGTCACAAAAATCGATATTCAAAATTTCATCAGACAATTCCACGTCAAAATCATGTGCCACCTTAGTAGCATGCGTACCGCTTCCGTCACGACCAATCGTTTGAATCAAGGATTTTGTCGGTAAAATGGCAAACAAATTATTGCAAAACATCGAATATACAAAGCGAACTGCCCATGAATCAATAGTATGCTGCATTTGTGCATCCAACATATCGGCTCTATCATCGCCAAATCGATTGAATGCCTTTCTCATCTTATGATTTTTACGAAATTCCGGATAATTTTTCACTTCCCAATCGACCTTTTGCCATCTATCCTTCCACGTTGCCCAAGCAAAGCTGGAGCTTCTTCCGGACAAGAAAAAGCTATGTGGATAATCGCTCGGAATATTGATATTTACAGCATAACCGCCCACACACCAAATTTTATCCGTAAAGGATTCATAAAAATCCAATGCCTTATTCATAAATTCCAAAAACTGAACGGAAGAAACCGAATCATCCTCAACAACGATTACTTTACCGTATTGATTGATAACAGAATCCACACCAGTGATGACAGACTTTGCCAAGCCCTTGTTCTTTTCTGCTTTTATTACGGTAATTTTCTTAAAATAATGCAACGCATCCAAAGAATCGATATACGCTCTTACTTCCTCAACAGCTTTAATATTCGCTGCATTTTTCTGTTCAATTTCCGCTTTTGCTTTTTTTCCTTCATCCGTGGAAAGATCCACGCTCGGATCGACAGCTTTCAGCTTTGCCGCATCGGAAAAAATAAACACTTCACTGTCTTTCGCTTCCGGATTTTTCGCCAAAGATTCCACTGTGCGTTTTAAATGATTCGGTCTGTTATATGAAAAAATAACGATCGGCGCTAACATATCCTTCCTCCATTCAAAAATTTATTTTAATATTTTCCAAAGTCTCTTTTTTAAACGCTCTGTAAAAGAGCCGCAAAGATACATATCATCTGTTTTATTCAGGTCCAAAGTAAAGTAAGCCTTGGCAAAAGCATCATAATTTGCAGGCTTCTTCACGGATGTTTCCAAAACATGATTATATTTCACCAAAAGCTCCAAGGATTGTTCTTCACAAACAAATCGATTCTTGACAGCTTCCAAAAGCTTCTGACCCTTTTCGGAATGAATCATCACACCCGAACAACCTCTGTCATCACTGAACGTCGCACTTGTACGCTCGATATTCCAAAAATCGCCCATCGTCAAATCGCTTCCGCTTCGGTAATTATTCGCGGAGCATTGAAAACAGGATTCCCTAAGGGAAAGATTTTTTAAGAAAGCACGCATATACAAATTCTTATGAATATCTTCAATGATCACTTTTCCGTTTTCAAGGCAAAGCTTTACACAGAAATTTTTCCATCCATTGGATTTATTGCGGAAGCTAATGGACTTAATACGGGAATGATATTTTTTCTCAATATATTGAACGTAACGATCAAAATGTGCTTGAGAAGGCGCACCATGACAAATCACATCCACCGTATACAAGTTTTCATATGCTTTACCCAAATAACGGTGCAAAGCCTTGATTTGACAAGGTGTTCCGGAATATAAAACCAAGCGTCCGGAAACAAGAGTTTCCTTTACTTGCTTCAGAGCGGAACGCATATCACTTTGCAAATATTTGCTTCCCATCAAAGGCTTTAATTCTTCTGTAGTTTCCGCCGCAACGTGAGAAAGCTTCAAATTCTCATCAAAAGCCGCACCGAAAACAACGCCGCCATTTTGAATGATATAGCTTGCCAATTCAAAAAAGACACCGCCAGAGGAGCTTTCGGATAAAATCTCACTCGCTTTATTTTGCAAAGCATAAACCTTGATTTCTGACTTATCCTGCGGTTCTGTCTGTGTATTGACAGGACAAACCTTCAAGCATTTGCCACAGGAAATGCAAGCATCGGTCGCATGAGGATATGAAAAACCGTTTGCATCTTTTTCAAAACGGATTGCGGATTTAGGACAAGCACTTTCGCAAGCTCTGCATCCACAGCATAATGCCTTCGATACCTTCTCAATCATTGCCGTTCACGACCTTTTCCAAATCTTGTGCCGCCATTGCGGAAGAATTGATAAAATCGGGAATTACCTTCTGCAAGTGGGCTTTATCTGCATCCATTCTTTGCATGGATTGCTTCACAGCGTTCAAAAGGGATTGTTCATTTGTAATTTCCTGCACCGGCAAAACATAACCGTTGTAGTCTCCGAAAAGATCCTTTGCAATACCCTTCGCCTTAACGGAATAGCCAACAACCAAGGTCGGAATACAATTGGAATATGCCGCAATGGTCGCGTGTGTTCTCGCACCGATAAACAAGCTGCATTTAGAAATAATACCCTTATATTGAGAAGCAGAAAGAGTCTTGGGAATCTGCAACACTCTACCCGTTTGTTCAAATTCTTTATACAAAGGTGCCATCGCATCATAGTCGCTGTTGCCATCGATCACAACGTGAGGAATCAAAGCAACGTGATAATCCGTATTCTTAATCAGGTAATCCAAGACGTTATAATAGCTCTTATATGTCACACCCTTCAAGGATTCGCTGCCCATAACAACAGGACTCAAATTCAATCCAATCCATTTTCCGGATTGCATTTTTTCGGAAACAGCACTCATATCCGTAGGAAGTGTGAATGCAGGATCGGCATGATAATAAATCTTACCTTTATATCCTTTTTCAATCAAAGCATCTCTGGTAATAGATTCTCTTGCAAAAATTGCGCTATAACCATTCAAATCGCGAAGCATATCCTCGCCAATGCAATCAGGCTCTACAGAGGCACCCCACAAAATACGTTTGCCATTGGTCTGATCGATATAATCGTTCAACATATAAAGCCAGCTCGGATTCTTTGCACAATAATTATCACCGCCTGCAGAAATCCAAAATGCATCGGAAGAATATTCTTTTACTTTTTTCTTAAAGGTCTTATATCTGTAATGATCCGAAAATTTCACGCGAGGCATCAGCTTTGCATTGGCAAACATAATGCAGTTAAACAGAAAATTATTGGGAACGTCTCTGTTTACGATATATTCATCCACACAGGAAAAGAACTTTTTATCATTTTCCACATCCAGCGTAGAAAGAATGATCTTGGCGTCGGATTTGGCTTTCTTCACCATTACCGATGTCGTCTGCATGATTGCCTCACAGCCATGATTCAGCGCACTTCCATGTCCGTAAATAACGATTTTTTTCATATCCATCTCCTATTTATGTATGTTTGGACAAGAAATCCAACATTTTTTTCTGTTCCAATTCAAAATTATGTTGTTCTTGACACGTTTGATAGTTGGTTTCACCGATTCGTTTTGCCAAAGCTTCATCCGATGCCAATGCATCGATCTGTTTTGCCAAATCTACAGGATCATTGGGCTTAAATGTCAAGCAATTATAATTATGTTGATAAAAACATTCCGTCTGTTTAAAGCCTGACATAATGACCGGCTTGTGAGAAAAACCTGCTTCAATAGCAGGACGTGCTTGATGAGGCACAGTGGAAGGAAATACCATCACATCACATTGACGAATCAAACTTTCCGTATCCGAAACAAAACCCATCAGCTTCATTTTTTCCGGGTTGCCTTCAATAATTGCTTTCATACGTTCATCTCTTTTTACGAGAGAACCATGCAATATCCGATTTTTAAAACTATTTCCTATATAAGAAAGATTACCGCAGATGACATAATTGACGTTTTCGGATTTTGTATAAGCTACAGAATCCAATAATACGCTCAAACCCTTGATTTCAGAAATCCCCCCCATAAATAAGACATTGAACTTATTCGGATTCAAATCAAAGGATGAAGTATTTTTCTTATACGGAACAAAACAATCCGCAACGACCTCACAAGGAATCTTAAATTTTGCATATTCTTTCTCATAAGGAGAAATACAAAATACACCATCGAAATATTGATTGATCAAATCAATGATATAGTCAGAAATTTTTGTTTCCTTAAAGGTTTCGCGAATATAGATAAATTTTTTCGCGGGTATATTTTTCAAATGCTTTCCCATCACGCATTGCACAATGGAATTAGCCAATAAAATATCAGGATTTTCTTTGGTGATAAGGTCAACCAATTCTGCAATATCCTTTTTCTTTCCCAAAAGGGTTTTCAAAAAGCCAAAGGAAATCGTATTGGAACCGCTATAGTATGCAATTTGCGGCATCACACCCGAATAATATTTGACCGTCGCATATTGAGAAAGCATCTCTGTCAATGCTTCCGGATTTCTGTTGGGGATCAAAACGACGACCTCATATGTGCTGCAAAGCATTTTGCACATATCAACCAAGCTGATAGTTCCCCCGCCCACATTGGCAACGTGATGAATGATCACCAGCTTTTTCATATAACAATACCCTTTCTTAAAGTCATGAATTCACATTGTTTTCAAGCTCTTCATCTTTCGTAAACAAAACGTCGGACAAAGGAAAAAGAACAAACAAAAATACTTGAATCGATTGTTTATTAACCGGATTCAAAAAGCCTAAAATGATCCACAATATAAAAACATAAGCAATTGGCGAAGCTTTAAATTTTGAAAAAATCGCCTTATTATTTTTATACCAAGCACCCAAGAATCCCAAAAACGGAATTATTCTAACAATGCCGAAATAAGCGAGCATATCAAACCAAACATTATGGTCACGAAGCAAAACACGTTCGTCCAAATAAGAAGTAAATCCATAGATACCAATAATAGGATGTCTTGAAAAGATTTTTAAAGCATCTGCCGAATATCCGAGACGCATGACAAGAGTATTATCATGTGCAATATCCTGTTTAGTCAAAACAGCCGCAATATCCAATAATTTACCACTCAAGAAGTCAGTCAAATTCAAATTATACGCCAAAAAGACCATCAAATCGGCAATCAGCGTT
Source organism: Clostridia bacterium (assembly GCA_017937845.1). GTDB lineage: Bacteria > Bacillota > Clostridia > Oscillospirales > CAG-272 > QALR01. The sequence continues at coordinate 59,285 of JAGBCV010000007.1, read as the reverse complement.
CTAAATATAAGAATAAAAGCTACAGCAATCACAGATACAATAGCTACCTTAGACGGTTTTTTCAAGATAAACATTAAAGCGATAAACAGTATCGTGATAAAAAGTGCCGTTGCGAAGTTTACGAAATAAAGACATATCGCCAAGACCGCCAAAATAACGATACAAATCTTTTTATAAATCATCTTGGAATATATCGCGAGCAAAAAGACAACCAACAGCGCAAATGCATATACATTATCAAATTTAGCGACAAGCAATCCGTTCGTTGAAGAAACATTATCTCCCATACCGCCGGCAATCACTCTTGCAACATAAGGATCCCTGATACAAGTAATAGCAGTAACCAATGCGATCACCGTGATTTCCATAAGATAAACAAACCAAATCACTTTTCGCTCTTGTTTAAATTGTTCTTGTTTATAATATATCGTAAAACACATCATGACGATCAAATAAAATGCGCCATAAGTATATTTATTGAAAATACTATCCAAAAATGCTGAACTTAAAAAAAGCATCAATGCATAAACAAGAAGCCAAAGCAAGCTTGACGGCAATCGCATTGCCCTGTGATAAAATGACATCAAAAACCACAAGCCAAATATACCGAAAAATATTACGAAATTAACAATGCCAAATTGCGCGGTAAAGCCGCCGTTCAACCAGCTGATACAAAACAAACATAAAAATAAGTGAAACCAATTCACTTTATGATTTTCATAGAGTTTTCCATCCGCTAACTTCATCATAAATGATCAAACCTTTCTTAATTTAATTTTTTGATAAATTTAGCAGGATTTCCCGCCCAGATTTCATCCGGAGGTACATTTTTAGTAACAACACTGCCGGCGCCGATGACACTGCGCTCACCAATGGTAACACCCTTCAAAACAGTTGTAAATGCACCGATAAACACACCGTCTTTGATTTCCACAGGCTTTACACCGGTATTGACATCGCCGCCATCGATACGATCTTCATAACGAATTGCATGAAAATCCGTATCATAAATTCTGGTGCTTCCGCCAATCTTCACGTTTTTACCAATAATGACAGACTCTCTTGCGACAATCGCAATATTGGAAATTCCTGTATTTTCACCGATCACGATCTTACCGTTTGAACAAGTATTCAAAACCGTTGAAGTATCGCCGCCGATCGGATTGGCACTGCGGCAGGAATTGATTTTTACACCGCTGTTTAAAATGACCTCGCCTCGTCCGTAAATGTGAATTTTGCCATTGATCTTCACGTTTTTCTGATATTTTACATGACGATATTTTAACATCAGCCAATTGTAAACACGTGTCGGAAGCTCCAACGCGCCGATAATCAAATTTTTAATCATTGTTATTCACCTTATTTTCGTTTGGGAAACACGGTACGATAGCATTGGCAAACAAAGCTTGCTGTCTTTTTTCCCCAAGGAGAAGCAAGGAAACAGAAAGTCGCCTTGTATAAGGGGTTGCTGGTAGAACGCTTCTGAAAAATTTGTTTGAGCGTTCTGTTTTTGGTCGCATGATCGCCCGTTGTTTCTTCATTTACTTCATACTGTAAAGAAGATACACATAATATCTTCATTTTTTTCTTTCGCCAAGCACGAATCGTCCATTCGTAATCACTTCCGTAATGCGGAAGCAGAACAGGGTGGAATCCACCTATTTTTTTCATATCCGAAGCGCGGAGAAAAATACTTCTAGTCGAAGCGCAATTTCCCGTACGCTCATCGCCTTGCTCGCAAGTGCCACCGCCCTTTAGAAAATCAAAATTTACGGCTCCGTCCACCTGCTCTCCCGTCTGCTTGCTTATGCCGCAACCCGTGAGGATAGTATCCGGGTTTTTATCAAGTATGGCTACAGCCCTCTCCACGTAATCGTCGGGGAAATCCACATCATCATTTGAGATGAATATATAATCAGAATCGGCCACATTAGCCTTTACATATTTATACGCCTCATGAAGGGCACCGCCCCACCATAGGTTGCCGTTACCCTTGAGGATGACTGCTTCGGGGACAAGACTTTTTACCATATCCGCCGTACCATCGGTACTGCCGTCATCAACAAGGATAAGATTCCAATTTTTTTCAGTCTGTGCAATCAATCTTTTCACAAAGGCTTCTGTAATGGCATAACGATTATGAACCGCTGTTATTACATAAATCATTTTTCCACCTCAATACTGCGTTTGGAGATGTCCTTATAAGAAAATACCTGCATACCTTTTTCGACAGCAACTTTTTTCATTTTCGCATAAGACTCGGGAACATCCAAAAGATTTTGAATCTCCTCTTTGATTTCCTCCATGCTATCTTTGGTTAAGAAATGAACATTTCCGCCAAGATCAACGTGTGTCGTACCATCCCATTTCTTACAAAGCATGGGAATACCCTGCGCCGCAACCTGCTCCCAGAAAACAGAATGTCTGCCGGGGAAAACGACAAGATCAGCAGCTGCAAAATATTCATAAGAATCCTTCGCTTGTACCCAACCGATATACTGAACCTTTTTACCGTCAGCAAGCGCATCTACCTTTTCCTTTAGCTCCGGCGTAACGGAACCAAAAACGACAAGCTTCAGTTTAGGATTATCGATTTTTTGAACAGCTTCCATCAAAAGAAGCGTTTGTGTCTTAAAGGCATCGATCTTACCGCCGGTCATGACAACAAAATCATCCTCTGCCAAACCGTACTGTTTACGAATACGCGCCTTCACCTCGGGAGCAGCTGCTTTTTCAACCAAACTGTCATCCGCCCCCATAACAAGAAGCTCACATTTCTCCGCAGGCAAGCCATACATATTTTTCAAAAAATCTACGCGCACCGGCAAAACGCCGTAGAATTTAGTCGTATAAGGTTCAATTTTTTGCGCACAAGATTTCCAAACCATCTTATGTAATACATTTTTGGAAAGCCAATTGGTTGCGCTGTTGGAAAAATCCGCATGATTATCCACGAAAATTTTTACATCACAATGTTTCTTCGCATATTTCGCAACAACATCAATATCCAAAAATTGACAGCCATGAACAAAAAGAATATCTGGCTTGGCTTTTTCCAATACTGCTTCAAAGCCCTCATAACGTCTTAAAATTTCAAACGCCTTGCGCGGATTTTTATATTCAAGTCGTGTAACGGGAATTCCATATTCATTGATGTATTCGGATGCTTTCGGCAAAAAGGTACTTTTTCCGTCTTTGTCAAAAGTAACCAAGGAAGCAATCACCTCAACATCATAGCCAAGCTCTTTATGAAATTTCGGCAGCATATTTTCCTGATAAGAATAACCATCGGGAAAAAAGCTCGCCAAACAAAGATGTACAACTTTCATTATGCTTTCACCTTTCTTCACATTTTTTTATAAATTCACCAATATCGTTCATAAAAGGTGCCACCTGAGTCAATGCATCCTCCTCAAGCTCCCACCATTTAATTTTCTGCAATTTTTCAATTGTTTCTTCATCGAAGCGATAACGAATCACCTTTGCAGGAACACCGCCGACAATCGCATACGCAGGAACATCGTGAGTAACGACAGCGCCTGCCGCAACAATCGCGCCGTTTCCGATCTTCACACCGCTTTTGATACAGCATTTGGCTCCGATCCAAACATCATGCCCGATTTCGGTATCGCAATATTCATCAAAATCAAGCTCGCTGAATTTTTTTCTCAAAAAATTGCTGCCTTTATAAAAGACGGGAGAAGTGGATACATAATTGACAGGATGCCCGCCCATACCAATTTCACAATCGGAAGAAATCGAAACAAAGGAACCGATTTTCGTATTGGTTATGCTGGTTCCGCTTCCGACATACGAATATTTTCCAAGCGTGCTTTCATATACAACCGCTTTTTCAGCAATACGCGCCGTATCATCCATTTTCGTATTTTTCACGGCAGCGATCTGTATTTTCTGTATCACCTTGGAAAACAGGAATTTAATACTGTACATATACTCTCCTATATCGATTTCTTATTCAAAAAATTTAATCACCTTCGCAGGATTTCCTGCCGCGATACAATTCGCGGGAATATCCTTGGCAACGACACTACCGGCTCCAATTACGGAATTATCACCGATATGTACGCCCTTTAAAATAAGGGAATTGCAACCGATAAACACGTTTTTACCAATTACAGTTTCTTTCATACCGGAATGTTCTTTATCATCGGTATCCTGCAAGCGAATCGCGGGATCGACAGGATGAAAATCACTGTCAAAAATTTTAGTATTGGCACCGATAATCGTGTTGTCACCGATTTCAATATATTTAAAAGCATATACCGTAACCGCGGACATACCGACATCGTTACCAATCTTTACAACACCGCCATCTCTGGCAAGGATGATCGAACGCTGATACATACCGACCATATTGGCAAGGAAGCTTGAGGACAAGGTCATACGATCTCCGATCTCAATCGTTCCGCGTTTTTTCACGATTACGGGAAGGCCGTAAAACTTACATCCTTTTCCGTATTTGATTTTTTGTAATTTCAGCATAAGCGGAGCAAATGGATTTGATATATGCATAATTACCTCACTTTACATTCTTGATAACATCAATATACTTTGATGTACCGATATGTCTGGAGAGATTCGCATCAATAAAACTTCTGCCGTTTTCTCCCCATTCTTTTCTCTTATCTTTAGATTGCTTCATCTCCAAAATAGCTTCCATCAAGCCTGCCTCTTCATCCGCAGGGACACAAACACCGCAATTATTTTCATTAACAAATTTTACAAGCTCGCTTTCCGCATCAAAGGAAGCAAGAATCGGTGTTTTTGCCGCCATATAGCTCCAAGTTTTACTCGGCACAGAGTTATTGCCGACACCGGATTTGGAAATGATCAAGCCGGCATCTCCGATACTGAAAACACTTGCAATTTTTTCATACGGCTGGAACGGAATCAAGGTAATATTTTTCAAACCACGTTCCTTCACCTGCTTTTCCAATTCCTCTTTATAAGCGCCGTCACCGACAACCACAAAACCAATATCGGAATAATCGGACATTTTTTCAGCCACATTGACAAGCAACTCCATATTTTGAGTCAAACCGATATTACCGCTGTAGGATACATAAAATTTATTTCTGTCAAGACCGTATTCATCAAAAAGCACATTGTCTTTTCTGTCAACTGCATATACCTGGCTTTCATCCACCCAGTTATAAACGACAACGATTTTGTCCTCCGGAACACCCTTTGCCATAATATTGGCTTTAAAGTCCTCGGAAATGACGATAATTTTATCCGCATTTTTATAGGTAACCTTTTCCATCCAACGACCGATCTTATAGGCAAGAGAATCTTCCGTACTAATACCGGTATGTACCAAAGAGTCAGGGAAAATATCCTGCAAATTATATACGATCGGAATACGCTTCATTTTTTTCAAAAATGCCGCCATGAAGCCCTGTGTCGGAGGTGTACTGTCAATAAACATCACGTCCGCCTTTGTACGAAGACCCTTCCATACAAAAGCCAAATTCAAAAGGATATAACGAAAAGCTCTTCCAAGCGTTTTCTTACCTTCCTGCATCATCGCGAAACGGTGAATTTTCAATTTTCCTCCGCAACGCTCTTCATATTTAATCTTGTTATATTTTTCTATCGTTTCTTTATCGACACCTCGTGTAGGCGTAGGCGCAAACAACTCCACTTCCAAGCCGTCATTGGCTGCATCTTCAAAAAGATTGGTCGTCAAATACATACTCGCCGCGATTTCTGGCTCGAAATATGAACAGAATGTCAAAATCTTCATACCAAGCTCCTCACTCAATCTCAATCGTGATCTTTTTCATAGCAGCTTCACAAACATGAACCGCCGCTTCCGCATTGTCACTTTGTGCAATAATAAAACCAAGTCTTGCCGCACTGCTGTCGATTTCCGTAATTTGAGCACCCACCTTTTCCACAAAGCTGATCTGTCTAACACCATCGATTGCTTCCGCATCTTCGACACCGTCAATCTTGCATATGGTACCTGCTTTTTGAGCAAAATACCGAATCGCACTTCCCTTATTGAATTTCTTTTCAATATCGGGCTTTTCACCAAGTGCAATTAAAATACAGGATTTTACCATATCGACCCCTGTAGAAAGCGGAACAAGATGTGTGGTAATACAGTCGCCGCCGAGTCGCGCACCCAATTCAACGATTTTAGGACCTTCTTCCGTTACAATGATTTCCGTATGGGAAGGACCGTTGGTAATTCCGACAGCCTTGTTTGCCATTTTCGCAACCTCCGCAATTCTATCGGCGATCTGCTTTGGATGATGTGTCGGTTGAGAATGTCCCATTTCCACAAAATGCGGCGCACCTGTAGTCAGCTTATCCGTAATCTGAATCACATGGCATTCACCATCTACCGTAAGCGTTTCAACGCTGACCTCAGGACCTCTCATATATTCCTCAACGACAACGTCACCGTTGCGCGAATATTTATGGCTGTATTCGTAAGCCTCGGAGATGCCCTTCTTATCGCTGAGATCGTCTACAAGGAATATGCCTCTGCTACCCGAGTTATCGGCAGGCTTAACGATAAACGTACAAGAAAACTGTTTTACCGCCTCATCGTATTCTTTTTTATTAGATACCTTGAAAAATTTCGGTATCGGTACACCATATTCGTGCAAAGCCTCTCTCATGCAGGCTTTGTTCGTCGCCTTCAGCGCAGTGTCATCGGCAATACCCACAAGTCCAAGCTCCTTGGAAACAGCGGCGACCGTTCTCATCGGCATATCACTTGCAAGAGTCATAACACCGTCAACACGATGTTTTTTCGCCGCTTCTACAACGGCAGGAATATCAATGGTACTGATAATTTCTTTTGTTACGTCTTCTTCAAAGCCGATCGCATTCGGATTCATATCCACCGCGATAACCTCAAGACCCATTTCTTTGGCACATTTGATCGCGGGCAACTGCAAAATACTTGCGCCAAGTATCATAATTTTCTTATTCATATCGTTATACTCCCTATCATTGACAAATCTTTCGTATCGCGCTGTCGATCTTTTCCCCAATGTATTCCATATCCTTCACGCTGTAACGCTGATCGCAGGGAGCGGCAAGCATATGTTCTTCAGTATATTTAGCAATCGGACAAACCGATTTTTGTTCATCACAAAGCGGCCAAATGATCGTATTGAAAACACCCAAAGGGGAAAGAAGTCCTTGCACAGCATCACGATTCGGAATCATAAACGGCACATAAAGATCACTGCGGCAAGGTTCATTTTGAATCCATTTTACAAAGGGATTTTGAGATAATATTGCGGTCAAAACCTTCGCATTTTCACTTCTTTGCTTTCGGATTGCATTCCAATCTGTTTCCACTGCCAATCTGTAGGAATATTCCGACATACGCGAAGGCATCGGATCAGAATCCATAATATCGGATACTGTGGAAAAGATTTTTCGATATTCCGTTTTTAAGGAAAGATCGCCGGTTTCAAAAAATTTTCGACGCATACATTGCGCGGAAAGTCTTGTAGAAAAGAAAGTATCATCCTCCGCAAACGCGGCATCACGGAGCATATGCTCTGTCCAGAAAATTCCCCCATCGGGAACATTGATCCATTTACGCAAGCTTGCGATTGTATAATCTGGGGAAAATACTCTATCCTTTTTCCAAATCAAATTGTGCGTTCTATCCTCAACAAAGATCAACCGAGGAAACACCTGACGCATCTCTGTCAAAATTTCATCGGATACAGACATTTTGCCGAAATAATCCATATAAAGGAAAATCGCATTTCCCTCACAAGCGTGCAAAAGCGTTTGAAGATGGTCATCATCAATGGCATACTCTTCTGTCAAGCGATAAAAACAAATCGGATGATGATACATTTCAAACGGCAATATCATAGAATCGCAAGAGAGTGCGGGGAGTAGAACGATAGTATCCCTATATTCTCTTGCGATTACCTTTAAGGCGTCCCTGCCGCTCCGCAAACATAAGCCGTTCCACAACCTCTCATAGGCCGCTTTCCCTTTTGTTTCTAAAAACAATGCATCATTTTTCACGGCATCATATTCATAACCATATTCTTGAATCGACATGATAACACCCCAACCGTTATTTTATTTTTTCAATTTTTCCGCTTCCTTCAAAGCGTCTTCCTCCGCGGAAACATCCTTATATGTATTTTCATGCTTCAAAACGACCATGATCGTTTTGAAAAACACTTTAATATCCATCCAAAAGGTACAATTTTTCGCGTAGTATGCATCATTTTTCATTTTTTCTTCGCCATCCGCACTGTTACGGAAATATGCTTGACTGTAACCAGTGATACCAGGGCGAACCGTCAAAAACACCTTGATGTCTTCTGGGTATTTATCCAACCAATCCGGGGGATCGGGGCGGGGACCGATAATACTCATATGACCAAGCAAAACATTCAAAAACTGCGGCAATTCATCGATACTTGTCTTTCTCATGAATCGACCGATCGGTGTTACGCGGGGGTCATCCTCACCGTTATAGGTAGATCCGTCGGAAAGTCGAATATCTGGCGCGTTCACATACATACTTCTGAACTTATACATTTTAAATAATTTACCGTCTTTACCAATGCGCTTGGCGTTATAAAACACAGGACCTTTATCGGTAAAGTAGATGATCGGAGCAAAAATGATAAAGGCGACGAGAAAAAACGGTAAGCCGATCAAGCAAAACAGCAGATCAATTAAACGCTTAAAAAACTTCTTATACATATGTTAACCTTATATATACTCCTTCAAAATTTCTATATATTTCTCAATCACATAATCTACTTCCTCATCGGTAAGGCATGTATGAAGCGGAAGAGTAATTTCATTTACAAAATTGTTATACGCATTGGGATAATTCTTGATATCAAAGCCAAGATTCTTGTATGCAGTATGCATCGGAAGCGGTTTGTAGTGAACGTTACAAGCAACACCCTGTTCCGCCATCTTAATGATGATCTCATTTCTCTGTTCAAGCGTGATACCAGGAATTCTGGTCAAATACAAATGGCCGGAGGATTCATGGTCGTCGGTATAATGGTCGAGAGTCTTCACACCAAGCGGACGAAGCGCCGCATCGAATTTGCCGATAATTTCTTTTCTTCTAGCAAGCATTGCGGGATAACGCTTCATCTGAATAAGACCGATCGCCGCTACAACATCTGTCATATTACACTTGTACCAAGGACCAATGATATCATATTCCCAAGCACCAAGCTGTGTCTTCGCAAGAGCATCTTTGCTTTGACCATGCAAGGAAAGAAGCTGAAGCTGCTTATAAATTGCTTCATCATCAATGCCGGGAATAGCACGCCATGTCAAAGCACCGCCTTCAGCAGTCGTAAAGTTTTTGACCGCATGAAAGGAGAACGACGAGAAATCCGCAACGCTTCCAAGCATTTTGCCGTGATATTTTCCACCGAAGGAATGTGCCGTATCTGCCATAACAGCAACTCTGCCAAGCGCTTCCTGAATCTTAGAAGCCGGCTTAAAAATATCTTTTTTCTTTTCTACAATCTCAAAAATTCTGTCATAATCGCAAGGAATACCTGCAATATCAACAGGAATGACCGCTTTGGTTTTGTCTGTGATGGCAACTTCAAGGGCAGCATAATCCATTTCCAAACAATCTCTTTGTGTATCCACAAGAACAATTTTAGCGCCCACATGTTCAATAATGGAAGCCGATGCAGTATAGGTGTAAGCAGAAGTAATGACTTCATCACCCGGGCCAACACCAAGAACTCTTAATGCCATTTCTGCACATGCTGTTTGAGAATTTAAACATACACATTTTTTTGTGCCAACATATTCAGCAATCTGTCTCTCCAACTCCTTGGTTCGGGGACCAGTCGTAATCCAACCCGAACGCAACGCCTTAGCGACCTCTTCTATTTCGGCCTCTGAAATATCAGGCGGAGAAAAAGGAATATTCATTTTCACACTCATGTCATTTACCTCTCTATTCAAATATTTTTACTTCATTATTTCTGAATCTATTGATGACATCGATTTCCAGTTTGAATTCTTGAAACTTCCCAAACCATACCGATCGCATCAAGTTTCTCAATCTGTTCTTCTTTCAGTTTCCCATCTCTGCGATAGGTTCTCTGTCTTTCAGTTTCCCATCTCTGCGATAGGTTCTCTGTCTTTGTACCCAAACACCGAGATTTTTTCCGTTTACACTGACATATCGTTTGGAAACAGACAAATGTCCATTTTCCTCATAAAAACGCTTCGCTTCGGCATATTGTTCTTCCCATGCAAGATCATTGCGGATACATTTTTCTGTATGCCAAGTGCTTCAAGTCGTCTTTCTTGTTTGGGTGTCAAGGTTTTTCCGTTTTTGGCTTTACCGTTGTACCGTGCTATTTGTTCTGTAAACCATCTGGCAAGCCACACGCCATCGACAACAAGGTCAGACGGGATATTCAAGTCCCCATGTTCTTCAAAATACACTTCTACAAGTCGTATTTTTTCTTCCCAAGGGTCGCTTGTATCCCAAATCATACCAATAGCATCTAATTTTTCTTTACGAACAGAGGAAAGCTCTGCTTTTTTATCCCGTTGTCTACGAAGCCATCTGCCAAGTTTACAACCGTTTCCGGTCGTATATGCTACAGGAATATCCAGATTTCCGTACTTCTTTTTATATTCATAAGCTGCAAGATAGGATTTTTCCCAAGTGCTGTTGTGTTTCTTTTCCCAAAGATAATCGGGAACATCCCAAACCATACCAATGGCATCGAGTTCTTCAATGCGTTCCGATGTTAAATATGCACTTTGCAAATCATTTTTACGATAAGAACAAAGCTGTGCAAGCCATCTGCCAAGCAAGACACCATGATATTTAACATCTCCAATAGGAGCAAGCAAATCACCATGTTCTTGGTAATACTGTTTTGCCGCGGCAAAATTTCGTTTCCAAACAAGATCACGCACACTTTCCCAACGCATACCAATAGAATCCAATTTCGCAATCTGTTCATCGGTCAAAATATCCATTGACTTTCCTGTACGGACAAGTCTTTGTGTATTCAACCATGAGCCAAGTGTAAAACCTTGTTCTGTGATATAGCGTTTCGGGACATCAAGGTCGCCGTTATCTTCATAATATTTTTTGGCAATGGTAAACATCAGATCCCATGAAGCAGTCAAGGAATCATTTAGCTTATCAAAAAGTGCAATACAATCCCGAACCTCATCAATGACATGAAATTGTTCGTTGATAATTTCTTCATCTAAACCAAGTGAACGATAGTAAGTCATCGCCACTTGCATTTCTTCTTCAATCGCGCCGATGCTATATAAATTCTCGATATTGAGAACAATATATTACGCCACAGACATCTTCTACATGAACACCTTCATTGAGCATATCAATGCAATACAAAAGCTTCAAATGCTCACTTTCATCCGACTTGAATGCAGCAAATTCACAGCTTGTTGTCGAGTCATCGGAATAAACCGTATAAATATGCGGATTTTTATCCACTTTCGCAAACCACATCGGTGCAAGATCGATCATTTCGTTCATATGCTCAAAATTCGCACAAAAAACGATATACTTCCCTTTTCGGTCGGTCATATGTTTATCGAAAATCACATCCATACCGTCTGCTTTTTCTAAAGCACGGCGAATCGCTTCCAGATATTTTTCTCCCGCATCACGGACCGCTTTGTTTTTCGCAAAACGAATACGTTGCTCGTATTTTTCAAGTTCTTTTTGATAGGAAAATACAGAGAGCACATATTTGGGAGGATTCAAAATTCCGCGCACAATGGCTTCGCCAAGTGCCATTTCACTGGCAACATTACCGTCAAAAAGCTCGTTAGACATATCTCTTTGGTTGTCGAGATAGCGCACTGCCGTTGCCGAAAGTCCGAGAATCGAAGTTTTAGAATATAACTGCAAAAGCTTTTGAACACCCAAACCCCACATTTCTGCACCACAGCGATGAAATTCATCGAGAATAATATAATCGGGAGCAATTTTCAAAAGCTCCTCTTTTGTCATATTCATCAGTTTCGCATACGTAAAAAACTTGATATTTTGAGGTGTGTAGCCATTCGAAACCGCTTTCAGATTTTCAATTTGGGTTTTGAAGATATATTCGGAAGGAGAAAGCCAACAAACGGTGCTTTCAGGAAAATCTTCACAAATTTTGAATCCGATAAAAGACTTTCCTGTACCTGTCGGATGAATAATCGCAGCTTTTCCCGTTTCTCGAAGCATCGAAAGTGCCGATTCATAAGCTTCCATGTTATGTTTGAACAATGAAATTGCTATATAAACCCTCCTTGCCATGACTAAAAAACGGTAATGAAGTATAAAACTTTATGACTTCCAATTCATCTATAATTATAGCACTAAAATACCGATATGTCAATACAAGTATCGAGATAAAGTATTCAAAATATTAACAAATATGAATGAGAACCGCTATTTTTCTTATATCACCCCCTACTTTTGCTCAAAATCAATAGGAAAATTCACTTGTTTTTAGTCAAAATACCACAAAAAGAAACATTGTTCTCATAACGGCAATATGGGTATTAACAAAAATAGCTATTCAAAACAAAAATAATTTAAAAATTTATAGTAAAACACTTGAGAAAAAGCATATTATGTGGTATTATTAATTTGTATGAATATGTCTTTTCTTCAAAAAAATTCAAAGGAGATATAAATAAAATGAAATTAGGTATCGTAGGCTTGCCGAACGTCGGCAAAAGCACACTTTTCAATGCCATCACAAACGCAGGCGCACAGTCTGCAAACTATCCGTTCTGCACCATTGAACCGAACGTCGGTATGGTAGCCGTTCCCGATGCACGCTTGGACGAGCTTGCAAAAATGTATAATCCCGAAAAATACACTCCCGCCGTTATCGAATTTGTCGATATTGCAGGTCTTGTAAAGGGTGCCTCCAAGGGTGAAGGTCTTGGCAACAAGTTCCTTTCTCATATCCGCGAAACAGATGCTATCATCCATCTCGTTCGTTGCTTTGAAGACACCAATATCATTCACGTAGACGGCAATGTCAACCCTCTCCGTGATATTGAAACTATCAATTTGGAGCTTATTTTCTCTGACCTTGAAATTTTGGAACGCAGAATCATGCGTACCGAAAAAGCTCTCAAGGGTGACAAGACCCTTGCAGAAGAGCTTGCTATCCTCAACCGTATCAAAGCCGCTTTGGAAGAAGGCATCAGCGCGCGCGCTGTCGAACTCACCGCTGACGAAAAAGAGCTTCTCGGTCCCGTTGAGCTCCTTTCTATGAAGCCGATTATCTACGTTGCCAATATCAGCGAAGATCAGATTGGCGGCGATTTCAAGGAAACCGAAACATACAAATCCCTCGAAAAGCTTGCCGCAAGTGAAAATGCAGAGCTTCTCACCATTTGTGCAGGCATCGAAAGCGAGCTTGCAGAGTTGGAAGGCGAAGATAAGCAAGCGTTCCTTGATGACCTTGGCATCGAAGAAAGCGGTCTTGATCAGCTGATCAAAGCAAGCTATCATCTTCTCGGCTATATCAGCTTTCTTACGGCAGGTCCTAAAGAGGTTCGCGCTTGGACGATCGTCAACGGTACAAAAGCACCGCAGGCGGCAGGCAAGATCCACTCGGATATGGAACGCGGCTTTATTCGCGCAGAAGTCATTCACTTTGATGATTTGATGGCATGCGGTTCTATGGTCGTTGCTAAGGAAAAAGGTCTTATCCGCAGTGAAGGCAAAGACTACGTATTCAAGGACGGCGATATCGTTGTCATTCGCTTTAACGTTTGATTTTTAAGTATCTATATATTTTGGAGGACTTTTAACATGACAGACCAAATTCTTTCTCTTGCTTTTTCCAAATTTGCAACAGGCGATGAGCTTGACAGATTTGAAGCCATCACCGCAGGTCATATCAATCGTACCTACGCGGTATTTGTAAAAGGCGCAGAAAAGCCGAAATATGTTTTGCAGAAGATCAACACGAATATTTTCAAGGATCCCGTAGGTCTTATCGCTAACATCAAGGGCGTTTGTGCACACGTTGGCAAAAAGGTACAGGAACGCGGCGGCGACGTTATGCGTGAAACACTCACGCTCATTCCGACCGTAGATGGCAAGGATTTCTATCTTGATGAAGAACATGGCGCATTCCGTCTTTATTATTTCATCACCGATGCCACCGCACATCAGTCCGCAGATCAGCCGAGAATTTTGTATCATGCGGCAGAAGCATTCGGTACATATCAGAATCTTCTTTCCGATTATCCCGCAGAAACACTTTCCGAAACCATTCCCAACTTCCATAATACCGTTTCCCGTTATGCAGATTTCTTGCAGGCGATCGAAGACAACAAAGCAGGTCGTCTTGATGAATGTACGGAAGAAATCGAAATCATCAAAGCACATGAAAGCTATGCACATATCATCGTCGATGCGCTTGCTTCCGGCGAAATTCCGCTCCGCGTGACCCATAACGATACCAAGCTCAACAACATCATGATCGACGACAAAACGGGCGAAGGCATCTGCGTTATCGACCTTGACACCGTTATGCCCGGTTCCCTGCTCTATGACTATGGCGACAGTATTCGCTTCGCCGCTTGCAACTCCGCAGAAGACGAAACCGACCTTTCCAAGGTATTCCTCCGCCTCGACCTCTTTGAAGAATATACAGAAGGCTTCCTCAAGGGTGTTGGCAAGAACATCACCGCAAAGGAAATCGAGCTTCTCCCCGTTTCCGCTTTCATTTTGACCTATGAAGTCGTTCTTCGTTTCCTCGGTGACTACCTCAACGGCGACACTTATTTCCAGGTTCACCGCGATAAGCACAACCTCGAACGCGCACGCGCTCAGCTTACTCTCGCGCTCGACATTGAGAAAAAACTCCCCGAAATGGCAGAGATCGTCAAGAAATACGTAAAATAAGGCTTTTAAGCGAAAGAAAACCAGCCCGTGTTGGGCTGGTTTTTTGATATAAAATATTACAACGAAATCTTATCGAATCCTTTTCCGTTGAATACGGAATACGTTTGATATCCCGCTTTACGCAAGATCTCCGCAGATTCCGTAAAATAAAAATCCAAATTATCGGGGTGGTGCGAGTCGCTGTTGATGACGACCTCACCGCCAAGCTCACGCAAAAGCTCCAAAAGATAAAAAGAAGGATATGGGTCCTTTCTCCAACCGCGTGAGATACCGCCCGTGTTGATCTCAAAACGGGGACAATATTTGAACGCTTCTTTCATCGCTTCCTCCGTGATACGCATATAGCGTTCGTCCACCTCGGGCATGATGCTGAATTTATTCAGAACGTCAAAATGACCGATAACGTCGGGCTTTGTTTTCATCGTATGCTCAACCACCATATCGTAATAGCATTTTGCCATATCCAAAATATTACCGCCGAAGACCTCATTCATGCAATCTTCCTGCTGTTTTCGGGAATGGTCGATTGGATAACAAACGCCGTTTCTGACGATATAATGTACGGAAGCAATGATATAATCGAACATGCTTCTGTCGATTTCGGAGTAATAATCCATTTCCAATCCGAGGAAGACGGGGATTTTGTCTTCATATTCTTTTGCGAGCGCTTTGACTTCTGAGCAATATTTTTCATAATCCTCAAGCATCATGCAATAGCTCGTATCGCAAGCGGTAAAGCTATGGTCGGAAAAACCGAGAGAAAGCATATTTTTCTTGATTGCAGATTCAATATTTTCGCGAACCGTTCCTTTTCCGTCGGAAAAAACGGTATGCGTATGTAAATTTGAAAATCTCATCCTATTCTCCTATCAAATGCGGGCGGCAATCAAAGCCGCCCGCGTTGCCTTTATATGGGGTATATCAAATGATTCTGACGCGAACGATACCTTCTACCGCGCTGATATGCGCTTTTACAGATTCCGTATCGCAGGTATTGACGTCCAAGATCGTATATGCAAAATCACCCTTGGATTTGTTCAGCATATTTTCGATATTGACGTTATCTTTTGCAAGAACAGCTGTCATCGAAGTAAGCATATTCGGAATGTTCTTATGGAGCACGCAGATACGCATTTCCGTCGATTTCGGCATCGAGATATCGGGGAGGTTGACGGAATTTGTAATGTTACCGTTTTCGATATAATCCATCAATTCTTCCGCAGCCATGACCGCGCAGTTATCCTCGGATTCGGGTGTGGAAGCGCCAAGGTGAGGAATGCAAACGACACCGTCAACGCCGATCATTTCATCTGTCGGGAAGTCCACAACGTAAGATGCAACTTTTCCGCTTGCAAGCGCCGCGATCATATCCGCGCTGTTTACAAGACCATCTCTTGCGAAATTCAAAATGCGAACGCCGTCCTTCATGGAAGCGAGCGCTTCTGCATTGATGGTTCCCTTGGTGTTGGGATTGAGCGGGATATGGAGCGTGATATAATCACATTCCGCAAAGATCTCTTTCATGGTGGAAGCGTGAACGTTCTTGGAAAGGTTCCATGCGTTCTTTAAGGAGAGATACGGGTCATAGCCGTATACGTCCATACCAAGCTCATAAGCGGCATTGGCAACCATAACGCCGATCGCGCCAAGACCGATAACGCCGAGCTTCTTACCCTTGATTTCAGGGCCTGCGAAAGCGGATTTGCCCTTTTCGACCATCTTGCCGACTGCGTCACCGTTGCCCTTGAGCGTTTTTGCCCATTCGATTGCGGAAACGATTTTACGGGAAGAAAGGAAAAGACCTGCAAGCACCAATTCCTTTACCGCGTTTGCGTTTGCGCCGGGAGTATTGAATACGACGATACCCTCTTCGCTGCAACGTGCGATCGGAATGTTGTTTGTACCCGCGCCCGCTCTGGCGATCGCCAAAAGAGAGGGAGCAAAGGCTTCTTCATGAAGCGCCGCCGAGCGAACGATCGCGCCGACAGGTGCTTCGGCATTGTCGGAAATCGCGTATTTCTCTTTATCAAAGAGATCAAGACCGACAGCAGAAATTTTATTATAAGTTTTGATTTCGTACATTATTTGTTTTCCTCTTCAAATTTCTTCATAAATTCAACCAACTTGTAAACACCTTCCACAGGCATCGCGTTATATACGGATGCACGCATACCGCCGACACTGCGATGACCCTTCAGATTGACGAAGCCCGCTTTTTTTGCTTCCGCAACGAATTTCGCATCCAGCTCCGTATCGCCCGTTACAAAAGGAATGTTCATAAGAGAACGCGCTTCGGGAACGACAGTACCCTTGAAGAGTGCGGAATGATCGAGAAAATCATAGATCATCTGTGCTTTTTTCTCGTTGATCTTCTTCATTTCGGAAAGACCGCCGATGCTCTTGATCCATTTGAATACCAAGCCCGCGATGTAGATGGTATAGCACGGAGGGGTATTGAACATAGAGCCGTTATCTGCGTGTGTCTGATAATTGAGCATGGTGGGGGTGATATCCATTGCGTTGCCAATGAGGTCTTCACGAATGATGACGATGGTCAAACCTGCGGGCGCAACGTTCTTCTGCGCGCCTGCATACAAAACGCCAAACTTGCTTACATCGATCGGCTCGGAAAGGATACAGCTTGAAATATCCGCAACGAGCGGAACGTTGCCCGTTTCGGGAAGAGTCTGCCATTTCGTACCGTAAATGGTATTGTTCATGCAGATATGAACGTAATCCGCCTCGGGGTCGAGCATATCGGACGTGATCTCGGGAATATAAGAAAAGGTTTTATCTTCAGAAGAAGCAACTGCTCTTGCGTTTCCGTAGCGTGCCGCTTCTTTATATGCTTTTTTCGCCCACTGACCTGTGATGATATAGTCAGCCTTTTTATTTTTTGTCATCAGATTCATGGGGACCATTGCGAACTGTGTGGAAGCGCCGCCCTGCAAAAAGAGCACCTTATAATTTTCGGGGATATTCATGATCTCACGAAGATTTGCTTCCGCTTCATCGATGATCGCCTGATATTCCTTGGAACGATGGGACATTTCCATAACAGACTGACCCGTTGTTCCGTATTCCAGCATTTCCGCCGCCGCTGTTTTGAGTACTTCCTCGGGAAGCATGGACGGACCTGCGCTAAAGTTGTATATTCTTGCCATAATATTATCCTCCTCTAAAACAAAAATACCTCTTTTATTGTATACAAAAATACAACGTTTGTCAACTCGTTTTCGTATTTTTTTACCATTTTTATGCCAAAATTTATCGGCGTTTTTGGTGATAAATAACCAAAAATAAAATCAGATATCATTTCGGTGATATCTGATTTTGCAAATTTTGTTCCATATGAAAACATCTTCATATATTTTCAAACATATTCCAAAATATTTTTGCCTTCCCTGACGGCATAGTTTTTTCCGTTGATCTCAAGGGTATACGGTCTATTTGAAATCACGGTACAAGACTTTTCATTGGCAACGATATTGGTCACAACGTCACCGAATCTCAAATTTTGAATACCGATATTCCCCTTGAACGTATCGGGCTTTGCCCATTTTACGATATTTTCAAAGGCGTTGATCGTATGAAAGCCAAGCACATATTCCATATAGATCGATATCGGACCCAAAGCCGACCACCCGCAAAAATCGGGACGGCAAAACGTTTCGTCGTTCACTTGCGTTGCAGGACGATATCCCTCGGGCGCATAACATTCCCAAATGGTATGGGGTTCAAAATCCCGATACGTTCTCAGCATATATTGCAATATCCGATGCGCTAACAAATGCGCGTCCGCATACATTTCATATTCGGAAAGCCCCTTGAGCGTTGCATATGCCGTCGGAAGCCACATGGAGCCTCTCCAATATTTTCCCTTTGGTGAAAAATCCGCGTCGTCCTTGGCTAACGATACAAGGGGAAGCGTTCCGCCGAAGTCTTCTTCCCTTTTTAAGCGTTCCGCCATTGCGATCGCACGCTCCCTCGTGGCAACGCCTGCGGTCATCGTCCAATAAGAAGCAATCGTTTTGACTTTATAAAAACGATGGTCATGCGCATCTATGTCATAATAAAATCGGTCGACATCGTCCCAATACAGATCGTTGATAAGCTTCTGCTTTTCCTCAAATTTTTCATACCAAAACGTCTGCTCGTTAAGATCGCCAAGCAATCCGAACATATTCGACAAAGCCTTCGCGGAAAGTGCTTGCTGACAAATCGCATCAATCCAAAGCATATCGGTATTCTTAGGGCGTTCCCTTTGCGCGGTTTTTCCTTTTCTGCCGCGCGGCGTATTATCCATACCCGAGCGTCCGCCCTCCCAATGATAGCCGTCACGCACGTGAATCAAGCAGGTCGGAGCATGGACTCCGCGAAGCGTTTGTTGCTCCGTCAAATTTTCGATCCAATCGTAATGCTTTTGAAGATATTTTTGGTGATACAAAAGATCTTGTAAATATGCCCGCTCGCCATGAATCAAGGCGTTTTCATATTCACACCAAGCAAAAAGCGGAGGATTATCCGCGATATGCACCTCGATATTTTTCGGAACGCCTGTAATCGCGCCCGTCCAGGATGGTTCATTTTCCGTCGGTGTAATGCTCGGCAAGCATCTTCCGCAATGAATGACCTCGTAAAAATTCCGAAAGGTTTCCACCCCGGGAAAGACTGCCTGTGCAAATTTGCAAAACATACTCATAAAGCAAGTATCCCAAACCCAAACCTGCGTATCGCAAAATGCCTCGTCCATATATGGATTTTGCGGCATTCCGGGGATATCTCTGACATGGGCGCGGGCAAGCTCCCACGCCTTATCATAAAGCTCTTCATATTCGGGATATTCTTCGCATATCGGTCTTGGCAGATAACGCTTCCAATCCGATGCCGTAAAATTCTTTTTCAAAACGCTTCCCCTCTCATACGCCATATTATATGAAAAGTATAGCATAAGAAAAATATAAAGTCAAGTTTTCTCCAAGTTCATCAAAACCTCTTGTTTTTTTGCTATTTTATATGATATAATATGCATATAAACAAATGGGAAAAGCCAAAAAAATAAAACCACAAGGAGAAAACCATGAAAGTATGTATCATTCAACCGTATTATTCCATGAATGGCGCAGACAACGACACCTGTTTTGCTGAGATTCTGACCTATTTAGAAAAATGCGATGAAACGATGGATCTTATCGTATTGCCTGAGTATAGCGATATCCCCTCCAACATTATCGAAAAGGAACCTTTTGATGAATCCATTCGCAAATACAATGGTGTGATCTTGGAAAAATGCAAGGAAACCGCGATCCGTTGCCATGCGATGGTATTTGTCAACGCCGCTTATGAAACAGAGCTTGGCTTCCGCAATACGACCTATGCGTTTGACCGCGAGGGCAATCTCGTCGGCAAATATTTCAAAGCGCACCCCGCTCCCAGCGAAGTCAGAACGGGAGCCGAGGGCGGACACGGCATGGACGTTGCGTATAGCTACGAGACCCGTGAGCCTTACGTGCTCGAAATGGAAGGCATTCGCTTTGGCTTCATGACCTGCTACGATTTCTATTTCTATGAGAATTTCGCACAGGTCGCAAGACAGAACGTGGATATCATCATCGGTTGCTCGCTCCAGCGCTCCGATTCTCATGAAGCACTCGAAATCATCAACCGCTTCCTCTGCTATAACACCAACGCATATCTCGTTCGTGCATCGGTTTCTCTCGGACTTGAAAGCAAGCTTTGCGGCAGTAGCTGCGTGATCACGCCCAAGGGCGAAGTCCTCGTCAATATGAAGAGCAACATCGGCATGGCGACCGCGGAGATCGACCCGCACGATAAATATTATAAGCCCGCAGGCTTTATGGGCAAGATGAAATCCCATTATGAATACATCGAAGAAGGCAGACGTCCGTGGCTCTATCGCAACGGCGGCGCGGCAATGGTTCCGTATGACGAGGTGATGTCTTATCCCCGTCTTTGCGCGCATAGAGGCTTCTCCACCATCGCACCCGAAAACACCCTTCCCGCATTCGGCGCGGCGATCGCGCTTGGCGCAAAGGAGATCGAATTTGACGTTTGGCAGACCAAGGACGGCGAACTCGTTTCGTTCCACGATATGTGGACAAGACGTGTGACAGGCGTTCCCGGTAAGATTTTCGATAAGACCTACGATGAACTTTTGAAGCTCGATTTCGGCGCGTATTTTGATGAAAAATTCCGTGGACTCAAGATCACCTCTGTGGAAGATATCCTTCGCAAATTCGCAGGACAGACCGTCATGAACGTCCATATCAAGACCGAAACCGACGAAAGCGACGTTCCCGAAGCATTCGTGCATAAGCTCATTTCCCTCTTTGACCGCTACGATTGCCGTAAGCACGTTTATCTCATGATCACAAACGACAAGCTCACCGCGATGGTCAAGAGACTCTATCCCGATATCCGCATCTGCGTCGGCTTCGACGGCAATAAAGACCCGATGAGCATGGTGGAAAGAGCACTCCGCCTTGGCGCTCAGAAGGTACAGTTCTTTAAGCCCTACTACGATGAAGAAGCCATTCGCAAAGCGCATGAAGCAGGTATTCTCGTCAATATCTTCTTTGCCGATGACCTTGACGAAGCAAAACAGCTCCTCGAATGGGGCGCAGATACCATTTTGACAAACGATTATCTGAAGATATCCGCGCTTTTTGATTGACCCCACAAAATAAGCGATGCATAAAAACACCCCCTTGATACGATCGATCGCGTATCAAGGGGGTGTTTTGTTATGTTCATAAAGTAAGCAATTTCATCATACTTCCGTAGTCTTCTCTTTCGGCATCACGAGGTCCAAAAGAATGGAAACGAGGAATACGACCGCAACACAGTTTTCAGCGAAAATGGTGCGAACGAGGTCGGGGAAGATCGCAAACATATCGGGAACTTGTGTAAAGCCAAGTCCGATGGCAAGAGAGAGCGCGGCAACGGTGATATTTCTCTGAGAAAATCCGCAATCGCTGAGCATCTGCAAGCCGCTTACGACGATCGTACCAAACATCATGATCGTACAACCGCCGAGGACCGCTTCGGGAAGCGTCGCCAAAACAGCACCGACAGCCGGGAAAATACCCGCGAGAATCATGATGATCGCGCCCGTTGCGATCGTAAAGCGATTAACGACCTTAGTCATTGCAACAAGACCGATATTTTGGCTGAACGACGTGATCGGCAAACAACCGAAGCACGCGGAAAGCGAGCTGACAATACCATCACAAGCAAGAGAACCGGAAATTTCCCTATCGGTCGCTTCTCTTTTCAAAACAGACGACGTAAGTGCGGAGGTATCTCCGATCGTTTCCGTTGCGGAAACAAGGAAGATCATCGTAACGGAAATGATGGCGCTCAAATTAAAGGTGGGCTTCACGGGGAAAATCTTCGGGAAAGACACGATGGATACGTCCTGCAAAGCGGAAAAGTCTACCTTACCCATGCAAAGCGCCAAAATATAACCAACGGCAAGTCCGAAAAGGACGGAAAGCTGCTTGATATGTCCTTTGGCAAAGAGATTAAAGAGGATACAAGCAAGCAAGGTCACGCCGCCCAATACCCAGTTCTGCCAAGAGCCGAAATCCGCGCTGCCAACACCGCCCGCAAACGAATTTGCGCCAACGGAAAGAAGCGAAAAACCGATCGCCGTTACCACGCACGCCGCAACGAGAGGCGTAATGATGCGTCGCCAATATTTCGCAAAGAAGCCGAGCAAGCCTTCTACGATACCGCCGATGATGATAGCGCCGATCACCGCGGAATATCCGTATCGCGGTCCAACGTAACAAAAGACGGAAACGAACGTAAAGCTGATACCCATGACGACGGGCAAACGGGAACCGACACGCCAAATCGGGAAAAGCTGGATCAAAGTACCGATACCTGCAATGATCATCGCCGTTTGAATCAAGCGAGCCGTATCCTGCACCGTCAAGCCGCAAGCGCCCGATACGATCAAGATCGGCGCGATATTGGCGACAAACATCGCAAGAATATGTTGAAGTCCGAACGGGATCGCGCGATGGACGGGAACTCTGCCGTCAAGCTGATAAATATTGTCCATAGAAACAGAAGCTGTTCCTTTTTTCTGAAAAAGTTTCTTCATCGGTTACTCCTGTTTTCTGAATTTGATTTGTTTGGTTACAGGGTCCATGCCGTCGACGATTGCAAGGGATTCCAAATGATAACCCAAATTGCGAATGCTTCTGCCGCCAAACTGGAATCCTTTTTCAATCACGATACCGATACCCTCTACCGTTGCGCCGGCGGATTCGCTGATGGAAATCAAGCCCTGCAAAGCACAGCCGTTAGCAAGAAAGTCATCGACGATCAGCAAACGGTCGTTTTCGCTTAAAAACTTTTTGGAAACGATGACTTGATTTTTGTTTTTGTGCGTAAAGGATTCGACCTCTGCCGTATACATGTCGCCGTCAATGTTGATGCTCTTGGCTTTTTTGGCAAATACCATCGGCACACCAAATTCACGCGCCACCGCGTAAGCAATGGCAATGCCGGAGGCTTCGATCGTCAAGACCTTCGTGATGTTCTTATCTGCGAAGCGTCTGTGAAATTCCCGACCGATTTCGTCCAAAAGCGCAACATCCATCTGATGATTCAAGAAGCTGTCAACCTTGAGAACATTGTTTTCCTTGACGATGCCGTCCTTTACAATGCGTTCTTCTAAAAAATTCATATGTCCTACTCCAATCTGTATGATAATAAGTCTATTATACAAGATTTGAAAAATTTTGTCAATTATATCTGAAAATTGTCGAAAATTTTTATTCGCATTTTTGCATTATATTGTATTTTCCAAGTCTAAAGAATCAATTCCCATATAAGCGAGCAATGCGCCCCAATGATAAAACGCATCGCTTTGACGCGCACTGCAACCCAAGCCGTCGACCGCACTATAATTTTCATGCACATGGCGATGCTCTTTCCATTCTTTCATGAAAAGCGCGACCGATCTTTCCGCAAGAAGCTTGGATTCCTCTGTCAGATTCGCGGATCTCAAAGCGCGGTAAACCAAATAATTCAGCGGTGACCAAATACGTCCGCGCCAATAATGCTGTTCGGAAAACGCATGATCCCTGCGGCTGACGGACGGCAAAACGTAATCGCCCCAAAATTCTTCAGGATTCAAAAGATGCTCTTTCATCATACGCTTTTTCTGCGTGTCCGTCACCTTATCGCTGTAAAGCGCAAAAAAGTTCATCGGTGTCAAACGGCGCACCCATTTTCCCGTAACAAGGTCAAGATTTTCAAAGATTCCATCTTCTTCATTCCAAAGGAGCATAAGCCCTTTTTCAATCCGTTCCTTGCGAGCCTGTAAAATAGCGATCTCCTCCGTATATCCGAGAACGGAAGCCAAATGTATGAGCGAACAGCAATCTCCGATGAAAAGCCCTGCAAGCCCCACGTCCGCTTGCATACAAAGCCCCGTCGCTTCATCAAAAACGGCATCGTCGAAGATCGGAGAATTATCCATACCCGATTCGCATTTCGCACCGAAAAGATCGCCCTTTCCCGTTTTCTTCACCTTGGAGCCCCAAGACATATATCCGTTTTCGCGCACACGGTTTTCATAATACCAAGTATTCCAACGAAGCAGTTTCGGATAGACCTCACGAATAAATTCGATATCGTGATTTTGCAGATAGATCTCTTCGACCACCATACTGCCGACCTGTGGCTGAGAATGGTCAGCCGTATCCCCCGCGCTTTCCGCACAGTTGGGAATCATACCGTCCTCTGTCATCGAATCCAAAATACCCTTGATATTCAAATATGCTTTTTCCGTATCTCCTTTCGCATACATGAGAGATGCAAAAAAGGTATCCCAGCAGAAAAGTCTGCCTCCCATACCGCGATTCCAATTTCGGGAAACGGGGGAACAAATACGATCTTCGCAAGGGTCATAAATCGCGTTCCAGCCAAGACAGCATTGCATTCCGCCGAAAGCCTCTGCATACTCACCGTATATTTGCGACTCCTTGAGAATCGCCTTTCGAAACTCCCCCATAAGACGGCACGCCTCCTCTGTCGTGTAAGGCGTCGTGGAAATGACGATCGGGGCATTCATCGTGAAAAACATCGAGGGCGCTTGCCATTCGGGAAGATAATATGTATACGAAGCCGTGTTGGAATAAAGGGATATCTCCGTTCCGTCGGGACATACTGCGCCAAGCTTACCGTTTTTCTTCGTCAACGTACCATCTCGCCCCCAAAGAAAAGAGGTCGTAACGATACATTGTTCATCTGACGTATAATATCCCTCGGGCGTTATCAAGATCACCTGTTCGCCATCCTTTACGGCGCTTTCCACCTTGATGGGCGTCGTGCCGTGACGCAAATGCAAGCAAGTATATGTGCCATCAAAGCTACGGATATCGACCTTGACGGCGGGGTCACGATCGATGAGCTTCATATGGAACACGTCGCCGTTGGATTTTTTACGAAAATGTAAATGGATAGCAAAGCCCCAAGGAAGCAAAACATGAGAAAGGATATCCTCGCTATACCACGTATTCCATCCCGTAATCGTTTGTTTTTGTAATTCAGACAGTGTCATATTATAAATCCTCTTATATGTTTATATCAAAATATTGCCCTCAATGGTCAAACCGAATATGATATTCTCCATCGACCGATGCCATCTCTCCGTTGATTTTCTCCGCATCCACGAGCGATTTCGTATCAAACGAAAGAAAAACGACAAGCTCCGCCATCGAAAGGCAGTTATCATCAAAAATATTTTTGACGATAGGACCGTGTGTGCCGAAGATCACGGCGCGATACTGCTTGACATCCTCCCAATGCGCGGGATCCTCCATCGCAGAAGAACCGCAGTATATCCAAGCGCCAACGCCGTCCGTTTTTGCAGAAAACGTCAACAAAGGATGCTCGGAGCGGGATATCGTTTCATAGTCGGGCAAGAAAATCTCCGTTTCGCCAACGGTCGCAGTCTGCTCGCCGTCCCGCTTATAGTAGACGATATCACAAGCACCGTCCAAAGCTTCCTCGATAGCGCGAAGATATTCTGCGTCCTTTTCCGTTTCCGCTTCGGGAAGTAAAACACGATGAAGTTTGATATCGTCCGCCAGCGTTTTCAGCGTGCCCGCATGATAAGAATGAAGATGTGTCAGCACATAGGTGTCGACCTCACAGCGATCATAATCGGAAAGTCCGTCCACCGCCATCTGCGGTACACGTTTTCCGCCGTTCGTGATATCGATAAGCATAACTTCCCCATCGTCCACGAGAGAAAGAACATCATTTTTGCCGTCGGTATTCATATATAAATAAGTAGCATCTTTGCCCATATAGCTATACGCGCCAAAGCAAACGCCAAATGTCAGCATCGATGCAAAAAAGACAGCGAACATATTCCGCGCGCGAAATTCTTTTTTGCAAAGCACTACGACCACACCGAGCATCATCAAAATGAGAATCACACCTGCAAACGGATAACGGAGCGAAAGATAGATGCCTCGCATATCCGAAAGCATACGCGCAAGCGTATCGGCAAACGCGATCAAAACAGCGCAGAGCGAGCCAATCAGGGGCGCGACAAACGGAACGAATCCCAAAAGGGTCAAGAGCACCAAGAGATACAGGACAAACTCCGTCAAGGGAATGAATATGAGATTTGCAAGCGGAGATACAAGCGAAATTCCGCCATATAGAAAATACGTAATGGGCATGGTGAAAAAGAGCGCCGTGAAATTCATGACCGTCATGCAAAGAACAGCGCGAAGGAGCCGTTTCCCAAGCCGTCGTAAGCGGTTTTTATCTTCTTTTACAACAAGGATGCGATTCATCGAGGGCATCACGAGAACGATACCGAGCGTGGAAAAGACGGAAAGCCACAAGCCTGCATCGTAGACCGCCCATGGATTTGCCGTGATGATGCAAGCCGCCGCAAAGAAAAGCGAGGTCAGCGAATCACTCTTTTCTCCGACCGTGTCCGCGATATAATAGATGGAAAACATGATAAGCGCACGCACGACAGATGCAGAAAATCCGCAAATCAAGGCAAATATCCAAGAAAAGCCGATCAAAAGCATATTTTTCTTTTTTCTCGGCACGGTCAAAGTGCGGAGCAGATAATCCAGACCGCCAACGATGACCGAAAAATGCATTCCCGAAACGGCAAGCACGTGAGAAATTCCAAGTCTTTGATAAGCGAGCCTCGTTTGTCCGTCAAGGTCGTCCTTGTTGCCTGTGAGAAGCGCCGTTGCATAGCCTGCACCATCTCCGATATGCGCTTTGAAATTTTCCGCAATTTTTTCGCGGATACGCTCAAAAACAGACGGTCTGACGATTTCTCCGCCCACGCGCGAAAAATCATCTGCGGCAAGCGATACGAGAATGCCTTTGGATTTATGATAATACCGATATTCGTCGGTGATCTCCGTCATCACGCTTTCAAACGCGATTTCATCGCCAAGCGAAAGACTGCCTGCAAACGGAAGTTCCAAAAGCGCACCGCCGTCGACTCTTTCCCCATCAATTTTAGAAATGCGGACAACGTACGAGGAAGCATACGCTTTTTCATAGCGGATATCCTCGACCGAGGCGACGATATCACAAGGCTCGCCGTCGATGCGTTCGGAAATCGGCTTCAGCTTTGCTTTTGCAAACCATTCGCTGTATCCAAACGAAAACACCAGCAATACGATCGCCAAAAGAAGCAAAAAGATTCGTTTTCGATCGCGCACGATCCTGCGGTTTTGAAGGAGGATCGAGAGACCGCATACAAGCAAGCATACCGCCATCGCGCAAATATGCAAAAACGGCGATATCGCAAAATAAAAGCAGAGGACAAACACGGCAATGTACGCTGTCAGCATCCCTGCAAGATACTTTCCTTTGAACATAAACATTCCTTATATGAAAAGCCCGCGTAAGCGGGCTTTTCGTGATATTACGATATTATTCCAAGGTGAAAAGACGATCTTCGAGTGTTGCGCGAAGCTCATCGTAGCCGGGCTTGCCGAGAAGCGCGAACATATTCTTCTTGTACGCTTCCACACCGGGCTGATCAAAGGGATTGACGCCGAGAACGTAACCGGAAACCGCACAAGCCTTTTCAAAGAAGTATACGAGATAACCGAAATCAAACGCACTGCGAGAGGTGAGCGCGATGGAAAGGTTCGGAACGTCGCCGTCCGTATGCGCGAGGATGGTGCCGTCGTGAGCCTTCTGGTTGACGAAGTTGAGGCTCTTACCTGCGAGGAAGTTAAGACCGTCACCGTCTTCTGCGTCGGTCGGGATCTTGATGCCTTCTTCGATGTTGACGTTGATAACGGTTTCAAACATCAAGCGAGAGCCTTCCTGAATGAACTGACCGAGAGAGTGGAGGTCTGTGGAATATACGGTGCTGGAGGGATACAGACCCTTGCCGTCCTTACCTTCGGATTCGCCGAAGAGCTGTTTCCACCATTCGCAGGTCAAGGTGAGAGCGGGGTCGTTTACGGTAAGGATCTCGATGCTCTTACCGCGTCTGTGGAGAATGTTGCGAATCGCCGCATATTTCAGACAGCCGTTTGTGAAAACGTCGCCGTCAGCAAAATCGTCAAACGCCTTTGCCGCGCCTGCGAGCATTTCTTCTACGTCAACGCCGGAAACGGCGATGGGAAGAAGACCTACGGGAGAAAGAACGGAAAATCTGCCGCCGACGTCGTCTGCAATGACGAAGCTTTCATAGCCGTATGTATCCGCCTGCTTGCGGAGTGCACCGCGTGCCTTGTCCGTGGTTGCGAAGATGCGTTCTGCCGCGCCTTCCTTGCCGTATTTTTCAATGAGAAGATCACGGAATACACGGAAAGCGATAGCGGGCTCGGTTGTCGTACCGGATTTGGAAATGACGTTTACGCAAACATCGCGGTCCTTGCAGATGTCAAGGATATCCTGAAGATGCGCGGAGCTGATGTCCTTACCGACGAAATAAATGTCGGGTGTGTTCTTCTTTTTGTTGTTGTAATAGTTGCCGTGGATAAATTCGATCGCCGCACGTGCGCCGAGATAAGAACCGCCGATACCAATGACGATGAGAACGTCACAAAGGTCACAGATCTTCGCGGCAGCCTTTTTGATCTGCGCGACTTCTGCGCGGTCGTAATTCTTGGGAAGCTCTACCCAGCCAAGGAAATCGTTGCCCTTGCCTGTTTTTTCGCAGAGCATCTTGTGCGCGTTCAGAACTTCATCGTTGATGGCAGAAAGGTCTGCATCGGTAACGAAGCTCTTTACATACTTGTCAGAAAATACAAATGCCATTTTTATATACCTCACATTATAAAATTACAATTTCAAAATGTCCGCGTCGCTTTTCATCGATACGGAAGCCGTATGACTGCATACCCTCCTCGTATCCGCATGACAAAGATGCGAAGAAAGACATGTTTTATATTCGGGCTTTCCAATGGGATGCTCCGTCATCACGAGAACGCCATCTCGGAGATTTGGGCAATATCGCATGGAAAAATCCCTTATTTTTCGGGAATCGTACATCAGAAATGCTCCTTTCGGATTTTTTCTTAGTATCTCACCCATAAATTTCTTTATTCATCCCGTTTGGGGTCGGAATAGATTTTGACCTTCGCTTCCTTATAGCCGTCGATGCCCGCCTTTTGCATCGCGCCGAAGATGCGATGACGCAAGCCCTTATGCTTAAACTCGAGGTCGGCAAGGAACTGCTTCATCGATTCTCGCTCGGTCTTGCCGTCCGCGGGACAAGCGCTTTTGACAACGGGAAGCTCCGCATTCGCCGCGAAATAGCGGATATCCTTTTCGGGCGCATAGATAAGCGGACGAATCACCGTAATATCCGTGCGATCAAGATACGTGACGGGCGCAAAGCAACCGAGTCTGCCCTCGAAAAAGAGATTGAGCATAAAGGTTTCGACAACATCATCGAAATGATGACCGAGCGCGACCTTATTGCAACCGAGCTTTTTGGCGGTATCGTTGACCATACCGCGTCTGAGCTTCGCGCAAAGCGAGCAGGGGTTTGATTCCTTGCGAACGTCAAAAATAATTTTGGCGATATTGGAAGGTTCAACGTGATACTTCACGTCAAGCCTTTCGCAAAGCTCTCGAATGGGTGTAAAATCGGTCGGCACACCGCCGTTTTCGAGGTCACCGAAGCGCATATCCACCGTGACCGCCACAAGCTCAAACGGAACGGGATAGAAGCGGCGAAGCTCCGCGAGCGCATAGAGAAGCGACAGAGAATCCTTCCCTGCGGAAACGCCGACGGCAATTTTATCTCCGGGCTCGATCATCCCGTAGTCTTCGCAAGCGCGTCTGGTATAACTCAAAAGACGTTTTAGTCCTTTCATCGGAAATTCATCTCCTTGGAATCATAGTTCAAGATTTATTATACCAAAAAGAATCCTATTTTTCAATAGCAATACCGTTTTTTTATTCCGAGGAAATCATTTTTCTTTGGTTATTCGCCTCTTGAAACAAGAGGAAGAAAGTGCCAGACTCCCTATTTGCATAAAAAACGACGGATTTCGGCAATACTGTTCTCAAAGTCAAATTTTGCCCGTGAGGTTATTTTTATGTATTATAATAAAGTCGATTTATGCGGAGTCAACACGTCAAAGCTCGAAAATTTATCCAATGATGAAAAAAATGAGCTTCTTCGTCGCACGAAAAACGGCGACAAAAAAGCGCGAGAAAAATTGATTGGAGGCAATTTGCGATTGGTCCTCAGCATCATACAGCGTTTCGGCGGGAAGGTCGATGATGCGGACGACCTTTTTCAAGTAGGGTGTATCGGACTGATCAAGGCAATCGACAATTTCGATGTGGATATCGGTGTCAAATTCAGCACCTATGCCGTTCCGATGATCATTGGGGAGATTCGACGTTATCTGCGTGACAACAATATGCTTCGCGTCAGCCGCGGCACACGCGACCTTGCCTACCGCGCACTCAGCGAGCGTGAGCATCTCTCCAAAACGATGGATAGAGAGCCGACCGTCGAAGATATTGCTCATGCCCTCGGAGAGCCTGTCCGCGCCGTTTCGGAGGCGCTGGAAGCGATCATGGCGCCCGTTTCGCTATACGATCCCGTTTACGGAGAGAACGGCGATTCTCTCTACGTCATGGATCAGATTTGCGACGAGGACGAGAGCGTCGATTCATGGCTTGAAAACATCGCCATCACCGAAGCGATGAAAAAGCTTTCCGACCGCGAACGCTCCATCATCACGATGCGTTTTTATCGGGGAAAAACACAAATGGAGATTGCAGACGAGATCGGCATTTCCCAAGCGCAGGTCTCCCGCATTGAAAAAAGCGCGCTCGAACGCATCCGAAAAGACCTTTAACTCTCAACCACCTCCGAGCGGTATCACCGCTCACCTCCTCCACGCTTGGAGGAGGAAAAACGGTCGATTCGCAAGCGAACCGACCGTTTGTTGTGGTGAACAGAGATGGGTGTTATCTGAAATGGGTGATTTTGGGTAGGGCATTTTCATGCAAGAATTTTATGAATTTGTTCATTTGAAATCGTTTGTAAAAATTGTTTTGTAATTTTGAAATTACAGCCGAAGTCATCTTCATACATGGTAAGAAACGCAATGGTTTTTTCTAAAGCTCCGGAATGTTTCAAGGAAATATCATTCCATTCTTCATGAATCGCCTGATCAGCAGGTAAACCGTCCACAAATGTATCAAGAGACATTTCGCCCAACAACAAAGCCAAATAGTCATATTCTGAAAATCCTATTTTCGTCATATTCTTTTTA
The DNA here is from genome assembly GCA_017937845.1 of Clostridia bacterium. GTDB lineage: Bacteria > Bacillota > Clostridia > Oscillospirales > CAG-272 > QALR01. The sequence goes on along the minus strand of JAGBCV010000007.1, from coordinate 27,566 downwards.
GCGTCTTTTTCCAACGTATCATAACAATAATCCAAAAGCTTATACATCTTCATGTAATCTTGATCCATGATACAACCCCCATATACAAAAAATCCACTTCCTAAGAAGTGGATTTGTGGTGCGAGAAACGGGACTTGAACCCGTACGGTGTAACCACACGCCCCTCAAACGTGCGCGTCTGCCAGTTCCGCCACTCTCGCATTTGTTTTGTTTCGCTTGGGTCGTTGCCCTTGCGACGTTGACTATTATATACTATTCTTCTCAAAATGTCAATACCTTTTTTGAAAATTTTTCAAAAATTTTTGATTTTTTTGAAAAAGAAACAGAATCCGCAGATTCTGTTTCTTTTTGCATCATTCTTTGTTTTCTTTGGATTCTTTATTTTCCTTGGGTTCCTTAGCTTCTCTGGATTCTTTATTTTCTTGCGCTTCCTTTTGTTCTTTCTTCGTGGAAAGGACCTTCACGTCGTCCTTGACGTAGGACTTGATCATATTACGGTCGCCCGCAAAACGAACCTTGACGATGCCCGAAAGCGGAACGAGCTCACAAACGTAGCCCTTGCCGTCGGGTGTTTCCACAAAGCTATCCATCTTCGGCAGCTTTGCAAGCTCTTCTTCGTAGACCTCATGCTCGTAACGCAGACAGCACATGAGTCTGCCGCAAGCACCCGAAATTTTCTGAGAATTGAGAGAGAGGTTCTGCTCCTTTGCCATCTTGATGGAAACCTGAACGAAATCATCAAGGAATTTCTTACAGCAGAACGGTCTGCCGCAAACACCAAGACCGCCGATGAGCTTCGTTTCATCTCGGATACCGATCTGACGCAATTCGATTCTCGTTCTGAAAATGGAAGCAAGACTTTTAACAAGCTCGCGGAAGTCTACACGTCCGTCCGCGGTAAAATAGAAAAGCAATTTGCTGTTATCAAAGGTATATTCCACGTCCACGAGCTTCATTTCGAGCTTATGGTCCGCGATCTTTTCAAGACAGATCTTTGCGGCTTCTTTTTCCTTGCGCTTGTTTTCCTCGTAAATTTTATCGTCATCCGCGGTTGCCGTGCGAATCACGGGACGAAGCGGAAGCACAACGTCCTTTTCCGTTACGATGCGATTGGGGATCGCAACCGTGCCATATTCGATACCGCGCGCAGTTTCCACAATGGCATGGTCGTTTTCACCGAGTTGCAAGCCCTTGGGATCAAAATAATAAATTTTTCCTGTGGTTTTGAAACGGATACCGACGATTTCGTATGTGGCAGGCTCCGCAGGCGCATCCTCCTGCGCGGGCGCATCCACAGATGCCTCGGCGCAAGACGCGCAGCAAACGGGAGCGTCCTCTGCCGTTTCTTTTCTTTTATCTTCTGTTTCAAACATGAAATCAAATCCTCGCTATTTATCTATGTTAAGATGCCTTCCAAAGCGCCATCGCCAAATTGGCGGCAGAAAGAGAAAGGCTCGTATAAAATTGCATATCTCGGCGGACGGCATCGATTGCCGCGAACGATTCCGCGATCGCGCCTGTCGTTAAAAAGAGAGAAAGCTTTTCCGCTTCATCCGCCATGAAAAAATGAAGCGGTGCTTCATCCGCGTGTTTGATACGCGCAAGATCACCGTAAGCCGACATGAGATATTTTGTAAGTGCATCCAATGCTTCTCTCGTGGAAGCAAAATCCGTAATCATTTTCAGAAAGTCAAAATAGGATACACCGCGGTTTTTGGAAACTTGTCCCTCCACGATTTTTCTGGCTGTATGATATGCTGAAAACTCTGTATCACCCGACTCAAGAAGTAAGGAGAGCTTTCCGATCGCCCCCTCTGCCATGCGAACGGCAAAACGAAGCTTTTCCTCGTCCTCCGCGCCCTTTAAGGCGTGCTTTTTGGCATAAGAAAGAAGCGCATCCTCGTCAAAAACCTCGAGCGTGATCTTTTGTGCACGGGAACGCACCGTGGAAAGGAGCGACAAGCTGTTTTCGCAAAGAAGGAGCATATAAACGCCGTGGGGCGGTTCTTCGATGATCTTAAGCAAAGCGTTTTGCGCTTGCGGCGTGATCTTATCCGCTTCATCGAAGATATACATTTTGAAATTCAATTCCGACGGTGTGAGGTACGCAGAGGCGCAAAAATCGCGCGTTGCATCCACGCCGATCGTTTTCTTGCCCTCCTCGCGGGTGAGCATCATCACGTCGGGAGAAGTCCCCTCCATGATCCGTCGGCATTTGGCATCGCGTTCGTCCTCCTTTTCCGAAGAAAAAGCAAGAGCCGCCGCGAGAAGCCTTGCAAACGTTTTTTTGCCACTTCCCGCGGGTGCTTCCAAAATATACGCATGAGAACATTTTCCCTCCTCGATGAGGGAAGCAAAGTAGTCTTTTTGGCGTTCGTTTCCGTAAAAATCTTCGAGAAATCGCATTAGAACGAGATGAATTTCTCAACGTCAAGAATGAATACCGTTGCGCCGCCTACGTTAACATCCGTGTTCATCGCAGCAAAAGAGCCTGCCGCACCGATGGGCATGGTATTCGGAATGCTCTTGACACGTCTTTTACTGTGCGCCTTGATGATCTCGAGTGCGCGTTCCACTCTTTCGTCATCTACGCCAAGGAAAAACGTCGAGTTTCCGTTGAGAAGGAAACCGCCTGTGGAAGAGATCTTGGTGATCTGATAGCCTTCCGCAGTAAGACCGGTATTCACAAAGTGAGCGTCATCATTGTTTACAATCGCAATAATCAGTTTCATAAAACAGTCCTCCGGGCAAAAATTTATAGTTCAGTAATATTATAGCAAAGATGTCCGCTTTTGTCAACGAAAAGAACACAAAGAAGCAAAAACTTTTCTAAAAATCGAAGGACTTTGTTTGTTGTTTTCGACAATATGATATAAAACCGTTGCCGTTACTTTTTCGGATGACTGCGGAAAAGCAGTGCAAAGAGATAGCCAAACGTAATCGCCGCGGCGATACCGCCCGAAGCGCCCGTAAAGCCACCCGTCAGCGCGCCGATAAGACCCTTTTCATCTACCGCCTTGCGAACGCCCTCGGCAAGCGAATAACCAAAGCCCGTAAGCGGTGTCGTTGCCCCACAGCCAGCAAAATCTACGAGCGGCTTATAAAGTCCGACAGCCGTCAAAAGCACGCCTGCGGAAACGTATAAAACCAAGATACGCGCAGGGGTCAGCATCGTTTTATCGATGAGAATTTGTGCCAAAACGCAGAAAAGCCCCCCAACGACAAACGCTTTGATAAGGTGTAATAAAAATTCCATGTTCCTCTCCTTATTTATGCGAAGAAATATGCACGAGATGCGCGATACCGGGAATACTGCTTCCCTGCTTCGTGCTGTCCGCATTCATGAGCGCACCCGTCGCAAGATAGAGAACGTCGTGAAATTCTCCGCTATGAAAGCGCTTCATGATATGACCGCTGATAACGGAGGCGCTGCAACCGCACCCCGAACCGCCGCAATGCACGTCCTGCGATTTTCCGCCGAAAAGCAAAAGTCCGCAATCGTTGTAGACCCTTGTGAGATCATAGCCCTCACGCTTCATCAACTCCAATGTGATGAGAACGCCCTCACGCCCAAGGTCGCCCGTGAGGATCCTGTCAAACGTATCGGGAGAATTGCCCGATTCCTCAAAGTAAGCAAGCAGCGTATCGATGGCGGCGGGAGCCATCGCCGCGCCCATATTGTTTGCGTCCTTGATACCGCCGTCTATGATGCGCCCCGCCATGACCTCCGTGATATACGGTCCCTCACCCTCTTTTCCGAGGATAAACGATCCTGCCGCCGTCGCCGTCCATTGGGCGGTCGGCGTACGCTGTCCGCCATATTCGAGCGGAAAACGGAACTGCCTTTCCGCCGAGCAAAAATGTGACGAGCTCACGGTCGCAACCTTATGGAAATATCCCGCGCTTACGAGCATAGAGCCCAGTATCGCCGCCTCCGCAAAGGTGGAGCAAGCGCCGTACAACCCGAAAAACGGCTTTCCGAAGCTGAGAAGTCCGTATGCCGAGCCAACGCATTGATTGAGCAAGTCACCCGCAAAAATCGCATCCAGCTCCGCCGTTTCGCATTTCGCCTTGGCAAGCGCAAGATTCAGAACGATTCGTTGCATCTCGCTTTCGGATTTTTCCCAAGTATCCATGCCGAACGTACCCGTTTCATCGTGCAGATCAAGATCCGCACCGAGCGGACCTTCAAATTCCTTTTTGGAACCGACCGCCGCGCTTCCGAGAATCGTCGGCGGATTTTCAAGTCTGATAAGCCTCATCGTTTACAATCCTTTCTACCAAAAATCAATATTTTACACATATCGTAGGGGACGGCGCCTACGACGTCCCGCTTATGAAAAATCAAAACAAGCCCACGATCCAGTAGATGACCCCATACACCACCGAGCAAAGCGTGCCGTAAACGATAACGGGACCTGCAATGGTAAACATCTTCGCACCAACGCCCATAATCAGTCCCTCGCTCTTATTTTCGATGGCAGGCGCGGCGACGGCGTTGGCAAAGCCCGTGATAGGCACGAGCGTTCCTGCGCCAGCAAATTTTGCGATATCATCAAAGACTCCAAGCCCCGTCAGAAGCGCCGATACGAATACGAGCGTTACGGGAACGAGCGTTTTCGCCGTTTCCTCGGGGATTTTCCAATATAGATACAAATGCAGTAAGCTTTCCGCGAGCGAACAGATCAGACCGCCGACAAGAAAGGCAAACGCGCAATCCTTCAAAAGCGGAGATTTCGGCATTCTGGCTTTCACGTATTCTCCGTATGCTTTTTTATTCATCTGTTTTTTCTCTCTTTCACAATAAATTTTCATACTGATCGTATTTTTACCGCATACGGAAAAATTATTTATAGAACTTTTTGAGAAATTTGCAAAAAAACATTTGACTTTTCTATAAATTATGTTAGAATAGATATGTAATGTGTTGACGGCAGCTAAAAACACATCTCGAAAAAAAATATGAATATATGCTGCCTGGAAAAGGAGATCTATTATGCCTTACGTTATCAATGCTGATGTATGTCTCGGTTGCGGCGCTTGCGCTGACGGTTGCCCTGTTGGTGCTATCTCTGAACAGGACGGCAAGTACGTTATCAACGCTGACGAATGCGTTGACTGCGGCGCTTGCGCAGGTAACTGCCCTGTTGGTGCTCCCGAACAGCAGTAATCTTCAATCGTAAAACGATATTTCGTTTTCGGACAGGCTCGGTTTCCGAGCCTGTTATTTTTTTCATGGCGCTTCCGCTTAAAAGTTTATTATTTTTTTCAAAAAGGTCTTTTTTTCTTGGGAAATATGGTATATAATATAAGTTGTTTTGGTTACAATAACTGCATATGAAATCTTTGCCTTGTTAACGAAAGGAGTTTTTCTTTTCTCATGATGAATCCCGAAATCATTCCCGTTCTGCTCGGCGCAGACTTGAACTGTTATAGCGTTGCCCGTGCGTTTCACGAGGCGTACGGTGTTGTATCGTATGCGTTCGGCAGATACAATCTCGGTACGACGGACCATAGTAAGATCGTTCGTTATACCCACGTTGATAATCTCGATACCGCAGGTGTCCTGCTTCCGATGCTGGAAAATTTCGCAAAGGAGCATACGGGAAAGCTGCTCATTCTCGTCGGCTGTACCGATGCCTATGCCGACCTCATCATCGAAAACAAAGCCTTTCTTTCGGAATATTATTTCTGCTCCGCGCCGAGCGCCGAGCTTGCCAAAAAGCTCATCTCCAAGGAAGCCTTCTATGAAATGTGCGAGGAGCATCATTTGGATTATCCGAAAACGGTCGTCATCCATCACGACGCGGAGCTGGATAAGCTCTCCACCCTGCCGTTTTCGTATCCCATCGTTTTGAAGCCCTCCAGCTCCATTCGTTATTGGCAAAACCCCTTCGACGGCATGAAAAAGGTCTATATCATTCGTACCGAGGAGGAAGCCAAGGAGGTCGCGCGCACGATCTTCTATTCGGGATATGACGATTCCTTGATCATTCAGGATTTTATCCCGGGCGACGATTCGGGAATGTACGTGCTGACCGCCTATTCCGACCAAAACGCAAACGTCAAAATGATGTGCCTCGGTCACGTTCTTTTGGAGGAACACACACCCAAGGGCATCGGCAATCACGTAGCGATCCTGACGGAATATCACGAGGACCTCATGAAGCGCGTCAAGGACTTTTTGGAAAAGATCGGATATACGGGCTTTTCCAATTTCGATATCAAATTTGACCCCAGAGACGGCAAATTCAAGATTTTTGAAATCAACCTCCGTCAAGGCAGAAGCAATTATTATGTAACACATTCGGGCGCAAATCTCGCGCGTCTGCTCGTTTGCGATGCACAAAAGAGCATGAAAAACGGCACGGAATTTGTCAAAAACGATTCGTTTTGGCATACCGTACCGAAAAAGATCATATATTCCTATATCCGCGACGAAGATACGAAGAAAAAAGTACAGGAGCTCGTCAAAAACAAAAAAGCAGGCACCGCGCTTTTCTATGACGCTGACCTACGTATGAACCCCCTGCGCTTTGCTTACGTTGCGGTCCATAATCACCGTTATTATAAAAAATACAAATTATATCCGTAACATTCGGGAGGCTTCGACCTCCCTTCTTTTGACATAGGGAGGCAAACATGGCAAAAACACTTGGGATTCTCGGAGGCTTGGGTCCCGCCGCAAGCGTATATTTTTATCATCTCTTGACCGAGCATACGCTTGCCAAGCGTGACCAGGATCATTTGAATATCGTTCTATTCAGCGGCGCAAGCATTCCCGACAGAAGCGAATACATCATGGGAAAAAGCGACGCTTCTCCGCTTCCCTTGATGAAAGAGGACGTAGAAAAGCTCGTTTCCATCGGCGCAGACCTCATCGCCATTCCCTGTAATACCGCGCATTATTTTTTCGATGAGATCAAAAAGATATCTCCCGTCCCCGTTTTGAATATCGTTCAAGAAACGGTCGCTCTTGCCAAAAGGACAGGTGCGAAAAAAATCGGCATTTTGGCAACGACGGGTACGATCTTAGCAGGCGCTTATCAGCACGCGGCGCGAAACGCGGGCATCGATTACATAGCGCCAACCGACGACGAGCAAAAAACACTCATGAGCATCATCTACGACGCCATCAAGACCGCCGAAACACCCAATTTCGATGCGTTCTATGCGATTGCAGACCGCTTACTTGAAAAGGGCTGTGACGCGCTGATCCTCGGCTGCACCGAGCTTTCCTTGATCCCCAAAAACGAACGCTACGACCGATATCCGTTTATCGATTCTCTTTTCGTTCTGACCGCAAAATGCATCAAGGAATGTAACAAAATACCATGCGGTTTTCCCGACATCTATACATACGTCGAACAAGATTGAATATCGTTCAAAATTCGAGCGATTTTCTATATTAAAAAAGAAAGGTAGCCTATGCAAACGCTGATCCACCTTGCCAAATCGATTGGATTTTCCGAAACACAGCTCCAAAATCCGAATCTGCCCATCACCGATATTGCTTATAATTCCAAAAACGCCGCGGATGGCGTGCTTTTCGTTTGCCTTGTCGGCGCTGTAACGGACGGACATCGCTATGCGTCGGATGCATATCTCCGCGGCTCTCGCGTATTCGTCGTGGAAAAGGATATCGATCTTCCCGAGGACGCTGTCATATTGAAGGTAGAAAATACCCGCCGCGCACTCGCGCTCCTCTCCGCGGAATTTTTCGATCATCCCGAGAAAAAGATCAAGGTCATCGGCGTAACGGGAACGAAAGGTAAATCCACCATCGCGGAAATGATTCGCCATATCCTTGAGGAAAACGGGATTCCCGCCGCCTCCGTCGGCACAGTCGGCGTTCGCATCGGAGAGCGCTTCACCGAAACCGCCAACACCACACCCGAAAGCTACGAGCTTTTCCGTATCTTTTCCGATATCGAAAAAATGGGGATCCGCCATGCCGTCATCGAGGTCTCCTCGCAGGGTGTCAAGCTCGATCGCATTTATGGTATCCCGTTCCATATCGCCGTCATGACCAATCTTTCCGAGGACCACATCGGGGACATGGAGCATCCTACGTTTGAGGATTACAAGGAATGTAAAAAGGAGCTTTTCCGCAGAACGAACGCCGCCGTTTTCAACGCCGATGACGATTATTTTGAAGAATTTTCAGCTGTTGCAAGCGTTCCCGCGTACACCTATTCTACAAGCGAAACGGCGGATTTTTCAGCAAAAGCCATATCCCCCGTTATGACGGAAAACGGCTTTGCAACGTCGTTTATTTTGGAAAGCGCGTCTGCAAAAACGGAGGTCATTCTTCCTTTTCCGGGTAAATTTTCCGTCAGCAATGCGCTCGCCGCCATCGCCGTTTCCAAACTGCTCGGCATTCATGAAGAAAAAGCTGCCGAGGCACTCGCCACGGCGACGGTAAAAGGACGCTTTGAACGCATTGCAACACCGATTGCCGGCGTGACGTTCGTCATCGACTACGCGCACAACGGCGAAAGCCTTTCCGCCGCGCTCCGTGCGCTTCGCGCCTATGCTCCCAATCGTTTGATATGCTTGTTTGGTTCTGTCGGAGGACGAACGGAGATCCGCCGCCGCGAGCTTGGCATCGCCGCCGCAGAATACGCCGATTTCTCCATCTTGACCGATGACAACCCCAACCGCGAAAGCTCGGCAGATATCATTCGTGATATCGAAAAACACATGAACGGCGCGCCACATATCTCCATTCCCGACCGTAAAGAAGCCATTGAGTATGCCGTTTCTATGGCAAAAGAAGGAGATATCGTCCTTTTTGCGGGCAAAGGACACGAAAATTATCAGCTCATCGACGGTAAAAAGCTTCCTTTTTCCGAAAAAGACTTGATTCTTGCCGCCGCGGATAAGATCAGTGTCTCTAAAATTTAAGAAATACAACGTAGCGTTTAGTCCATTCATTTTTAAGTCGCTTCCATGAATGCGCTTTGTATGCTATCATATATTATGGTATCGATACACGCAAATGCAAGGAGGTTCAAAGTGGCAATGACCATGGGACAAATCATAAAGAAATTACGCAAGGAGCATGGCTTCACGCGGGAAGAGCTTGCCGAACGAATCGGCGTTACCTATCAAGCCGTTTCCAAATGGGAAAATGGCTACGGAATGCCCGATATTTCGCTGATCGTTCCGCTGGCATCTGTGTTCGACGTCAGCACAGACGTTCTTTTTGGTATAGACAGAACAACGGAACGTGAAGAAGCCCTCCGTATCCTTTCACAAGCAGAGGATGTACAAGAATACGGCAATTTGGAATCTTACTTAAAGGCATACGCCATTTTGCTGGAGGGAACGAAGAAATATCCAAACAACCTCATGCTCATGAACAACTGTCTGCGTTTGGGGCTTGCCCTTTCCATGCCCGAGAACGGTTGGCTCTATGACAAAGAGCATGCAAAAAAGATCGCTCCCGAAACGATCCATCAAGCAAACGTCATCATTGCCAATTCCAAAAACGTATCTGATATTTTAAGAGCGCGGCAATCCCTGATCTTCTTATATAGCGCCGAGCAGAAATTTGATCTGGCGATAGCCGAAGCCCAAAAATTTCCCGTTCGTACAGATCTCACCTTTTATTCCAATATGGCAAGAGTGAATGGATATATGGAAAATTACGAGCAAGAAGCCGCTTATCTGTGTCGTGATATCGATTATTCGCTCCAAGCGTTTGAGGATAATGTCGCTCGCTTGGGCATGGCGTATTATAACAGCGGACACTACGCCGATGCGATTGCCGTATACGAAGGCTTTTTTGAGGTTATCAAAGTCATTTTCAAAGAGGAATGTCCGCCGCCGTATCATGATTTTGATTCAGGAGATTGTTATTTACTGCTCGCAAAATCATATCTTGCCGTCGGCAAAGAGCATGAAGCGATGAACGCCGTCGAAAACGCCATCACATATTATCTGACACTTCTCGAAAAATCATCGAACACAGCCTCTCCGTTCGTGAAAAAGAGAGAATATCCTCCTCGTATGGACAAGAATACGATAAAAAAGAAATTGCTCGAAAAATTATCCGACAAGGATATTCAAGTATTAAACCAAAATATTCGCTTTACAAAACTTTATAATATAGTCAATCTTCTATAAAACAGAAAGTGAGTGTCAAGCACTCACTTTTTTTCAAATAATGTATATATACCGCGTATCACCGGCGCTAAAAATATCGATAACATCGCAGTGGCTTGCACGATATCGGGATCGGCGTTTTCCGGAAGCTTCCCGAGAAATGCATACCACATACCACAAACGGAAACAAGCATCAATATGGGGCAAATGGTATTGAGGACGGTTTTCCACGTTTTTTGGTTTTCGGACTCGAGAAAAAAGTATTTTGCACATACGAAAAATTCCCATTCCAGCAAAAACGAAGAGATCAAAAACAAACATAACAAAGCCATGCCGATACCAAACCCAAGCGCCTTACCTAAATTGTCTTCCTCCTGCTCACACTCCGCAATAAGACCGCAAAACAGCGCAATGGCTACCGCTATCGTTGATATAAGGAGTACGGCAAACACGATATAAATGATCTTCCGTTTCGTTTCCATTTTCATACTCTTCACCTCCCTTTTATTTAGTATAACACGGCTTATCACAAAAGTCAAGTTTGCTGCGTTTATCATGTAAAATGAAAAATCCTTGACAAATCCGAAAATTTGTTGTATAATAATATTGTAATCTTATGACACTGGAGGTGCGCTATGAAATTAATCGGCAATCTTATTTGGTTCATTCTCGGCGGTATCTGGCTTGGACTCGCTTGGTTTTTGCTTGGAATTCTTCTTTGTATCACCGTTGTCGGTATCCCGTTCGGCATCCAATGCTTCAAATTCGCATCGATGAACTTCACTCCGTTTGGCAAGGATGTCCAAATGCAATTTGAAGAGCATCCCATCATGAACGTGATTTGGCTCATTCTTTTCGGTTGGGAATTGGCAATCGGTTATCTCCTTTCGGGAATTATTTGTTGCGTTACCGTCATCGGTATTCCTTTCGGTTTGCAGGCATTCAAGCTTATGAAGCTCGCAATCTTCCCGTTCGGCGCGGATATTATCGAAACAAACTGATTTTTTCATTTATTTTTTCCTTTCTTAAAAACAGAGGTAAAAGCATCGCTTTTACCTCTGTTTTTTCCATAAATCATCATGCAAACCTCATCTTTTTCTTGATTTTCCTAAAAAGTCATGCTACAATGGCTATATAAAAAATAAATAAGGAGCATTTCTATGGAAAACTGTTTTTTTGAAAAAGCAAAACCAATATTTTTGAAAGACAAAAGCACCTCGACAAACACTTTCGCCGTCTTTCGCACAGAAATCGCATATACAAAAAACGCAACGCTCTATATCACAGCCTCCTCCTTTTACCGTTTGAGTATAAACGGTGCATTCGTTGCGTTCGGTCCTGCTCGTACCGCAAAAAACTTCGCCCGCATCGATCGCATGGATATTGCTCCGTATCTTCAAAACGGCAAAAACGAGATCCTCATCGAGGTCGAGGGATATTACTGCGCTTCGCTTTCCACCGTTCGTCAACCCTCGTTTCTTTTATGTGAGATTCGCGCTGAAAATGAAATCCTTGCCGCCACAGGCTTTGATTTTGATGGTTTTTCTCCTGCATATAAGGTTCGACACGTCAAGCGCTATTCTTATCAGCGCCATTTCGGTGAGGTATGGGATTTCAGAAAGGGAGATGCGATATCCGAGAGCGACCGCTGCCCCATCGAAATCTTGAAGCTGCCCATAAAGCTTCTCACGAGAACCGCGCCCTATCCCTATTATGAGGATACCTACGCGCAAAATATTGCCACATTTGGCAAGCTCTCCTTTGACGAAGCACGTCCCTATCGTGCATCGGCATATTCTGTCAATCCCATGCCACAGGATTGGGGCTATTTCGAGAATGATGAAATCGAAACTTTTCCTTTTGTTTGGGTACAAAGACAATGCCAAACACCGAAAGCCTATAATCTTGCATTTCCGACCGTTCTCCGCGAAAACGAATATGCCATTTTAGATATGAAGCGCATCGAATCCGGCTTTATCCTGCTTGGCGCAAAAGCGCTTGCTGAGTCCGATATCGTCGTTGCCTTCAGCGAGGATTGCTCCGCGAAAGTTTTTGATTTCACCAATATGAACGCGCAGACCGTCTTTGAAGTCATGCTAAACGAAGGTCAAAGCACTGATATGATGACCTTTGAGCCGTATACGCTTCGCTATGTGATGGTTGCCGTCAAAAAAGGCGCGATCTCTCTTGAAAAGCTCGGCGTGAAAAGCTTCCAATACGACGTTTCAAGCGTTTCGATTCCGCAATATGAAAACCCCGTTTTGACCTCTGTATATCGTGGTGCAGTTCGCACGTTCGCGCATAATTCTCTCGATATCTTCATGGATTGCCCCTCCCGCGAGCGCGCAGGCTGGCTTTGCGATTCGTATTTTACGGGACAAACAGAATATGCACTTTTCGGCAAAACCCCGACAGAAGATGCCTTCCTCGAAAATTATCGTCTTTACCAAAATGAGGGCGCGTATCCCGATGGCGTTCTTCCCATGTGTTATCCCTCCGACCCCGAGCCATATCAGGATGGAACGAACAAATTCATTCCGCAGTGGAATATGTGGTATATCATCGAGGTCGCAGATTATCTGACGGCTCGCAATCCCAAGATCGACCGCGAGTTGTTCCGCGAAAGCATCGAAAAGTTCATGGCGTTTCTCAAACGACATGAGAACGAAGACGGACTTCTTGAAAAGCTTCCCTCTTGGAATTTCGTCGAATGGAGCGACGCAAATAAATGGACGCATGACGTGAATTATCCAACCAATTTCCTTTACGCCAAGGTTCTCGAAAGTCATTACCGCATTTTCGGAGATGAAAGCTCGCTTGCGCGAAGCCGTGAGGTGCAGAAAAAAACCATTGAACAATCCTTCAACGGCAAATATTTTCTCGATCACGCGATCCGAAATGAAAACGGAGAACTCATCTTGCAAAAGGAAAGCTCAGAAGCAGGTCAGTACTACGCCATTTTGTTCGGCGGATTCGATATTCACGACCCCAAATATGCAGAGCTTTACCGCCTGATCACAAAGGTCTTCGCCGCCGAGCGCAAAGCTCCCATGCCCGAAATTTTTGAGATCAATGCCTTTATCGGTGTATATCTGCGACTTGAAGCACTTCTTTCTCTCGGAGAATACGAGCTTGTTTTGCGTGACATCGATGAATTTTTCGGCAAGATGGAAGCGGAAACGGGAACACTTTGGGAATACCGTCAAAGAAACGGCAGCCGTGACCATGGTTTTGCTTCCTTTGCTCTCGTTGCCATTGAAAAAGCCATGAAAGGACTTCAAAGCAAATGACAAGGAACAGCGTCCTTGCTGAGCTTCTTTATACCAAGGCGATCGAAATGAAAACGATGCCCTTCCCCTTGTTTTTCTCTTCCAAAAGCAAGCGTCGAATGGCAGAAAACTTTAATTTTCTCCAATTCGTTACCTCTTGCCTTGCCATGCAGACCATTTCCGACCATGAGGCAGACAGGATACTTGCAAAATTGGTATCTGATTTTCATTTTTCAAACGCTGATTTTTCCGATGCTTTCCAAAATGCCAAAGCTTTCAGCGACCACTCTCCCGAATACCAAGATATCTTATTTCTCATGAACGATATTCTTTCCTCGTGCATGGCGGAAATTTTACGCAAAACGCCCGACAAAATAAAATTACGCCGCTTATGCTTCGCCTTTCATAATCTTCCGCGCGCATTTCTTTCCCTTTCCGATCACAGAAAGATTTCTCCCGCAGAAGCGATCTCATATTCTACGTCCTTTCTGATCGAACCCATATGATCATAGCAATGCCCGCGCCGATTCGGCGCGGGCATTGCTATGATTCAGTTTTATTTCACCAGCTTATGCTTGGATAAGAAACGGTATATTTTTTCGCCCTTTGGCAAAATGATAATATCGCTTCTTTGAAAGGTTCTCAAAAGGAACAGCAAGACGAAATATGCGAAAATCGTCATCAAAATCGAAACGCAGGTCGCAACCGCAGAAGAAAATCTCAAATCAACGATCCAATACGTAAACACTGTGACAACGGAAGCCAAAAGCGTTCCGATAAAGGGCTTGATGAAATTTTTGATAAAGCCGATACGAATACCGACGTATTTGATAACGAAATAGAAATTGATGACCGCCATCGTAAAATAACAAGCCACCGTACCGATGGGCGCACCGTAAATACCGATGGCAGGGTTGCGAATCAAGGTAAGGTTCAAAACGAGCTTTACCAAAATACCGCAAAACATCGAAATAATGGGCTTTTTCTGCAATTTATGCGCCTGCAAGATCGCCGTCGTAATGGTCAGCATCGCCGTAAAGAATACGCCGATGGATAAAATAGACAGCAAGGGCGCGGCGTTCTTGACGGATTCCACCTGTTCGGGATTGTTGAAAAGCATGGAAAGGATCGGCTTTGAAAGCACCGACATGCCGATCGCGCAAGGGATCGCAATGATCGCCGCAAATTTCAGACAGGAATGCATGACCTTATCGGCAACGTGACGCTTTTCCAATTTTTCCTCGCGTGTTTTCGCCGTTTTGACCGCAATGAGAGATGCCGTCAAGGCGGGCGTCAAGGAAGATGCGATCGGCTGAATGAATGCCGACGGCAAATGCGCCATCGTAACGGCAAGCGTGCTGTAATTTCCGTATGCCGCCTCCGCGATATCCTTCGTCGTATAAAGGCTCATGCTATTGATGATGGAAAACGTATCGATGATACCCGTCAAATTCAGCGCAACGGAACTTACCGTAATCGGCAAGGCGATCACAAGCATCTGCTTTAAGATCTCTTTTCGCGTGCTGACCTTGCCCGCTTCTCCCGTCGATGCTTCCGCATCCCTTCGGTGCTTGGAATTATAGACCGCTTTCGCGCCGACGAGGAAAAGCATACCCATGGCAACGCCAATCGTGATACCCGCGATGGCATATCCTGCGGCGACCTCAATGCTCTCTCCGCGAGAAATGGCATAATATCCGAGCGCGATACCGATTGCAAATTTGCCGATGGCTTCCGTAATTTCGCTAATGGCTGTCGGCACCATGTTCTGATGCCCCTGAAAATATCCGCGCATGGCGCTGGATATGCAAATAAAAAACAAGGTCGGCGAAATCGCCATAATGCAAAGATAGGAAGCCTCGCTATCCATAAGCCTTGCGAGCGGTTTCGCAAAGAAGAACATAATGGACGAGCTAAGGACACCCAAAACAAAAAACACAGTCAAGGCGACGCGGAATATTTTTTCTACTTGCTTTTTTCTGGCATCATCCCGCGGTGTCCGCGAGATCATGATGGTGATGGCGGTTGGCAGACCCGCCGTGGAAACGAGATAAAGCGTTGTAAAAATGTTATATGCAATATTAAAATATCCCATTCCTTGATCCTGCAAAATGCCGTGGAGCGGAATTTTACAGAATAAGCCAAGTAATTTCACGACAAGATTGGAGATCGTTAAGACAATGACTCCCGAAATCAGTCGCGGAGCTGTGGATTTTTTGGTTTCCAAATCTGTGTACCTACTTTAACTTCAAAATTTTTCAGTTTTGAAAATATGTTTTCGTAATATTTTTGAAATCGGCTTTGATCTTTTCAATATCAAGCGTCTTAAATTCTCCGTTTTCATAAAGGATCTTACCGTCCACCATCGTCATTGCCACGTTCGAGGAATTGGTGCAATACAAGAACGAATCGCAAGGGTCGTATATCGGCAAGGTATGGAGCATATCCATATCGAGCATGACAAGGTCCGCGCGATAGCCCTCTTTGATATGACCTGCATCTGCTCTTCCCTGCATCTTCGCGCCGTTTGCCGTCAGCATGGTAACGAAGAAAGAAGAATTAAATTCATCGGTCCTGCCCGTCGTTCCCTTTTGCAAAATGGCGGCAAGATACGCTTCCTTCATGATATCGATGGTATTATTGGAAGCCGCACCGTCCGTACCGAGCGTGATATTCACGCCCGCCTTGGCAAGCTCGGAAAGACGCATGACCCCGGAGCCGAGCTTCAGATTGCTTGCGGGATTATGAACGGCTGTCGCGCCGTTTTTCGCAAGGATCTGCATATCGTTATCCGTCAGATGCACGCAGTGCGCCGCGATAACGGGGGCGCGAAATACGCCGTTCTGCTCAAAAAATTCCGTCGGCGTTACGCCGTATCTGCTGATACATTCCTCATGCTCAGATCTCGTTTCGGAAAGGTGAATCTGGATACCGAGCCCATGCTGAACGGCAAAATCGGAAATATAGCGACAGCTTGCGGGCATCGTCGAATATTCGGCGTGAATGGACATATCTATCTTTATTCTGCCGTTTGCGGTATTATGATATTTTTTGAAAAGTTCCACGGATTCCAAAAATCTGGAATCGTCCTCCGCCTTGATATTCGGCGTAAACGCAACGGTAGAACGAGAAATATTGGCTTTCAGACCGGACTGGACCGTCGCATCGACGATCTCATCACAGAAAAAGTACATATCCGAGAAAGAGACCGTACCGCATTTGATCATTTCCGCCGCGGAAAGCATCGCTGCCGCATGAACCGCTTCGGGATAGAGCTTATCCTCAGCGGGGAAAATCTTTTCATGAAGCCAACGGGAAAGCGGAAGATTTTCCGCATAACCTCGGAAAAGGGTCATCGGTACGTGGGTGTGACCGTTGTAAAAGCCGGGGCAAAGGAGCTTGCCCTCGCCGCAAATGGTACGGTCAAAGGTCCCATCGGGTCTTTCCTCTCCGATATAGGAGATGCGCTCGTCTTCGACGAGAAGATATGCGTCGCGTTTCACTTCTCCGTTTTCAAAAAGAATCGTAATTCTTTCAAAAAGTGTTTTCATGCTTGTGTCATCCTTTTATATTTCTGAAAAGTATAATTTAACGATTTTCTTTTCCGATAAATTCTCTGAAAACAGAGTCCATCGGAACGAATTTGCTCGGAATTTCTACGATATTTTCAAATTCCTTTTGCACGATATCGTGAAGCTTGCGTTCATGCTCGTTCGTATCGTCATAGGGGATCAAATGCAAAACGTAAGGCTTGATAACGCCAAGCTCATACGGCAAAAACGAATTGATGATATAATCTGCATTGTCCTCATAGGGCAAGATATTCTTATCCTCATTTGCCACAACGCCCTCCCAAAGCTCAAGCGTGCGTTCGGGAGTCGCGCTGCGGAAAAGATAATCGCGCACGAGTCTGCGATAAAAACGGATCTCTCGCTTTTCAAAAAGCGTACCGTAAGCCTCGATATCCTCATCAACGCTGATGAAGATGGATTTGGTCACGTCCTTTGGAAGCGTCGCCAGAATCTCGGGATAGATCGCTTGGATCCCCTCGAAAATGATGATCTCATGTGCAGACGGCGTATGCGGAACGTATTTTGAACGAACGCCCTCCACGAAATCATAAACGGGAAGCATCGCTGTTTCGCCCGCTAAAATTTTATCGACACATTCCTTGAAAAGCGCAAGATCGATGGCGGTGATGGATTCATAATCCGGTTCCTCATCGTCCGCGATATCGTAACGGCTTCTGTAAAAGTCGTCGATGGAAATGATCTTTGTTGAAATTCCTCTTTTTTCAAATTCCTGTTCCAAAATGTAGGAAGAGGTAGTCTTGCCCGAGCAAGTCGGACCTGCAAGTGTGAGAAAACGAATGGTGTCGCTCTTTGCTACATTGTCGGCAATATCAAGAACTTGTTTTTTGTAATGCTCCTCCGCGCTCAAAACGAAAGCGCGAATTTCATCGTCGTTTTTGAAAATATTGTCGTAAACAAACATAGAATGGTTTCCTCTTTACCAAATATTATGATAGAAATGAAGACTTTTTTCTCTCTTTTCTTTGTTTTTCATACCGTCGGGATCTGCCAAGTATTCGTAAGGATATTTATATTCAAAGATTCGCTCAATGGATTTGCCATCTCGGGATACCATTTTGGAAACCGCACCCGCGCCGACGGCGAAAATCGTCTGAATCTCCTCCATCATATAAATATTGTAAAGTCCCTCTGTACCGGGGAGCGCAAATCCCACGTTTTCAAGGTTGTTGACTGTATTTTTCTGTCTGTAAATATAATACGGTATGTAGCCCGCGTTTTTTGCGCTGAGCTGAGAATAATCCACACATTTGGAGGTCTCGCTGAACATATGCATGGATTTCATATGATCCTTCTGTTGAGCGAAATCCGCCGCATTCTTGATGGCAAGCGTATGGAAGGTCAAGTTTTCGGGGCGAAGATCAATGATGCGATCGATGGTATCCGAAAAGCTGCAAAAGCCCTCGCCGGGAAGTCCTGCGATAAGGTCGGTGTTGATGATAGGGATATTCGCTTTTCTTGCCATTTCAAACGCGCGATAAAATTCCGCAGAAGTATGCTTTCTGCCGACGAGCTCCAAAACGTCGTCGTTCAAGGTCTGAGTATTGATGCTGACGCGGTTGACGCCATGCTCGTGAATGATACGGAGCTTTTCTTCCGTGATCGTGTCGGGACGACCGCCTTCAACGGTAAACTCCTCGAGCGTTGCAGGGTCGATGCGCGCCGTGATGGCATCGAGCAAGATCTGAAGCTGTTTTTCATTCAAGGTCGTCGGTGTTCCGCCGCCGATATACACGGTCGTGATGTCAAGTCCCAGCTCACGAATGGTATCGACCGTTTCGTTGATATCATGGCAAAGACGCTCCAGATACGAATCGAGAAGTCCGAGGAGCTTTGCCGACGTGAACGAAACGAACGAGCAATAACTGCATCGGGAGGGACAAAACGGAATGGAGATATAAAGACTGCAAGAGGTCGGCTTGACGCGGTCGATGATCTCCTTTTCCACAGCGGCGATCTCCGTAACGAGGCTTGCCTTCTTCGGTGTGACCAAGTATTCCTTTGTCAAGGCGTTGCGAACCTCGTTTTTGCTTTTTCCGTGGTTGAGATCGGCAATCGCAAGCTTTGCAGGGCGAACGCCTGTCAAAATACCCCAAGACGGATTGAGTCCCGTCAGCTTTCTTCCCGCTTCAAAAAATGCTTTGCCGCACGCGATCTGTTCGGACGAAACCTTGGCGTGCGCGTTCTTTTCTTCGGAGGCAGAAGCCGTTTCGCTTCCGCGTTCATTCGTAAGCGTTACCGTAGCCGAAACGGTATCCCCCATATCCTCCACGGAAACGACGGCAGAAAGCGCGCTGTCCGCCGATTCTGCCTTTGAAAATTTGACACCGGGGAAAAAGAGCATACAAAGCGTTTGCACATAATATTCACCGATATTGCCGCTGATCTGTATTTTCATATACGATTATTTTCCTTTTCTTTTTAGTACGTCGCTTTCCATGACGATGGTGACGGGACCATTTGCTTCCATGGTGATATCCATATGTGCGCCGAAAACGCCTGTTTCCACAGTGCCGATCTCTTTTCTCAAAAGCGATACGAAATATTCATAGAGTTCATTTGCGCGTTCGGGCGCTTCCGAGCCGAAGAAATCGGGACGGTTTCCGTGTGCGTAATTTGCACCGAGTGTAAAATTGGAAACGACGAGCGCCGAGCCGCCGATATCCTGCACACTCTTATTCATTTTTCCGTTTTCATCGGAAAAAATACGAAGTTTGGCAATTTTCGCAGCCAAAAGCTCAGCGTCGAGCCTTTCATCGCCCTTGAGAACGCCAAGCAAGATCATCAGCCCTTCCCCGATGCTTCCCGACGGAACACCGTCGGCAAGTACCTTAGAAGAAGAAACACGTTGAATCACAGCACGCATGATTATGATTCCTTTCTGGATTGCGACATCATACGCTCTACGCTGCTGACACCGCGAATACCTTTGACTTTAGAAACGATACTATTGAAATGTCCAAGATTTTTACAAGACACGCTGAGATTGATGGCAGATTGGTCTGCGCTTCGTTTTTGTGTATTGATCTGCAAGATGGAGACCTTCATTTCTGCAAGCGCGGTACTAATATCCGCAAGCATGGAAATACGGTCGTCTGCAATGATCTGCATGACCGCTTCAAAGCGAGCCTCTTTATATTCTCCCGAATTTTTGCGCCATTCGACGTTGACAAGTCTATCCTTGTCAGTCGCGGTGGAGTTGATAAGGTTCGCGCAATCGCATTTATGAACGGAGATACCATAACCCTTGGTGATAAAGCCGACGATATTATCGCCGGGGAGAGGGTTACAGCATTTTGCAAATTTGACGGAGCAGCCCTCCAGACCGTCCACGATCACGCTGCCGTATTTGCTGGAGTGTTCGGGGCGAATCTCGGAAACGACGACCTGCGAAACGTCCTTGATCTGCGGTTCTTCGATTTGAGGCTTGATGACTTTATCATATTCATCACGCAAGCGTTTTGCGACTTTATTGACAGAAAGACCGCCGTAACCGATGATATTGAAAAGGTCGTCGGCAGTATCCATACCGATACGGTTGGCAACAGCCAGGGTGATCGCGGCAAACTGTTCATCGTTGAACGTACCGGGAAAACGCTTCATTTCGACAAGGATCTCGTTCTTACCCTCAACGATATTTTCTGCGCGGCGTTCTTTCTTGAACCACTGACGAATCTTTGCCTTTGCTTCGCTGGTCTTGACGATACTCAGCCAGTTTCGGCTCGGACCTTTTGCAGAGGAGGAGGTGATGATCTCGACGATCTCACCGTTTTCAAGCGTTCTGTCGATGGGAACGATCTTGCCGTTGACCTTAGCGCCTACCATTCTATGACCGACCTGCGAGTGAATATGATAAGCAAAGTCGATACAGTTGGAATTTTGCGGCAACGTGACCACGTCGCCCTTGGGGGTAAAGACGAATGTTTCGTCCTGGAACATATCGATCTTGAGCGCATCGATAAATTCATCGTGGTCGGCGGTACTGGATTCCGCTTCAACGAGCTTGGAGATCCATTCGAGCTTTTTGTCAAGACCCTCGTCGCTCTTTTCGCCGGATTTGTATTTCCAGTGCGCGGCGATACCGTATTCCGCGATATGGTGCATCTCCCAAGTACGGATCTGCACCTCAAAGGGGATACCGTCGTGACCGATGACCGTCGTATGAAGAGAACGGTACATATTGGGCTTCGGAATGGAGATGTAATCCTTGAAGCGACCGGGCATGGAATTATACATATCGTGAATGATACCGAGAACGGTATAACATTCCAGCTCCGTATGCACGATGACGCGCACCGCATAGAAGTCGTAGATTTCGTCAAAGCTCTTATTTTGACTATACATCTTGCGGTAAATGCTGTAAACGGACTTCACACGTCCCTCCAGCGTGCAATCGATGCCGGATTCTCTGACCTTCTGCTCGATGGCGCGCATATTGTTGTCAACAAGATCCTTGTTGATGCCGAATTTTTTGTTGATATCGTTCTGGACCTCGTGGAAACCGATCGGGTCAAGATAAGAAAGACAAAGATTTTCCAGCTCCTGCTTCACCTTTTGCATACCAAGACGGTGCGCGAGAGGCGCGTAAACGTGCATCGTTTCGAGCGCGATGGAGCGTCTTTTTTCTTCAGGCTGTGCGTTGAGCGTACGCATATTGTGCGTTCTGTCGGCGAGCTTGATGAAGATAACGCGGATATCCTTGGTCATGGCAAGGAGCATCTTACGCAGATTCTCCATATGCAGGCTATCCTTATCGTTAAACGGGATCTGCACGAGCTTGGTCAGACCATCGACCATTTCCGCGACCTGTTCGCCAAATTCTTTTTTGAGCTTGGGAAGGTCGATCTTATCCGAGCAATCCTCCACGGTGTCATGCAAAAGCGCCGCGCAAATGGAGTCGGTATCCAAGCCAAGCTCCGCCACGATCTCCGCAACGGCAATCGGATGGCAGATATAAGCCTCTCCGCTCTTGCGGAACTGACCCTCATGGAGCATACTTGCGATCTCATACGCTCGTTTGATCTTATCTATATTATAGTTTTTTCCGCTTGTTTCAATCGTATTCAGTAATTGTTCAAATCCGTCACCCATAACCCTATTCTCCTTTCAAACGCAACATTCATTATTTTTGCAACAAGGTTTTCATCAGCGGCGTTGCGGTCAAGTCTTTCTTTTCCTTGGTTTCCAGACGCTTGATATAATATGTTGCAAAATCCACTTTTTTCAATTCGATAAGCTCTGCTTCCGCAAATACCTCAAGTGCGATACGCACCTTCAAATAAGAGATATACGGAATCGGAGCTAAAAATTTCATAATGGAAATCTGTTTTCCTCGCTGATAGCTGATATCCAGCAAAAGCTTATATATCGAGGTAAATTCCGCTCTCGTCGGAATATCCTCATTGTCGCACGAGAGCTCCCCTCGGCGCATCTCTTCAAATTCTTCTTCGATCTCTTGAAGCTCATTCCATGACCATTCCGAAAAATCGATATCACGAACGATGAGCTGGATCGTCTTGCTTCCGCGAAACTCGTTGATATTGAGTGTACAAAGCACGTCAACGCGGTCATGCAAAACGAACCCCTCGTTTTGCAAATTATAGCCAAAGCAGATGGCGGAAATATCCAAGTCGTTTTTGCGCAAGATCATGCGGGAATGTTTTCCTTGGCTGAGCGGCACAAGCTCCATGATGGTCGCATCGCGTAAAACGAAGATGGGTTCGGGATTTTTCGCGCCGTAAGGTTCGAGCTTGGCGATCTCCTCCACGGTCTCCATTGAGATCTCCTCTTCCGAGATCTCCGCTTCCACCTGTGTTTTCGGAACACAATCGGGAGAGGACAATTTGACCTTGGCGTATTCGTTGAGCGTTTTGCAAAATTCCGCCAAGTTTTCTCTTTCTACGGAAAGTCCCGCCGCCAGCTCATGCCCACCGTATTTGGAGAGCAGGTGCTCGCAATGCGCAAGCGCCTCCACCATATTGAGCCCCTTGATGCTTCTTGCGGAGCCTTTTCCGAAATCACCGCCCACCTTTTCAAACGAGATCAAAATGGACGGCTTTCCGTATTGCTCCGTGATCTTCGAGGCAACGATACCGATAACGCCCTGATGCCAATGGTCGCTCGCCAAAACGAGAACGCTCTCGTTTTCGAGGTCATGCTCGCGTTCGACCTGTTGGATCGCTTCCGTGAAGATGAGATTTTCCGTCTGCTGACGCTCGCGGTTGATGGCGCAAAGTTCGTCTGCGATCACGTCCGCAACCTGCGGAGAGGTCGCTAAAAAGAGTTGTACGGCTCTCGCGGCATCGCCGATACGACCCGCCGCGTTGATTCTCGGCGCAACGGTATAACCGATGACCGAGGAGGTGATCTTCTTTGCAGGGTCGATCCCGACCGCGCGGAAAAGCGCACGCACGCCGATATTTCTCGTAGCGGAAAGCATACCAAGCCCCATATACACCATAATACGATTTTCGTCATAAAGCGGCATAACGTCCGCGATCGTACCGATGGTAACAAGGTCTATGTATCGCTTGCACATATCCTTGACGGTGAAAAGATTATATTCTCCGCAGTTGACAAAATCAAGCTCCAAAGCACAGATGACCTTGAAAATAACGCCAACTCCCGAAAGCTCCTTAAAAGGATATTCGCAATCGGGGCGCTTGGGATTGACAACGGCGATACATTTCGGAAGCTCGGGACGGCACTGGTGATGGTCGGTGATGATCACGTCAAGACCGATCTCCCTTGCATATTCGACCTCTTCAATGGCGGTAATACCCGTATCGACCGTGATGATGAGCGTCGTACCCTTTTCCTTGATCATGCGAAAGGCTGCGGCGTTAAGCCCATAGCCCTCGCTTTCTCTGGTCGGGATATAATAATCCACGTCCGCGCAGTGTTCCTTCAAGTACATATATAATATGGAAACGGAGGTAACGCCGTCCACATCATAGTCGCCGTAAATGGTGATTTTTTCATCCTCCTCAATGGCACGTCGAATGCGCTTGGTCGCAAGCTTGATATCCTTCAAAAGATACGGATTATACAAAAACGAGTCGGATTTTGCCATAAAGGCTTTTGCCGCGCTCGGCTCTGCATATCCGCGGTTGATTAAAAGTTTTGCGCAGAGGGGACTTGTGCTCAGCTCCTTTGAAAGCGATCTTACGTTTTTTTCTTCATGATCGCAAACGAGCCAACGGTTTCTATCAAACATATAAAGTCCCTCCCTTCCTCTATCCTATGAGGATAGTATATATAAATAATGAAATTATGACAAAGATTGATAACGCTCCATAACGGCAAGCGCACATTTGATGCCATCCACAGCGGCGCTGGTGATGCCGCCTGCATAGCCCGCGCCTTCTCCGCACGGATATAGATTTTGAAAACCGCGAGCCAAATAGGCTTCATCTCTCGGGATTCTGAGCGGAGAGGATGTTCTGGTCTCCACACCCGTCAGCACCGCATCGTCTGCGGCAAAGCCTTTGATCTTTCGGTCGAAATTCATAAGACCGAATCGCAAGGATTCCGCAACGAACAAAGGAAGCACGCTCCCCATATCCGTCATCTTGACGTTTCCGTCCCGATAGGTCGGAAGGATCCTTGCAGGCTCGCTCATTTTGGTCTTACCAAGGAAATCTCCCACCGTCTGACAAGGCGCGGCGTAGGTCTTTCCGCCCGCCTCATATGCTTTCTGCTCCAAGCCTCGTTGGAACGAAATTGCCGTTTCCACGGTATCCCCGTAATCGACGGGATTTACCGATACCGCAACTGCGCTGTTGGCGTTTCGACCGTCGCGCGAGAAATTGCTCATGCCGTTTGTCACAACGCCATATTCTTCACTCGCCGCCGAAACGACTTGTCCGCCGGGACACATACAAAACGTATAGACCCCGCGGTCGCCGTCGTGGCAGGAAAGATTATATTCACCTTTCGGAAGAAGCGGATTGCCCGCCGCATCGCCGTAAAGCGCGCGATCGATATCCTCCTGCAAATGCTCGATGCGAACGCCGACGGAAAAAGGCTTCGCCGTCATCGGCACACCGCGCGCAGAAAGCATGGAAAACGTATCTCTCGCGCTATGACCCAGCGCCAAAACGAGAAGTCCGCAGGGGATCTCGCCCTTGCTTGTCCGAACGGAAACGATCTTTCCGTTTGCCGCCGTGAAATCCTCCAGCTTGGTATCGTAAAAAATATCGCCGCCCAGCTCGCGAATTCTTTCTTCCATACGGGCAACGACGATCTTCAGATAATCTGTTCCGATATGCGGTTTTGCCTTGTAAAGAATCTCCTCCGGCGCACCGAACGCATGAAATGCAGAAATGACGTAGGAGCATTTCGGGTCGTTGATTCTCGTCACGAGCTTACCGTCAGAAAACGTACCTGCCCCGCCCGCACCGAATTGGATATTGGATTCGGGATTCAAGATACCGAATTTAGAAAAGCGTTCCACGTCCTCTGTCCGCTTGGCAACGTCAGAACCGCGTTCAATGACGATGGGACGATAACCGTTTTCCGCAAGCATCAGCGCGCAAAACATACCGCAAGGACCAAAGCCGACGACGACGGGACGCTCTGCAAGCGGTTCATTTCCGAAACGAATATCCATCGCATCCTCCGTCAAAGGCACGATCCCCTCTTTGGCAAGCAGCTTTTCATCTGCGCGAGCATTTCCGTGAATATCCGCGCAAACGGAATATACAAAGCATATATTGTCTTTTTTACGTGCATCGACGGAAGTTTTATAAATTTTCATCTCGCCGATGGATTTTTTCGAGAAGAATTTCAAAAGACGATGCTTTGCGGTTGCAAAAGCCTCGTCTTTGGAAATTTCAAATGATAATTTGATATTTTGAATAATGTATTGACTCATAGATTTCAGCTTGATTTTTTCGTAAATGTAACTTTTATGGACTCTCTGGATTTTTGAACAAACACGATATTGGAATTTTTACGTTTGGTTTCATAGATGAGCGGAAGGTCAAAGGTCTGCGGCTCGGAAGAGCCGGAAAGGTTGATGGCAACGGAAGAAAGGTCAACATAAACCAAAATATCGGTTTCGGAGATCTGGCTGATCTCCGTGCCTTGACCTTGAATCTCGAAATTCACCTGTGTCACATCGTAATCTATCGTATATGTTCTTTGCAAAATCGTACCGCCCTTGACAGTTACTAAAATATTTTTAAATTCTTTTGTTGCGGAATCGCCAATGACGATAAAGATCCAGATCACGACCGCGCAAACAAGAGAAAGTATACGAAGAATCATATCCACACGTCTGCTGTGAGCGACGGTGTAATCATCAGAATCCGTCTTACGCATATCCTGCGTTTCCTTTTTGGTAAAAAAGGATTTCAAACTCTTATCCTGATTCATAGCGATATCTCCTTTTCGTAGGTTTTAATTATCTTCCGAGTCTGCCGCACCGAGCAGAGAGGTAAGTTCATGTTTCAAAGAATTGTAATCGTAATTTCTGCGAAGCTCACCGTTGAGTGCAATGGAGATCGTACCCGTTTCTTCGGAAACAACGATAACGACCGCGTCGCTTTCTTCACTCATACCGATAGCGGAGCGGTGTCTGGTACCGAGGTCCTTGATGATATCGTCGTTTTTGGACATCGGCAAGAAGCAACCTGCTGCATAGATACGGTTGTTATGAATGACCACCGCACCGTCGTGCATAGGCGCTTTGTTGAAGAAAATATTTTTGAGCATCTCTACGCAGATATCCGCATTGATGACCGTACCGGTCTTGATGATGTCACCGAGAGGGGTATTTCTTTCGATGATGATGAGCGCGCCCGTGTATTCACGCGCAAGCTCGCTGACCGCTTGGCAAATGTTTGCGATATTGTCGCCCTTTGCATGTTCCTTGTCCTTTGAGATCGTATTCTTAAAGGTCTTGAAGGAGCTACTGCCGACCTTTTCCAGTGCGGCGCGAAGCTCCGGCTGGAACAAAATGACGAGCGCAATAAGACCGACCTGAACAACGTTGGATAAGAGGAAGCTCATCGCCCGCATTTCCAAAATTTCGCTGACGATCAAAACACCGATGACGATAACGACGCCGATGGCAAGCTTGCTCGCCCGTCGCTCTCGAATGAATTTTACGATATAAAATATGATAACTGAAACCAGGAGGATATCGAGCACATCGATGAATCCAAACTCCTGAAACAAGTATTTGATATTATTAAAAAGCTTTTCCAAGACAGTTCCCTCCGTCTTTTTTGATTACATATCTATTATACAATAGTAATGTCAAAATTTCAAGTATTTTAATCCATTATATTTCCTACATTTTTCATTTTTTTACGTATCTGAAAAAATAGCAAAAATCACTCGAATAGTAACACGTTAGTATCTTGATAGTAACAAAAGAAGAACATACAAAAATCTGTTCTTTTTGTATGTTTATTCCTTTCCCAGCCCCTTCCCTGTCTCATATGCACCTGTCGCAGCCCAGCCGGAAGCCGCGCCGATGAGCAATGCCACGATGACGTTATCCGCCGGGATGATAGACGGATAAACATAAAACGCCGCGACGCCGATGAGAGCGCCGAGCAGGACCGCGCAAAGCGGAATGAAGCGGTTG
>JAGBCV010000006.1 GCA_017937845.1 Clostridia bacterium | reverse complement strand
TTCAAAAACTTAAATGGTTTCGCAGAATTGCTACTCGTTATGATAAGCGCGATGATGTTTTTCTTGCTGGTCTCTTTCTTGCTTCTATTCTTATTTTGTTGAAATGATACTAAGGGATGAGATTTTTCAAACAAGACCTAAATTAAAAATCATAAATTTATAGTTAATTTATAAGTAGAAAGTTTTAATGCGATATATTATGAGGTGATTGTATGGATATTCGAGATATAAAGACGGAAGATTATTTGAAAACTGAAAATTTGATTCAAGATCAAATTGATGATATAATTTTAGCTTTATTAAAAGAAAGGAAAAGAAAAAAAATTACTCAGACAGAGTTGTCAGCATTAACGGATATTCCTCAAACGACGATTTCTAGAATTGAATCGTTTGCTTCTATACCAACATTGCAAATCTTGTTAAAAATAGCAAATGCATTAGGACTTAATTTGGTTGTTCTACGAAAAAAGGGCGAAAATGAATTTTATTCAGAATAAAGATTTTTATAAATGGTGTCAATTGTTATGTTTAGAACACCCAAAAGAAGATTTTCCATCGTATGTAAAATCTTATCTAACTCACTACTGTCAGTTCCTGCTTGATCTGAATGTGGAAGAATCTATTATACATAAAGTAGAATGTTTTTCTAAAAATATATATGTTTGTTTAATTGAATATTATTGGGGACAACACGAGTCTGCTTATATAGCATTTAAAACTGCAATAAAAAATGTCCCTTTAGATTCTATTTTAAAAGTGCTTCTTGAATCAAAGTTTTATCGAGCAAGAAATGTTTGTGATCGAAAAGTAAGCCCAGATGAGATATTTCATATATCTTTTGAAGAAAGGTATAAAGTAAAAACACAAAGATTCAGTTATCCTGGATTACCATGTTTATATTTTGGTTCATCCTATCAAATATGTTGTGAAGAAATACATCAAACGAATTCTTGCTTAAACATAGCGTTGTTTCAAAAATCTATGGATGAGGATATTGATGTTTTAGATTTGTATTTTTTTGAAAACTATAAATTATCTGAATTATCTGAAGATGAATTATTAGCATTTTTAAACTTATGGCCTTTGGTTGCATGTTGTTCTTTTTATTATGCAGATGCAATAAATATGGAATTTCGACCGGATTATATTATACCACAATTATTATTGGAATTGATTGTGGATAAAAATTCGGAATATTGTATCCAAAATATTAATAAAGCAATATTGGGAATAAGGTATTGTTCTGTAAAAAAAATCTTGAACACATTTTCAGATAATGATTTTTCATATACTTGTGTTAATTTTGTTTTTCCGGCATTATCAGATCAACGCACGGGAAAGTGTCAAAATTTGATGAAAAAGTTTCCGCTAAAAGAAATATATTATTTGTGGGAACTAGAAACAAAAAATTAATGAATTGTAAACAACACCTCAAAATGAACCAACGATGTTCAAGTTGAGGTGTTTTCTTTATGTGAAAAAGTCTTGCGGCGCAAGGCTTTTTCTGCTTTTGAGGCACTGATGATTTTATCTGTGGTGCGTGTCAATTTTACTAGAGTTAGATGTCGATTTTGTTAAATGTAATCTATTCGAACCTGAGATGTAAAATTTGATTTTTGCTTAGGGTTCAAAATTGGCACCCAAACACAAAAAGAAAACCATCCAATCGGATGGTTTTTCTTTTTGCTTTCTCAAATAGTATCTGCCTGTGACATCATGATTCTCAAATCATCTGCATACCGACTGAGCGGTGCGAAGTTGGTAGTTGACGAAGAAAAAAGAGCCTGAATGGCTGTTTTTTCAAGTCAAAGGCACGAAGCAAGGAGTTTCGGAAGTGAGCGAGCGAACGCGCGAAACGACTATGCGCCTGCCGTGTCGACCTCGATAACATTTTGGGCTCGGCGTGTAATGGGAGTCTGATGCTTGACAAATGAGGTGAATGTTGGTATACTGATATTGTAGTAAATACTTTGATATTGAAAGCGGCAACATTTATCTGAGAGCGAGATATTATAACGCTGATTTGGGTAGATTTACGCAGGAAGACCCGATTAGGGATGGGCGAAATTGGTATTCCTATTGTGATAGTAATCCTGTTGTAAGAATAGATAGAACAGGACAAGCATGGGAAACATTTTGGGATATTTCTTCTCTTTGTTGTAGTATAGTAGAAGTCATTGATAATCCCAAAGATCCCATGAACTGGTTAGGTACGGTTGGCGATTTAGTTGATGTATTAGTTCCGTGTCTTGGCGGTATTGGTGAAACAATACGTGTTATCGATACGGCCGTTGATGCTGCAAAAGTTGCAGATGATGTACATGATGCGGCAAAAACTGCTAATCGATTGGGTGATGCGGCAGATGCTGTGGGTGATGCGATTAGGGCATCGAATAATGTTGGTGAAGCAATTGATGTTGCACATGATGCCAATAAGACAACTGATAGGTTTGATGATATCTCAGATGTTGCAGCAGACACGAAAAAAGTTACTAATTCTAATGACAAAAAGGGCGGTGAGAAGCATCAAGCTGAGATTATTGCTGAAAAAACAGATTAACATCTGAGGGTTATATTGTAAATGAAAAAGAAGTTAAAATCGATACCCCAGGGGGTAAAAAATCTTATCGATATCCAGATATAACTGCAACTGATCCAAAGACTAATGAAACAATATATGTTCAAGTTGGCAAACGTAATATCACAGGAACGCCAAATACTTTTGAAGGAGCGGTAAAGAGAGAACGCGATGCTTATGATGATTTAATAAAATATGGTGGGATAAAAAAGGGTCAAATTCGATTTATCTCATATAATTTAAAAGATTAAAAGGAGAGTTTCTTTTATGGGTAAACAAATAATGTTTTATGTTACTCAAGAAGATATGAATGAATTGATTTGTATCGTTCAAGAGAATGGTGGAATTTTTATTCATGAGAGTGGCATAGAGCTTGATCAAAACGATTTACTCCATTACACGGATTATTCCTATTTATATAAAAAATATTATTATGTAAACTGTTATATAAAGACAAAGAATTCAAAAATTCAATATAAATATGCAGAAAAAATCAACAGAATTTATATTGATAACGATAATTCTGAACTAATTGATATCATTATGCCTCATGAATCAATAAAAATTGAGAATGGCATGGTGTGGTCGAGGTTTTGGCATGATCCAAAAAATAAAGAATTGGATATGATTTTTGGTTGTGTAAAAAAATACATTCGAAAATATTATCATCTTAGTAAAGATAAATCATATTATCTTGGCCCCAATTTTTATGATTTATATAAACGGGGTAAGTGTGTCCCGGTTTCGTTTAATGAAATTCCAATAGTTGTCGATTGATTAATAATATTTCCAAATATGTTTTGCTGAATGGTACTTCCGCGCAAAAGGTTACCAACACCGTTTTGGGTGATGCCAATGCACCTTCAATCGTAACGGCACAATATACGGATGCCTACGGCAGAATGGTTCAGACCTCGAAGACCTTTGAGCAGGTAGAGCTTACAAAAACCTATGAATATGATTCGCTTGATCGACTTTTGAAGGAAACAAACGAAAACGGGCATCTGCATTGCCGAGATAGCGAAGTCCCCTATTATGAGAGTCAATACTGCGTAACAAGCATTGCCAAAGCAGAAAATGGTTATGCCGATCTTCGTGTTTTGTCTGAAACGAAACCGACGGAAACGGCAGAGATTCTTTCTCCGACATTGGAGGATTATTATCTTTCCGTATTTGGAGGATCGGGGATTTAACGCTTTGATAAAATAACAGGGTGGCTATGTATCATCTCATACAAAATCTACAAAAATAATCATTCATTTTTTATTCATAAAATTTAGGAAAACTTCATAAAAGAACTTGACATATGCCAAAAAAAAGTGTAAACTGTTGAAATATAACATGTGGCGATTTTTAACAATAGCACATTTCTAAAAGGAGGTTTCATTATGAAATTTGTCAAAATCATCTCATTGTTTCTCGCGCTTACACTTTGCTTGGGCGCATTCGCAGGCTGTGGAGCCGGCGCAAATTATACAGCGAACAATACCGAATTTGTAATCGGTGTTTCCGGTCCTTTGACGGGTGATGCCGCTATGTACGGTACAGCCGTTGTCAATTCCGCACAGATGGCGATTGATGAAATCAACGCCGCAGGCGGTTTGAATGGCGTCAAGTTCAAACTCGTTGCAACAGACGATATGAACGATGCTACCAAAATTTCCACAAACTATTCTTCTCTTTTTGAAGGCGGTATGCAGTTGTCCTTGGGTACTGTAACCAGCACCCCCGGCTTGGAATTTAAGAATCTTTCCGCTGACGACAACGTATTCTTCCTTACTCCCTCTGCTTCCGCTGACGCAATTCCCACAAATCCCAACGGCTATCAGATGTGCTTCGCAGATGGTAACCAGGGTAAGGTTGCGGCTGAATTTGTAAACGCAAACTTCGCAGGTCAGACCATCGGCGTATTCTTCAAATCCGACGAAGCATACTCCAAGGGTATCTACGACCAGTTCAAGGCAAATCTTGATGCATCCGTTTCTGTTGTAGAAACCAGCTTCACTGCGGCAAACGCAACTGACTTCTCCACACAGATCGATACCTTGAAGTCTTGCAGCTTCATCTTCATGCCCATCTATTACACACCCGCATCTCTCTTTATGATGCAGGCAAAGGACGTTATTGCTCCCAACGCCGTTTACTACGGTTGCGACGGCTTTGACGGTATCGATAATATCGACGGCTTTGATATTTCCATCATTCCTCAGGAAGTTACCATGCTTTCTCACTTCAACTCCAAAGCAACAGAAGGCGCAGCAAAAGAATTTATCGACAAATACGTAGATAAATACGGCAAGGAAACCTTGAACCAGTTCGGCGCATCCGCTTACGACTGCGTATATGCTCTCTACGGCGCGATGAAGAAAGCCGCAGACGAAGGCAAGGAGATCTCCGTTACCATGAGCGCATCGGATCTTTGCGATATCTTGATGGAACAGTTTGAGGGTGGCTATACTCTTACAGGCGCTGTTACCGGCGAAAACATTGGCTGGGAAAGCACAGGCTACGTCAATAAGGGCGCTATCAAATATGTAATCAAGGCGGCAAACTGATTTACCATTCGGCATCTCATTATGTTTTGATAAACTGCACATGTCGATTCAAACCGATATGTGCAGTTTTCTATTTTGAAAAAAGTTAGGATATTACTATGGAATTGATTTTATCAACACTTATCAATGGCCTGAGCCTTGGAGGAATCTATGCCATGATTGCTCTGGGCTATACGATGGTATACGGTATTGCGAAGATGCTCAACTTCGCGCATGGTGATATTATCATGGTAGGCGGCTATATCATTTACGTTTTTATGGCATTCAACAACCCGATTTTTGCGATTCTGATGGCGGTCGTTTTCTGTGTGATTCTCGGTGTCATCATCGAGAAGGTCGCGTATAAGCCCTTGCGCGGTGCGTCTCCTCTTGCGGTCTTGATTACCGCGATCGGTGTCAGCTATCTTCTTCAGAGCTTGGCGCAGATCATCTTCGGCTCTGCCAATAAGATGGTCATGGTCTATGATTTCGGCGCGGTCACCTTCCTTGGCGCAAACGTACAGGTTTCGGCGCTCGTTACTTTGGGCGTTGCCTTCGCTGTGATGACGGCGCTCACGATGTTCGTCAAATGCACCCGTACGGGACGCGCGATGATCGCCGTTTCCGAGGATAAGGGCGCGGCACAGCTTATGGGTATCGACGTCAATAAGATCATCACCATCACATTTGCCATCGGCTCTGCGCTTGCGGCGCTTGCAGGTCTTTTTTATCTTTTCAAAGCGCCCAGCATTTCCAGCACGCTCGGTGCAATGCCCGGTATCAAGGCATTCACGGCGGCTGTTATCGGCGGTATCGGTTCGATCCCGGGCGCGATGCTCGGCGGACTTCTTCTCGGTATCGTCGAATGTATCTCCTATAAAATTACAGCGATCGCGCCGTATACCGATGCGATTGAATTTTCCATCTTGATTATCATTTTGCTGGTCAGACCTACCGGTTTCCTCGGCAAGAAACGGAGGGAAAAGGTATGAATCTCAAAAAAATCAAGTATAACCACTACATCAATTATACCATTCTCGGACTTTTCGCCATCATTTTCGGCTCGATGTCCATCTTCGGCAATTTGGACGGTTCGCTTTTGTTCCTCTTTGAAAAAATTGCCATCAGCGTCATTTTGGCGGTCTCTCTTTCTCTCGTCGTCGGCTTTTTGGGCGAGCTTTCTCTCGGTCATGCGGGCTTCATGTGCGTTGGCGCATATATCGGCGGTAAGGTTTCCGCGCTTCTCGTGCCGACGCTTGGAAACGGCATTTTGGCGTTCATCATTTCGCTTATCGTCGGTGCGGGCGTTGCGGCGCTTTGCGGTGTCATCATCGGTATTCCCGCGCTCAGACTTCGCGGTGACTATCTCGCCATCGTTACGCTTGCGTTCGGTGAGATCGTCAAATCGCTTTTCCAGAATACCTCGGATGCAACCTTCGGCGGTGCGCTAGGACTTTCCACGCCCCGTTATGATAAGAAGTATTTGTTCATTTTTGCCTTTGTTCTCGTTTTGTTTACCCTTGCCATCGTGCAGAACTTTATCCGTTCTAAGCATGGACGTGCGGTAACGGCGATTCGTGACAATGAGATCGCCGCGCGCGCGACGGGTATCAACGTAACGAAATACAAATTGATCACCTTTACCTTGTCTGCCGCTTTCGCAGGCATCGCAGGCGTTTTGTATAGTTACAGCAACTATACCGTTCAGAGCGCAAAATTCGGCTATAACTATTCCATCGAGATCTTGGTCATGGTCGTTCTCGGTGGTATGGGTACCATCAACGGCTCCATCATTGCCGCGACACTCATCACCTTCCTCAATACCAAGCTTGCGACGGTCTTGACGGGTGATCTTGCAGTATTGCAGAATCTTTTCTATGCGGTCATTCTCATTTTGATCGTCAACTATAACAACGCGCCTGCTCTCAAAAACTTCCGCGACCGATACAATTTTGCGGCTCTTTGGAGAAAAATTTTCAGACATCAAGACCCTGCAAAGGTCAAGGACGATACCTTGAAGTGGGACGTTGTACCGACGAAGATCGAAATGAACGAGGTTCTTTCCGTCGATATGACACCGCCCGAAAAAATCGACTATATGGGAAATGGAGGTAATAAATAATGGCAGAATACATTCTTGAAACCAAAGATATGGGTATTTCCTTTGGCGGCTTGAAGGCTGCGCAGAATATCAACCTCCGCATCAAAAAGAATCAGATCTACGGTCTGATCGGACCGAACGGTGCGGGCAAAACGACGGTATTCAATCTTCTCACAGGCGTTTATAAGCCCACGACGGGTACGTTTTATTTGGACGGGGAAGAGCTGAACGGACTTCCTCAGGAAAAGATCAACCAAAAGGGAATTGCCCGTACGTTCCAGAATATCCGACTTTTCAACAACATGACCGTCATTCGTAACGTCATGGTTGGATTGCATAATCATCCCGATTTTAAGTGTAGCGTTTGGGAGTCCTTCTTCCGTTTGCCCCGCCATTTTCGTTCCGAAAAGGAAATGCGCGCAAAGGCAAAGGAGCTGCTCCGCATCTTTGATCTGGAGCAGGACAGAAACAATTTGGCTTGTAATCTGCCTTACGGTAAGCAGAGAAAGCTGGAGATTGCCAGAGCCTTGGCGACGGAGCCGAAGCTCCTCCTTTTGGACGAGCCGGCGGCGGGCATGAATCCTCACGAGACCGAGGACCTTGTCAAGACCATTAAGATCATCCGCGACCGCTTCGATATGACGATCTTGCTGATCGAGCACGATATGAAATTCGTATCGGGTCTTTGCGATGAAATCACGGTACTCAACTTCGGTACGATGCTTGCGGAGGGCGAAACCAAAGAAACGCTCCGCAATCCCGAGGTTATCCGCGCATATATTGGAGGTTAAGCTATGGCATTGCTTGAAGTCAATCATCTTGAAGTATATTACGGTGTCATCTGCGCGCTCAAGGGCATCAGCTTTGAAGTGCAAGAGGGTGAGATCGTGACTCTCATTGGCGCAAACGGCGCGGGCAAGACCACGACGATGCAAAGCGTTGTGGGACTCATTCCCAACCGCGGCGGCAGCATCTCCTTTAACGGTCATGACATCACCAAGACCCCTTGTCATAAGATCGTAAAACTCGGTATGACACAGGTTCCCGAGGGACGCAGAATCTTCCAGGAATTGTCGGTCTATGAAAATCTTTTGATGGGTTCCTTTATCAATAAGGATAAATCTTCCTTCAAAAACGATTTGGAAGCGATATACACCCGTTTTCCGCGTCTTGCGGAGCGCAGAAATCAGATCGCAGGTACGCTTTCCGGCGGTGAACAGCAGATGCTTGCGATGGGACGCGCCATCATGAGCCATCCGAAGCTCCTCATGCTGGATGAGCCCTCCATGGGTCTTTCTCCGCTTCTCGTCGACCAAGTCTTTGAGATCATCAAGGATATCAACCGCGACGGCACGACCATTCTTCTCGTTGAGCAGAATGCGGGCAAATCGCTTGCCATCTCCGACCGCGCATACGTGCTTGAAAACGGCAGTATCGTTCTCAGCGGTACGGGCAAGGAGCTTGCGGCAAGCGAAATGGTACAAAAAGCATATCTCGGCGGTTAAAACGAAAGCGATATGACGCATTTTACAAAACCTCGGTTGTTTATGATGCTTTCCATGACCATTTTCGGTACGATATCCATCTTCGTGCGATATTTGCCCCTTTCCTCGGGGGAGATCGCGCTGTACCGCTCGGTCATGGCGGCTTTGCCGATTTTCATCGTCTTGCTCTGCACAAAACAAAAGCTTCGTTTGGATGCGTGGAAGCGCCAAGGGCTTTTGCTGATGCTTTCGGGACTTGCGCTTGGACTGAATTGGATATTGCTTTTCGAGGCGTATCAGCATACCACCGTTTCAACGGCGACGCTTTGTTATTATGTTGCGCCCGTTCTCGTGACGGTCATCTCGCCGCTTCTATTCCGCGAAAAAATGACGAAATCGCAGATCGTTTGCTTTGTCATGTCTACCGTAGGTATCCTGCTTATTACAGGCTTCCGCGATCTGCATACAGACGGCTTGGGCATCGCTTTGGGGCTTGGCGCGGCGGTCTTTTACGCTTGCATGGTGCTTTTGAATAAAGGCATTCGGGGCGTTTCGGGCTTGCAACGCACGTTTTGGCAGTTCGTGTCGGCAAGTATCGTTCTTTTGCCTTACGTTGCGTGCTCGGGCGGTTTTCATTTGAATGCGCTTGACGGCAAGGGCTGGCTATGTCTGCTCGTCGTGGGGCTCGTTCATACGGCGCTTGCGTATTGTCTGTATTTTGCGGCGATCGGCAAGCTGACGGGACAGCAAATCGCCATACTCAGCTATATCGACCCCTTGGCGGCGGTTTTGATCTCGGTCTTTGTATTGTCGGAAGAAATGACCCTTTTGCAAGCGGTCGGCGGTCTTTTGATCCTCGTTTTTTCTCTTTGGAATGAGCTTGCAACCAATAAACAACGGAATTTATCATGTTGATCCATAAAAGAAAACCAGCCGTACGGCTGGTTTTTGTTTGGGATACATTATGATAACTTAAAAATATTGCAATCAACAAATGCTGTATCCTTGGAGGAGTGCAACTCATCAAGAGAAGCGAAATATGCAAACTCGCGGTCGTCTTCATCACCTTTTTGAAAAATGCTTTCTGCCCCTGAAATAGCAAGCACATACTGCTTGATCTTGCTATAATCAGGGTGATCTATCTTTGTATCAAGCTCTAAGACGTCACATTCATCATCTTTCCAATAAGGGGAAAACGTGAAATCGGTAGGCAGGCAAAGATAGTTTGCCAATTCTTTCACTCTTTCTTTTATGATTTCGGTCATTCTGCGGTTACAGATAATTCGTATTGCGAATTGCATAAAAAACGTCTATCTCCTTTACTGAGTTCTTATTTCGCCTCATACCAGCTTTTTCCCGAAGCGATCTCCACCGTCAGCGGTACGGCGAGGGATACGGCGTTTTCCATTTCGGCTTTGAGAAGCGCGGAAACCTCTTTTGCTTGTGTTTTGTGCGCTTCGATCATCAGCTCGTCGTGTACCTGCAAAATAAGCCGAGCATCGTAACCGCCTTTTTTCAGCTTTTCCGCGATATTGACCATGGCAAGCTTGATGATATCGGCGGCAGTTCCTTGGATCGGGCTGTTCATTGCCACACGTTCGCCAAATGCGACCTCCATCTTTTTCGAGGAAGCAAGCTCGGGAATATAACGGCGGCGACCGAACATCGTCGTCACATAGCCGTCGCGCTTGGCATCGGCGACCACACGGTCAAGATATTCGCTGACCTTGGGGAAGGATCCCATGTAGCTATCGATATAGGCTCTTGCATCGGCGCGGGAAATATGGAGGTCGGAGGCGAGCGAAAAATCACCCATACCGTACATGATACCGAAGTTGATAGCCTTTGCCTTTTTGCGAAGCTCGATGGAAACGTCCTCCGCCGAAACGCCAAAGACCTTCATCGCCGTCGCGGTATGGATATCATGACCCGAGCGGAATGCTTCGATCATGCCGTCATCACCCGAGATCGCCGCCAGCAGACGAAGCTCGATCTGGGAATAGTCCGCATCGATGAGAACGTAATCGTCATTTTTTGAAACGAAGAATTTGCGAAATTCTCTGCCAAGCTCGGTCTTGATCGGAATATTCTGCAAATTTGGCTCTGTGGAGGAAAGTCTGCCCGTCGCGGTGAGCGCTTGGCGGAACGAGGTATGCACACGGCCGTTTTCGTCAGCCGCCGCGGCAAGTCCATCCGCATAGGTGCTTTTCAGCTTGCCGTATTGACGAAATTCAAGAACGTCACCGACGATCGGCGCGTAGGGACGGAGCTTTTCCAAAACCTCCGCGCTCGTGGAATATCCGCTCTTGGTCTTTTTTGCGTGTGGATAACCGAGCTTTTCAAATAAGATAACGCCAAGTTGCTTGGGGGAGTTGATGTTAAATACTTCTCCTGCCGCCTCGTAGATGCGTTCTGCGTATTCCTCCTGCATCTGTCCGAGTTGAACGGAAAATGCGCGAAGCGCTTCCACATCGACCGAGAAGCCGACCTTTTCGATCTCATAAAGCACACGGCAAAGCGGAAATTCCACATCGCGGTAAAGTGCCGTTTGTCCGCTTTTTTCAAGCTCCTCTGTAAACATTTTATAAAGGCGCAGGGTAAAATAAGCGCGTTCTGCAAGGCTTTTCGCTTCCTTGGCAAGCAAGCGCTGGGTGAGCTTATCGAACGTAAAATCGTTATCCGTTACCGCCGCGATATACGCCATGAGCATGAGATCGTCCCCACAGGCGGTAAAGTAGATGCCTTTTTCGGAAAGCGCGTGGAGCGCCGTTTTTTCATCGTGAACGATGAAATGATGATCGCCGTCAAGATAGGGCTTCAGCGAGGAAATGCCTTCTACGAGATACACGAGCTCTCCGTCCGCAATCGCCGCCGTATCGGCTTCAAAATCAAAGGCTATCGCATATTTTGTGTCGGATTTGAGAGGAAGCTCCTCTGCGGAAATGGATTTCACCGTGATTTCGATTTCTTCGGCTTCTTCCTTTTCGAGTCCCAAACGCTTGATGAGCGCGAAAAATTCAAAGCGTTCAAAAAGCGCGCGAAGCGCTTCCTTGTGTGCGCCGTCATATCGGAGGTCGTCAAGCGTGATATCCAGCGGTACGTCGCGCTTGATGCGAGCCAAAAACTGCGAATCATAAGCGGATTTTTTTCCGTCCGCAAGCTTTGTGATCGTGCCTTTGGTGAGCTTTTTGGATTCGAGATCGTCATAAATGCCGTCAAGACTGCCGTATTCCGCAATGAGCTTCAGCGCGGTCTTTTCACCGATCCCGGGAACGCCGGGGATATTGTCGGAGCTATCGCCCATCAGCGCCTTGACGTCGACGAATTGCTCGGGACGCACGCCGTATTTTTCAAGAAAAGCCGCCGTATCGAAAAGGAGCGGTTCGGTGTTGGTCGCAAGCACGACGTTGGTCTTCTCGGAAATGAGCTGGAGAGAGTCCTTGTCGCCCGTCGCCACGTAGGTCATCATATCCGCGCTTTCGCCCATCGCGGCGATCGTGCCGAGGATATCATCCGCTTCAAAGCCCTCTGCCGTCAAAACGAGCGCACCCATCGCACGCAGACATTCCTTGGCAGGTTCGAGCTGCATGGCAAGCTCTTCGGGCATTCCATGGCGGTTGGCTTTATAATCCGCAGAAAATGTATGACGGAACGTCGGTTTTTTCAGATCGAATGCAACGGCAAAATAATCGGGCGCGCACATGGAAAGATATCGTTCCACCATCGTCACCATGCCGTAAATGGCGTTTGTAAAAAGTCCGTCCTTTGTTTTAAGAGGGCGAATCCCGTAAAATGCACGATTCAAAATCGAATTTCCATCAATAACCAGTATCTTTTTCATATATGTTCATTCTCCGTTCGTGATTTCTTTGTCAGTAAGGCTATTTTATCATAAATTTCAAAAAAAATAAAGACTTTTTGAAAAAATTTCAAAAAAGGTATTGACAAATCGAAAACGATGTAGTATAATAACACTCGTGAACAGCGAACGACAGATTCACAG
Source organism: Clostridia bacterium (assembly GCA_017937845.1). Classification (GTDB taxonomy): domain Bacteria; phylum Bacillota; class Clostridia; order Oscillospirales; family CAG-272; genus QALR01. The sequence continues at coordinate 89,460 of JAGBCV010000006.1, read as the reverse complement.
AAAACAAAAAACGCTGATATGGCTCAGTTGGTAGAGCACATCCTTGGTAAGGATGAGGTCTCCAGTTCGAATCTGGATATCAGCTCCAGGAACGCTCTTACTTCGGTAAGAGCGTTTTCTTTTTTTGATTTTCAAATCACAAACATGGAAAAGGAAGTCATTATGTACGCCGACCTTCATTTGCACAGTAAATTTTCCGACGGAAGCGACACCACGCCTGCGCTTTGCGAAAAGCTTCTTTCACAAAATATCACGACCTTTGCTCTCACCGACCACGATACCGTGGCGGGACTCCCCTCTCTCATCGAGGCGGTGAATGGTCGCGCCCGCGTCATCACGGGCGTTGAATTTTCCTGCAAGGAAAACGGAAGGACCACACATATCCTCGGCTTCGGCTTTGAGCCGAGCGCACCTGCCATTATCGAAATGCTTGCCTACGGTCAGGATCTGCGCCGTCAGAACTTGGAAATTCGCCTTTCTCACCTGAAAAATACGCATCATATCGTTTTTTCCGAGGAAGAAAATGCGTTTTTGCGTGCCAAGAACAGTCCCTCCCGCGCACATCTTGCCAAGCTCTTGATTCAAAACGGATACGCTTCTTCTTATCAGGATTGCATGGAAAAATATTTGAACGGTTGCAAAAAGGACGAACTCAGACTCACGGCAAAGGATGCGATTTCCGCCATTCTTGCGGCAGATGCAATCCCCGTTTGGGCGCATCCGCTCGGCGGAGAGGGCGAGCCTCATGAATTTGTTCCCGAAACGCTGGAGGCGCTTTTGTCTTATGGCGTTCGCGGTATGGAGTGCTATTATTCCCGATATACGGAAAAGGAATCCGATTTTCTTCTTGATATCGCAAAAACACATGGACTTCTTGTCAGCGGAGGCAGCGATTACCACGGCGCAAACAAAACGGTCAGACTCGGTGAGCTTTCTGCGGACGGCATCGAGATCCCGACCGAAAAGCTGACCCTTCTTTCTTGTCTTTGAAGCATCATTCTTGAATAGGTCTATTACCCGGAATATCGATCGTATCAGCCTTCCCCTGCAAGGGAAGGCTGATTGCATGAAACGGCTCCCACTGTTTATTCCACCGTCACGCTTTTCGCAAGATTGCGCGGTTTATCTACGTCAAGACCGCGCATCGTGCCGATATAATATCCCAAAAGCTGAAGCGGTATGACGGAAAGGGAAGGGGCAAACGGGCGAAGCGTTTCGGGGATATAAAAGACCTCGTCGACCGTATTCTCCACGTCAAAGCCCTCCGTTGCAATGCCGATCAGATAAGCGCCTCGGCTTTTGACCTCGCGCATATTGCTGAGTGTTTTCGGGAATAGATTTTTTTGCGTCAGAACGCCGAGAACGGGCGTTTCTTTTTCGATGAGGCTGATCGTTCCGTGCTTCAGCTCGCCTGCGGCATAGGCTTCCGCATGGATATAACTGATCTCCTTGATCTTCAAAGCGCCCTCTAAGGCGGTTGAAAAATCGACCCCTCTGCCAATCAAAAATAAAGTTTCAAGGCTCGCAAGGTGCGCCGAAAGGACGCGCAAGGAGTCCTTTTTTTCTAAAATTTGTTCGATTTTTTCGGGTAGCTTTTGTATCTCATCGAGAAAAACCTGATATTTTGCGTCACAAAACGCGCCCTTGGCATGACCCAGCGCCACCGCCAAAAGATAGCAAACGGCAAGCTGTGCGCTATATGCCTTGGTCGTGGCGACGGCAATTTCCGGTCCTGCGTGGGTATATAAAACGTGGTCGGCTTCTCTGGCGATCGACGAGCCAACGACGTTGACGATGGCAAGCGTCGGTACGCCGTGCGCCTTGGCTTCCCGAAGCGCGGAAAGACTGTCTGCGGTTTCTCCCGATTGGCTGATCATGACGGCAAGCTCATGTTCCCCGAAAACGGGATGCCGATATCGAAACTCGGAGGCGTATTCCACGCGAACGGGTATGCGGGCGATATCTTCTATGACGTATCCTGCCGTCATGCCGACGTGATAAGCAGAGCCACAGCCGATGATATGGAGCTTTTGTATGCTTTTCAGCGTGCTTTCGGTCAAGTTTGCCTTGGAAAAGTCGATATTTCCGTTTTTCAGATAAGCGTATAAGGTGTTTCGCACGGCTTTCGGCTGTTCGTGGATTTCTTTCATCATGAAATGATCAAAGCCGTCTTTTTCGGCGGAGTCGATATTCCACGTGATCTCGGTCGGCGTTTTTTCGATGTGATCTCCGTTTTTATCATAAAAATGTACGCTTCCTCTCCCGACCTCGGCGATCTCTCCGCTTTCCATATCATAGATACGGCGCGTATAGGGAAGTATGGCGGGAACGTCGGAGGCGATAAAGGTTTCCTCTGCGCCCATGCCGATGATGAGAGGGCTTTCTTTTTTTGCCGTGAAGATCACATCGGGACAGCCCTTGAAAAGTATCACAAGGGCATATGAGCCGTGAATCATATGCAGGGCTTCTGTGAGCGCTTTGAGCGGTGAACCTGTCTTTTGATAGTGATAGGCAAGGAGGTTTGCCGCCGCTTCCGTATCGGTTTCGGAGGAAAAGGAAAAGCCGTTTTGCATGAGAAATGCACGTAGCTCCCGTTCATTTTCGATGATACCGTTATGAACGAGCGTGACACTTCCGTCGGCACTTTGGTGCGGATGCGCGTTTTCTTCCGTCGGCTTACCATGCGTTGCCCAGCGGGTGTGTCCGATGCCGAGCGTACCTTGTATTTCGTGCTTTGCTTTTTCCATCAGGCTTTGCAAACGCCCGCTTGCTTTGATGACCGTCGTTTGTTCGCCGTTTTGTATGGCGATGCCTGCGGAATCATATCCGCGATATTCAAGCCTTTGAAGTCCTTGGAGTAAGATATCCTTCGCGTTTCTTTTTCCTGCAAAACCTACGATTCCGCACATACAGATTCCTCCCGAATATGAATACTTTGTTGGCATATAAAAAGCAGAATGGGGATTCCATTCTGCTTTTTACGTCTTTATGTTAACGAGAGTTCGATATATCATGTGGGGCGGCTTGCCCATAGGTCGCCGAAAGATAAGAATCAAAACATTTTCGGCGGGATGTGGGCATCCCGCCCTACTTTCGTCGAACTCGCATTATTTTACTTTTATGAGATAGCCCTTTTCGCGGAGAAGATTTTCAAAGCGTGTGGCATAATCCACGCAAACATCCTCGCGGTCGCCCTCGATGATGAGGCGGAGGACGGATTCCGTACCCGATGCGCGGAGCAGGATTCTGCCGTTATTTCCGAGGACCTGTTCGGTTTCGGCAACGAGCGCACAAACATCGGGATCGTTGCGAGATTCTCTGTCCGTCACGTAAAGGGTGCGGAGCGCCTGCGGATATTCGTCAAATTCTGCGAGAAGCTCGCTCATCTTCATCTTTCTGCGTTTCATGACCTCTGCCAGCTTCAAGCAGGTGAGGATACCGTCACCCGTTGTGGCAAACTGAGAAAGAATGATATGACCCGATTGCTCACCGCCGACAGAATAGCCGTTTTTCGCCATACATTCATAAACGTATTTATCTCCGACAGCCGTTACGGCACAGGTGATGCCGATCTTTTCAAGACTTCTGAGAAGTCCGAAATTCGACATGACGGTGGCAACGATGGTATTGCTCGGAAGTTCGCCGTATTCCTTGAAATAACGCGCGCATATGTAAAGAATATGGTCGCCTGTCAGAATATTGCCCTTTTCATCGATACAACCGCAACGGTCCGCATCGCCGTCAAAGGCAAAGCCGACGTCGAGCTTCTTTTCCAGCACGAAATCGCGAAGGGAATCGATATGGGTCGAGCCGCAACGGTCGTTGATATTCATGCCGTTCGGCTCGGCGTGAATGACGTGGACCTCGGCACCGAGCGCTTCAAATACGATCTTCGCCATCTTCCAAGCGCTGCCGTTTGCACAGTCCAGACCGATTTTATAACCGTCAAGCGGTACACCGAGGGAAATGAGTCGTTCCATATAGCGTTCGCGTCCGTTTGCATAGTCGATGACGTAGCCGATTCGATCTCTGCCTGCAAGCGGAAGCTCGGTATATTCATCTCCGAACACGTAAACGCTTCCGTCCAAATAATCCTCGATCAGATCCAGCACCGCAGTCTCCATCTTTTCGCCGTTGGTATTGAGGAGCTTGATCCCGTTATCATAATATGCGTTATGGCTTGCGGATATCATGACACCACATTCAAAAGCGTCCTTTTTTGCGGAAAATGCGACACAGGGCGTCGTGGCAACGTGAAGCATATAAACGTCAGCGCCGGAGGCGACGATACCGCCGACAAGTGAATATTCCAGCATATAACCCGAACGGCGGGTATCCTTGCCTACGACGATGCGCGCAGGGGTGGAATCTCCTTTTCTTTTTTTCAATTCACCGTAATACCAACCGAGAAAACGACCGATGCGAAAGGCATGGTCTGCCGTCAGCGTTACGTTGGCTTCTCCGCGGAAGCCGTCTGTTCCAAAATATTTTCCCATAATGAAAACTCTATTCCTTTCTTAACTGTCAGCGGGGACCCCGCTTTGGCGAACCGATTCGTTTTTTATTCCTTTTTCGTTACGATTCCGCCTGTTTTATAAATACTGTCCGCGGGAATGACACCGCGAATGAACGACATGGGATAGACCGTCGTATTTCTGCCGATGACGGAGCCTGGATTCAAGACACTATTGCATCCGACCTCGACGAAATCGCCGACCATAGCGCCGACTTTTTTCTGTTCCGTTCGGATATCGCCGTCCTTGCTATGAATGACGACGAGCGATTTATCTGCTTTGACGTTTGAGGTGACAGCGCCCGCACCGAGATGAGAACGGTAACCGAGGATACTATCTCCGACATAATTGAAATGCGGGACCTGCACGTGATCGAAAATGATTGCATTTTTGATCTCCACAGAATTGCCGACAACACAACCGTCGCCAATCAACGCCGAGCCACGGATAAAGGCACAATGACGGACTTCTGTTTTTGCGCCAATGATACAAGGCGCGCCGATATATGCGGTGGGCGCAATCACGGCATCCTCATGAATCCAAACGCTGGGGGAGACCTCTTTATATTCGGGCGGAAGATGCTTTCCGACCTCACGAATCATATTCGGAATCCCACGCAAGGCTTCCCATGGATATGTAAATTCCGATAAGTAATCTGCTGCTAAGGTATGTGCCAAATCATAAAGTTCACAGGTACGCATATATGCTTCATTCCTTTCGGTATTTGTATTTTCATATAAAATCAGTATACCATAATATGAAGAATTTGTAAATAGTCTTTCACCTATAAATTATATGCGCGTATCGAAAAAACAACACACACGCTTTTGAAAAAGATTTTTTGATTTTTTTCAAAAAACTTTCAAAAAGGTATTGACAAATCATTTGTATTGTGTTATTATAATGGGGCAGTCAACCGACAGGCGGCTGAAAATACTGAATCTGCCGGAATGGCGGAACAGGCAGACGCCCGGGACTTAAAATCCCGTGGGAGTTAATCCCGTACCGGTTCGATCCCGGTTTCCGGCACCATCATATATCGCGGAGTGGAGCAGCTTGGTAGCTCGTCGGGCTCATAACCCGAAGGTCGTATGGTTCAAATCCTGCCTCCGCAACCAAAAACGAAAGCAGTCCATTGGACTGCTTTTTTCGTTTTTGGAACGATGTGTTCCGCACGCGGAACGTGATGCGCACTGCGTGCGTGATGACGGCTTCGCCTTGTGGTGTGCGCTTCGCGCGTGAGTAGGAACACATCACATCACTTTGCGCATCGGCGCAATACATCACTGTGAACGAAGCGAACAACATCACTGCGGCAACGCCGCAACATCACTCTTTACAAACGCTCGAAATTATGGTATAATATAAGCAGAAAGCGAGGTGTCGCTATGGTGATAAAATACTTGAACAATGAAAGAAGGGCTTTAGCATGAATTTTTTGTTAAATTTTATTTTGGATATGGCTATAACAATGATTGCTTATTTAAGTGTGCCAGTTATTCTATGTTTAATGAATAAAAAATTTGAACTTTCCAAAATCAAGAAAATAATAAGTATCAATAGCGTTGTTGTTTGGCTGATTTTTACAATTATACGAATTGAATTGGGTGGCGAAAGTATATCGGGAGCTGTGTTTCTATGGTCTACGGTTGCATATTTTTTGATGAAAAAAAGATGTTTATTGGTTAACAAAACCGAATATTTAATGATTCCTGAAAATACACAATTTAATAATACGGTACGGTCTATTCAATCAGAATCAAAAAATGAAAAAATCAAACGAATTACTAAGAACGGGGTGTTTTTTGGCGGGGGTGTGTTACTGATATTTTTTTTATCATTTAATATTATTCAGTATAATGAATTAAATAACAAAAAAACATTTATTGTTGCTGTAGAAGACGATTGTCTTCCATATTCTGATGAAGAAAAAGGAGTATATTATGGGATTCATATTGATATTGCCACAGAAATGGCAAATCGTCTTGATTTGAATGTTAAATTTGTATCAGAAAAATTTGAAAATCTAATTTCAGCTGTTGATTCAGGTAAATATGATATGGCTTTAGGAATAGAAAAAACAGATAAAAGAGAGCAGATTGTGTCATTTACAGAAGTATATTATGGTGGCATGGCTGCAATTTTTTCTCCTAAAGATTTTGAAGAATATTCCGCGATTCGGCAAACCATGCAAGAAATGATTGATGATGGCACGATAAAAACTATTTTTAATAAATATGGTATTGAATACACACCGTCTATCAATCAACAATACTATCAATTAGCAAAAATAATTACAAGCGATTATGAAAATTATTTATCGGAAATTGATAATGTTAATGCACTTGCTACGACAGGTACCTATAATGACGATTTGAAAAAGGAAAAAGTTATTGATTATATCAATAATCTTTCTTGGGATTATGGTCAAAAAGTTATATTGTTTAGGATTCAATATCAAGATGATCATACATATAATAATGATATTGTAGATTATCTGAATGAACGAATTGATATTTCATATGAGGAAATGGAATTTGTTTTAGAAGAGCTAGGATTCGCAGTTTTTTCAGATGGAAGTGTAAAATGGTGAATTTTATTTGATGAAAAATATGTGTATAAAACCCGCCATAGGTCAATCTTCTGACCTATGGCGGGTTTTTCTTAAAAATCTATTGACAAAATCAATACTTCGCGATATGATGTATTATGTAAGAGGAGGTATTATATGGATATTCAGTTAAAACGAGGATTGCTCGATGTATGTGTGTTGGCAGCCATCAAAAACGAGGATTCATACGGCTATAAGATGATTAAAGATATGAAGCCGTATATTGAACTTTCCGAGTCCACCTTATATACCATTCTGAAGCGCTTGGAAGCCGCAGCAATGCTGACCGTTTACACCGTAGAGCATGGGGGCAGGCTTAGAAAATATTATCATATTACAAATATGGGATTACAGCGAATCGAGGATTTCAAAAATGAATGGCGTGAGGTTATGTCGATTTACAGGTTTGTTACCAAGGAGGAAAGAGAAAATGCGTAAACAAGAATTTCTGGATGAACTCCAGATGAAGTTATCCGGTTTACCGAGGAAAGATATTGAAGAAAGAATTGCTTTTTATAGCGAAATCCTCGACGATCGCATCGAAGAAGGCTATGCGGAGGAAGATGCGGTCAGGGAAATCGGTTCTGTGGATGAGATTGCAACGCAGATTATAGCAGATACGCCTTTTTCAAAAATCGCTAAGGAAAGGATAAGACCTAAAAGACGATTAAGCGTGGGCGAAATTATGCTTTTGACGCTTGGTTCTCCCATATGGCTTTCGCTTTTGATTGCGGCATTTGCCGTTATGCTTTCGCTTTATGTTTCACTTTGGTCTGTTGTGATCTCCCTGTGGGCGGTCTTTGCTTCGCTTGCCGTCTGTTTGATTGGCGGGGTATCGGCGTGTGTCGTTTTTATCGTAGGCAGTAACGCTGCTTCGGGTGTTGCTATGCTTGCCACAGGTATCGTTTGTGCAGGGCTTTCTATCTTTATGTTTTATGGATGTAAGGCGGTAACGAGCGGTATTTTGATGCTTACAAAGAAAATGGCGATATGGCTCAAAAATTGTTTTATAAAAAAGGAGGTAGCGAAATGAGAACGAAAACAAAAGTGTGGCTTATGATAGCGGCTTCTCTGGTGCTGATTGGAGGTATTCTCTTTGTGGGTGTGATGACAACGCTTGAATGGGACTTTACAAGATTGGCAACGGTTACATATGAAATCAATACTTATGAGATCAAAGAAGCATTTGATGACATTTCTATCAATACAGACACGGCGGATATTGCATTTGTGCTTTCTGATGATGGAGGTTGCAGAGTGGAATGTCACGAGGAAGCCAATATAAAGCATTCTGTTATCGTGAAAGATGGCGCGCTTACCGTAGAAATGATGGATGAAAGATCTGTGCATGGCTTTATCGGATATATTGGGTTGAACTTTGACACCCCCAAGATCACGGTCTATCTTCCGCAAACAGAATACACAACCTTGCTCATCCATGGAGATACCTGTGACGTTGAAATCCCCAATGATTTCATGTTTCAAGATGTTGATATTTTTTTGAGCACAGGTGACGTTGATTTTTATGCATCTGCTTCTGAGATGATTACAATAAGAACGAGTACAGGAGATATTCGCGTAGCCAATATTTCTGCCGGCTCACTTGATCTTACCGTTTCCACAGGTAATACGCTCATCAGCGATCTTCAGTGTGAAAATCTGATATCAAAAGGAAATACAGGTGATATTTCTTTGAACAATGTTGTTGCCTCAAAAACATTTTTTATCGAGAGAAGTACGGGTGACGTAAAATTTGATGGCTCAGATGCTGCTGAAATTTTCGTGAAAACCGATACGGGAGATATTACAGGTAGCTTGCTTACCGACAAAATATTTGTTACACAAACCGATACGGGGGATATCGACATTCCCGAAACGGCGAACGGGGGCAGGTGCGAACTGGTGACAGATACGGGAGATATTCGTATCGAAATCAAGACATGATTTTTCAGAAAGCAATAATAACAACCCGCCATAGGTCAATCTTCTGACTTATGGCGGGTTTTGGTTATTGTTTTCGTATTTTGATGGATTTGCCGAAGATCAAGCAAAGAATCAAAACGGTGGGGAATACGACACCGGCAAGGATACCGAGCTTCATATTGCCGTTTGCCGCATCGGAAACGAAGCCGACAAGGGTCGGACCCGAAGAGCAACCGAGGTCGCCCGCAAGCGCAAGGAGCGCGAACATGGCAGTGCCGCCCGTTCTGAGAGATACTGTCGCTTTGCTGAACGTACCCGTCCACATGATGCCGACGGAAAGACCGCAAAGAGAGCAACCGATAAGGCTGATAACGGGACTTGGAACAAGGCTGATCAGCAGATAAGAAGCGATGCAAAGCGCGGTGCTGGCTACCATGAAGGTATCCAAATTGAGCTTATCGCCGTATTTGCCGTAGAAGGCGCGGGCGCTTCCCATGAAGATGGCAAAGGACATCGGTCCGACAAGGTCGCCCATCACTTTGCTGATGCCGAGTCCCTGCTCCGCAAAGGCAGATGCCCATTGGCTGACCGCTTGCTCCGATGCGCCTGCACAGAGCATCATGACCATGAGAAGCCAAAAGACCTTGCTTTTGAAAAGCTCGGGGAGCGTCATGCCCTTTTCATCCTCGGCAAGGAGCGGAGCGATCGGTGTTTTTAAGAAGATGATGCCGTTGAAGATCGGAACGAGCGCCCAAACGAACGCGAGAAATTTCCAATTTTCAATGCCGAAAAGGGAAAAGAACAACGTGGAAAGCAGGACCACACCTACGTGACCCCAACAGTAAAACGAATGAAGAAGGCTCATGGCTTTCTCCTTGTTGTCTGTCGGACAGCTTTCCATGATGGGGCTGATCAGCACCTCGATGATGCCGCCGCCGATGGCGTATACGATGACGGAAAGCAAGATTCCCGTAAAGGGATCCATAATCTCGGGCATGAACATCAGCATGAGAAGTCCCGCTGCGGAACAGAATTGGGCAACGAGGATCGACGGGCGATAGCCTATCTTATCGACGAACAGAGAGGATAGCAGGTCGACGATCAGCTGTACGCCGAAATTGATGGTGACGAGAAGTGTGATCTGCGAAAGGGGTATGGAATAGGAATTTTGAAACGTGATAAACAAGAGGGGAACGAAATTATTGACGATGGCTTGCACGATATAACCGACGAAGCAAGCGAAAATGGTGGTCTTATAACTGGGTTTCATGATGCAATATATCTCCAAGGGTTTATAATGGTCTTATCTGCGCTTGATGCAAGCGAGAATGGACGGGTCTTTGATTTTGGTATCTTCTGCGAAAAGCAGGATTTTTGAGGTGATCTCAGCTGTTTTGGGATCTTCATCTGCAAAGGGCAGGAATATCTTTCCGCGATGCTGAGAATGTACGGGCAAGACGGGTATCATCGTACCGCCGATCTGATGCACCGTACCGCTTCCGAGATGGACGGAATATTCCGCAAGACTACCCTCGATAAAGGCGTGATGCTTCTCGATTCTGACGTTTTCGATGCCGAACATCGGCAGAATGAACGAAAGCAGAGATGCGCGCATTTCCACGGTGGAGTGGCTCGTTTCGGGGTCGACACCGCCTGCATGTGCGATGGACACGGCAAGGTCAACGTCACGCATGACCTCTGAGAATATGACGTCGGGAACGTCGGCGAGCTTCACGGGCACGCCCGTTTTTCTATCGGCAAAGGCGACAAATTCCAAGGTCGGCGCTTCGATATCGGCAGGGGAGAACCAATCGGCGAGCGCATACAGCTCTGCAACAAGATTTTCTTTGTAATAGATCTTTTGCAGTCCGTTTTCGATATCTGCGACCCAACGGCGTGTTTTCAGCGCGGAAACGGTCTTTGCCGGGTTGATCTGATTGCCTGCATAGCGGAAGGAACGCATCGTTTCCGCTTCCTCGGCGGTCTTAACATAAAGCTCACGGAAGACTTGACGGAACGGCTGCACGATCTTCTTTTCAAACAAGATGCGTTGATAGGTCTGCCAAACGCCGTTTTGATACAGATGATACGGATGCGCGATGGAAACGGGCGCGTCGTCGGGGAGAATGACGGCTTCGTTTCTTTCGTTTATCAGTCCGTCTGTGCTTGGGAAGCCGAACGTATTTCCGCTCATGAGTACGAGCTTTGAGAGCATCGGGAAAACGACGGGGTGCGCCGAAAGCGAGCGGATCTCACCCATGGAGAATACCGTACCGTCCTCCATGGCTTCCTCGAACATCTTTTTCGCTCTGCGGTATTGCTCGGTGAAGGTCTTTTTGAGCGCGGTGAGCGCAAGAACGGTTTCGTGCTTTTTGAGCTTTGCGGGAATGGATTTGAGTGCTTTTCCGTTCTTGGCGACGAGAATATCGGCTTTGCCGTTTTCGTCGATCGTGAACGTCAGGGTGATATCGTCTATGATGTGCTCGCCCATCAGCTCGCGGTTATCCTCAAACATTTTGGTTTCCATGCGGAGCGTCAGACGCATCGTATCGGCATAGCCTGCGCGGGTCGCCAAATTGCGGAGCGCCATTTCGGAGGCTTTTCCTTCGCTTGCGATGCGCTGTGCGCCGAACTTTTTGCTTTCCTTGCGGAATTTCTGAATGAACGCATAACGGCGGAGAAGATCGTCCTCACCCGTCAGCGGAATGAGCGGATACGCCATCAGCAGGTCTTTGTTGCGCTTATCCGAGATGAGAGCTTCCGTTTCGTCCACGGTGAATCTGCCGAGCGCGGCATCTGCATATTTACGCGCACGCGCGTGCTTTGCGCCGTCCGCGATATACTTTGCCGCATCGTAAATGAGGTCGAAATCCTTTTCTCCGAGCGCATCGTATGCGGAATGGAACCATTCGGTATCAAACGCGCCAAGACTCAACTCTTCCTCGGAAAGCGGTGTGAAGCGGGCGATCGTTGCGCGGCGTTTATCGTCAAGGCGTTCATTCATATGCGCCATGAAATAATAACACGCGGAGGCAAAGGACGGGATCTCCAAATATTCACCGATCAGCTCCAGCCATTCGGGAGAATAGAGCGCCGTTTCGATGAGGCGTTTTTTCTTGATGCTTTTGCCGTCGAGTGCTTTTCGGAGCGATTCGACGGTTTCGTCCGCTTTCGGGATGCAGACGGCAAGCATATGCGAAAGGATATCTCGTCTGTCAACGTGAGTTCCATAAAAGGACGGACCGAGATTGTCGTTTCCGAGCGATTGCAAAATGGCAACGAGCATATCCGCACCGTAAAGACGCTCGATACCCAAAACGGCATAGGAGTACGGCTCGGGTGCAGTTCCGCGTTTGAGCTCGGGCTCGACAAGGAACGGAACGACGATATCATAGAGATGGCTGATATACGCAAGAAATTGTTCCTGCTGTTCTTCGTTCATGCGGAAGTTTTCAAACATTTCCGTCAGATGGCGCGTGCGATAAGAGGACTTCCATGAAAAATAACTGCTCCGAACGGAAACGAGACGATTTTTATCGCGGTAAGCGATGGTGCAATTTGTAATCGTGATGAGCGCATGACGCGCATCGAGATTGAACAGATGATAGAAAAGCTGGCGCTCTGTGATGAGTCCGCGATATGCTGCAAGCAGATAGGCTTTGGGGGCAAGCTTGGTATTGTTTAGACGATACGCATATTGTTCATATGGCTTTTTGAGGTTATCCGATACCACAACGATGGGGAAGATCGCAGGGAGCATATCGTCATCACGGCATTCCAAATACGAATAGAGAACGTTGATCTGTCCATGCGAGAGGAGATGCACGGTCGTTTTCTCATTTGCGGTGTAATGCTCGGAATAGGACACGTAGAGAGAGAAATCCTTTTTCGGTTCGCATCGGATAAACCATATGGCGAGCGCCGCGCCGAGTAAAGTAAGTTCTTCCTCGGGGACGTATTTTGTCAGATAACGGAAGATCTCGCAGGTATACTTGGCGTAGGGAACGGGATAAAATTCGGAGAAGCCCTCGCCGTATACGGTGTGAATGGCGGAATTGGCAAGGTCGGCAAGGTTATGCTTGCCGTATGCAAGGGAGAGCACTCTTGCGCGAATGAGTCTTTCAGGGGTCATGCCGCGCTCGCTGTACCAGCTTTCCCAAATCTCACGGAGCGGGAATTTTTCGTAGTCCATGCCGGTAAAGGGATGGATCGACGCCGAAAGAATGTTTTTTTCGCCATCCCACGGGCGCGTGATCTCGTCTTTTTCATGCGCCGTGATCAGCTCCGAAAGGGAGAGGATATCGGCTTTGGCTTCCTTGCAGGTTTCGGACCTATTGGCGGTGAATATGTTTTTGAGCTTTTCCGCGATGGTAGGCTTTTTTCCGAGGATCTGCTCGGGGAGCTTGGAATCGGGGAAATAACGCAGGAAGACCTCGGCAGAGCGGGCGACGAAATCCTCGTCAAAGTTTGACGGATAATAGATATCGTGATTGGAAAAGAGCGTTTTTTTCGGGGCTTGCTCTTCTTCTTTGGGGAGAAGCGTATCTAAAATGATATCTTCCTTGGAGGAGAGCTTCTTGGTTTGGGAAATCTCCAAAAGTCTTGGCGTGAAGGCTTCCGCGATGGGTCGCTTGGTCGCGTCCTTTTTCAGCGCGGTCAGCATATCGTACGCGGCAAGACGGATATTTTCCTTTTCCGCGGAGAGAAGTCTTTGAAGCGTTTTTTCGATCGCTATGTCCGTTTGCTTCAAAAGAATGGCAATCACGGCGGTCCTGGTCTCGGCGTTCGTCAGCCTCAGATGGGATTCGAGAATCGCATATTCCTCTTTCGTGGGGCTTAATTTGCAAGCGGCGCCGATGGCTTTGCCGCGGGTGGAGGATTCCTTATCCGCGACGGCTTCAAAAATGGTCTTTCGTTGCGTTTGGGTGGTCGGATTCGACACGAGCATATCAAAACAATACCAGCGGTCATCACCGTCACATTCCTTGATGAAACGGCAGGCATCGTCGATATAGTCGTCGTCCCCCGTCATACGCGCAAGCGCAGAGAGCGTTCTCGTCATGGCGGAGCGGTTCAGGACCTCCTCGTTCCACGGGAAAATGCAAGGCGAAAAGACTTTTTTCTTTTCGTGGATTCCGTCGTAAATATCCTTCAAGATCGCGTAAAACGTGATGACCTCGTTTTTGTCGGTAAACCACGAAGCGTATTCCTCGGGATTGTGATAGCCCACCATGAAGCTCGGAAGCCAGACCGCAAGGATATCCTGCTCGCCGCGATGCTTGGCGATGACGGTCTTGGCAATGCGGTGCTGGGTGTGATGCTCACTGAGATTTCGAGCGAAATAACCTGCGGTTAGGAGCTGATGATGTTCGCCGCTTTCCGCGATGCGCTCGATATGGGAAATGACGCTTTCAATATCGTAAAACGCAACGCTCCAAAGGGCGATATAAAGCGCCATATTGTCCTTAGATGAAAGGTGTTCTTTTCGTTTATGTTCGTCGGAAAGACATTCCACGATGAGCGCGATGCTTTTTGCGCTGATGCGTTCAAGGTCGCGGGTATCATCGTTTATGATGCCGAGCCACGTACCGACAGCGCGCTTGACCGAGGAAAAACGAATCAGATCGTTTGCTTCGATGACGCGAAGGATCGAAAGGAAGCCTTCTGCTGTGCCATAGTCGGCGTTTTCACAGATGGATTGGCGCAGACCCTCCTGCAAGCGGGCGGCAAGGAGAAGCTTGCCGAGCAATTCGTGAAATTCCGCGTTATGGCTGCAAAAGATACCGCGAATGAGGTTCGATGTCATGAGCGTGCCGCTGTTTTCCTCCGTCAGGATACGGCGAACGGCTTCTTCTGCTCTCGTATCATGGCGGTCGAGCGCGTATGCGATCTCGTAGGGGTTATGGGACGGGGTATAGGGAAATTCGTCAAAATATGCCTGCGCGTCCTCGGGAAGCGTATGCGTCAGAGAGGCAACGACATCCCCTGCCATAGAGCTATAAAACGTGGAGCGGAGCAGACTGCGGAGGCGTTCCGCATACGGGGCATACGAGGAGCTTCGGAAGGAGCGTCTGTAATATGCCATGGAATACTGATAATCGCGGATATTGTCCGCAAAATACAGAACCATTTCCTTTTTATCCTCGGGGACGAGCGTGCCGAATACCCAGCGCATTTCGTTTTGCAGATAGTCTGAGGGGCGCACGCCTTCCCGCAATGCTTTGGTGAGGGCGTTGAAAATATTCATAGATGATTTGTAGGTCATCTCGAAAAAGCCCTTTTGCTCAACGGTCAGCTTAGCGTAGAGCGCTTGCTCGTGTTTTTTGATCTTGGCGTGATAGCTTTGAACGAGCTTTTGCTTGTTTGCGCGTTCTTGAGCGGTGCTTGCCATAGAGTCCTCCTTTTACCATAGTCTGCCCGAGAGCATCGTGAGGCGGACGAACGTAAAAACGTCCTCCTCTTGTATCGTGATCGGCTCGTCGAGCGATTTGATCTCTTTGTTTTCCTTGAATATGCGAACAAGACCGTCCTCCACCGCCAAAAGCGCGGTTTCGATGGCTTTTTCTTCGTTCACGTCGTTTTCATTGTAATGTACGCCGAATGCAAATTTTCCAAACTCACGCATTTCCGATATTTGCTCATCGGTGAGAGGCGTGGGGTTTTTGGCTTGCTCGGCGCGTTCCTTATATGCCGAAAGACAGGTCTTGACCGCTTCGGTGACAAGCTCTCGCATGGTGCGCGGTGTGCTTGCGAGCGGAAAGGGCTGCTTTTTGACGGATTTGGCGATGTTACGGGGGTTTTTCATGCAAACGTAGATGAGCATGGTGTCCTCCTTTTGTGATCGATATATCAAAATTATACCATGAAAAAAGCGATTTGTAAATATGGACAGTAGGTTCTTTTTGTGGTATAATAGAATGAAAGAATGTGAAAGGGTGTGAAGAATATGACGAGGGAAGATGCGTTTTTTCAAATGCTTTTGATTCGCTCGGGGATCACGGAGGAATACGACGCTTGGTTCGATCGTTATTTGGAAGAAGAAGACCCACTCAGCGATATCGTGCTTGCGCTTGTGGATGCAGGCTCGGATTTTAATAAGATTCTTTCCTGTCTTTATTTTTATACGGCGGAACGCCCGATCGATTACGCCAAGGTCACGGAAATGCTCCGTTTGTATCTCAAAAACGCCTATGAAAGCGGAAGATTTGACAAAATCACTTGCACTTCTTATATGTATCGGTTTGCGGAAAAAAGCGGTCGGATGCATGAGGAATTTGCTCCGATGATGACCATTTCGGATTATCTTTCGTATGCGGACGATGGGCTCTGCGATAAGGAAAAATGGGAAAAGATACTCTTTTTGCCGTATCTTTCGGAGGGAAAGATTGGAGACCATCATACGCTTTGGAACGCACCGAGGCTTTCTTTTCGGCAAAGGGTGAAGCGTTTTTTCGGGATATAAACACATATTTCATGTTTGTTTGGGAACGCTATATTTACCGAACGGTACGCCGCTTCGGAATCCCAAAACAAACGGAGAGATTATATGGAAAGACCGAAAAAGATGCAGAAATGTCCGCCGAAAAAAGCATGGGAATACTCGGAAAATATGTATTTGCAGATGCCCGCCGCATCTCCGACGGATTTTACGGGGCTTGCACCCATCGTTCCCGAAACGGAATATGAAGCCGAGTCCTATTGCGACGTGATGGACGTTCCCGTGACCAGCAAGGATGGCGCAGAAAAATATAAAAAAATTCGATAAAGTGGGGATTTCCCCACTTTTTTCTTGACATCTCATTTTTTCTGTGCTAAAATGGGGGCAAAGATTTTTTTGATAAAAGGAGTATTTCCTATGCTTAAAAATACCGCTTACCGTTTACAACACGAAAAAAAACTGACCGTCGGCTTTTTTGGCGGTTCTATCACAGAGGGCTCGGGTGCGTCCTCTTGGAATAACACCTCTTGGCGCGCCAATATCACCCGTTATCTGAAAGAAACCTATCCCGAGGCGGAAATTACCGCTGTCAACGCCGCTGTCGGCGGAACAGGCACAGACCTTGGTCTTTTCCGCTTGGGGCATGACCTTTTGCAATATCATCCCAACCTCGTTTTCATCGAGTTTGCTACGAACGACAGTGAAAATCCTCGCGATGAGCAGTTCAAATGTTATGAAAGCTGCTTGCGTCAGATTCTCGCAAAGGACCCCACGACCGAAATCGTTTGCGTTTTCGCCATCACAAAATATATTGAAGAAAAATTGCTTACATTCGGTGATTTCGACAGCCGTACCGCACAAACGATCCTTGCTTATCATTACGGACTCGATATGGTCAATCTCGGTGAACATCTCCGCATGGCTGTTGCAAAGGACGGCGGCGATTGGATGAAATATACCATTGATAACGTACACCCGAACGACGACGGCTATCTCGTGATGACCGAAGCGATGAAAAACGCGCTCGTTCGTCTGCTTGCAGAAACGCCCGATGCTTTGCAGGAAAAAGCCGTACCTGCGCCTTACTGTGAAGAATCCGTCATTCCTTACGGCGACCTCGTGGAAATGCGCGATATCATCGGCGGTGTGGACGGTTGGACGTTTGTGGATAAGCCCTTTAAGTGGCGTTTCCCGCATTATGTCAGCGCAAACGGCATCGGAAGCGAGCTGACCTATGAATTTGAGGGCAGAGATTTCGGTATCTATCACGTTGCGGACAACGAAAGCGGTATCCTTGAAATGACGCTTGACGGCAAGGAAACCAAGCTCGTTTGCCTTTGGGATGAAGCCTGCAAGGGGTACAGCAGAGGAAGCTATAAGATCCCGTTCAAAAACTTGGAAAAGGGTCGTCATACCGTGAAGCTTCGCGTTTCCGAGCAGAAGCACGCGGAAAGCCTCGGCAATAAATGCTCGATTTTCGCGCTTCTCGTTTCCAATTATTGATTTGAATGATATTCAAAAAACGCTCCGCGATGCGGAGCGTTTTTTATGCTCTAAGAAATTGCTCAACTCGACCTCGCCGTTTTGCAGTTTCCGTCAAAGAGAGAAGCTTAGATAGGCGAGCAATTTCCGGCGGGCGTTGCCCGCTTTTTTACATTATACAGAGGTATTCGGTGCGTGCCAATCGAAGATGAGCTCGGGGGCGCGGAAGGGAAGACGGAAAAAGCGTTCGTCCGCTTTTTGTCCCTTTGTTTTTTGGCAGATGATATTTACGAGCATTTGAACATCGTTCAAATCGTGGTAATGCGTGCCGGGACGGAAATACCAGAAGAGGTTTTCCTCTGCGCCAAGAAAGCGATAGACTTCCTTTGCCGCCATGGTGGTTTGCCATGAACCGATGGGATTTGCCCAGATATCGCCCGCGGCTTCCGAGATGAACAGCGTGCGCGGCGCGATCATGGCTTTGAGCATATGCTCGTCAAAGGGGAGGTCTTCCTCACGATCAGCGTATTCATGGAGATTTGGACCCATCCAAAAGTCAAAATAATGCAAAAGGTCAGCCAAGGTTTCGCTTCTTTCCGGTTTATTTCCCATATAAGATGCACTCATATGTACGCGATAACAACCGCAAGCGCCCGCGCAGGTTTCGTTGGGATTGACAATCGTGGCTCTTTCATCGAGCGCACCTGCAAGAGCCGCTGTTTTTCCGCCGCGGGAATGACCCGTAAAGGTCACGCACGACATATCGGTCAGCCCAAGAAGCTCCAGCGCGTCGACACAGCGGGAATATCCCCAAGCCCATGCGCCCAGCGCACCGAAGGTATATTCGGGATAGACCTCGTAAAGCGCACCCTGCCGTCTGCCCTCATAAAGAACGTCGTGGGCGATCTCGGTGCGGTCGAAAAATGCCCATGCGATGCCCTTGTTTTGAGCGATATTCAAAAAAACCTTATCCATGGCGTAGCAGAAACAAAGGTCGCCGTCCACGATGACAGGCGGATTTTTTTCGCCGTAAAAGGGAAACTGCTCCTTGGTCGGCAGATGCAGACGCATACGGAAGCTGACGGTTCTTTCTCTCGTGCCTGCCGTGATGAGATAGCTGTTGCTTCTGCCTTTGCCGCCGACGTAGAGCGTTTCGACCTTGAAGACCTCGGGCTTCGGGGGCATCGTGCCGTATTGCAACTCGATTGCGGTTTTGTAGATCTCTTTTCTGCGTTTTTCCCAATCCGCTTTCGTCTTGACGATCGTGCCGTCGTCGAAGCGAAACGGGTCGGGAAGCTTTCCGAGAACCTTGTATTCTGTGATATTCAGCATATCTTCTTGAACGATATTCAAAACGAACCCTCCTTACTCGCGGAACATATTCATAATATCGGATGCGATCTGCATATCCGCTTCAAAATCCTCGGCAAAGACGGCTTCGAGCGTAATGCGCTTATCGTAACCGATCTCGCGGAGCGTATCTGCCCACTGTCGGCAGACGGCGCGGTCGATTTCCGTCGGCACACGGCGGTCGGCATCGGGGCGTGCGATATGCGCGTGCATCAGCGTGTCGCCCGCATCCTTCAAGGAGTCGAGGGATTCGCCATTCATGTAAAAATGGAAAAAGTCTACGAGCGTTCCGATGCTTTTGTGGGACAAAAGACGGCAGAAAGAAACGCTTTCTGTGATGGTGTTGATGAAGTTCGTTTCCGCATAGCGAAGAGGTTCGATGACGAGCTTCATGTCGTTTTTCTGCGCGATATCGCCGAGAAGCTGTAAAAGTGCGAGAAAATCCGCTTCGGCACGCGCTTTTTCCATGTCCGCGGAAATGCTGCGCGCCTTTCCCGAGCCGAGAACGGCAATCTCCGCACCGAGTGTTTTTGCGCGGTAAAAGCCCTTTTCCGCGAAATCACGGACGGCATCAAGCGACGTTTTTTCTGCTCCGAGCAGGGTGACATTGGGCGTGAACATTCCGTTTACGGCTTCGATACCGATCTCCGTTCGATCTCTTATGTCACACATATTTTGAAATTCCTCGTCCGAGGCGAGGGCGATACCCGCAAAATATCCCTCGGCATAGTCGTAGCCGTTTTTGCGTATCATATGCCAACGGTCGGGGGAACCGCAATTGATACCGATCTTCATAAAGAACCTCCAAGTATTTTCATTTGTTGATATCATTGTAATATAGATGGGACTTACTTGTCAAGTATCAAATTTTCGGGGGAGAAAAGAATATGAAATTTTGCCGTTTCTGTTGCAATTTGGAATGGAATGATATATAATATACAAGGTACGGATTTTTGCGGTGTCATTTTTTAAGAAAAAGAAAATCCGTTTCCTTTCGGAAACGGATCATTTATGCGTGTCGAGGCTCTCTATCGGCATACGGTGTGTAATGCTGACAAAAAGACGCGTGTGTTGAGGATTCAAAAAGAAAAGCCCCGAGCGCGCAAATGCGTGTCGAGGCTCTCGACCTGGAGCGGATGACGGGAATCGGACCCGCATATTCAGCTTGGGAAGCTGACATTCTGCCACTGAATTACATCCGCAGATCTCCCACAAGTTGTGGGAAAAATAAAAACTCCGACGAGCGGAGTTTTTATGGAGCTAATGATGGGACTCGAACCCATGACCTGTTGATTACGAATCAACTGCTCTACCACCTGAGCCACATTAGCATCGTGACACATATTCTATCACAAACCTTGTGATTTGTCAACAGAAAAATAAAAAAATTCAAAAAGATTTTTTAAGATTTTTGAAAATCGGAGGATACATGAAACTGACAGATATATCCTATGCGCGCGCGGTCATGGAAAAGCACGGAATCGCACCGCAAAAACGCTACGGACAAAACTTTCTTATCAGCGATAACGTCGTTTCCCGTATAGCAGATACCCCGAAAAACGGAAATGAGGAGCTTGGCATCATCGAGATCGGTCCCGGTATCGGTACGCTGACGGAAAAGCTTGCGACGCGCTACAAAAAGGTCATTGCCGTTGAGATCGACCCTTCTCTCATTCCCGTTCTTGCGGATACGCTTTCGGATTTCGATAACGTCAAGGTCATTCATGCGGACGCGATGAAGACGGATTTCGCGGCGCTCGTCAAGGAAGAATTTGGCGATATGCCCGTGGCGGTCTGCGCGAATCTGCCCTATTATATTACGTCACCCGTTATTATGAAGCTGCTTGAAACAGAGGGGCTTTTTGAATCCATCACCGTTATGATTCAAAAGGAGGTCGCAGACAGGCTTTGCGCTTCTCCGAATACGGAGGATTACGGCGCGATCACGGCGGCTTGCGCGTATTATGCGGATATCGAAAAATGCTTTACCGTTTCGCCCGCAAACTTCATTCCGCCCCCGAAGGTAACGTCCAGCGTCATTCGTATGAATATCCATAAAACACCGCCCGTCACTTGCGAAAGCAAGGAAAATTTGTTCCGCGTCATTCGCGGTGCGTTTGCCAAGCGCAGAAAAACGCTTTCCAATTCGCTTTCGGGCGAAACAAATAAGCTCTCCAAGGCGCAGATCGAAGAAACGCTCGTTTCTCTCGGCTATCGCGCCGACGTGAGAGGCGAAACGCTCGGTCTTGCGGATTTCGCAAGGATCTCCGATGCGATCACACTTTGAGATTGGGGACCTTTATATGAATCAAAAACTCGAAGCCTTTCACGCTTATATCGAGGGGAAAACAGTCGCGCTGCTCGGCATGGGCATCAGCAACCGTGCGGCGGTGGATTTTCTCCTTTCCATGGGCGCAAGGCTCACGGCTCGCGATAAAAATCCCGCGCCTGACATGGAAATCACCGAATTTCTCACCTCGCGCGGTGTCAAAATGATCTACGGCGACGGCTATCTTTCGGATATTACCGAGGATATCGTTTTCAAATCGCCCGGCATCCGATACGATATCCCCGAGCTTCTTTCGGCGGCGGAAAACGGATGCACCATTACGTCTGAAATGGAGGTCTTTCTCTCGCTTTGCCCCGCAAGGGTCTTTGCCGTTACGGGAAGCGACGGGAAGACGACCACGACGACGCTCATTTCCGAAATGCTCAAAAAAACGGCAGAAAGGGAAGGCGCTCGCGTTTTTCTCGGCGGTAATATCGGTACGCCGCTTTTGCCGTACCTCGCCGATATGAACGAAAAAGATTATGCCGTTCTTGAGCTTTCGAGCTTCCAGCTCCATACGATGCGGTTTTCTCCCCTTTCAGCGGTCATCACGAACGTAACGACAAATCATCTGAATTGGCATACCGATATGGAGGAATACACCGACAGCAAGCGAAATATTTACAAATACCAAGAAAACGGTACGCGCCTGACCTTAAACGCGGAAAATGCGCTCACACGCGCAATGGCAAGCGATGCAAACGCCGAGGTGACGCTCTTTTCTTCCAAGGGAAGACCCGATGCGGCACGCGCCTGCTATCTGGAAAACGGCGTGATCTATTACGAAGCGGACGGCGAAAGGCAAGCCGTCATGAATCGCGATGATATTAAGATCGTCGGGCTTCATAACGTCGAAAACTATATGGCGGCGATCTCTGCCGTTTGGGGTTACGCTCTGCCCGAGGATATGCGCGAGGTTGCAAGGACGTTCGGCGGTGTTTCTCACCGTATCGAACTGGTCTATGAAAAAAACGGCGTGAAATTTTACAACAGCTCCATCGATACCAGCCCCACGAGAACCTTGGCGGCGCTTGCTTCCTTTGAGGAAAAGCTCATCGTAATCGTTGGCGGATACGATAAGCATATCCCCATTGAGCCGCTCATCTCTCCCCTTGCCGAAAAAGCAAAATTCGTCGTCGGTACGGGTGACACGGGCTTGCAGGTCTTGCGTGCGCTTGAAAAAGCAAATTATCCGCGCGTGCAGATGGCGTATCTCGGGGCGTTCGATACGGCGGTGCGCTTTGCGGCAGGTCTTGCAAAGACGGGAGATACCGTTTTGCTCTCTCCCGCGGCGGCAAGCTTCGATGCTTTTCCAAACTTTGAAAAGCGCGGAGAACGCTTTACGGCGCTCGTAAGGTCTTTATAAATTCTGATTTTAGTGAAAGGAATGACAATATACAATGGAAATCAAAAAACTTCTCACCGAGCTTTGCGGACTGATGTCCGTGGTCGGTTTTGAGTATCACGATGAAGAAAAGCTCACGGCGCTCGTCGCTCCGTATTTTGACGAGCATGAGTATGATACCGTCGGTAATCATATTTTCATCAAGCGTTGCGGAAAAGAAAACGCAAAACGCCTTTTCATCGACGTGCATTACGATGAAGTGGGTCTTATGGTCAAGGGCATCACCGACGGCGGCCATCTCCGCGTTTGTATGCTCGGCGGGCTGGACGCGCGCATTTTGCCCGCCTCCGAGGTCATCGTTTACGGCAAGGAAACGCTTCACGGTATCGTTCTCATGAAGCCGACGGTACTTATGGACGGCAAGGAAAAGGAAAAGCTCACAGCTGTTCCCGAGCTTCTCGTCGACGTGGGTCTGACGAAGGCGGAAGCCGAGGAGCTTACCCCCATCGGCACGCCCATCGGCTTTGAGCCTGCCTATACCGAGCTTCGCGGCGGTTATATCGCGGGCAAGGGCATGGACGATAAATGCTGTGCGATTCCCGTTATGGCGGCGGTCGCGGTCCTCGATATGAAGGAGCTTGACTGTGATATTTACTTCTCCATGTCCGCAAGAGAGGAGGTCGGTCATCGCGCCGTTTCCTCTGCGGTATTCCGTATCCGTCCCGATGCGGCGATCGTTCTCGACGTCGGCTTCGGTCTTGCGCCCGAGGGCAAAAAGCCCGATGACGCCGATATGAAGGGCGGTCCCATCGTAACGCTTTCCGCGCTTCTCGATAAGGATTTTACCGATATGGTCATCGAAACAGCAAAAAAAGCGGAGATCCCGTGTCAGCCCATCGTGGACGCCGCGACGACAGGTACACATGCGGATGAGATCGTCTATGCGGCAGGCGGTACGCCCACCGTGCTTCTCGGTGTTCCGCTTTGGTTTATGCATACGGCAAATGAAACGGTCGCGCTCGATGACCTCAAATATACCGCAAAGCTTCTTGTGGCGGTCATTCGTGAAAAATTCGGCAGAAAGGACGGCTAAACGATGAATACGGAATTTTTGAAATCTCTCGCCAAGGTCTGCGCTCCCTCGGGCGCGGAAAAGGCGGCGGCAAGCATCATCGAAAAGGAGATAGCGCCTTTCTGCGATGAAGTCAAATATGATAAGATCGGCAATCTGATCGCCAAAATCTCTCCCAAAAACGGAGCGCCCGAAAAGAAAATGATGCTCGTTTCGCATATGGACGAGGTCGGCTTTATGGTCAAAAGCATCGATAACGACGGCAGAGTACGCATCGCGCTTCTCGGCGACGTGGATACGAGAACCCTTTCGGGAAGACGTGTGACATTCACAAACGGCGTTTGCGGTATCGTTGCGGCAAAGCCCATCCACGTTTTGTCGGAGGGAGAACGCTCCAAACCCACTGCGGTCAAATCGCTTTACATCGAGCTTGGTACGAAAGACAAAGCCGAAACCGAGGAGCTTATCCGTGTCGGGGATTACGGCACGTTCGAGCCGAAATTCGTGGAAATGAAAAACGGTCATCTTGCAGGTAAGGCGCTTGGCGGACGCTCTTGCGTCGCGCTCCTTTGTGAGCTTATCCGCACGATCGACAAAGAAAAACTCAAGGACGAGCTCTATTTTGTTTTCTCCGTCAAGCGCGAGATCGCCAAAATGCAGTTTGGCGCGGAGACCGCGGCGTTTACGCTCGCTCCCGATTTCGCGGTCATTCTCGATGCGACCGCATCTGCGGATTTTGACGGCGTGAAGGAATACGACCGCGGTGCAAAATGCGGCGGCGGTGTCGTTCTTGCGCCTGCGGATATGAAGACCATTTACGACCGCCGTGCGTTTGCGGAGGCGGTAAGCTTCTGCGAGGAAAACGAGATCTCGTTCCAATATCCCGCAACGGCGGCGGGCGCGGAGACGGAAGCCTCTGCGATCCACAAAACGGGTGTCGGTATCCCCTCTCTTTCTCTCGGTGTGGCAACGAGAAATCTCCGCTCGGGCGCGGAGATCATCAGTCAAAACGATTTGGATGCAACGCTTGCGCTTTTGAAGCATCTTGTGAAATAAACTTCTGGAGGACTTTGAACTATGTTTACGGAACTTAAAAAATTTGTAATGGCGGACGGCGTTTCGGGTGACGAAGCGGGTATTTCCGCGGTGCTTGCGGCGGAGATCGCGCCGTATGTCGATGAAGTAAAGACGGACGCGATGGGCAACCTCATCGCTTTCAAAAAGGGTACGGGCAAAAATCCGAAAAAGGTGATGTTTGCGGCGCATATGGATGAGATCGGCTTCATGGTCACGTTTATCGACGATAAGGGCTTTATCCGCCTTTCCAAAATGGGCGGTATCAACTACGGCGCGGCGGCGTTTTCTGAGGTCGTATTCAAGAGCGGGCTTCGCGGTGTCATCGTTCCCGATGCGAATACCGCACCGAACGATTTCGGACCGAACAAGGTCTACGTGGATATCGGCGCAAGAACCAAAAAGGAAGCCGAAAAGAAAGTCAAGATCGGCGATACCTGCCGTCTTACCCCCAGCCTTGCCAAGCTCATGAACGGTCGCGTTTACGGCCGTCCCATCGACGACAGAATCGGCTGTGTCATGCTTTTTGAAGCGGCAAGGACCGCAAAGCATTTTGAAAACGACGTTTATTTCGTCTTTACCGTTCAGGAAGAGGTCGGCGTTCGCGGCGCAAAGACTGCGGCGTTCGGCATCATGCCCGACTATGCGGTGGCTGTCGATATCGGCGGCTCGGGTGACGTTCCGAACTGCGCGCCCTTTGCGGTCGTGCTCGGAAACGGTATCGCCATCAAAATCAAGGACGGCATGGTCATCTGCCACAAAACGATGGTCGACACCATGAAAAAGATCGCGGAAGAAACCAAGACCCCCTATCAGCTTGAGATCCTCGAAAGAGGCGGTACGGACACCTGTATGCTCCAGCAGACGGGCGCGGGCTGTATCGCAGGCGCGCTCTCCGTTCCCACACGTTACGGTCATAGCGGTGTGGAGATCGTGGATATGGGCGACGTTGCGGGCGGCGTGAAGATCCTCGCGGGTCTTTGCGAAGCGGAGCTTGCATGAGCGAAAGGACGGCACCATGGAATTTTCTGAAAAAATCTTGACACTTGCCGCAGAAGCGGAAAAGGAGCTTGCTCCCGTTTTTGCGGAAATGGATAAAATCGCTTACACGAACTCCGCGAGAGTGCTTGACAGCTTCCGCCGTCACCGCGTTTCCGACGCGATGTTCGGCGGATCCACGGGCTACGGCTACGGCGATACGGGCAGAGATGCGATGGGCGATATCTACGCGGACGTTTTCGGTGCGGAATCCGCGTTCGTCCGTCATAATATCGTCAACGGCACACAGGCCATCGCAACGGTGCTTTTCGGACTTCTTCGTCCCGGTGATATCATGCTCGCCGTAACGGGCAGACCTTACGATACGCTTTCCGAGGTCATCGGCGATAAGACCAAAAACGGCGACGGCTCTCTTGCGGATTTCGGCGTGGAATACGACGAGGTCGCGCTTCTTCCCGATGGCGGGATCGACTTTGACGGCATCGATAAAAAGCTCGCGGAACACGGCAAGCGCGTGAAGGTCGTGTTCATTCAGCGCTCCAAGGGTTATGCGAACCGCCCCACGCTTTCCTCGAAAGAAATCGGTGAGATCGCAAAATTCTCCAAAGCGAGAAGCGATGCTTACGTTGTCGTTGACAACTGCTACGGCGAATTTTGCGATGACAGCGAGCCCACCGCGCACGGCGCAGACGTCATCGTCGGCTCTCTCATTAAAAATCCCGGCGGCGGTCTTGCGGCTTCGGGCGGTTATGTGGCAGGTACAAAACGCGCCGTCGAGCTTTGCTCTTACCGTTTGACAACGGTCGGTATCGGTATGGAATGTGGCGCTTCTCTCGGTCAGACGAGAGATATTTGCCGCGGCTTCTTCTTTGCGCCTCACGTTGTCGCGCAGGCGAAGAAAACGGCGGCGTTCGCGGCGTACATCTTTGAAAAACTCGGCTATGAGGTCGAGCCCAAATATACGGACACACGCCACGATATCATTCAGACTGTGAAATTTGGCAATCCCGACGGTCTTTGTGCGTTCTGCCGCGGCATCCAGGCAGGCTCTCCCGTGGATTCCTTCGTGACCCCCGAGCCTTGGGATATGCCCGGATACGACGACCAGGTCATCATGGCGGCAGGTACGTTTATTCAGGGCGCTTCCATCGAGCTTTCCGCAGACGGTCCTCTGCGCCCTCCGTATACCGCATTTTTCCAAGGCGGTCTGACCTATGAAAGCGGTAAATACGCCATCATGATGGCGGCAGATTATTTGCTTGGCAATCATCAATGATGTTTTGAAAAATAAAAAAAGCGAACCCTTTTGGGGTTTTTCCAAAAGGGTTTCTGTTTTGTGAGGTTCTTATGATACGAAAACTTACTCCTTGCGATAGAGAAATCTTTCTTTCTCTTTTGCGTGAATTTTATACCTCGGATGCCGTTTTGCATCCGATCCCCGAAGATTATCATGCGGCGGCGTTTGAGGAAATGATGCGCTCGGACGTGTATGCCGATGGTTTCCTTATATATGATAAGGATGAACTTGCAGGATACGCCATGACGGCGAAGACATATTCCCATGAGGCGGGCGGTCTTTGCGTTTGGATCGAGGAGCTCTATTTGACACCTGCTCACCGCGGAAAAGGTCTTGGACATGAATTTTTCGCCTTTGCCGAGGATTTTTACGGAAAGGATCTTCGCCGTATGCGCCTTGAAACTGAACCCGAAAACGAAAAAGCGGAGAAGCTCTACCGAAATCTTGGCTTTGATGAGCTTGGATATCGCCCCTTTGTGAAGGAATTTGCGAAAAAATAATAAACGTGTGTTGCCTCATATTGGGTCAAGGGGCAATGCCTCGTTGCGACTCGGTCAAATCGCGGTTCTGACAGCCATTCAGGCTATCATTCATTCCCGCGATTCCGCTACGCTACCTTGCCGTTTCTTTTGGTTCTTTTCTTGTAGGAACAAGAAAAGAACGCTGAGTTTTTCTTTTTGTAACTTTTTCTTTATATTTAAAGAAAAAGTTTAAGGAAAAAGAAAGCCAAATCGAAAAAGCCGACACTATATAGATGTAAGCGAGGAAAGACGGTCCGGAACGTCCAAACCCTCCGTACAAAATTACAGACCGAAAGAGGAACAGATCATGACATACGCGGAACATTACGCATCGGAATATCTCGGCGCGATCTTCTATTATTGCCTTCGCAAGACAGGAAGCGAGCAGGAAGCCGAGGAGCTTTCCTCCGATATCACCATCGCCATTTTGCAGGAACTTCATAAGGGTACGATTCCCGAAAGCTTTTCCGCGTGGGTGTGGAAAATCGCAAAAAACCGCTATGCCAAATGGGCAGACAAAAAGCACAAGAAAAACGAGCTTTTTGACGGCGAGGATATCGCAGAGCATATCGATATCGCAGATGAAGAAATGAACGCGGAAGAAAATCTCGTTCATGCGGAAACGATCGCCATTCTTCGCCGTGAGCTTGCCTTTATCCGCTCGGATTACAGACAGGTACTCGTCGCGTTTTATATCGACGATAAAAGCCTGCCCACGATCGCCAAAGAAACCGGTCTTCCTCTCGGTACTGTCAAAACAAGGCTCATCAAAGCCCGTGAAATTTTGAAAGAAGGTATGGATATGGCACGCGAATTTGGTAAACTCAGTTACAGACCCGAAAATATTTCTTTTGTGAATTACGTCCCCAAGCCGGGAAAACGAAACGAACCCTGGTCGCTTTTTGAAAAGCTTCTCCCGAAAAATATTCTCCTTGCGGCGTACAGAAACCCCATGACCGCAGAAGAGCTCTCTCTTGAGCTCGGCGTTGCGCTTCCGTATTTGGAGGAAGAAATCGCCGTTCTCGAAAAACAGCTTTTGCTCCGTAAAAACGGCAAAAAATATGAATCGACCATTGCTATCATCAGCGCGGAAGCACAGCGCAAGATTTTTGAAACACTTTGTAAGTTGGCGCCCGCGATGGAAAAGAAGATTGAAAAATTCCTTGCGCTCCGCGACGAGCTTTACGCGAAAAACGGACTGCGCTGGAATCTCGGCGCACAGCCCGAGGAGGATATGCGCTGGGCAAGACTTATGCGCGCAACGGACGTGGCACTTTTTGAGCTTTCTTCTCCCGAAGCGGAAACGAGAACCAAGCGACCGAACGGCGGTGAATGGGATATCATCGGCTATGAAGAATATCATGGCGATGGCTTTAACTTTGTCGGTCTGCATGGCTCATATGAATCCGAAGCGTATTTCTCACAGTACAAATTTGGTTTCCGCAATATTTACAAAAAGACGCCCGAACAGATGAAGGGTTATCTTGCCGATGCGCTCGAAGCCGTTTGCGAGGGCAGAGAAGCGGACGAAAGCGCCGTTCGTGAGCTTTGCAATATGGGCTATCTTAAGGAGGAAAACGGCGCGTATATTCCGCAGATGATGGTCGTGGATGCACGCTTGGGCGATATCGGAGATAAGGGGCTTCCCGAAGAAGACAAGAAAACGCTTTCTGCGGCATGGCGCGAGGTCGTGGATTCTGCCCGCGAGTGCAAGGAAGCAAGCAAAAAGATCCTTCTTGCGGAAATTCCCGCCTCCTTCATGAATGATCCCATCGGCAAAGCGATCATCGAGGATCAGGTTTGGGAGGCTCGCGGTGCGGTTCTCGAATTTGCAATCGGCAACGGTTATATCTCCTATGCGGAAAATGACCCCAGATTTTTGCTCGGTACGATGATCACGGTGAATCGAGAGAAATAAATCATTTCGGCGGGATGAGGGCATCCCGCCCTACAAAACAACATGAAAATATCTATATTTATGCGAAAAATGCACGAAAAATTCGTGCATTTTTTGTTTTTTATACCCATGATTTCGACCTTTTTTTCGGATAGCGTCATGTATAATACTATCATGCAATATGAAAAGGAGAGCGTGATGGTCGAGGAAATTTACGGAGATGTTCTCTTTATCATCAATTTCAGTATGGACTTCCTTTCCCTTTATATGGTGGGGAAGCTTTTACATATACCCATGAAGGCATGGCGCGTGATTCTCGGGGCATCGCTCGGCGCATTTTACGGCGTTTTGGAGCTTGTGCTTACCGTCGGCAAAGCCGTCTCCTTTTTGCTGACGGCGCTCGTCATGCTTTTCATGTGTTTTCTTGCGTTTGGCAAGCAGAGCCTGCATCGGTTTGCGCTGACGGTCGTGCTTTTTTGCGGTGTGAATATGCTCATCGGAGGCATGATGACGATGGCTTTCGTCAAGCTCGGCGCATACGAGCAGTATATCGAGATCGGAGGAAGCATCGCAACGGTCTACGGCGATATGCCCGTTTGGCTTTTCGTTGTGTTATCCTCGCTTTCCGCGCTTGCCACGTGGGGCATCGGGCGCATCTTTCGCGCCAAAAATGCCTTGCGGACGTGTGAACTCAGGATTCAATTTGCAGAAAAAGAAAAGGAAATGGTAGGGCTTGTGGATAGCGGCAATCTGCTTTCCGAGCCGCTTTCGGGTACGCCCGTGATCTTTATCAAGGAAAAGGATGCGGATTTTTTGCCGTCGGCGCTTTTGGAAGCCATGCGAATGGGTATCGCTTCCACAGATTATATGTCGGGGGCGCGGCTAAGGTTCGTTCCGTCAAAGACCGTTTCGGGTGACGGGATCTTGCTGGCGGCTTTGCCGAAGGCGGTCTTTTTGCGTGTCCAAGGCAAGTGGGAAAGCCGTCGTGCGCTTTTGGCGGTGGATTTTTCGGACGGGGATTTCGGAGGATTTTCTGCGCTCGTGCCGGAGATGTTGGTGTGATTACGCTTAGAATGACACGGGCGTGAAACACAAGATATGTTTGTGTTATGATAGGGGGAATATTTTATGAAATGGTTTTTGAAATTCAGGCTTTGGCTCGTGCGACTTTTTTTGTCCATGCGCGGAGAACGCGGGGTATATTATATCGGAAAGACGGATACGCTTCCGCCGCCGCTTTCCGCAGAGGAGGAAGCGGAGCTTTTAGCGAATCTCGACGGCGACAAGCGCTTTCGCGGTATCCTTGTGGAAAGAAATCTCCGCCTTGTCGTTTATATCGCAAAAAAATTTGAAAATACGGGCATCGGCATGGATGACCTTATCTCCATCGGCACGATCGGACTTATGAAGGCGGCGAATACCTTTCGCCCCGATAAAAATATCAAGCTTGCGACCTATGCGTCGCGGTGCATCGAAAATGAAATTTTGATGTTCATACGCAAGAGCAGCAATCTGCGCGTGGAGCTTTCCATCGATGAACCGCTTTCCACGGATTACGACGGCAACGAGCTTGTGCTTTCCGATATCCTCGGGACAGATGAGGACAGCGCGATGCAGGGCATCGAAGCCGATGAAGAAAAAAAGATCATCTACGATGCCGTGGCAACGCTTGCGCCGCGCGAAAGAGAAATTATCGAAATGAGATTCGGGCTTCACGGGGGCAGAGAAATGACCCAAAAGGAGGTCGCGGACGCGCTTGGTATTTCACAATCCTACATATCACGCCTTGAAAAACGGATACTCGCGCATTTGAAAGAAGAAATCCAAGATAAACTGTAAAAAAATCGAAAAAAATTACGAAAAACTATTGCAAAAATAAAAATTTATGGTATAATGAGAACACTGTGATTATATGAAAGGTGAGGTGTAAACAATGAAAGAAGGAATCCATCCTAACTACGTTGATGCAACTGTTAGATGCGCTTGTGGCGAAGTTATCGAAACCAAATCCACAAAGGGCGATTTCAAAGTTGAAATTTGTTCCAAATGTCATCCTTTCTTTACCGGCAAACAGAAATTCGTTGATGCCGGCGGACGTGTAGACAAATTCAAAAAGCGTCTTGAATCCAAGAAATAATGATTGCATGACCGAAAGAGTTAGTAGCAGGAAATCCTATATGGTTTTCCTGCTCTTTTTCTATCCTTTATTCCATCAAAGGAGAATCTATGAAAACAGAAAGTATTTTTGAATCCAAACAAGAAGAAAAAAGAGAGGTCATTCTCGTCGCCGTTATGGAAAAGGGCGCGGACAGCGCAGACAGAGAAGCGTCCTTTGACGAGCTGGAGCGCCTCGCCGAGACCGCGGGCGCGACCGTTTACGCACGCATGGTACAGGAAAAGGAATCTCCCGATCCGCGCACCTATATCGGCAGCGGTAAGGTACAGGAGCTTGCCGAGCTTTGCAAAAACGGAGGGATCTCGATGGTCATTTTTGACTGCGAGCTTTCTCCCTCGCAGATCAAGAACCTCGAAAATGACCTTGGCGACGTGCAGGTCATCGACCGCAGTATGCTCATTCTCGATATTTTCGCGCTCCACGCGACAAGCGGTGAAGGTAAGCTCCAAGTCGAGCTTGCTCAGCTCAAATATACGGTTCCGCGTCTGACGGGACACGGTACGGAGCTTTCCCGTCTTGGTGGCGGTATCGGCACGAGAGGTCCGGGTGAAAGCAAGCTCGAAACCGATAGACGACACGTCAAGCGCCGTATGGATGCGCTGGAGGAGGCGCTCGAGGAGCTGGCAAAGAACCGCGCCGTACAGAGAAACAGCCGTGACCGTTCGGGTATCTTCAAGGTTGCGATCGCAGGGTATACCAACGCGGGAAAATCTACGCTTCTCAATTATTTGACCGACGCGGGAATCCTCGCGGAGGATAAGCTCTTTGCAACGCTCGACCCCACGACGAGAAAATTCGAGCTTCCCTCGGGAGAAGAAATCTTGCTTACCGATACGGTAGGCTTTATCCGCAATCTTCCGCACCATCTCATTCGCGCGTTCCGCTCGACGCTTGACGAGGTCTGCTATGCAGATGCGATCCTTGTCGTGGTCGATGCTTCCGACCCCGAATCGATGGCACAGCTCGACGTAACGAGAAGCCTGATCGACGAGCTTGGCGCATCGGATAAGTCCGTTTTGTTCGTTTATAACAAATGTGACCGTGGATTTGCCTCGCACCCGACAACGCCAACACATCAGAACGTCTATATCTCCGCCAAAACGGGCGAAGGTACGGAGGAGCTTGTAAAGCGCCTTGAGGAGCTGGCGACGGCGGGCAAAAAGGAATACACCTTTGCATTTCCTGCGGATAAGCTCGGTCTGATCAATACGCTTTACCGCGATGCAAACGTGCTGGATACCGAATATACCGAAAACGGCGCAATCGTGAAAGCCGTCTGCGACAGCAAGACGGCAGGACAGCTTGCAAGATTCATCAAAGCCGAGTGAGGTCGTTATGGCAGAACAGAATTTGACAACACTTGGAAAAGAAGCCAGCGCGGAATTTACGGAGAAAAAATCCGTTTTTATCGGCTATGCCAAGCCCATCAAAACGGCGGAGGAAGCCGAAGAATTTATCGCGCAGATCAAGAAAAAGCACGCCGATGCGCGTCATAACGTGTCCGCTTACATGGCAGGCAACGCCGTCAGATACAGCGACGACGGCGAGCCCAAGGGAACGGGCGGTGTTCCCGTTTTGGAAGTTCTCAAAAAGAGCGGCGTTGACGGCGCGGTGGTCGTCGTGACCCGTTATTTTGGTGGTATCCTGCTCGGTGCGCCCGGACTTGTCCGCGCTTATTCCAAGGCGGCGGCGATGGCGGTCGAGGAAGCGGGTATCGTTACGTATCGGAATTACACGGAATGTACCGTTATCTGCGATTACGGGCTTTACGATAAATTGCTCTACGATATCGGCAGACGCACCATCATCACGGACGACACGGATTTCGGCGGTAACATCAAACTCCGTCTTGCTGTGCTTTCAGAGGAATACGAAGCCTTTGAAAAATCGGTTTACAGCATGACAAACGGTAAGCTCACACCCCATAAAACGGGTGAGAGATACGATATTTGACATCAGATTCAAAAAAATTTTGATTTTTTTGAAAAAGAAAGAGGATTTTTTGGCGTTTTTGCGTATCTTATTAGCAGTTGATACACAAAACGGGCGGAATGTCTGCCTCGGAGGTGATGCTTATGACGGTTGCACAGATGGTTTGCGAGAGAGAGCATTCGTATCTCTCTGAATTTGCTTGTCTTAGCGAGAACACGCGGGGCAGAGAACAGCTCACGCCTCCTTGTACTACGCGCACGGAATTTCAGCGCGACCGCGACCGCATCATCCACTCCAAATCGTTTCGCCGATTGATGCATAAGACGCAGGTCTTTCTCTGTCCCGAGGATGACCACTATCGCACACGGCTTACGCATACGCTGGAGGTGGCGCAGATCGCAAGGACCATCGCGCGCGGTCTTCGGCTCAACGAGGACTTGACGGAAGCCGCGGCGCTCGGACATGACCTCGGTCATACGCCGTTCGGTCACGCAGGCGAGCAGGTCTTGCAGGAGTGCTATTCTCCCGATTTTACCCATTACCGCCAAAGTCTACGCGTGGTGGATAAGCTCGAAAACAACGGTATGGGACTGAATCTCACTTACGAGGTTCGGGACGGGATCCTCAATCATGCGGGCGAACATCAAGCGGATACCTTGGAGGGGCGCATCATCAAATTTGCGGATAGGATCGCCTATATCAATCACGATATCGACGATGCCATTCGCGGAAAGATCCTTCGCATCGAGGATATCCCCGCGGAGATACTCGAGCTTCTCGGCAGAACACATTCTCAGCGTATTGCGACCCTTGTCAACGATATCATCACGAGCTCGACGGGGCAAAACGATATTTTCATGACACCCGAGATCGGAAGCGCCATGATGGAGCTTCGCGCATTTCTCTTTGAAAACGTCTATCGAAACCCCGAGGCAAAGGGAGAGGAGATACGCGCCAAGGGTATGCTTCGCCGTATGTATGAATATCTTGTCAAAAATCCCGATAAAATACCGAGGGAGGAGCGCCGTATCTACGGAGAAACGGATTCCGTGGAGCGCCGCGTTTGCGATTATATCGCGGGCATGACCGACCGTTATGCCATCAGCGTTTTTGAAAATCTGTTCATTCCCAAGGTGTGGAAGGTGAATTGATTATATAATCTTAGGAAAGGAGGCGGTGCGATGAAGATTCCTCACAGCTTCATTGAGGAAGTCAAATACCGAAACCGAATTGATGACGTCATCGGTTCGTATGTCAATTTGAAGCGTGCCGGCTCCAATTATCAAGGACTTTGTCCTTTTCATAGCGAGAAAACGCCGTCGTTTACCGTCTTTCCCAATACCGAAACCTTTCATTGCTTCGGTTGCGGTGCGGGCGGCGACGTGATCTCCTTTGTGATGCGTGCAGAAAATCTCGAATACATGGGTGCCATCGAATTTCTCGCAAAGCGTGCGGGACTTGCCATGCCCGATACGGGTGAGCATGAGAACGAAAGCGATAAACGTACGCGGTTTTACGAAATGAACCGCGCGGCGGCTCGTTTTTTCAATCAGATGCTCCACACCCCCGAGGCAGAGCCTGCAAGAGCGTATCTTGCCAAGCGAGGACTGACTGCGGCGGCGGTCAAGCGCTTCGGTCTTGGCTACGCGCCCGATCGATTCGATGCACTCAGAAAGCATATGCACAGCCTCGGTTATACCGACGAGGAGCTGAAAACGGCGTTCCTTTGCGGTAAGAGCGAGCGTACGGGCAATTATTTCGATTATTTTCGCGGACGCGTCATGTTTCCCATTATTGATAATTTTTCAAACGTCGTGGCGTTCGGCGGGCGTATCCTCGGAGATGCCAAGCCGAAATATCTCAACAGCTCCGACACACCTGTTTTTAAGAAGAGCCGCAATCTTTTCGCGCTGAATTTTGCGAGAAAGGCGTCTGCGGAATCGCTCATCCTTTGCGAAGGCTATATGGACGTGATCGCCGTGAATATGGCGGGATTTCCGAATGCCGTCGCCACGCTCGGTACGGCGCTCACGACCGAGCAGGCGCGCATCATGGCGAAATATACCAAAAAGGTCATTTTGGCTTACGATAGCGACGATGCCGGTGTAAACGCCGCCAAACGCGCCATTCCGATGCTCACGGAGGTGGGCTTGGAGGTCAAGATGCTCCGCTTGGAGGGCGCAAAGGACCCCGATGAATTCATCAAAAAATACGGAGCGACGCGCTTCAAAACGCTTCTTGACGACAGTCAGGGCAAGATGGACTATCTTTGCGAGCAGGTCTTGAAAAAATATAATATTCTGCTTCCCGAGGAAAAGACCAAGGCGGCGGACGAGCTTTGCCGTGTACTTTCCGAGGTCTATTCCGACGTGGAGCGCGAGATCTACATAACGAGAATGGCGGAAAAGCTTTCCGTTGACCCGAAAAGCATGAAAAACGACGTGGAGCGTCAGATGCGACGAAACCGCAGAGATGAAACGGCGGAAATGCGTCGGCGTATCGTTTCGGATACGCTCGGCTACGGCGACCGTGTCAATCGCGATTTTGTGAAGAATGCCAAGGCGGCAAGGGCAGAGGAGGCGATTCTCGGTATCTTGCTTTTGCGTCCCGAGCTCGTGCGCGAGATACGAAGCGGACAGATATCGCTTTCGGCGGAGGATTTTCTCACCGATTTCAATAAAAAGGTCTTCTGTGCCATTTTGGACGGTGACGACCCCTTTGATATCGGTACGCTTGCGGAGACGTTCACGCTCGATGAGATCTCACGCATCACGAAAATGCAGGTTTCGCGCGCGTCCCTTTCCAAAAACGACGCATCGGTGCTTTCGGACCATATCCGAACGCTCAAGGCGGAAGCGCCGAGAGAAGCATCTGAGGACGATCTTGCGGATATTCGGAGCCTGCTGGACAGAAAAAAGAAATGATATATAAATTTTTGGAGGATAGAAAACATGGATTTGGAAAACAAGAAAGAAAAGGCGGCAAAAGCCGTTGCGGAAGAAAAAGACGCTCTTTCTCAGAAGGCGGATGAGGGTGCCGGCAAGAACGACATCCAGAATCTGATCGATAAGGCGAAGAAGAACGGTTCGCTGACAAACAGCGAGATCCTCGCCGCGCTCGGTGATTCCGATTATGATATCGACCAGATCGACAAGCTTTACGAGGAACTCAGCGCGCTCGGCATCGACGTTAACGCTTGCTTTGACGACGAAGCGCTCCTTGGCAGCGCGGAGGACGATATCGAAGCGGAGCTTGACGGCTTTGATAAGCCCGAGAATATGGAAAAGATCCTCGCATCCGAGGGTCTGATGATCGACGACCCTGTCAAGCTTTACCTCAAGGAGATCGGTCGCGTTCCGCTTTTGGATGCGGACAGAGAAGCCGACCTTGCGCGCAGAATGTCTGAGGGCGACGAAAAGGCGAAGAAGGAGCTTGTGGAAGCGAACCTCCGTCTTGTCGTCAGCATCGCAAAGCGCTACGTCGGTAAGGGACTTTTCTTCCTCGACCTCATTCAGGAGGGTAACCTCGGTCTTATGAAGGCGGTCTCTAAGTTTGACTACACCAAGGGCTATAAGTTCTCGACTTACGCAACGTGGTGGATCCGTCAGGCGATCACCCGTGCCATCGCAGACCAGGCGCGTACCATTCGTATCCCCGTACACATGGTGGAAACCATTCACAAGGTGACGAAGGTCTCCCGTCAGATGCTTCAGGAAAAGGGTCGTGAGGTCTCCGCGGCAGAGGTCGCAAAGGAAATGAACATGAACCCCGACAAGGTTCGTGAGATCATGAAGATCGCGCAGGACCCCATCTCCCTCGAGACCCCTGTCGGTGAAGAGGAAGACAGCCATATCGGCGACTTTATCGAAGACCAGGAATCTCCCGCGCCCGCAGAAGCCGCGTCCTACGAGCTTCTCCGCGAACAGCTTAACGAGGTCCTTCATACCCTTACCCCCCGCGAAGAACAGGTTCTTCGTCTGCGTTTCGGTCTTGAAGACGGCCGTCAGCGCACGCTTGAGGAGGTCGGTCAGCAGTTCAACATCACGCGCGAACGCATCCGTCAGATCGAAGCCAAGGCGCTTCGCAAGCTCAGACACCCGAGCCGCTCGAAAAAGCTCCGCGATTATTTGAACTAAACCAAAAAAAATTGTAAATTTTCTACGATTGGTTTGATTTGCACAATTTGTCGGATTTCTTTTGGGATATTTGCACACTTGAGTGCGCCAATTTTTCCATTTTGGAGTCGAAATATTGTGCAAAATGACCCAAAAAAGCGAAGTTTTTTCCAACTCTTGATGGAAATTTTCACGAATTTTAATCAAACGGTTTGCGAAAAATGCCTTGACAGAGTGGCATTTTTGATATACAATATATAGTGTTATTATTACTCAGTTTCCGACTGCTCGGAAGACAAATTTTTGGGAGGAAAACGCCACATGATGAAACGAATTATTAGCCTTGTTTTGTGTCTCGGTTTGATCGCCGGCACATTCCTGATGGCAGGTTGTGAAGAAACCGCACCGGCCGCATCGGATGAAGCCTTGCCGATGACATTGAATTTCGTTGGTATCACGGAAGATACAACGACAGCCGAAGCGATCGACGCTACCGAAGAAGCTTTGAACAGAATCTTCGAGAAGCAGTTCAAAACAAGAATCGAACTCACCCTCGTTACAGCGGACGAATACATCGATCTCATCGAAGAGAGAGTTGCCGAAGCTGAACAGGCAAAAACCAGACTCAACGCTATCGCAAAGTACAACAGCATGGCGCAGAGCGTCGCTGACAAGCTTGAAAAAGCGCAGGCTGACAGCAGCAACAATAAGGGTCTTTTCAGCAAATGGACTCAGAACGGCAAGACGATCGAAGCTTCCACGCTTTCCACAGGCACCGTTTACACTGCTGAACAGACAACTGTTTACGAAGACGGTAAGATCGAAACCGTATATCCGAACGCTACTTCTCCCATCGACATTTTGATGATCGACGGTAAGGAAATGTACGATTATCTCGATTCCAAGGATTATCTGCTTTCCGTTTCGGATAAGCTTGTGAATGAATTTACAAAATTCAAGCAGTACATTTACCCCACGTTCTTTGAACAGCTCGAAACCATCACGGGTGACATCAAGGCGATTCCGAACAACAATCTCCTTGCTGAATATACTTACCTCGTTGTCGACAAGGATATTGCCGACAAGTACGATTTCGACGTAGAAGCAGTGGATTCTTACGACGACCTTGACGCGGACGGTTTCCTTGCGCAGGTCAAGGCAAACGAAAACGTAACCGTTCTCGCAACAGAACCCGATGCGCTCGGTATCTATACCTACTTTGAAGGCGACGTTGCAGTCGGTACCTACTATAACCCCATCTACGGTTACAGTGTTGCAGAAGGTACAGACTTTAAGGTTCGTAACCTCTTTGACATTCCCGAATATACCAACCATCTCATTTTGATGGAAGAATACCGTGAAAACGGCTATTTTGCGGAAAAATCCGATGCGTTCGCCGTCAACGTTGTGAAGGGCAATGCATCTCTCCCCGCAGAACTTGGTGACGATTACTACGTTAAGGTCCTTCAGAATCCTTTCGTTGAAATGGATGCGATCTTTGACGGCATGATGGCTGTTTCTTCCTACACCGCAGATGAAACCAGAGCGCTTCAGATCCTCGAAGCGATCAACACCAACCCCGAAGTGAAGAACATTCTTCAGTATGGCGTTGCATACGACGGTGAAAACGATGAGGTTGCAAACTATGACCTCGTTGAAGTGGAAACCGAAGACGGCAAGACCGGCTATACCGTTGCAAGACGCAACAATACCTACATGATGGACAATGCTCTCACCGGTAACGTTTACATGGGTTATCCCGAAGAAGGTCAGATCTTTGATCTTTGGGATTACTACAAGGAAACCAACCTTGACTCCGCGCTCTCTCCGTTCATGTATTTCTACGTTGACGATGAAGAACTCGATGGTATGCTCACCGAAATCTTGAAGCGCGCTTGTCTTACCGAAGTGTTTGAACCCATCGGCATCGATTACGACGAATATCAGCGTCTTGACGGTACCACACAGGGTAACACCATGAGACGTGAATTCAAGTCTGCTTACATCTCCTTCTTCGTAGAATGCCTTGCGGCTGAACCCGGCGTTCAGTCCACTCCTTTGAACTTCGTTACAAAGGGTACAGCTTCTGCGCTTGATAACGACTTCATTGAATTTGTCCTCAGCAAGGAAGGTCAGGCTATCCTCAAGACCGTTGGTTATACCGTTTTGGATGAAAATGCAGATCCTTATGTAAAGAAGAACAACATGAGCGGTACCATTTCCATCATGCCCAACACAGGTAACAACTCCATCGGTTACATCGAAGCGATCATGAGCCAGCTCACAGCGGCTTACACAGCAATCTACCCCGACGTAACGTTCAAGATCTTTGAAAGAGATGCCAACAGCGGTTATAACGGCGACCTTCTCAGAGTTGACGGTACAAACTACACACTCGGTATCTCTAACCGTGACCTTATCCCCGCAGAAGAAGGCAAGAACCTCAACGTAACCAACGTTGCGAAGAGCTATATCGACGTCTTCAACAACGATAACCACGATATCTTCAGAATCTCCTGGTACGAAGGTAAAATCGTTGAAAAGATCAGCGCTGAAAAATACGCAGATATCATTTCCAACACCGCACTTGCTGCTCTTGCAAACAACAAGCTCGCTGCTCTTTGCGGCATCGATTTGACCAAGTACGCAGTTGCGAACCGTCCTGCTTCCGAAAGCATCGTTTTGGCGACAGCAAGAGGCAGCGCTACCAACTACAACAACAACATTGACTACCTCCGCGTTATGAGTGCTGAACTTCTCTTCACAGAAGAAGAAGCTGCTCAGTACGCAAACCTCAAAGACGCTGACTTTGAAAACGCAGTATTCAACTACGTTCGTCAGAACTATGAAACTCAGAACAACCTCACGGAAGAAGATTACGTGAAGCTCGTTCAGGACTTCATGGTATCCGTCCTTGAATATACTTCTCCCGAAGATAAGACAACCAAGTACACCGTATCTTGGGA
Organism: Clostridia bacterium; assembly: GCA_017937845.1. Taxonomy (GTDB): domain Bacteria; phylum Bacillota; class Clostridia; order Oscillospirales; family CAG-272; genus QALR01. Next base: position 48,419 of record JAGBCV010000006.1, on the reverse strand, counting down.
TGAATTCCAGGAAACCAAGGCAAACGCTCAGGTTTACATGGAAGCAGCAACCAAGATCAAGGATGCTTACTATGATAAGCTCACAGGCAAGGTAAGCGCAGGTCTTTTGAAGCTCTATTCTTTGACCGACATCGTTGAACTCGTATACGACGTGATGTATGAAGAATACCTCACCGAAAACGGTCTTGTTAAGGCTGAATTTGAAAACAGCATCAAGGACATTTACTTGAACGAAGTAAACTCCTCCGCAGAAGAATTTGCAACCTACGCAAAGACCTCTGACGAATACAAGAACGTATGCAACAACCTCAGAAAAGAATACAAGAAGCTTTTGATCGAAATCTTCGGCAAGATCACTTACGATAAGGGCGAATCCGGTATCTCCAATGCACTCCTTCTTGAAACTCTCTTTGACCACTTCCTCGAGGAAGAAATCAAAGTAAACGACAAGATGTGCGAGCTCGCAGGTATCGATTACGAAACTTTCTCCGAAGCACAGACACATATGGAAAACTACGATATGTATATCAGCACCATGAAGACCATGTTCGTATATACACTTCGTACCAAGTACACTTCCGCTCAGATCGACAAGTGGACCTATGAAGAAGCAGAAACCAATCTTTACAATCTTCTTTACGAAACAGGCTTCTATACAAACGAGCTTGCTAAGTACATCGGTCTCTCTCTCAGTGACTACATGCTCGCTAAGAGTAACGCTGTAACTTACCAGAACTATATGAACACTCTCGTCAACGCTCTCGCAAGCGACCTTCAGGCTAAGGGTTATAACACATCCGAGCTCATCAAGGAAAAAGGCGAAGTGATCGAAGCAGTTTGCTTGGAAATCGTATATGACAAATATTATAGCGACAAGGTCAGCATTCAGGACGTTGTAACTGACGCTTCCGCTAAATATGTTCAGGGTATCAAGACCGCAACCGATATGGAAGCTTACTTGGCAGATGCAAAAGAAGCAACCGGTAGTGACTTCTTCTACATGGCTGTTGTCAATGCTCTCGAAAGCAAGTGGAATGAAACTAAGAGTGGTTCTTAATCCATAATAAAAAAAGAAAACCATCGTGAAAACGATGGTTTTCTTTTTTTATACGCATACTTCCTCGGACAAGGTCATATAATGAAACAAAAAAGAAAGAGGTGAAAAAATTGGATGAACAGCTCATGAAGCTTTTGAAATATTTTCCCGAAAAGGTATCTTCGGCTTTGATGGTGTTTTTGAACGCCATCAAGGGACAAACCTTATACGTTTCCGAAATCCGACTTCGCGCCAATGCACCGATGTCTGTTTCGTTTGCAGGGAGAAACGTCCTGCGCTTTGGCGGAGCGTACGTGATCTGCAATGAAGCAGAGGTCGCGGAAACCTTACAAAAGTTATGTGAAGATTCGGTGCATACATATGGTGAAACCATAAAAGAGGGCTATGTCATGCTGGAAAACGGATACCGTATCGGCGTTTGCGGGCGGGCAGGTATCAGCGGAGATTCGATTCGCAGTATCTACGGCATGACCTCGCTTTCGATACGCATACCGCACCCCATAAGCGGAGCTTCACATGAAATTTTGCGGTATATACGTCAAGAATCCATTCAAGGTGCGCTGATATATGCCCCGCCGAACGTCGGCAAAACGACCTTGATTCGTGATATGGCGGCAACACTTTCCAAGGGAAACCACGCAAAGCGCGTGGCGCTGATCGATACCCGCGGAGAAATTTATATGAAAAGTATGTTTGCGGAAAGTCTTGTTGATGTTTTGCATGGCTATCCTCGCGCCAAAGGTATTGAAATTGCGACGAGAACGCTTTCGCCGGAGGTGATCTTTTGTGACGAGATCGGTTCCGCGGAGGAAGCAAAAGCGATACTTTCCGCGGCAAACAGCGGTGTTCCGCTGATCGCCACCGCGCACGCAGAGAGCTTTGATATGCTCTTGAAACGCCCCAATATCCGCACGTTATACGACCATCATATTTTTCGGTATTATATCGGGCTTTCCCGAAAAGAGGGAACAGGTAGTTTTCTTTTTGATATTTTGGATGCTGAAAAGGAGGCGCTTGTCGTATGAAGCTTTTGGGGGCTTTCGTGTGCTTTTTGGTGTCGCTTTCGTGGGGAATTTCCGCAGGAAAGACCGAACGCGCACGAACGGCGGAATGTGAAGCGTTTTTGGAGCTTTTTGCTTATATACAAAATCAGATCGGTTATTTTTTTGCGCCGACAAAATTGATCTATAAGCATATAGAAAACGATGTTTTATCCCGTGTCGGCTTTTTGCAAGCCTTGGCAACGCATGAAACCGATGAAGTGTATTTTGACGTGTGGACATCTGCGCTCAATGCCTGCAAGGGGAATCTGCATCTGACGGAAGCACAGCTTGCCATCGTACAAGGCTTTGGCGCGTGTATCGGCAAAAGCAACGAGGAATTGCAGCTCAAAACGATGGCGTATTATACAAGAGCATTGGCGGCGGAAACGGAAAAACAGAAATCGGAAATGAAGAAAAATATCAAGGTCTACCGCACGTTGGGCTTTGCCGTTGGCGCGGCGACGCTCATTCTTGTGGTGTGAGGAGTTGGAGCTATGAATACAGAACTGCTTTTGAAGGTCGCGGGGGTGGGGATTCTCGTCACCGTGGCGCATCAGATACTCAGCAAATCGGGGCGAGATGAGCAAGCATTGATGGTGACGCTTTCGGGCATCATCATCGTACTGATGATGCTCGTGCAGGAGCTTGGAGGGCTTTTCGATACGGTGAAAAGCATTTTTGACCTGTGAATATCCTCGGAATCTGTGGGCTTGCAATGCTTGGGCTTGCCGTAACAGTCGTTCTCAAGGGACTTCGTCCCGATTTTGCGACGTTTACGGGTATCGTGACCGCGCTTATCTTGCTCGCGCTTTCCATCGGCTCGATTGCCTCCGTGATTCGTTCGCTGACGTCGCTTGCCGATGAAACGGGCTTTTCCGTTTACACCACGATGATCTTGAAAACGCTTGGTATTGGTCTTTTGTCGCAGGTGACGGCGGACGTTTGCCGAGATAACGGCGCGGCATCGATTGCTTCTAAGGTGGAATTTGCCGCGAAGATCTTGATCTTGAGTCTTTGTATACCGATTTTGAAGCTGTTGCTTTCGTACATAGCGGGGTTCTTGGGATGAAAAAAAGATGCTTTGCCTTGCTTTTGCTCGCGCTTTCTTTTTTATTTTTAACTTCGCCTGTATTGGCAGGTGATGCGGACGAGCCGAAAATCGACGTGGAAACGCCGAAGGACTTGGAGGACTATCTTCCCGATTTTGAAGAGATGGATGCCTCTGACGTGCAGAATGCCTTTGATTTCCGTTTCTTCTCGGAGATCGGTGTCAAAATATTGGTGGAAGCCGTTCCCGATGCGGCGCGGAGCTTTGCGCTTTTGCTGGGACTGTTTTTGGTTTCTTCGATCTTGCACGCTGTCAAGGGGACGCTTGCCGTTTCGAGCCTGCAAACGGCGATGGATCTTGTCAGTATGCTTTGCATGGCGGGGGCTATCTTCGAGGTGACGGAAACGGCGTTTGGCTTTGCCGAGTCCTATATCACGACGCTTTCTTCTTTTATGAAAAGCATCACGCCGACGATGGCGGCGTTCATGGCGGCAAGCGGGAAATTTACGTCTGCTTCGGTCATTTCGGGCGTGATTTTTCTTGCCGTTGCAATACTTGAAGGTATTGCGGCGCGCGTTTTATTTCCTCTGATTCGCCTTTCTTTGTGCCTTTCGGTCATTTCCGCGGTGTTCAATATGCCAGGCGTCAGCGGGATCGCGCCGTATATCCGCAAAATCATTTCGTATATTTTCGGCTTTGTGACGCTTTGTCTTTCGGCGGTGCTGATGTTTCAGAATATCATCGCCAAAAGCACGGATTCTCTTGCCATGCGCGGCATCAAATTCGCCGTTGGTAATTTTGTACCAATCGTCGGCGGCGCGGTCAACGAGGCGCTTTCCACGGTCATCGGCGGTCTTGGCACCATCAAAGCCGCGACGGGCGTTGTGGGGGCGGTCATCGTTTGCTTGCTCGTGGCGGTCCCTGTCATTCGTATTTTGCTCCATAAGATGTTTTTGGAGCTTCTTTCGTTCATTGCAGGGCTTTTGGGGCTTGGAAACGAAACAAGGCTGATGACGGAGATCGCTTCCTTTCTTGGCTATACCGCCGCCATTATGGCGATCTCTGCCGTTTTTTTCGTGTTGTCGCTTTCGATGATGGCGAGCACGTAGCGGAGGGAATATGAAGGATTTTATTGCTTTTTTCGGAGAATTTATCGTCGTGATTGCCGTCGGCGGAATGTTTTATGCGATGGCACCCGACGGCGCACAGAAAAAATATATCCATTTTGCCATTTCGCTTTGTGTGCTTGCCGCCATCATGGGACCGATGATCTCCGTCGTTTCGTCGCTTCCCGAAATGCTGGAGGAGGTGGAGATGGAGGTGGAGGAGCATCAAGTGGAGATAGAAGAAAATTTGACCGAGGCGGTGATTTCGGCAAGCCGAGAAAATATGGAAGCCTCGATCATAGCCTTGCTTTCACAAAAATACGATATTGCAACGGAAAAGCTTGCGGTTTCCGTCGCACTTGATGCAAAAGACCCCGAAAATATCGAGATCGTTTCCATCGATGTCCGCGCAGAGGGGATTTCAAGCGCCAAAAGGGAAGAGATGCGGCGGTATCTTGCGGAGCAATTTTTGGGAAACCCGAATATCACGGTTTCCGATTAGGAGAGATTTATGAGTATTTTAGATGGACTTTCGGGAAAGAAAAAAAGTCTTTTCTTGGTCATCGTCGGCATACTTGGCGTGGCGCTGATATTGTTCGGCTCGATGCAGGGAAAGGAAGAAAAAACTTTAGAAAATTCGGAAAAAAATGACGCGACGTTGGAATATATCGCGCTTATCGAGAATAAAATCGGTAACATAACGGAGCAGATCACGGGTTCGAGCCATGTTCGTGTCATCGTGAGCGTTGCTTCGGGGAGTGAGTTTCAGTACGTTTCCAATGAGGAGATCAAAGAAAATTACACCTCGAAGGAATATATCACGGTACGGACGGATGGCGGCGCGGATTCCCCGATCCTGCTTAAAGAGATCTATCCCGAAATCATCGGTGTTTCGGTCGCTTGTAAGGGTGGCGATTCCCCAGAGATGCAAGCGAAGCTGATCCGCGTGATCTCCACGACGTACGGGCTTTCCAGCAATCGTATTTGTATCGTTGGAACGCCTTGAAGCCCGATTTTGAGATAGAAACCATATTTTTTAATATCAAAGGAGATTTTTAAGATGAGAAACGAAGAAAGAGCCGCAATGCGAGCAGGCAAGACGGAGGAAGCCAACATCCTGGAGCTTCCCGAAAACGAAGAAAAGAATTTTACGTTCAAGAGCTTTTTTGCAGGCGGTGCAAAGGTTTGGAAAAAGTTTGGCGTACGCAATTTTGTCATCGTATTTTCTGTTCTTTTGATCGGTGTGGCGGTCTACGTGAATTGGTCGCTTTTCGGCAATGCGGATGATATCGAAAACCCGAACGATAACCCCACAGGCGCGCAGACGAGTACAGGCGGTGAAAACGGCGATTCTGCGCCCACAGACGCCGAAAAGAATGACGGCGTGAATTTCTTTGCGGCATCTCAAATCGAACGCCAGCGCGCACGTGACGAAGCCATTGAAGTCCTGCAAAGCGTCGTCGATGACGCGACCGCGCTCGACGTGGCAAAGGAGCAGGCGCTTGCCGATATCGCCGCGATTGCCGCAACCATCGAAACCGAAGCCAATATCGAATCTCTTGTCAAGGCAAAGGGCTTCGAGGAATGTGTCGCGGTTATCAACGGCGATAAAGCCAATATCATCGTCAAGAGCGAGGGACTTAAACCCAACGAGCTTTCCCAAATTCTTGAGATCGTGTACTTACAAGCCGATATCCTCCCCGCCAATGTAACAATTTCTGAGAAGTAACTTTTTCTTTTGGGACAAAGAAAAAGTTACCAAAAAGAAAGCATAGGCACTTTTTTGCCGCCAAAAAAGTGCCAAAAAACCGCGAGCTGAGCCAGCTCGACCGCGATTTATGAGATGTCGCAAAAATTTTTCAAAAAAGAATAAATTTTTGGTTTTGGGTGAGAAAATCCTCCTGAATCTTCGACTAAGAAATGAAATCGAAAATTTAGGAGGATTTTTCTATGAAAAAATGTATCGTATGCTTATTGACGCTTGTTATGCTCGTTTCTATGACTGCTTGCAATCCACCATGGGAGCCGATTCAAGCAGAAAAACCCGTCATCTATCTCTATCCAGAGGAAGAAACCGGCGTCATGGTCGAGCTTGATTACAACGGCACGCTGCTCTGCACCTATCCCGAATATGCTGACGGCTGGTCTGTCATCGCATCTCCCGACGGTACGCTTTACGATGCCGCGACAGGCAAGGAGTATTTCTATCTCTTTTGGGAAGGCGTTGCTGATATCAAGTGGGATATGACTCGCGGTTACGTCGTAAAGGGAAGTGAAACGGCGGATTTTTTGGAGGAAACGCTCACCAAAATGGGGCTTTCTCCCCGTGAACGCAACGATTTTATCACCTATTGGCTCCCGAGAATGGCGAATAACCCTTATAATCTTATCACGTTCCAAAACGAGCTTTATACCGAAAGCGCGGTTTTGAGCATCACCCCGACTCCCGATAGCCTTCTTCGCGTATTTATGGTCTATCAGCCCCTTACAAAGCCCATCGAGGTCGAAGCGCCCGAAATCAAGCCGTTTGAGCGCGAAGGATTTACCGTCGTCGAATGGGGCGGAGCGGCAATGTTGGGAACATTACAGTGATATATTTGCATAAAGCGGAATGTGAATGATCTTATTTTTTCTTATATAGCAAAAAAGCTCCGAACATTCGGAGCTTTTCGCTATGTATAGATACACACCGCAAAACGGGTCAAGGGACGAGTCCCTTGCAACTCTTTTGCTTCTTTTCTCTTTGCAGAGAAAAGAAGTGTATGCTTTCTTTTTGCGATGCTTTTTCTTTGTCCCAAAAGAAAAAGCAGTCAATCGCGGGAGAGAACGAAGTCGATGACGATGAGAATGGCGAGAAGCATTTCTTCGTCCTCACCCTTGTAATTGTCGATCATGTAGCTGTCACCCCATGTGAACCATTCCTTGGAGATGGAGGCAACGGGTGTGCCGTCGCGTAAGATCGTGTAATCATGCGTAAAAACATCGCCTTCTACGGAAAAGGGTGAGCCGTCAATGCGATATTTCGGGCGGAAAAAGGAAAATTCCTTGACGATTTCTGCCGCGACTTCGCCGTTTCGGATGATCTGATAAGCGGGCATGAAAGAAAAGAATTTCGATTCCAAAAGCAAAACTTCTTGGTTCTGCGCGTCAAGGATGCGAAATTTTTTGGGAATGGAAAGCCATTCGCCCTCTACGAAATAACGATCGTTGCCAAATTCGTCCTTGACGGTGAAGCGTTCGCCGATGGAAAAGACTTTTTGCTTGATATAAAGCTTCATAATGTGAAACCTCCTTGACATGGATGGGTATTAAAAACGCCCGCGTGCGCGGGCGTTTTATTGTAGATATTAGTGGCAGATGCACTTTTCGGTGTCTTTGTCAAAGATGTGAACTCTGGAAGTATCGATAGCAACCTTGATGGTGTCGCCGCCTCTTGCAGTGGATCTGGGGGATACACGAGCAGTGAGCTTAACTTCACCGGATTTGTCGATAACGATGTTCTTCTTAGCAGCGAGAGCTTCGTCTACAACTACGCGGTTTGCAATGAGGTAGAGGTAGATTTCAGCGCCCATAAGTTCGGTAACGTCAACGTATACGTCGAAGGAAGCGTCTTCCATAACTGCGATCTGAGCAGGAGTATCAACGATACATTCGGGACGAACACCTGCGATAACTTCCTTGCCGATGTAAGGCTGAAGTGCGGGGAGGTTGCCCTTTTCTTCAGGAAGCTTGATCTTGATTTCGCCGAACTGGAGGTATACACCATTGCCTTCTTTTACGAGAGAGCAGTTGATGAAGTTCATCTGAGGTGTGCCGATAAAGCCTGCAACGAAGGTGTTAACAGGGCTATCGTAGAGGTTCTGAGGAGTATCAACCTGCTGAATGATACCGTCTTTCATAACAACGATACGAGTAGCCATGGTCATAGCTTCTACCTGGTCGTGTGTTACGTAGATGAATGTAGTACCGAGCTTGTTGTGGAGCTTGGTGATTTCGGTTCTCATCGCAGCACGAAGCTTTGCGTCCAAGTTGGAAAGCGGTTCGTCAAGAAGGAATACCTTAGGGTCACGGACGATCGCACGACCGAGCGCAACACGCTGCTTCTGACCACCAGAGAGAGCCTTCGGATAACGGTCGAGAAGGTGAGTGATTTCGAGGATACGAGCAGCTTCTTCAACTTTACGCTTGATGGTTTCTTTGGGCATCTTGCGGAGTTTAAGACCGAACGCCATGTTATCGAAAATAGTCATGTGAGGATACAGAGCGTAGTTCTGGAATACCATCGCGATATCTCTGTCCTTGGGGGCAACGTCATTGACGAGTCTGTCGCCGATGAAAAGTTCGCCCTCGGAAATTTCTTCAAGTCCGGCAATCATACGAAGTGTGGTGGATTTACCGCAACCGGAAGGACCTACGAAGATGATAAACTCGGTATCTTTGATTTCAAGGCAGAAGTCAGAAACCGCAGTTACACCGCCGGGGTACTTTTTGTAGATGTGTCTCAAGGAAAGGCTTGCCATAATTTTGACTCCGTTCTCGGCGACAAAAGCATTTTTTGTGATTCCATCACTCAGCCGCCGATGAGCGATGTCAGACAAACAGGAATCGGGAAAAACACCATATTTGTCAAAATACAACTAAAAACTAACTACATTTAGTAACAATCTTATTATAGCAGAGATTTGTCAATTTTGGAAGATGGCAAATCTCCGAAATTTCAGAAATATATTTGTTATAATTGCACAAAAGAGCGCGGAACGCGGTTTGGGGGTAAGAATCGACTTTTGATTTACTAATTTATTAGACGTCTTTCATGGTGAGTCCGATGCGCTTTTTGGCGATATCGAGCGATTTGATCTTGACCTTGACCTGATCTCCTACGGAAAGCATCTCGCTTGGGTGCTTGATGAACTTTTTGCAAATTTCAGAAACATGAACGAGTCCGTCCTGATGCACGCCGATGTCAACAAACGCACCAAAGTCGATGACGTTGCGTACAACACCGTTCAGCACCATGCCGACGGAAAGGTCGGAAATATCGAGGATATCGGAATGAAGCTCGGGCATGGGCAGGTCATCTCGGATATCGCGTCCCGGTTTTTCCAGCTCGCTTAAAATATCGATGACCGTCGGCTCGCCGATGGCAAGCTCCGCGCAGAGCTTATCCATGCCGTAAAGGTCAGCCGCTTTGCGAAGCCCCTTGAGCCCTTGAATGGTGATGTCCTTTTTCGTGTAACCGAACTTGCCGAGGAGGAGCGTCGCTTTTTCATAGGATTCGGGATGGATACCCGTATTATCGAAAATCTCGTCCGAACCCGAAACGCGGAGGAAGCCCGCGCACTGCTCAAACGCCTTCGCGCCGATGCGGGGAACCTTTTTGATTTCGGAGCGCTTCTTAAATTCGCCGTTTTCCTCGCGGTATTTGACGATGTTCTTGGCTGAGGTCGCGTTGATGCCCGCGATATGCTCAAGCAGGGAATACGATGCGGTGTTGACGTCTACGCCGACTGCGTTTACACATTCCTCAACGACACCCGAAAGCGCTTCGTCAAGGCGCGCCTCCTTCATATCATGCTGATACTGTCCGACACCGATGGATTTTGGGTCGATTTTGACGAGCTCGGCAAGCGGGTCTTGGATTCTGCGCGCAATGGAAACGGCGCTTCTTTGCGTTACGTCAAAGTCGGGAAATTCCTCTGCACCGAGCTTGGAGGCGGAATAAACGGACGCGCCCGCTTCGCTCGTGACGATATACTTGGTGCCGATGCCGATTTCCTTGAGCGTTTCGGCAACGAAGATCTCGCTTTCCTTGGATGCCGTACCATTGCCGATGGAAACGATATCGACGTTATATTTTGTCACGAGATTTTTGACGATCTTCTTTGCCTGTTCGGTCTTTTCGTGGGGCTTTGTCGGATAGATGACGGCGGTATCGAGAACCTTGCCCGTTTTATCGACGACGGCAAGCTTACAGCCCGTTCTGTAACCGGGGTCAAGTCCGAGGACGGTCTTTCCCTTGATGGGCGCTTGCATCAGAAGATTTTTGAGATTCTGAGAGAAAAGCTTGATCGCGCCTTCGCTTGCCACGTCAAAAAGGTCGGAGCGGATCTCACGCTCGATGGAGGGCGCGATCAGACGGTCGTAGCTGTCTACCATCGCGGAAACGACGTAGAGAAATGCAGGGCTTTTCGGTGCTTTGACGACCTTAGAAAGCAAATAGTTGAGCGGAATATCCTTGGAGATGTCTACGGAGACCTTCAAAAATTCTTCCTTTTCGCCGCGGTTGATGGCAAGCACACGGTGAGAGGGAACGACCTTGATCTTTTCATTATAATCATAATACATGGCGTAGACGGAATCCTCGTCCTTTGCCTGCTTTGCGGAAAGAAATGCGTGTTCATAGGTCAGTGCGCGGATATCACGGCGATAATCCGCATCGTCAGAGATGTCTTCCGCGATGATGTCCATTGCACCTGCAAGAGCGGCTTTCGCAGTTTCCACGCCCTTTTCTTCGTTGATATAGCCTTCTGCAAGAACGGTGAGGTCTGCGTCGTACTTATCCGCCTGCTCCATGAGGAGCTCAGCCAAGGGAGTGAGTCCGCGTTCACGGGCAACGGATGCGCGCGTTTTCTTTTTCTGCTTATACGGACGGTAGATATCCTCCACTTCCGCGAGAATTTTCGCTTCTTTCAGCGCTTCTTCGATCTCGGGGGTCATCTTGCCTTGTTCAAAGATGGCGTTGTAGACCTCCTCCTTGCGTTTCTCCAGACCGCGGAGATAATTCAGACGGTCGGAAAGTGCGCGGAGCTGTTCATCGTCAAGCGAGCCTGTGACTTCCTTGCGGTAACGCGCGATAAACGGAATGGTATTACCCTCGTCAAGAAGATTTACCGCGGCTTCGATTTGCGAAAGCTTGATGCCAAGCTCTTCGCTGAGTCTTTCAAGAATTTCCATGTTTTTGGAACCTCCAATGGGATACTTATATTACTTATTTATTTTCGATCTGCTCTCTTTCCGCATCCGTCAGCTCACGCCACTCGCCTCTTTTGAGTGTCGTATCCAGCGGAATGTCAGCAAATTTCACACGTTCGAGATAGGTGATCTTATTACAAACGGCTTGAAACATACGCTTGATCTGATGGAATTTGCCCTCCGTTACGGTAATTTCCCCCGAGCGGTCGGAAAAGAGATTCAATTTCGCAGGCTGTGTGGAGCTTTTTTCACCGATGTCCACACCGCGGCAAAGCAGGTCGCAGTCTGCATCGGTAAGCGGTCTTTCACATTCAAAGCGATACGTTTTTTCCACGTGGCATTTTGGGGAAAGCAGTTTATGGGCAAGCGGACCGTTGTTGGTGAGAATGAGAAGTCCGAGCGTATTTTTGTCGAGTCTGCCGCAAGGGAAGAGCCCCATCTTGCGGTATTTTTCGGGAACGAGGTCAAGAACGGTCTGTCCCTCGCCGTCCTCGGTTGCGGAAAGCACGCCGTCGGGCTTATTGAGCATAAGATAGATAAATTTTTGATAAAGCACGGGCGTACCCATGTAAACGACAGCATCCTTTTCGGGGTCGATATGCTGTGAGGGGTCTTTGACCGTGATGCCGTTTACGGTGATACCGCCTGCGCGAGCGGCTTTTTTACTTTCTGTGCGGGAAGCCGTTCCCGTTTCGGAAAGAAATTTATCAAGACGCATGGTGTTGCTCCTTTCTTTTTTGGAACATTGGAATTTTATATTACCATAAAACGGATAAAAAGTCAATCCCCAAAGAAAAGCGAAAAGAACCCCGAACCCATTTTGTCGGGTTCGGGGGCGTATGCTTTGGGAGAATAGCGTATTATGCCTTGATCTCAAAATAAACGTATTGAGGCTCATTGCCGACGCAAATAACAAATCGGTATTTGCCGTGAGTCAGCTTTACGCCTTCGGGGAGCTTTTCCTCGAATACGATATTTTCCGTGATCTTCGGACCGAATCTTCTGCCCGCTCTTTGCTCTGGATAAAGGGGCAGACGAATCCAAGCGTTCGGATATTCAGCGTCTGTCGGAGAATATACGTAATCATATAGCTTTTCCAAATATACGCCATAATAACAGAAGGTCGAATTTATGGGATTCTTTTGAGGGTCTTCGGGTGTGTATTCGATGATAAGCTCGATGGATTCGGGAACTTCCGCAAAGGTGTCGTTTGCCATGGTGACGGTGACGTGGCTATCACAATTTTTGTGTTGGCAAACGGGGGTGAAGTTCCATGGCTGATTGGTGTCGGGTGTCCAGTTTTCGATTTTTGGGAAGGGCTCCATGCTCGGGTACGTTGTTGTGGAAGCCGCTGTTGTTTGTTCTGTTGCGGTCGTTTCCGCTGTTGTCGTATCCTGTAAAGTCGTAGTCTGCGCCGCATTTTCACAGCCGACAGCAAGCAAAATAGCGGACGCGAGAATAAGTAAAAGCAGTTTTTTCATGATGTTCTCCTTTATTCATGTGTTTCGGGGGCGTATGCTTTGGGAGAGGCGAGGTTTATTCAATGACTTCAAATTCCGCATAGCGAGGACCGCCGCTCATAAAGACGGCAAGACGCGTCTTTCCAACGGTGAGTTTCATATCAAATTCATCGTATAAATAATTAAGCTCATCATTGTGAAAGTAAAGAGATACGGTTTCACCGGGAGCAAGGGTCGTGCGTTTTGGAACTTGCATCCCATAATGGTAAATATAAGGGATACGAATCCAACCTGCGTTTGCATCGTTACCAAAATGATAACCACCGAAGACATATGGCTGGTAAGATTCGATCATGGGCTTGGAGCCGAACAGGGTAATATCGTAATCCGAGTTGTTTGTAACGTTGACAACAAAGGTGCTGTCGGTAATATGATAGGTGTCCTGCGCCATTTCCACGACGATATTCTTGGGATCGATATTTTCGTTCAGTTCATCGCAGACAGGACTTGCCATCCAACTCATTTTCGGGAGGATGATTTGCACTTTTTCTTCTTTGGGAATGGCGTTGATGCTTTCGATGGCTTCTTGTCGTAAGGATTCCTGCATACTTTCGACTGCTTCGGGGTTTGTAAAGTCCCAATATAAGCCGTCGGGCAAAGTTGTGGTCATTTCAGCGGTTGTCGTTTGTTCTGTTGTAGTAGGTGTTGTTTCCGTTGCGGTCGTTTCCGCCGTTGTCGTTTCCTGGGAAGTCGTAGTCTGCGCCGCGTTTTCACAGCCGACAGCAAGCAGGATAGCGGACGCGAGAATGAGCAAAAGCAGTTTTTTCATAGACTACTCCTTTCATAAAATATTGGTATTTGCGGAAAAACAAGGATGCTTTCCATTTTCAGTATATCATATCTTTTCTTCGTTGTCAACGAATGAAGTAAAAAAATGTACCTTTTGTGCTTCTTCTCTCTTTTTTGCATCAAAAAGATATATGACCGATTTTGAACCTTGCGAAAAGTTTGTCCGCTCCGACGAAAATAGATGATTGACAAAAGAAAAAAATTATGATACAATAAAAATACCTATATTGATATGAATGAAAGGACACTGTTTTATGAAAATGAAACAAATCTTGGCTCTTCTCTTGGTTGTTTTCATGATGTTCAGCGTCGTTGCGTGCAACAAGACCCCCGCGGAAAGCACGACAGACGGCTCGACAAACGTCACCACCACAGAGAACTCCACCCCCGCAGAAACTACGACGGTTTTGGATATTGAAACCGTTCTCGCAACGCAGATCGTGGAAGAAGAAAAGATCGTTCTTCCTCTTGAAGAGGTTGCAAACGCCGTTAAGATCACGGCAGACCCCGTAACAGAAACCCAAGAAATTCCGCTTATCGTTATCCTTGCGAACTTTGACGCGGACGGCGACGGCGAAGACGACTGGGATCCCAATGACCCCAAGAAGCTTTACAGCGACGGCTCCAAGGATTATTACGGCGAGCAGTGGGCAGATTCCGATATCGCTGACCACTGGGACGTATACTTTGGCGACGGCTATTCTCTTTCCAATTATTACGAAGAGCTCACCATGGGTGCGTTCCGCTTCGTTCCTCTCGTATTTGACGTCGTTCCCGAAGGCTCCGCTTTCGACAGAGGCGTTATCGAAGTGACCGTTCCGATTCCTCACCCCTCCGCATCCGGTAATGCTCAGGGCTCCATCACCAACGTATTTGAAGCGACAGACCCCTACGTTGATTACTCCAAGTACGACCTCAACGACAACGGCAAGATCGACGCGACCGAGCTTGGTGTCGTCATTTTGAACCCCGGTCAGGACGCTTCCAACGGTACGACCGACATGGGCGGTAAGCAGAAGTTCCAGGTTCACGGTACTTCTCAGTCCCTCAACGCATGGTGCGACGATATGACCTTCTCCAAGGTTTCCAACTTTGGTGAATTTGGCAGCGGCGGCGGTATCATGCAGTGCGGTACACCTGCTCACGAGCTTGCTCATAACCTCGGCGCAGAAGACCTTTACGATACCAACCGTAACGGTCACGGCGGCGGCACGATCGGCGGCTGGCCTCGCGCTTATAACTTCTCTCTCGAATGTAACGGTAACCACCTTGCAAACGGTACACGTCCCGCATACCTCGACCCCTACCACAGAATCTATCTCGGTTGGGCAGATTATGAGGTCGTAGAAGACGGCGTTTATACCATCAGCTCTACACTCACCGACCAGTATAAGATTCTCCGCGTCAATACTCCAGACCCCGGCGAATATTATCTGATCGAGATCCGTTTGAAGGAAGGATTTGAATCCAAACTTACAGGCGGCGATTCCAAGGGCGGTATCATGGTATGGCATATCGACGAGGATCTTTGCGATAGATTTTTCGTAGAAGGCAGTGCCTCCACATCCACCGCGCTCAACGGCGTTCGTCATGACCCTGCGATCGTTCCGCTCTTCCGTGAAGGCTACGATGCAGAAGGTCGTTATATGATGAACACCGCTCCTTACGATCCGTTCTATTACTATGATCCCGATAATCTCAGCGCGGCTGTCTTTGATTCCGGTAATTTCCGTTCCGTAACCAACGGTATCCAGTCGCTGAACTCCTATCCCGATGATTGGGAAGGCCCGGAAAACTACAATCTCCATATCGAGGTCCTCAGCGCTCCCGGCTCTGAAATGACCGTCAAGATCACAAGCGGCAGAAAGGACTTCTTGCCCAAGCTCACCGCTACATACAGCGCAAAGACACACAACAGCATCACCCTCCAGGGTCAGCTCGCTGCTATTGGCAATACCAATATCACCGCATGTGCCGTTGCGATCTCCACAAGCCCCGATTTCTCCACCGATTATCAGGCAGTAAATGCGACCATGGCAGAAGACGGCAGATCCTTTACCGCTCTTATCGAAGGCTTGACACCTGAAACCAAGTATTATTACAAAGCTTACTTCACCTCTGACCTCGGTTACGTAGAAGCAACAGCCGACACCACAACGTCCTCCGCTCCCAAGGAAAAGACCAACTGCAACGTTTCTTTGTTCAGCGATGCAGACGCAAAGGCATATACCGTTAAGGCTACCTACGGTAAGGCGCTCGAAATTCCTTCCGGCTGGCTCAAGAGCATCTCCAACAAGAAGAAGGGCATGAAGCTCGAAGGTTGGTATTACGATGCAGAATTTACAAAGCCTTACGATATGAAGACCGTCATCGAAAAGGGTGCAGAAGACTTCTCGCTCTATGCTAAGTGGGTTCCCGAAGCATAATTCGGATATCAGATAAAGAAAAAACGCCTGCGGGCGTTTTTTCTTTATGAAATCGAATATTTTTTTGAAAAATTGAAAAATCCTCTTGCGTAAGGGGTTGCTTGTCACGCCGCGTTATGTGCTATGATAGGTGGCGAAGGAGGTGAATGCTATGTCAAAATACACGACGGGAGAGATCGCAAAGCTTTGCGGCGTATCCGTCCGAACCGTTCAATATTATGATACACGAGGGCTCCTTATTCCGAGCGAGCTTTCCGAGGGAGGCAGAAGACTGTATTCCGAGGAAGATGTGAAACGAATGCAAACGATTTGTTTTCTCCGTGAACTGGATGTTTCCATCAACAGCATCGGTGAGCTTTTATCCGAGGAGCACCCCGAAAACGTCATTTCCATTTTGCTTGAACAGCAGAAAGCGGCGCTTTGTGAGGAACGAGATGCCTTGCAGAAAAAGCTCGATGCGTTGGACGGTTTGCAACGGGGCTTGAAAAGCGTTGCGAATTTCTCCGTTGAATCCATCGGTGATATAGCGTACACGATGAAAAACAAAAACAAACTGAAAAAAATGAGAGCGCTCATGGTGATCTTCGGCACACCCGTTTCGATCTTGCAGTGGGTATCCATCATTCTTTGGATCACGAACGGCTTTTGGTGGCTTTTCTTGATCTGGCTCGGCGTTGCCACCATCTTTGCCGTACTGTCATCGATGTACTATTTCAAGCGCGTTGCGTATATTTGTCCTGAATGTCATACGGTATTCAAGCCGCGTTTCAAGGAAATGTTCTGGGCAAATCATACCCCGACCACCAGAAAGCTCGTCTGCACGAATTGCGGTCATAAGGGCTATTGTGTGGAAACGTATGCTGAAAAGAACGTATCGGAAAATGCATAAACGCAAAAAGAACCTCGATATACGAGGTTCTTTTTGCGTCGTAAGGATTAAAAATTGCTTAACTTGGTGAATGTTGGTTGACAAAATGAGATTTTTATGCTATACTTTGCTTGTTGTTGATACAACTTGTTGATATAACGCAATGAAAACGATACGGAGGCTGCGGTGTGGATAAGCGAAAGGTGATCTATTATACAGACGAATTGCACGATGAATTTTCCGTTGCCATGATTACGCCGAAAAAAATTGACGAAAACTATCAGTATTGCCACGATTCCCTGTGGAAGCGCTTGACGCATTTCTTTTGGTATCGTATGATCTTCACGCCGATCGCTTACGGCTATACCAAGCTTAAATTTCATCATACGGTCGTCGGACGCGAAAAATTCCGTCTGTGCAAGCGTGACGGATATTTTCTCTATGGCAATCATACGCAGGATATCGGAGATGCCTTTATCCCCAATATGCTGAATATCCCCAAGGAAAATTATGTCATCGTGCATCCCAATAACGTTTCCATGCCGTTTCTCGGCAGGATCACGCCCTCTCTCGGCGCGTTGCCTCTCCCCGATGATATGAAAGCGTATCGCAACTTTTTGAAGGCGGTGGAACGGCGCATCGCAGAAGATCACGCGGTCGTCATCTATCCCGAGGCGCATATCTGGCCCTATTATACGGGGATCCGCCCCTTTACGGAGGATTCCTTTTATTATCCCATCAAATGCGGCGTGCCCGTATATTGCTTTACCAATACCTATCAGAAGCGCAGATTTTCCAAAAAGCCCAATATCGTGACCTATATCGACGGACCCTTTTATCCCGACGAGCATCTTCCGCAGAGAGAAAGGCGAAAGGCGCTGCGCGACAAGGTGTATCAAGCCATGTGTGAGCGGGCAAAACATTCAACCGTGATTCAAATTGAGTATAGAAAAAGGGAAGAAACAAATGGTTAATATCTTATTTTGCGGTAACGACAAGGTATTTGACGGTATGCTTACCTGCGCGTTATCGATTTTGAAACGAAGCGCTTCAGAAGAACCGTTCACGTTTTACGTATTTACGATGGACGTTTCGCATATCAAAGAAACGTATCTCCCCGTAACGGATGCACAGCTTGCGTTTTTTGAACGTGTCATCAAGACCTATCATTCGGAAAACCGTGCCATCAAGATCGACGTGACCTCGCTTTATATGGAGGAATTTGGCGGTTGCCCGAACGAAGACGCATATTGCTCGCCGTATACGCTCATTCGTCTTTTTGCGGATAAGGTAACGGAGCTCCCCGATAAGATTTTGTATTTGGATATCGATATCATGTTCAACCGCGATATCCATTTGCTGTATGATATCGACATAAGCGGCGTGGAATACGCGGCGGCGCGTGACCATTACGGCAAGTATCTCATTTCTCCGAATTATGTCAACGCAGGCGTGCTTCTTTTCAATTTGGCGGAGATGCGAAAGACGGGACTTCTCGAAAAAGCGCGTACCCTCATCAAAACGAAAAAGCTCGTTTTTGCCGATCAAAGCGCCATCATTCGCGCTACGACGAAAAAGAAGATGCTCCCTCAGCGCTTCAATGACCAAAAGTTTTTGCATCAGCATACTGTCGTGCGTCATTTTTCCAAAAGACTCTTTTGGCTTCCGTATCCTCATACGGATAACATCAAGCAGTGGCATGTCAGCCGTGTGCATAAGATTTTCCGATATTATCAGTTTGACGATATTTTATACGAATATATTTATCTGAAAGAAAAATATAACAGAGAGGTTATGGCAAATGGATAAGCAGATCATTCCGATTTTTTATGCTTGCGACGATACGTTCGTGAAATATACCATCGTTTCCCTCCATTCCATCATCGCAAACGCATCCAAAGAATATCAATATCACGTGTACGTTCTTCATACGGGTATCACCGAGGGCATGATGCAAAGACTTTACGCCCTTGCGAACGATAATTTCACCGTATCCTTTGAGGACGTAACGAGCTATATGCAATCGATTTCGGATAAGCTCCCGATCAGAGATTATTATTCCAAAACGACGTATTACCGTCTTTTTATCGCAGAAATGTTCCCCGAGTATACAAAAGCCATCTATATCGATAGCGATACCGTCGTGCAGGGCGATATCAGCAAGCTCTATCATACCGATATCGGGGATTCCTATCTCGGCGCTTGCCATGAGCAGGCGATGGTGCAGGTCGATGAATATGGCACCTATGTGGAAAAGGTCATCGGCATCTCCCGTCATAATTTTTTCAATGCGGGCGTGCTTCTGATCAACTGCGAGCAGTTCAGACTGCGTGCGGTATTGGATAAATTCATCGAATATCTGCATATATACAATTTTGTTGTGACGCAGGACGAGGACTATTTGAATCTGATCTGCAAGGATCACGTATATTGGCTCGATCAAAGATGGAATACGGAGATCTTCGGTGAGATCCCCTATCCCATCGAGGAAGCCTGCGTGCTCCATTATATCATGACCAGCAAGCCTTGGCACTATGCCGATTGCCGTCATGGGGATATCTTCTGGAAATACGCCAAGGAGACCTCCGTCTACGAGGAGATTTTGGCGATCCAAGAAGCATATACGGACGCGGAACGCGAAAGGGACCGCATCTCCTGCGATAAGCTCTTGGCGCTTGCCGTCAGCGAAACGAACCGAGAAGACAATTTTTTGAACCGCATCAACAAGGAAAAACGCGCTCCCGACCGTGTTGCCATCGTCAAAAAGATCGAAGAATTTGAAAAAAACGGACGCTTTGATGAGGACGTTGAGGACGACCCGCCCGGCAAGGTCCTCATGCCCGATGATATCGAATACATTCGCAAAAGCGCCGCAGAAAAGGTCAAGACTGCGACTGCGTACAAGATGGCGAGAGCATTCGTCGATGATCTTCTCAAGGATAAAAAGCTCATCATCAAGGAGATCAAGGGGCTGGAGCATTTCAAAGCTTTGGAAAGCGGTGCCGTCATCACCTGCAATCACTTCAATGCGTTTGATAGCTTTGCGATCCAGCTTGCCTATGAAGCCTCCGAGCAGAAAAACAGAACCTTTTACCGTGTGATCCGCGAGGGAAATTATACCTCCTTCCCGGGCTTTTACGGCTTTCTCATGCGCCATTGCAATACGCTTCCGCTTTCTTCCCATCCGAAAACGCTCCGTAAATTCACGGAGGCGGTGGATACGCTTTTGAGGGCGGGGCATTTCGTACTCGTATATCCCGAGCAGAGCATGTGGTGGAATTACCGTAAGCCCAAGCCCTTGAAATCGGGTGCGTATATGTTTGCTGCGAAAAATAACGTTCCCGTTTTGCCTTGCTTCATTACGATGCAGGATTCCGATATCATCGGAGAGGATGGCTTTGCGATTCAGGAATATACCATTCACGTCGGCGCGCCCATCTATCCCAAGGAAGAAAACACCTACCGCCAAAATATCGAATATATGATGGCGGAAAACGAGCAGATCTGGAAGCACATCTACGAAACGACCTATCAGATACCGCTTTCCTATACAACGTCATCTTAAAAAACAAAGGCGATTCTCCCAAAAAGGAGAATCGCCTATTGGCATTGTCTGTTTCTTTAACTGTTGGCGGGGAATTTTAAGCGGCGAAGCGGATTTTTGAGAAAAAATTTCGATTTTTTCTTATCATACTTTTCGCAAAGCTGCTGCAAATTTTCGCTGATGAGCATCAAACTGCGATACATTGCCTCGCGGTCCTCCTCGCGCAGATGCATACTTGCCGATTCCATGATCTGCTCCAAACGCTCGGAGATCTTTTTCCCGACCTGGATACCTCTTTCCGTCAAGCGAAGCGGGCATTGGTATCGCTTCTGCGTTTTGGAATAGCAGGAAAGATAGCCGTTTTCTTCGAGATGCTTGATGGAGCGGGAAATATTGGCTTTGTCCTCCTCGCAGATATCGCAAAGCTCCTTTGCGGTCAACGATTTATTCTTATAAAGATAATAGATACAGGAAAGATGGGAGCTTTTCAGATTAAATTCCGCCATTTCTTCGGTCTTGATTTTATGGATGCTTCTCGAAATGCTGGTCAGCAACAGGGTGAACATTTCAAATCTTTCTTCCATACCGTCTATCTCCTTTTCTGTTTGTGTAATATGAACATTCTACCATGAATTTTTTCAAATGTCAATATGCTATCAAAAAATACAAAATTCGAGTGCGATAAGAAAGGGGCTACTATGCAGCATCCGTTTTTACCTGTTTTTGACGAACGCTCCAAAATACTTATTCTCGGGAGCTTTCCCTCCGTTCGTTCCCGAGAGGAGGGCTTTTTCTACGGACATCCGCAAAACCGCTTCTGGAAAGTGACCTCTGCCGTCTTCGGTGCGAAGCTCCCGACGACGGTCGAAGAAAAAAGAGCGTTCCTTTTGCAAAACGGCATTGCACTATGGGACGTGATCGCGTCCTGCGATATCGAAAATTCCGCCGATACGAGTATCCGCAACGCCGTTCCGAATGATTTTTCCGAGATTTTTCAAAAAGCCGATATCGGGGCGGTCTTTACAAACGGCAAGCTTGCCCACCATCTGTATCAAAAGCATATCGGTGGAGGTGCCGTCTATCTGCCCTCGACAAGTCCCGCAAACGCCGCGTGGACGATGGAAAGGCTGATCGAGGCATGGCGCGTCATCAAACCCTTGCCATGAAATCTTCGATATAATCGTAAGCGCAAAACGTGCCGTCCTGCTTCATCTTGAGAACGGTTTCTTTGTCAGCCATGCGTTTATCCGTCGTTTCGCCGTCCTGCAAAACGACGTCTGCGAGCGAAAAGCTTGTGCGAAAGAGCCAAACGTCCCCAAACCAATCTCCGCGCCGATAGGAGATGACGCATCTTTTTTCGGAAGCACAATGGTCGATCCCCGTTTCCTCCAGCGTTTCTCTGAGCGCGGCATCGAGGCTCGTTTCGCCCGCAAGGGCAGAACCGCCCGTACATTCCCAGCAGTTTGGGAAAGGCATTTTATCCGCGGCGCGCTTGGTGATGAGAAAATCGCCGTTTTCGTTTTGCACCCAGATATGCACGACGAGATGATATTCTCCGTCGGCGAGCGGTTTTCCGCGCTCGTGTATCCTGCCCGTCAGGTTTCGGTTTTCATCATAAATATCCCAAAATTCAAACATGGTTTCCTCCATACAGGGCTTGTATTTTCAAAACGCGGAAGATCTGCTCCGCAGTATGCTTCAGATTGCGGTACGCATTTTCCGTTTTCATTGCCTCCCCGAGCGTGCAAGGCGTGCGAACGATGGGGAAAAAGGCGTCGATGCCGTATTCATGCAGGGAAGACGCTTCCTCGGTCACACCGCCCGCAACGGCAATGACGGGCTTTCCGTATTTTTTGGCGAGCGCGGCGACACCGACGGGTGCTTTTCCCATGCAGGATTGTCCGTCAAGCCTGCCTTCGCCCGTGATGACGATATCCGCATCCTTCATATGCTGTTCAAGCCCCGTCGCACGCATCACAAGCTCGATACCCGAAGAAAGCTCTGCGGGCAGATACGATAAAAAGGCAAAGCCGAGTCCTCCCGCCGCGCCGCAACCGGGATACGTTTCATCTGCGCTTGGGTTGACCGTTTTGGTAAGTTCCGCATAATGCGAAAGCCAAGCGTCCATCAGAGGGATATTTTCTGCCGTAAGTCCCTTTTGCGGACCGAAAACGGCGCTGCATCCGTTTTCTCCGCAAAGCGGATTTTTCACGTCGCACGCGATATGAAAACGACATTCTTTGAGTGCGGAAAGCATCGAACCCACTTCAATTTTTTCCAGATCCCGAAGCCCGATACCGCCTTTTTCGACGATATTTCCGTCTTTGTCGAAAAATTTCACGCCGAGCGCGGAAAGCATACCGATACCGCCGTCGTTCGTTGCGCTTCCTCCGATACCGATGATAAATTCCCGACAGCCCTCCTTGATCGCATCGGCAATCATTTCGCCAACGCCAAGGGTTGTTGTATAAAAGGGATCGCGTTCATTTTCGGAAACCAAGGTGATACCGCTTGCCGCCGCCATTTCGATGACGGCGGTTTTTGTTTCGCGGATGATGCCGTAGCTTGCCGTGATATTTCTTCCGAGCGGGTCGTGGACGGGAATGACCTTGCGCTCTCCCTTGGTTGCCAATAAGATCGCATCCACCGTTCCCTCGCCGCCATCCGCCAAGGGCGAAATGACGATCTCAGCCTCGGGGTATACGGCTTGGATGCCCTCTGCGGCGGCTTTTCCCGCTTCCAACGTGGAAAGACTGCCTTTGAATGAATCGATTGCGATAATGACTTTCATAAAGTTACTTCCTTTTTCAAAAAATTGATGTTCATTGATTAAAAAGCTCGTAAATGAGAGCGCATTCCTCTGACGTGTAGTTTTTTTGCATCAGCTTGTCTATT
The DNA here is from genome assembly GCA_017937845.1 of Clostridia bacterium. Classification (GTDB taxonomy): domain Bacteria; phylum Bacillota; class Clostridia; order Oscillospirales; family CAG-272; genus QALR01. Next base: position 25,151 of record JAGBCV010000006.1, on the reverse strand, counting down.
GCTTCGACATTGCGAAGCTCGTATCGTCCCTTGAATTGTTCCTTGACGGAAAGCATATAATGCAGGGCTTCCTTGGTGGACATGGGTGCGAAATTATGCAAACGAAATCCATAGCTTGTATCTTCAAAATAGATATCCATTCGGAGATACCAATAGGTACGGCGTTTGGGAGCGTCATTTCGCTCGATCTCAAACGAAATGTAATCCGCATTTTCGAGGTATTCTGTGTGAGTAACTTGATTTAGCATATTGTGTGTGCGAAGCGTTCCGCTTTTGTCAAGCGTTTCTCTTGGGAAAAAGCCGAGCATCGAAACGAAGATAAAAACAACGAGTAGACATAGCAAAATAATAGCGGTTCGCTGATATTTTTTTCGCTCGGGGCTTTCACGAAAATCCTTGGAAAAGAGGGGATATACCTTGAGCGTTGGTGAAAACGCCTTCGGCACGAAGTTGGGATTGCCGAAAAGCGGTTGTCTGCTTCTAAGACCGTAAGAGCCGAGGATACCAAGCGTCAGAGAAACGAAAAGAACAATTGGCATACAGGCAAGCAAAAACCACGAATCGCTTGCTACGATGCTTTCGTCTGCAAACAGAAAAGTGCTGTCATAAATATATATAACGATGAGCAGGGAAAGCGGAATGATGACGGAAAGCGCGATGAGTACGCCGTAAAGTGTTTTATCCAAATTGGAAAGCGGCGGTCTTTTTGCGCGTTTGCCGAATTTTGTGCTCATAAAACTCCTCCTTGTTTATAAACTTGTATTATTTTACCGCAAAAATAATGTTTTGTAAATACTTTCATTCAATTTATCGCAATAAGTGGAGCAAAGCCTCCGTATTTTCCTCGGAATATTCGATCTCCGAGGAATAACGGCGGGCAAGTTCTGAAAGCTCATGAAAAGCGCAGACACCCGTTTGTGCTTTTTTTGTGGCGCAAAGCAAGCGAATGATATGATATCCGAGATACGCAAACGAAACGCGGGCAGAGAAGTCCTTTTCGTCCGCGGCTTCTGCGGTGTGTCGATAAACAAAATATAAAAGCAGATTTTCAAAGGGCTTTTCCAAATCGGAGAGAGGGACGTTTTGCGATGCGCCGAGGCTTTCGAGCGTTTCTCTCCACGCGGGGTCGAGCTGTTCGAGAGAAAGGAAAATATCACGCCACTCGGCAGGCGTTTTATTTGGAAATTCAGCGTGGCAAAATGCAAGCATTTCTTCTGCGCGTTCATGGATCGGTTTTTTTCGGTCTTGCAAAAGAACGAAAAGATGCTTTCTGAGGGAAAAAAGCGTTTCTTCCCATGCGGTCGGCGTTGTGTCTTCGCCGTCATCATCGATGACCGCCAAAACGGTGTCACCCTCCCATGAGAGAATGAGGCGCGCCGCCTCCTCACAGCAAAGCCCGAGTCCCACTTCGTCGCGGTCGGAAAGCACATGATAAAAACGGGGATGTTCTCTGCAAATATCGCATAGCGCATCCTCGCCAAGCGTGAGGATCATTTCGCAAAGTCCGTTTTCTTTCAGAAAAGGACAGCGTTCCTCCTTGCCGACGAGCGAAAAATGTGCGCTTTCTCCATCGTTTTCGATGTTTTCGTGCAGTTTATTTCCGAAATCACCGCCAATACTTTGGTAAAAATCGAGCGTATCCTCGTCGATATCGATTTCCCAGCCGATGCAACAGCTATGACGGCATTTGTCTGCGATGCAATGAAATTTTGTATAATAATTCGGTGCAATGGTCTTCATACGGGTCTCCTTGTGGCTATTTGATAAGAATATTGTAGCATCATTTCGGTGAAAAGTCTACCATGTGCTTGCTTTTTGCGAAGAAATCTTGCAATATCTTCAAATATTTGCTATACTGTTGATATCAAAGAAAAAGGAGTGTACTCTTATGTCATATATCTGCGATTTAACCGTCAATTACATGAAAGACCCGTGCGGAGTGGATACTCTCCCGCGTTTTTCATATAAGGTCCTCTCCGAAACGAGAGGCGACGCACAAGCAAAACGCCGAATCCTCGTTGCAACGGATGAAGAACTGCTGACGAAAGGCGAAGCGGACGTTTGGGATAGCGGTTTTTCCGAAACCGACGAAACGGTGCTTATTCCGTATGAAGGCAAGGCGCTTTCGCCCGTTACCCGATATTATTACGCCGTTATGTGTGAAACAAAGCAGGGCGAGGTGCTGACAAGCGCCCCCGCGACCTTCGTTACGGGCAAACTCGGTACAAAATTCACCGCAAAATGGATATCACTTGCGCGGCTTCCGAAAAATACGACCTCCGCGCAGTATTTAAGACAAGAATTTTTTGTCGGCGAGCATCTGAAAGAAGCCTATCTCACGATTTGCGGACTCGGTTATTTTGAAAGCTACATCAACGGCAAAAAAACAGGCGACGATATCCTGTCCCCCGCATACAGCCGTTACGATGCGGAATGTTATTATATGCAATACGACGTGGCATCGCTTTTGAAAGAGGGAAAGAATGCCATCGGCGTTTCTCTCGGCAATGGTTTTTATAACGGTTTTACCGAGGACGTATGGAACACCACAGCGGCAACGTGGCGCAATCCCCCGAAGATGATCTGCGAGCTCAAGCTCGTATATGATAACGGTGAAACGGAGATCGTCTGTTCCGATACCTCCTGGAAAAGCGCGTTTGGACCGATCACGTTCACGGGTATCCGAAACGGCGAATATTACGATGCGCGCTTGGAGCTTGGCGCATGGACGGAAGCCTTTTACGATGACAGCGAATGGCAGAGAACGAAGATATGCAAAAGCCCCGGCGGACTTCTCATCGCACAGGAAATGGAGCCGATCCGTGTGTATAAGACATTCAGACCCGTCAAAAAGTGGCAGACCAAAAACGGTTGGGCGTTCGATATCGGGCAGAATATCGCGGGCTACGGAGAATATCATATCCACGGCGCGGCAGGCACGACGGCGACCTTCCGTTATTCCGATATGCTGACCGAAGACGGCGAGCTTGACTTTTATGCGCTGACGAGCTTTGTCAAGAGCGGCGATTTCCAGACCGACCGCTATACGAAAAAGAGCGATGACGTGGAGGTTTGGCATCCTACGTTCGTATATCACGGCTTCCAGTATATCGAAATTTCGGGCATCGATTACGAGCCTTCTCTCGATGACGTGTTGGGGATTGCCGTCCATTCCGATTTTGCCGATATCGGCGAATTTTCCTGCTCAGATGACTTTTTGAACCGTGTTCAGCATCTTTGTCGCTGGTCAACGATCTCCAATATGCAATCCGTACCGCTCGATGACCCGCACAGAGAAAAGAATAGCTGGACAGGCGATACGATGCTTTCCTCCGAGCAGATGCTGACAAACTTCGGTATGCGTGCATTTCTTTCCAAATGGAGCAGAGATATCCGAACCTCTCAGCGTCCCGCGGGACAGATTCCCTGTGTCATTCCTTCGACGGGCTGGGGCTATTACGGACTCATGGGACCCGACTGGTCGAGCGCGCTTTGGATGATTCCTTGGAATATCTATCTTTATAACGGCGACCGTGAGATCCTCAGAAAGAATTACGAAGCCATCAAGAAAAATATCGACTTTATGGAAACCATGACGGAGGATCTCACGCTTCATTACGGCACAGGTGACTGGTGCGCGCCCTTTGAAGGACCTGCCATCAGCATCAATATGGGCTCTTACCGTTGTCCCGTCGAGGTTTCGGATACAGGCTTTTTCTATCATGCGGCTTGTACCGCGGCAAAGCTTGCGAAAATGTTTGACTATCCGGACGACGTTTGCTATTATGAAGACCTTGCCTCCCGTATCCGCGCGACCTTCCGCGAAAAATTTTTCGATGCGGAGCATTATATGGTCAAGGGCGATTGCCAAACGGCAACGGCGGTCATGCTTTACTTCAAGCTTTATGATAGCGAAGAAGAGCGCGTAGGATTGCTAAATACCTTGCTTTCCCAAATCAAAGAAAAGGACGACCATCTTGATTTCGGTGTTCTCGGCAATAAATTCGTCATGCACACGCTTGGCTCGATGGGCTATGGCAACGTCGGTCATAAGATGCTCGCGCAAAGGACCTTCCCCGGTGTTGGCGAATGGATCAGCCGCGGTGCAACGACGCTTTGGGAGTGCTGGAACGGTGGCGGCTCGCATAATCATCATATGTTCTCCGATATGTCCTCTTTCCTTTATAAATACGTTGCGGGCATCGCGCCTGACGAAGAAGCGCCCGGCTTCCGCCGTATCGTGTTCCGTCCCGCCATCTCCTGCGGTATGAGCTACGCCAAGGCGCGTCATGAATCGATGTACGGCAAGGTTGCTTGCGCTTGGGAAAATGCGGAAAATACGCTTTCCCTTACGCTTTCGATTCCGTTCGGCTGTGAGGGTATCGTGTATCTTGCAGATGAATTTGCAGACGTTCTCGCGGAAAACGGCGTGCGCTTCACCGATATGGCAGAGCACATGGAAAACGGCGCATGGCGCTTGCCTTGCGGCGAATATACCTTCCAAAAATAATATCTTCAAACGGTTCTCTTCGGAGGACCGTTTTGTATTGAAGCGGGCGTTTCCCGCTTTTTTGTTTGTCAGGGCGATTTTTCAAAAATTTATAAAAATTTTCGCAAAAAGTGAAACCAAGAGACATTTCCGAACGATTATATGTTATAGATGGATCGAAGCCTAAATTATGTTTTGAAAGACCGAGGTGGCAAGCATGAGAAAAATGGATGTAAAAAAACTGAGTGGCAAGGAAAAGAACGGCTTGGAAATTTTGAATTTAGCGTTGGCTCGTTCATGCTGCGAGGGACTTGAAAAAATAAACGAAGAAAAGGAAGAAGCAGTCGCCTTTTCCGAAACGTATCTGCAAATGATGGAGGACGTTTTGCAAAAGGTGGAGCGCCCGTGCATTTGGCGCTGGAAGCACATGTTTCATACGGTGATGAGTCTGACGGTTCAGCGCGCAACGGGATTTTTGTTTTTTGCCGTGATTTTTCTCGGGATTGCTTTGGGACTTTTGATGTAGCCTCCGCCTCTTTTGAAAATACATATCATAAGCAGAGTCATGCCTGCTTTTTGATATACATTCTCTTTATAAAAATATCCACCTTGCTTCGGCAATGGTGGATATTTTTCTTGAAACTTATGAAAATATATGATATAATAAGGCAAAACCCCTTGATAGGATAAAAACGGAGTATATATCAATATGGCAACCATCAAAAAATGGATGATAGAAGAAAAGGAAAAAACGGCGATCCTGCTCAGATGTATCCCCGCCACGGTGGTAACGCTCTTTGTCGTGAGCGTCATCTGCATGAACCTGCTTGCCAATAAAACGCTTTTTCAAAACGATATCATCGCGCTTGACGGCGGTATTCTGATATCGTGGCTCTCTTTTATGTGTATGGATATCATTACGAAGCATTTCGGACCCGAAGCCTCCAACCGCATTTCGATTTTGGCGACGGGCATCAATCTGCTGACCTGTCTGATCTTTTTCGTGGCGAGCGTCATTCCCTCGAATGCCAACGATTATAGCGCCTTTGATGAGATATTCGGCGGAACGTGGTTTATTTTGCTTGGCAGTACGGTGGCGTTTCTGTCCTCAGCCGTCATCAATAACCGTCTTAACTGGATGATCGGACGCGCTTTCAAAAAAGATCCCGACGGCAAGCTCGCGTATGCGATGCGTACCTATGTTTCCACCTTTATCGGACAATTTTTGGATAATTTCATCTTTTCGGTCATCGTTTTCGTCGGCTTTGCTCCCGTCTTTTGGGATGGCTTTCATTGGACGGTTTTGCAATGCGCGATGTGTGCGCTGACGGGCGCGGTCGCGGAGCTTATGATGGAGATCGTATTTTCACCGATCGGCTATCGCATCGCCACGAGATGGAAACAAAATCACGTCGGAAAAGAATATCTGGACTATATCGAAAAAAGGAGAAAAATCAAATGAATGTTTTGATCACGGGAACGACACAAGGCATCGGACGGGCGATCGCGGCGCATTTTTTGCAAAAGGGGCATATCGTTTGGGGCATCGACAGACAAGAAGCGAGCATTTCTCATGAGCGGTATACGCATTATACCTGTGATGTGCGCGATTATCAAAATCTCCCTGCGCTTTCGGGCGTCCAGATACTCATCAACAACGCAGGAACGCAAAACGAAAACGATATCGACGTCAATTTGAAGGCGCTGATCCATATCACCGAAACCTACGGCGTTCAAAAGGATATCAAATCCATTTTGAATATCGGCTCGGCAAGCGCGCATACGGGCGCGGAATTTCCCGAATATTGCGCGAGCAAGGGAGGTATCCTCTCCTATACCAAAAACGTCGCTCTGCGTGTGGCGGCGTTTGGCGCAACGTGTAACAGTCTTGACCCGGGCGGCGTTTTGACTCCGCTCAATGAATGTGTTATGAATGATCCCGAACTTTGGGCGCATATCATGGAGGAAACACCGCTGAAAAAATGGGCGACCCCCGAGGAGATCGCCGAGTGGGCGTATTTTCTGACCGTTGTCAACACCTTTTGCACAGGACAAAATATCCTTGTGGACGGCGGTGAATCCATCAATTATCATTTCGTTTGGAAGGATTAAATTGCGGAAATGATTCCTCATATCCAATAAATATCCACCCGCATAGCGGGTGGTATTTCATTTTCGGGCATAGCCCTACACTCTACTGGCTACGCACAAGTGCGTTTTAGATTGGCCTGCCAGCCACGCAATTGCTACTTGCTACCCGTAAACGGGTTGCGTAAAAAGCCTTCCTCCGGGAGGAAGGGGGACCGCTTGCGGTGGAAGGAGCCCGCGAAAACTATAGTTCTCCCTCTCGCCTCATTTCAACTGCATGATTGAGCGTGCGCGTGCTCCCTCAGTCTCGCGTTCGCTCGCCAGCTCCCTCCCGGAGGGAGCCTTTGACACAAGGACATTCTGCCCTGACTTTTTATTTGTTTTCTGCTTATCGGCAATAGCCTTTATTGAACCACGCGACTATCGCGTGGTTTTCGTTATACAAATGAAAAGCAGGAGCGTCGCTCCTGCTTTTTCGTATACTTAGAATTTTCCGCCGCCGCCACCGTGCGATCTGCCCGAGGAAGACGTATGTGTGGAAGAGCCGCCACCGTTATTTTGGGGTCTTGCTCTGCGGTCAACGTGTCGGTAAAGAAAACGGTCATGGCTGTGTGTGATCTGTAAGCTGCCCGCTCTCACGTAATTGTTCGCGGCAGCTTGCGCCTTGACGGATTTCAGCTTGGATTTCATAATGCTTGTGATGATGAACGCGATCACAAATCCGATGACCAAAGAGAGCAGGAGCTTTTGTCCGACGGCAAAAGGTGCCTTGGGCAGTGAGCCGATATCGTAGGGCTTTCCTGTCTTGGCTTCGTCGATGAAATCATCGCAAAGCGTTGCGTAGGTCGTAAAAGCGTCTGCATACTCCCCACTGCTGAGCGCAGGGAGAAATTGGTCGGAGATGTAATCGATGCCCGCGTCAGTCAGCGCCGTGATGCCGTAACCGCTCGTCGATATGTACCAATCACGAAATTCCATGCTGAGAAGAAGCAAAATGCCGTCGTAGCCGTAACCGCCGTTGTCATAAAAATCATCGGCATACGCACGCGGCGATTTGCCGTCCAAGGAATAGACCGTCAAAACGACGATATCCATACCTTGTCTTTCGCTGATCTCATTCAGCGTTGCCAAAAGGGAAGCTTCCTCGCTGTTTGTCAGCAGGTCAGCCTCGTCGATGAGTCTTGGCATCTGCTCTCCTGCGGAAACGGGGAAGCAGAGGAAAAGACACAAGGAGATCACCAGTATGAGCGTAAAATATCTTTTCATATCCGAACCTCCTTATATAAGCCAAAGCAGATAGAAGAGCGCCATCGCGGCGGCGCTCCCGATCCCCGTCAGCCCAAAGAGCCATTTGGCGTAAGCGCTTTTATCGAGCGGAAGATCGCCTGCGAATTTTCCCGTTTGCCCATTCATGGCAAAGGTGTATTTTTGTCCGTTCCACGTGGTGTTCAAGATCCAGACGGGATAGAGCGCATATTTGGCTTTGCCGTCGCGCAAACGAATGTTGCTGTATTCGGGGATCACCGAAGCGTAGCCATGCACCGTGGAGGCGAAAGCAGATTCCGTGCTGGTCTTGATGCGTTCGTTGGCGCGTTTGATGCTCTGTTCCGCATCTACATCGTATTTGTCCGCCAAAAATCCCGAAAGATAAGCGGTCTTAAAATCCACCGCGTCCGAAAAGTCAAAGGGCTCGATGGATTCCATGAGCGCATTCGCCATCTTCTCCGAGCCGTCCACGGGAACGCGCTCAAAGCCCAAAGAACCGCCGCGATGAATGGAATAGAACGACGTTTCGCGGTAATCGTAATTTCTGTCGCTCCAAACGCGCACGCGGGTCGCCTTATAGCGAATATTGGCATCGGCATCTGCATCAAAAAGCCAGAACGGCACGTAAATACCTCTGACCTCATCGATGTGATTTTCGTCCTTGAAGATTTTGGGCAGGAGCTTTTTCCCGCGGTAATGCTTGAACAAAGCATCCTTTGCCGCTTTTTTGTCGATTTTGAAGGGAATGATATAATCCGGCTTGAGAGATCCCGAAAGTCTTTCCGTCATGATGACGGGATTTCCGCAGAATGGGCAAGAGGTCGCCGCCGTATTTTCGTCGCTGACGATCTCACCGCCGCAGGAATGGCAGACGTAAGCGCGGAGCGATTCTTCTTCGCCCTCCTGCCAATCGGCGCCGGGAGAAGTTTCCCATTGCATATCGTCCTGGTTGGTATCATTTTCTTCATCTTCCGCGAGCGCTTCGGGGTCAAATTCCGTATCGCAATAGGGGCATTTCATGTTTTGCGTCTTACTGTCAAAGGCGACAGCGCCGCCGCAACAGGGACATTTATATTCCAATACGTTTGCCATGATGAACCTCCGATCGATTATTTGATATCTCCGTCGTCAAAGGGGTCGCCGCATTCGGGACAGAATTTCGGCGGCTTTGCGCCCTTTTTGGGTTCCCAACCGCATTTGTCGCAACGGTACTGCGGAACGCCTGCGGGCTTTCTCGCGCCGCATTCGGGGCAGAATTTACCCTTGTTTTTCGCACCGCAGGAGCAGAGCCAACCGTCCTCGGGCTTTTTCGCGCCACATTCCATGCAGAATTTTCCCGTATTTTTTGCGCCGCAAGTACAGGTCCATTCGCCCAAAGCCGCGGGCGCGGGCTTCTTTGCGCCGCATTCGGGGCAGAACTTGCCCTCTGCCGTAGCACCGCAAGTGCATTTCCAAGTATTGGCGCTTTGCGATACGGCAGGTGCTTCCTGTCTTGTCTGTGTTTGACCCATCGCAAAGAGATTTTGCGCGTTGACACCGCCTGCATTCATTGCCATACCCATGCCGACGAAGCCGTTCATCGCGCCTGCGGAGTTGGAAGCGGCAGCCTTCATCGCGTCAGCCTGTGCGCCGACGATGGTCGCGGCAGCCATCGTGGGGTCGCGCATGATGGCGGTACGCTGTGCCTGCTTGATCATTTCCGCATCCTCCTCGGGAAGCGTGACCGAACCGAGTGCAACGCTGACGACCTGCAAGCCGCGGCGTTGCCATTTTGCGCTGAGCGCTTCGTTCATGGCGATCTCCAAGTCGGTGTTGTGCGAAATGATTTGATTGGGGCGAAGCTCCATATCGGAAAGCTTGCCGAAGGCAGGCTGAAGCGCGCTGATAAATTCCGTTTTGAGCTGTCCGTCAAGGCGGTCGCGGGTATATTCGCTTTCTACGTTTCCGCAAATGTTGGTGTAGAACATGAGCGGGTCGGCGATGCGATAGGAATATACGCCGAAGCAACGGACGGAAACGTCAACGTCAAGACCGATCTTGCGGTCCACAACGCGGAAGGGGATCGGTGTCGACGTGCCGAACTTATTGTCGATCAGCTCTTTGGTGTTGAAATAATAGATTCTCTGGTCTTTGCCTGTGTCACCGCCGTAGGTGAAGCGCTTACCGATCGCCTTAAAGGTATCGAGAATGCTTTGACCGAGAGAGCCTGCGAAGATCGATGGTTCTGTGGATGTATCGTAGGTAAATTCACCGGGTTCCGCGCAAACCTCCACGACCTTGCCTTGCTCAACGATCATCATACATTGTCCGTCTGCGACGGCGATCCCCGAGCCGTTGGAAATGATATTGTCAGATGCCTTGGTGTTGGAAGAGCGACCGCTTACGCGCTTGCGGCCTTTCGTGACCAAAACGTCCTCGTCCATCGCATCACAATAGAAAAACTCCTTCCATTGGTCGGCAAGTACGCCTCCGAGAGCGCCAAGTCCTGCTTTGATAAGTCCCATATGATATCCTCCTTTTTGTGGAAAAATTTCTATTTATATACAGTATACAATATTATGCACCAAAAATCAATCTTTATCGGAAAAAAGCAGGGAATACGCTTGGAATTTTTCGCATTTTCGGTTTTTGGTACAAAAAAAGCCACCCTCTCGGATGGCTTAAAAATGTATTACAAGCTGGAAATGCCGTGGCTGTTGACCAAGCCGTCGATCTTGATGCCTGCCTTGCACAAGGGGCAATCGTGAGCGGAATGGCTTTCGTAATCGGGAATATCGTTTTTGTTATAGATACTGCGAACGGGGAAGCCTTCACATTCTTCCACGCAAGCAAAGATCGAGCAAACGCCGACGGGAATACCTTGATAATAACGGATCGCTTCGATAGCGGAGCGAGCGGTATAACCGGTTGCGAGAGAAGCTGCCAAAACCAAAACGTGCTTACCGACGATCATGGGCGCGATGTTATCGCGGAAGATCATCTGGCTGCCGCTGGTGTATTCGGGCGAAATGACGTAGATGGTACGATGTGCATTCATATTTACGTAGCCGGCGCGGGTCAGCTCACTTGCCATGCAAGCGCCGATCACCTCGGTGCCGTCCAAGCAAAGGATCGTATCCACGATTTGTGTAAGAGGAAGCTGATTGCAAAGGATCTGCGCGCCGGCACGAGCCTCAGAAAGACGATATTTGGACATCGTGAAGTCGATATAATAGTTCAAGTGGCTGTGGCTGGTGGCAAAATGCCCTTTCGCCAAACGCAGAGGAAAGTTGCTGTGCTTATGAGGAAGTGCGAACAGTTGAATTGCCATAATATACTCCTACTGAGGCTGCCTTATCGAATCACCGCATAAAGCATACCTTTATTTTTGATAATATTATAGCATATAAAAGCGAAAAAGTCAAGTATAATACCAATTAAATCCATTCAGCCGAAAAATCAATTTGGCTTTGAAATGTGATTCCCATAAGAATCTTAGGAAAGTCTATTGAAAAAAACGGCTGGATATGATAAACTATATGCAATAAATATTGATTTTTTGAGTGAGGAAAATAAGACTATGCTTTCATCTGACATCATTACGAGCTATACTGCGATACTGAAGGACGAATTGCGCCCCGCCATGGGTTGCACAGAGCCGATATCCATTGCATATGCGGCATCTATCTTGACCGACGTGCTTGGCGGTCGAGCGGAAGCGATTTCCGTAGGTCTGAGCGGTAACATCATCAAAAACGTCAAAAGCGTCGTCGTTCCCGCGACGGGCGGTATGCACGGAATCGAAAGCGCGGTTGCTGCCGGTGTGATCGCCAATGCTTACGAGCAGAAGCTTGAGGTCTTGGGCGTTTTGCAGGAACAGGATATCGAGCAGATCGCGGCGTATAAAGATCAATGTAACATCGAGATATATGAACTCAACTCCCGATGCAGCTTTGATCTGAAGCTGACGGGTAAGCGCGGCGATGACGTAGCGACGGTCCGCATCAAGGAAAACCATACGAACGTGGTAGCCGTAACGCGAAACGACGTTTCCTTGCTCGGTCGATATTGTGAAACGCATGATGAAAACGTAACGGCGGAATCCGCCAAGGAGCTTCGGGAAAATCTTCTCAACGTGCGGGATATCGTGACGTTTGCGGAGGAAGTACCGCTTGATGAGCTTCGTCCATATTTGGAAAAGCAGATCGAGCTGAATATGACGATTGCCGAGGAGGGCTTGAAACATTCTTACGGTGCATCGATCGGCAAGCTTCTTTTGCAGATCGGCGTTGCCGATACGGCAAGACGCGCCAGAGCGTATGCCGCCGCAGGCTCAGATGCGCGCATGAGTGGCTGTGAGCTGGCGGTCTGCATCATTTCCGGCAGCGGCAACCAAGGCATTACCGCTTCTGTCCCCGTTATCATTTACGCCCGTGAGCATGGCATCGACCATGAACGCTTGCTCCGTGCTTTGATCGTGTCGAATCTCGTGACGGTGCATCAAAAGGCGGGAATCGGTTGTCTGTCTGCATATTGCGGTGCGATCAGTGCGGGCTGTGGTTGCGGTGCAGGTATCGCCTTTTTGCTTGGCGGTACGTATTCTCAGATTGCCCATACGATCGTAAACGCCGTAGCGATTTTGTCCGGTACGATTTGTGACGGCGCGAAGCCTTCCTGTGCCGCGAAGATCGCAATGGCGGTCGAAGCAGGCATCTTGGGCTATGAAATGGCGAAAACGGGACGGCAATTCTATGCAGGCGACGGCATCGTGACGAAAGGCGTTGAAAATACCATACGCAACATCGGACGTCTTGCCAGAGAGGGCATGGGCGAGACCGATAAAGAAATCATCAAGATCATGCTGGAGCAATAACATAATAAATATCCACCCATTATAGAGATGAACCTCAAAAGATAGACACTTTTTGGATCACTTCATATGAGGGTGGATATTTATTACAAAAAATTTAATGATTTTTATAAAAGCTATTGAAACGGTGTAATACCATTTATTATAATATAGACAAAGGAGGGAAAATCATGAAAACACAAGATATAACAAAAGCAGGTATTGACCGAAATTTTCTTCGTGAATGCGAAAGACAAGGTTTGATTTCTCCTAAAAGAAATGATAACGAATGGATTATAAATAAAAATTATACTCCAAGAACTTATTCGCAAGAAGAAGTGGAAATCGTTTGGAATGCATACTTGTGTCGAAAAATGGGTCTTTCTTATGCTCAAATAAAAGATTTGACTCAGGGAGAAAAAATCAGTGTTAGAGATTCTCTTAACGAATTAATTCAAAAATATGAACAACAAATCAAGGAACTTCAAGTTTTGATTGAATTTATGAAATATGTTAAAGGAGTCGGTTTTGTTCCATATCCTCCAAATGTATTGATGGGAAGTACAGATTTCAATAGTTATCTGACCGATTTTATCGAATATCTTGACAAGGATAAAAAATTGCAAAAAGTTTTGAGTTCAATAGAGTATATATCCCAAATTGATGATATTCAGAATATTGAGGATACAGAAATTAACCGACTTGAAATGTTATCTCATGAACTTGTACCAGAACTTAGTGAAGAAACCAAAGATGAATATTTATCTGCTATTTTAGAATTAAAGGATATGATACATTTGAGTCCCTCTTGCGATGAAGTACAAAGCATTATACATAAGATTTTTTGTTATTGTAAGATTGTAAGTCATGACGAAACTATAACGGCATGGGATTTTGCGTGCGGATTTGTTTCCATATTTTCTTACGATTCAGATATAACTGCTGCTACCAACAAAGTACTTGGGGGAAAGACGGTTGAATTTTTTATGAAAGCTGTATTGGAGTTTCTTGTAATTCAAGAACCCGATAAGATAAAACAAATCTTAATGCAGGAGGGTTAACCATGAAATTTAGTTATATTACGGATTCTTGGATGCAAAGTGCAACCGAAAAAGAGCTTCGCTCTGTTGAGGCGGATATGCGATCCGTTCTCAATGACATGGATTATGATTCAGAGGACTATTTGCAACTCGATCTTAAGAGAATTGATATTGTGAATACAATTTCCAGTCGTTTTCCGTTGAATCTTCCTCGTAGAGAACACGGTTGGTATCTTTCCAACGATGATTGAAAGGAGTAATTTATGAGTAGAATGTCAGCACGTTTCGTAGGTAGAGCGGTAGGAATGAGCACCGAGTGGGTTTATGGTATGTGGAAGGATATGGGCTTAGTCATCAAAGATAACTTTGATGATTGGACATTAACCGCCGCTGGACATAATCTTGGTGGCAGGATGTCGAAAAGTAATCATCGTCCAGTTCCAACATTTGATTTTGAAGTAATTGAAAAATTGATGATTGATTTTTATAATAAATATCGAAAATAGTGATAGTTTTCTTCATACAGAAACGGCGATTCTCACACAGAGAATCGCCGTCAATTTTTGGGAAAATTACTTACGCTCAGTCAAATGCAGGGTTATATGCATAAAAATTCTTGCAGTCTGCATGATCCTGCGCGATACGAAGTGCATCACCGAACCGCTGATAATGAGTGATCTCTCTTTGGCGGAGGAATTTGATGGGGTCACGGACGTCGGGGTCATCTACGAGACGAAGAATGTTATCATACGTTACACGCGCCTTCTGTTCTGCCGCCAGATCCTCGTTCAAATCGGCGAAAACGTCGCCCTTGATGCCGATATAAGCGGCAGTAAACGGTGTTCCGCCTGCGGATTGAGGATAAATTCCCGCGGTATGGTCGACAAAATAGGTGTCAAAGCCCGTTTTTTTGATTTCCTCGGGGGTGAGATTGCGCGTGAGCTGATACAGGATCGCTGCAATCATTTCGAGATGGGCGAGTTCTTCTGTACCTACAAGCGCAAACAATATGGCGTTTTTTGGACTGAAAAACCGAAAGCCTTCATAAAATGAGGTAGTATTTTTTTGGAGGTGAAGTCATGGAAAGATTGCTTTTTTGGCGGATTCAGTATGCATTTTTTGCGGTGTTATGGGAGAAAAAACTGCTCTCGGAGGAGGAATTTTTGCACTTTACGGCACCTTTGCGCGAAAAAATGAGGACGCAAACCGATGATATCGAATGAAAAAAAGTACGTCGCCGCCTATTGCCGTGTTTCCACAGACAGGGGAGAACAGGCAAGCTCCTTTGAAAGTCAAAAGCGTTTTTTCGGGGAATATATCGAAAAAAATCCCGAATGGAATTTATATGAAATTTACGCCGACGAGGGAACGACGGGAACGAACGTGAAAAAAAGGGAAGCCTTCAAGCGCATGATGCGAGATGCCCGCGACGGTAAATTTGAACTGATTCTGACAAAAGAAATTTCACGATTTGCGCGGAATATTTTGGATAGCATTTCTTATACGAGAGAGCTGAAACATCTTGGTGTTGGCGTATGTTTTCTGAATGATGGCATTGATACGAGAGAAGCCGATGCGGAGCTTCGGTTGGCGATTCTTTCCTCCATCGCGCAAGAGGAGAGCAGAAGAACCTCCGAGCGTGTGAAATGGGGACAGAAACGGCGCATGGAAAACGGTGTGGTCTTTGGGCATAGCTTGCTTGGATATGACGTGAAAAACGGGGAAATGACCGTAAATGAGAACGGCGCGGAAACAGTACGGTACATTTTTCGGCTGTTTTGTGAAGAAAAGCGAAGCATTTCCGAGATCGCAAGATATCTTTCCGACGTGGGAATATCCCCCAAAAGCGCAAAAACATGGAGTCCCTCCGTCATTTTGCGGATACTGAAAAATGAGAAATATTGCGGTGATCTCGTGCAAAAAAAGACGATCACGCCGGATTATCTTTCGCATGAGAAGAAATACAACCACGGCGAGGAAGAATTGATCGTGATTCAAAATCACCACACGCCCATTGTTTCCGGGGAAATCTTTGAACGGGCGCAGGCGCTTTTATCGGAACGAAAAACGAAGAACGTACGCGAAAAACACAGCACGGTCTATCCCTTTTCGGGAAAGCTTCGATGCGGCATTTGCGGGAAAATTCTGACGGCAAGGGTGCAAAAACGAAAAAACGGCATTTATCATCTTTGGCGATGCCAAGGGAAGCACGCATCTGTTTCGATCAAAAACGATATCGTTTCAGAGATGCTTTCGCTTACGCTTGCGAATGTTCAAAATGAAATTGATATGGCAAAGCAAGCGGTCATGGCGCTCCTTTGGGCAAAGCTTACGAAACGAAACGAGTTATGCACGAAAAAATTACGGGAGCTTTATCTTTTGGGGGATATTTCAAGAGAGGAATATCTTTCGGAAAGGGCGCATTTTTATAAAAGGGAAGAACGGCTTTCGGAAATGGAGAAGGTATTGCAGCTTTCGATTTCCGAAGAAGGCTTTTTTCGGGAGATTTTAGATGATATGACGGTATATGAAGATCGGGCAGAGGTACGGTTGAAAAACACCGAAAAGATATTTTCGTTTGTTATTTTGCGAAACGGACGAGAATATCAAGTGAAATGGAATGAGATTCAAGAGAAAAAAGGAAATGATTCATTGCTTTTTGGGTGTGAGAATTGACACTGACCTATTTTTGTGATAGACTAATAGGAAAAAGTTAAGCAAAGGAATCGTTGTAAATATATGAAAAATCAAATCATACATAAAACGTTTGACGAAGAGCGCTCGCTTTATCATTTGGTCGATACGGAGGTCGTCGATTGCACGTTTGCAGGTCCTGCCGACGGAGAATCGGTTTTGAAGGAATGTAACGGGATCGAGGTCAAAAACTGCTCGTTCTCGCTTCGTTATCCGCTTTGGCACGTCAGAAATTTTCTCATCGAGAACTCGAAATTTGATGAAAAGGCGAGAGCCGCGATGTGGTATGACGAAAACGGTACGCTTAAAAATTGCCACGTTAACAGCATTAAAATTCTCCGCGAATGTCAGAATATGACGGTCAAGGATTCCGATATCACCTCTCTTGAATTTGGCTGGAAATGCGACGGTGTGAACATCAAAAACTCGCAAATCACCTCGGAATATATCTTCCTTGACAGCAAAAACGTAGAGATCGACGGTCTTTCCATGAAAGGAAAATACTCCTTTCAGTACATGGAAAACCTCACCATCCGAAACAGTAACTTTGACACCAAGGACGCTTTTTGGCACGCGAAAAACGTGACCGTTACGGATAGCACCGTGAAAGGGGAATATCTCGGTTGGTTTTCGGAGAATCTGACGCTCATTCGTTGTAAGATCATCGGTACACAGCCCCTTTGCTATTGCAAAAATCTCCGTCTGATCGATTGCACGATGGAGGGTTGTGATCTTTCCTTTGAATATTCCGACGTGGAAGCAAGCGTCATCGGACACGTGGATTCCATCAAAAATCCGCGCTCGGGTAAGATCTCCGTTGACAGCACGGGCGAGGTCATTCGTGAAGATGCGGTCTTTGATTGCAACGCAGATGTGTTTGTCGGCGGCGTGAAAATGTAAGTATATGAAAAAATGCACCTGCGAGCAGGTGCATTTTTTGTACTGTTTTATTTTACCTTGAGGGTCAAAATTTCAAAGCCATGAGCGTTGACGGTTACCTTGCCTTTGACGATGGGAAGCTCTTCGAGCTCATTTTCCATGAGGTCGCAGAGGTAGCAATGCTCAGCCTGCATACCGAGGGTGATCTCGGCGGTGGTCTTCATATTCTTGGATTCATAGAATCGGAGGATCGTTGCGTCGGAATCTTCCGCTTCCTTGATGACTTCGCAGAGGAGGTTTTCTGCGCTCGATGTCACCATGGAAAATTCTTCGGGAAGAATACTGTTCACGCCCGTCGCCTTGATGGCAAACATGGGGTTATTGAGGTCATATGCCAGCGCGGGGATATTCGAATCTGCGAGCGTGCCTGCGTGCGGACAGAGCGAATACGTGAATACGATCTCGCCCTGGTCGGCAACTTCGTTCGGGGAGGTCGGGGTCTTGAAAAGGGAAATCTGCATCAGACCGTCATGGATATCGTAGCCGTATTTGCAATCGCTCAGAATGGCAACGCCATAGCCGCCTTCGGAAAGATCGGCGTATTTATGCGCGCAGACCTCAAATTTTGCGTTATCCCAGCTGGTGTTCTTATGGGTCGGGCGTTCGATCGTACCGTACTGGATATCGTAGGTCGCTTTCATCGAGTTGATATCGACGGGGAATGCCGCCTTGACCATCTGGTGCTGATTGTGCCAATCGGCAACCGTTTCAAAGTCGATCTTGGCGATATCGTCATAGAACCAAACGGTCTGTGTGATCGTGGATTTCATGAACGGACGGGTGATGCGGATACCGCGTCTTGCGCCGTCATCGATGATATCAACACTCGTGACGTCCGTGATGACCTTGTAATCCTCAAGGGAGTATTCCTGCCATTCCCATGCGTCGTAGGTGTCGGGATGGTCAGCGTATACGCGAATCTCATTGGCTTTTTCGCCCTCGCGAATGACTTCACGGTCATTGATCTTATCGTAAACGGATTCGATGAGCCAGTTTTCATCAAAACGAACGCGGAGCTTGTCGGTTTCCACGGTCTGATTCTGAATGATGATGCGATTATAGAGCTTGAGATGTCCTGCCGCGGCGTAGCCCTTGGCGGGGATTCCCACGACGTACGCGCTCTTGCCGTCGATCTTCACGATGCCGTTGCCGACGAACGGGTTCGGGTTGAAAATGACATGTCCTCTGCCTGCGGAAATGCCCTTTGCGATCGCTTCCGTTGCGGTCGAAAGCTCGGTGCTTGCGATCTGCATGAGATTTGCGTAGTCGATATCGCTCTGCTCGTATACCTCACGAATGGACGAGCCGGGAATGATATCGTGGAACTGGTTCGTGAGAAGCGATTCCCAGCCCTCGTGGAGCTTTTCCTTTGGGAAGGGCATACCGATGAGCGCTTTTGCCATACTGCCGATGGTTTCGGTGTTCATGTAGAGAAATTCGCTCTTGCGGTTGTTGCGTTTGTTCTTGGAAATGGAGGTGTAGGTACCTCTGTGATATTCGAGATAAAGCTCGCCATGCCATGCAGGAACGCGCTTCGCTTCTGCCATCTTCTTTTCCAAACGGGTGAGGAAGTCACCTGCAAATTCCAGCTTGGTCTGCGGAACACCGGGGATACCCTTTGCGGTACGGCGTGCGGTTTCAAGATTTTCTACGGTCGGGCCGCCACCGCCGTCACCGTAACCATAGGTGATGAGCGCGTCGTTGCTGAGGTCCTTATTCTGATAGCGCTTGATGGTGCCTGCGACCATTTTGGGTGTGATCTGCGCGTTATAGGTTGTGCCGCGAGGAGGTGTTTTGCCGAGTTGATAATCCGATGCGGTGAGGAAGTAAGTGTGGACGGGGGTGCCGTCGATGCCGTACCATTCAAAGGTATCGTAGGGCATCATATTGGTGTCGTTCCAGCTGATCTTGGAGGTCACGAACCAATCGACACCGCTCTTTTTGAGGATCTGCGGGAGCGCTGCGGCATAGCCGAATACGTCGGGAAGCCACAATACGCGATTATCGACACCAAATTCATCCTTGAAGAAGCGTTTGCCGTACATGACCTGACGGACAAGGCTTTCGCCGGAGGAAAGGTTGCAATCGGCTTCGACCCACATTGCACCCTCACATTCCCAGCGTCCCTCTTTGATGCGTTCCTTGATCTCCTCGTAAAGCTCGGGGGCTTCCTCTTTCATGTTTTTATAAAGGAACGCTTGAGAGGACATGAATTTGTATTCGGGATAGCGCTTCATCAGCTCAAGCACGGTCGCAAAGGAACGCTGTACCTTTTCTCTTGTCTGTTTGAGTGTCCAAAGCCAAGCGCAGTCGATATGCGTATGACCGATGGCGGTGACCTGTGTTTTAGCGTTTCCACAGTACTTGCCGTAAAATTCTGCGTCGAAATATGCTTTCGCTTTTTCTATGGAAGCGAAAAATTCGTCAGAGCCGAGATCATAAAGGTCGAGCATGGAAACTGCATGATCGAGATATTTCAAAATATCGGCGTATTCGATGGAATATTCGTCGGTAAATTCAAGCGTGTCGAACGGTACGTCGATATCCCAGAAAAACTCGTTGCAGACGGTGTTGACGTTATAAAGTTCAACGAACAGCTTTGCTGTGCGGATCCTCGCGCCGGTGTAAGCGTAAACGTATACGTCATAGGTTTCGTCCATATCATAGAGCGGTACGGATGTATGACGGATATCAAGACCTTGGCGGATCTTGCCGTTGATATACAAAATAAACTGCGGATTGGAGCCGACGCCGCCTTCTTTATCGCAAGCGACCTTCAGTTCCACGGGTTTATTTTTCATGTTTTCGGGAATTTTGAACTCAAAATGGAACCAAACGTGGCTATCAAATCCGCTACCCCAATCGGTACCGACCGTATAGGGCTGAAAATCAGAAAGCGGAGGCGGGGTGTGACCTTCTTTATAACCGCAAGGGCATACTGTTATATTGCCGACAGCAGTCTGATTGCAATATCGATGCTTTTTGATGATGTCATGATATTTTTTGACTTTGCGATATTGTGCGTTCATGGGATTCCTCCTGCATTGATAAAATATTGATGTGTTCAGTATACCATAAAAATCGTTTCCATACAAGGGGAAATTTGTGATTTCTGTCAATTTTCGCTTGCATGGTGATCCTGGCAAAAGGAAAAGCCCCGCGTTATCCGCGGGGCTTTTCCGGAGGTTTAATAGGAGATTAAAAATGAAAAAAGAATGCAAATTGAATGGGTGATCCTTACATATAGAAAAGAACGCCGAGAGTATTGGGACCGCAATGGCTGGAGATAACGCCGCCTGCGCGTGTTACGAGGATCTCGTCGAAATAGTCGAGGTCTTCGAGCATGGAGCGCACCTTTGCGATGGTTGCCTCAGAGCAACCGGAATGGGTGATGAATACGCGGGATTTATCCGCCTGCAAAAGGTCCTTTGTCAGTTCGCCAACGTATTTGGCAAGGGCAAAATCCATCTTGCCGAGGAATTTCTTGCTGACACCCATTTTGCCGTCCTTGACGACGATCATGGGGTGGAGCTTCAAGGTATTTGCCATCAGCGCGGTGACGGGTGTGCAACGTCCGCCGCGTGCAAGGTATGTAAGGGTATCGATGACGAAGCTTGCGCGAACGTCACCCTTTTTCTGATTGATATATGCGACGATCTCTTCTGCGGTCTTGCCTGCCGCCGCCATTTCCGCTGCCTTGATGACCTGAAGTCCGATACCTGTCGAAAGGTTGCGGGAGTCGATGACGAAAAGACGCTCGTAGTTTTCGCGTCCGACAAAGCGCGCGACGTTGCAGGTGCTGCTCATATCGCCCGAAATGCCGAAGAAGATGATATCCTCTCCCGCATCCATGGCGCTTTTCATCGCGTCGAAAATCTGCTCATAGGATGCCGCCGCGGTCTTCGGCGTGGTCTTATTGGCGTCTGCCCATTTATAGATCTCGTCGGGTGTGACCTCGGTGCCGTCAAAATAACTTTTATCGTCCAGAACGATGCTGAGAGGGATGATATTGATCTGATACTTTTTGATAAGCTCTGCGGTAAGGTCGCAGGTGCTATCAGCAAAGATGCGAATTTGATTCATGTCCGTATTCCATTCTTTCTTGTATTTACAACATCTTGTTAAAGTTTGATTAAACATATATTTATTTTATATAAAAATTAAGAATTTGTCAAGATAATAAATGATATAATTTGACAAAAAGAAAGAAGTTTGTTATAATATTCTCATAAATCATATAAATCAGAAAGGATGATTGGAATGAAATGGATGATTGCATCGGATATTCACGGCTCGGAAACGTTCTGCCGTGAGCTTCTCCATGCCTACGAAAAAGAAAACGCGGATAGGCTTTTGCTTCTCGGTGATATTTTGTATCACGGGCCGCGCAACGACCTTCCGAGCGGATACGCACCGAAGGCGGTGATCGATCTGCTCAACGCGAAAAAGGACGATATCCTTTGCGTCCGCGGAAATTGCGATGCGGAGGTCGACCAAATGGTGCTTGATTTTCCCATCATGGCGGATTACGCGATGATAAACGAGGGAAAGATCACGATCTTTGCGACACACGGACATATATACAATGAAAATAATCTGCCCAAAATGAAAAAAGGGACGGTCTTGCTCCATGGACATACCCATATCGCGGATTGCAGATCGCATGAAGATTACGTTTATATGAACCCCGGTTCGGTTTCGATTCCCAAGAATGACACCCATCACGGTTATATGACGCTTGAGGACGGCGTTTTTCTTTGGAAGGATTTTGACGGAAACGTACAGCTCACCGTAACGATGGATAAGGAGGCGTGATATGACAAACAAAGAACGATTTCTCGAAATATGCCACACGAATATCAAGCGCGAGGGACTTGACAAGGTCCTCGATTGGCTTGAAAAGAGCGACTTTTTTGAAGCGCCTGCCAGCACGAAATTTCACGGAAATTATCCCGGCGGGCTTCTTGAACATTCGCTGAACGTCTACGATTGCATGAAGCGCGTTGCGAAAAATTATCCCGAATATCCTGTGACGGACGAAAGCATCGCCATCTGCGCGCTTTTCCATGACGTTTGCAAGGTGAATTTTTACCAAAAGGGATATCGCAACGTCAAGGATGAGGCGAGCGGTCAATGGGTGAAAAAGGAGGTCTATGAGATCAACGAAAAATTCCCCATCGGTCACGGCGAAAAGAGCTGTATCATCTTGCAGTGGTTCTTCGGCAGACTTGAGGTCCCCGAGCTTTTGGCGATCCGCTATCATATGGGCTCCTTTGACGCCGCGGTCAAGGGTGGTGATTTCGGACTCAGCCGCGCTTACGAAAGTACGCCTCTTGCGGTGATGCTCCATATGGCGGATCTGGAAGCATCGTATCTGAAGGAAACCAGCAGAAATTGACAAAAAAATCAAAAATATATGCATATTCTTGCCTTACTAAAAATTTTGCCTGTTGACAGAACGCAAAAAATGTGCTAAAATATTCTTATGAAAGAATAAAAACGGGAAAATGTGTTCCGTAAAAATGAAAGGGATACGATATGAGAAAAGAAGAAATTGCGCTTGAACTTTATAATTCTGCAAAGGAAAACGGATTTCTTGACACCATTTACGAGGTAATCGGTCAGAAGGTTCGTGTTTCTGTCGCGTTTACCAAAAAGGCTTGCGACACGAACATCGACGACATCGAATTTTCCGTTCGTGCGACCAATGCGCTGAAAAGAGCGGGCTATTTTACCATCGGCGACGTTGTGGAAGCGCTCTCCAACGAAACGCTGATCCACATCCGCAATCTCGGTAAAAAAACATTCAATGAAATTCAGACCAAGATCTTGGTATTCGGTTATGAACGCTTGACCGAAAAAGAAAAGCAGAGATTCTTCGTTGACCTCGTAGAAAGAAACTGCGAATAATTTGGCTCAAAAGACGGACAGCATAGATATAGAGGAATTTTCAAATCAGAGGATTCCTCGTGTATCTGTGCTTTTCTTTTTTTGGGATCGATAGTTTGCTTCTGTACCGACATCGGTCAGGATCCCGACGATCTCGCCATAGGGCATGGCGTATCGTTGGTGGAGATAGCGGGTCGCGGCGGCAAGCTCGCCATCCGGACCGCCAAGCTGTTTTTTATGATGATTTTAAAGATAAAAAATAAAAATATCGAACGAGTAAACTCGTTCGATATTTTTATTTTTTATCTTTCTTCTTATCGTTTCCAAACTTTTGAAAGTTGGCAATAACATCATTCAATTTGCGCAATATTTGAACTTCTTGATCGGAATTAAACGCATATTTTACCATCAATATAATAGCACCCAAAGTTTCAGCAAAGACTGATGTTATATATGTAATAAGCACATTATCGGACAAATAAGTAGGTATAACAATTCTAACCAACATTAGTACAATCAAAAGCCAATACTGAAGCAAAATAAATCGCTTAAAAAACCATACCAAGCTTTCCTTCAGTTCGTTTTTCGAATCATTCTGTTTTTTTAACTGACTGGTTGATGCTTCCAAAATATCATTGGCAATTTGTATATACGCTTCTTCCGATCTTTCTGTTAAACCTGGTATCTGTTCATCAATCGTATTGAACCGATCATTATCTTTCCAAAGAATATATTGTGGATCACCTAATGAAATCTCTTGAACTTCTAATGCTTTATCAAAAATATCAGAAGCCGTTTCATGTTCTCGAACATCAGAAACAGTTGGTGAACTCTTCTGCTCTTGATCTATACATGCGAAGTTGGATGCATCCTTTTTCTTCGATTGGTTCTGCATTTAGTTCACCTTTTCAGCATCTTTCAACTGAAGCCTTGAGTCAAGAGCACATTCATTGACTCCAAAGAATTTAGCAACATCTTCAAAAGAATCCTGTTTTTTCATTGCATCAACAAGCATTTCGTATGGCATTAAAACCAACAATGCAAAAATATTCGCAACCTGCTCATTGACAAGAAATTTATACTTCGGATTTTCCAAAATTTCTTTCGGAATCGATGTAATATCCATATCAATATGAGTACTTACACGATATGGTTGAGTAACAACCTCTTTTTGTGTCATTAAATGTCCTAACTCATGAACTAAAGAAAATCGTTGCATTTCCGGAGTTTCATTTTCATTAAGTAAGATATTCACCCTGTTGTTATCAACAGCCATTGCTGCGCCATAATCATCAAGGTTGATTTTTTTACCCGGCATCGCAGAACTTAGTTTGGTAAAATCATAAAGCGCAAACCTAACATCCACTTTCAACATTTTTTCTACGGTGTCAATAATAGTTGCTGTCGGAATCATTCTATCTTTTTTATAATTCATTTCTTTCAGAACCAATTCCGCTTTTTCATATGCTATATCAAATTCTTTCATTTTCCAATACATCTCCTTCCCTCCGTTTCATCTAAATTTGAGGACAAATAAAATGATACGGATATTATTAGATGCTTTCCTCCGTTTTCATTTTATCATGTTTTTTCCTATTTTTCAAGAATTTCATTGCAGATTATTCAAAGATTTTGTTAAATTTTATGCAATTTTCAGCGTTTTTTGACTAAAAAATGTTAAATTTCGAAAAAAAGAAACAGTTTCCTGTATAAAAACAAGAAACTGTTTTATATTATTCATTCCTTTCCCAGCCCCTTCCCCGTCTCATACGCACCCGTCGCAGCCCAGCCGGAAGCCGCGCCGATGAGCAATGCCACGATGACGTTATCCGCCGGGATGATAGACGGATAAACATAAAACGCCGCGACGCCGATGAGAGCGCCGAGCAGGACCGCGCAAAGCGGAATGAAGCGGTTG
>JAGBCV010000065.1 GCA_017937845.1 Clostridia bacterium | reverse complement strand
TGATTTTTTGCAAGCATGTACACAATCTTTTTGGCTATCTTTTTCAAGTATTGTAGTAGCTTGCATTTTTATGATTCTGAAGTTCGATGCATGGAAAGTACAAGACGACAAAAACATTTTGAAACTGATGTATATTGGAGGAATGAGCTTTTTCGGCGGATATGCCTCCATTACTTACATATTTTTGATCATATATGAGAATATCGTTGCTTACAGCGCTTGGGGAGGAAATTGAAATGCTAAACTCACTTTATGATAAACTGAGTTCCAATGCGGCAGTCATTATTATTTCTCTTGCAATCATGTTATTGTGCGGTTTTTTAATGACTCGTATTACGAAAAAATTAAAATTGCCAAATGTTACCGCCTACATTGTGACCGGAATCATGATCGGTCCATTTTGCTTAAACTTACTTCCACAATCATTCATTGAAGGTACAAGTTTTCTGGCTGATATTGCACTGGCTTTTATTGCATTCAGCACAGGAGAGTTCTTTAAGTTTTCTAAATTAAAAAACAATGCAGGAAAAGTCATTGTTATTACGCTTGCGGAGGCGTTACTCGCTTCCGTTTTTGTCTTTGTGCTTACATTTTGGATCTTACATCTGAATCTTGCATTTTCTATTGTGTTGGCGGCACTGGCTTCCGCTACTGCTCCTGCTTCTACCATGATGACCATTCGTCAAACCGGAGCGAAAGGTGACTTTGTAGATACTCTGCTGCAGGTGGTAGCATATGACGATATTGTAGCATTATTGGCATACAGTATCGCTATTTCGATTGCCGTATCCGCTACAACAGGTTCCGCTGTTAAATTAACCGACATCATTCTGCCTATTATTAAAAATCTCGTTGTACTTGCGCTCGGTGGAATCTGGGGTCTATTTATGAAACTGTTGATCCACAAGAAACGCTCAACAGACAACCGATTGATTGTTTCCTTGGCGCTTCTATTCTCTTTTTGCGGAATTTGCACCGCTATGGATATCTCACCGCTGCTTGGCTGTATGGCTATGGGAACGGTGTATATCAACACATCCGGTGATGAAAAACTTTTTATGCAGCTCAATTATTTCAGCCCGCCTATTTTGTTGCTGTTTTTTGTTCGATCCGGTGCTTCGTTTGACTTGAACGCTTTGATAAAACCATCCGGAGCAATCGGCGGTGTTCCTTTGCTTTTTATTGGTGTACTGTATTTCATTGTTCGCATTTTCGGTAAATACATAGGCGCATTTATCGGATGCCTTTTAGCACGAAAGCCAAAAGAGACCCGGAACTATTTCGGATTGGCATTGATCCCGCAGGCAGGTGTTGCAATCGGTCTTGCCGCTCTGGGTGCAAGAACTTTGGGCGGTGATATGGGTAATGCTTTGGAAACAATTATACTTGCATCCAGTGTACTCTACGAATTGATCGGTCCTGCTTGCGCAAAGCTTTCTCTCTATTTGTCAAAATCGTACACCACGAAGCTGGAAGAACTGATTCCGTTGGATGAAACTCAGGCAAGCACTGTCCCCCCAAATGCCGTAGACGAATTGATTGAAAGAATCAGAATCATCCAGCAAGAGCTAAAAAACGAGACAATCAGTGCTGAAGAAAAAGCTTTTACAGAAGCGGCGGAACAGCATCTGGAATCGATAGCGATTCAGCACAGTCGTCTGGTATCGGGAGGTAAAAGAAAATGATAGACCCTATCGCAATCATACTGGGAGAATGGTCTCAGCAATTAAATATTTACAGTATTCTTTTTAGGATTATTTCGTCTGTCTGTCTTGCTGCTGTGATTGGATGTGAGCGTTCCAGCAAGCGTCACTCCGCTGGTCTACGCACCTTTATATTGATATCTCTTGTCGCAACCATGATTATGTTGATGGATATTCAAATAGCAGCAGATACCGGGTTGTATCTTTTGTCCTGTGCCGGAATTATCGGAGTCGCTATTATCAGTGTAAACTCACTTTTGGTTAATTCCCGCAGTCAAATCAAGGGATTGACCACCGCAGCAGGATTGTGGGAATCAGCAATGATCGGGTTTTCGATTGGTGCAGGATATTACACGATTTCATTGATTGCTTTTGCGGTATTGCTTTGCAGCCTCTCTGTGTTTCCAACTTTAGAGCGATATCTGAAAAATCGCTCCAATCATTTTGAAATCCATCTTGAATTGAACAATAGTGGATATTTGAACAATTTTGTTACTACAATACGAAGACTTGGATTAAGGATCGATGATATCGAAGCAAATCCTGCATATGCAAATTCAGGTCTTAGTGTTTACTCTATAGCACTATCTATTCAAAGCTCGGAACTAAAAAAATATAAGACGCATACAGAAATAATTGAAGCGCTACGAAGCTTGGATTATATCTATCATATCGAAGAAATGCTGCCTTAAAAACCACAGCCCTGACAGACTGTTAAATCCAGTCGTCAGGGCTGTACCATATCCTTTTAGTTTTCCAATCGATGTTCCGGCGATTCTTTGATATATTTTGTCAAATTACCGCTGAAAACCAATTGTGCATATTCCAACGGCTTGTTATATATCAACCAATCTAATTCCGAACGCTGATACATATTGTCGGCAACCTCGTTCTCAACGGCAATAGTGTCAATCGCAATCATGCTGCCATCGGTGAACTTCAGTTCCACACAGCAGTTGTCGAAGTTATATTCGCAGGAAATCAGCTTTTTCATAGGGT
This sequence comes from Clostridia bacterium, assembly GCA_017937845.1. Classification (GTDB taxonomy): domain Bacteria; phylum Bacillota; class Clostridia; order Oscillospirales; family CAG-272; genus QALR01. The sequence goes on along the minus strand of JAGBCV010000065.1, from coordinate 80,197 downwards.
TTACCTCCAAAATTGTATTGTTTGGAAGTAATGTAAGCGTGGGTTTTGTGGTGGTATCTTTAAGTTTGGGAACCCCCCGACTCCCATTTGGAAATAGATTGACGGGATACGTTCAGCTTTTCGGCAAGCTGTTCCTGAGAAAGTCCGCTTTGCTTGCGGAGCTTATATAAGGTTTCGGATAACATAGGCTCCTCCTTTCGTTTTCAGTATACCATTTTGCGGGGTTACATGCTATACAGTTCGGTTTACAAAGGCGCAACCGACGGTTGCGATCTTCAAAACATCAATTTTTACAGACGTAAAGATTGATATCCCATGCAGGAATATAGGGGTGTTTACGCAAATAGAGCTTATGATTCGGCAAAAGTTCATGCACAAGAAGCGGGAGCGCAAAAAGGTCACGGCTCTTATGATAAAGGGAAACGAGAAGCTCGGTATCGTTATTTTGTATCGTTTGAACAGAGCCGAGGAGCGCTTCCTCCTCTGCGCCTTCTACGTCGTATTTGATGAAAAGCTTTTCGCCCTTATATCGGATACGATTGTCAAGCGCATCACATTCCGCGGTGCGTATCTTTGCGCCGTTTTTGGTCTTGGCGGCATCGTTCGTACCGCCGATGGTCGTGTTTCTGCCTGCACCGTCTGTGAGGATCCTCGTTTCGGCTTTGTTCCAGGCACAAAGCGGGAACGCGGCTTTTTCGATGTTTTCAACGGTCGAAAGATAGGTTTCGAGCTTCGTAAAGGTCTTTGCGGAGGGCTCAAAGGCACATATCTTCTGGATCGAGGGATAAAATGCCAAGGCTTCTCGAATGGTATCGCCGTTGTAAGCGCCGAGGTCGGCATATGCCGTATAATCCCCCGAAAGGATATTTTTCAGCGCATCCTCTTTTTGCGTATCTGCGCGGAGAATATGTGAGATATCCCCCGAGAGCTTATAGGCAATCAGATCATTCCAAACGGAACGAGATTTTTCATCCGCCAAAAGAGAACGGATCTTTTCAAATTCCACCTCGTGTTCGAGATAAAAGGGGGCATCAAAAAGCTCTCCTCCGCAGACGGGAACGTCGGGCGCATACAATTCATGTGTTTCCGCAAGGGAGATAAATTTCGCCATCACGTCGGGCAGAGATGAGCCAAAGGCGACGAGAATGATAAATTTTTCATACTTTTCTTTGACCTCGGAGAGCGAAAGCACGCGCTTGCCGTGAAAAAAGTGTCCGCGGACGAACCCATCCGATGCGAAAAAATCAGAAACGGGGATATCTCGCGCTGTCAATTCATCGATGATCTTATCTGCGCCGTTGCCCATGCCGTAAATGACGATGGGGAGGGTCGTTTCCTTCAAATGGACCCATAAATTTTTTTCGGAAAGATATGCTCTGTCAATCATGGAAAATCACACGGAAGTCGGGATGGTTGTAGATGGCACGGGAAAGCAGGGAAATGCCAACGGAATTGGGATGTACGCGGTCAGAGGAAAGAATATAGCTCGAACCTGTTTTGAGATATTCGTCAAAGGGGGTCTGTACGTCGATATAACCGACGTTATATTTTTCTGCAAGCTTTACATAAAGCGCGTTGATCTCATCGACCATTTTTCTCATCGGGTCATCGTGATTGCGGTCGAGGAAATACGGAGAAATGATAACGGGTCTTGCACCTGTGGCAAGTGTTTTTTGAATCATCGTTTCCATATTGCTTGCGGATTCTTCGGGCTCGATCAAGGTCGTTGTGAATTTACTGCCGTCAAAATGACGCCATACGTCGTTGACGCCGATCATGATAAAAACGTAATCGGGCTGATACGCCAAAACGTCGGTATCAAAACGGTCAAGAAGCTGTTTGGTCGTATTGCCGCTGATAGCAGAATTGAGATAATGAATGTTATGGGTCGGGAAATCTGCCCACGTATCGACGAAAATACGCGCAACGTAGCTGTTTCCCATATTGCCAAAGCCATCACCGATGGGACGCGCACGATTGCAGTCGGTAATGCTATCACCTGTAAAAAGTACGATTTTCTGTTCCATAAAGAGATTACCTCCATGATATAATAAAATGAACGATTTTATTATAATAATAATTCATAAGAAAGTCAAGAAAATCGTATTTTTTTATTGAAAAAAACAGAATTGTATGGTATGATAATAGGAAAAGAGAAAATCTATGGAGGAAGAACAGGCATGGAGCAGGAAAATAAAGTTGTATTCCGTAATGCGCTCAACGGATACAGCAAAAATGACGTCAATGAATATATCGTCGGACTTGCAAAGGAGGTTTCCCGCAGAAAAGAAGAATGGAATTCGGAATCGACCAGACTTCGCACGCTTTTGGATACACAGGATGCAGAAAAGGAAGCACTTGTCAAACAAAAAGAAGAAATTGCCAAAACCGTTGAATCTGTGGAAGCAGAAAAGAAAAAATTGGAAGAGCATATCCGAACATTGCAGGAAAATCTCAAGGCGCTTGCCACAGCAAATGAAGAATTGGTCACGGAAAAAGAGCTTTTGGAATCTGAGCTTGCCAAGAAAAAAGCAGAGCTTGACGGCTTGAATAAAAAGCTCAGCGTCAAATGGGAAACTGCGGCGATTCAGAAAAAGAGCGAAGATGCGTTGAATGCGGAGATCCTTTCTTTGAAAAAACAGCTTGCGGAAAAGGATTCGGAATGTAATACCTTGAAAAAACAGGTCGCCGATAAGGATGCGGAAAATCATTCCTTGAGAGATGCTTTGACAAAGACCAAAGACGAAAGTGTGGAACGCTACGCGCAGATCGCAAAGCAAAGCGGTATGGTGGAACGCTATGAAGCACAGTTGCAAGCGATGAAAGAAGATCTGGCTCATAAAAATGCTGAGCTTGCTTCTGCCAGAAAAGAGCTTTTTGAAAAAAATAGCAAATCCAATACAGAGGATGATGCTGAACGCATTACATCCGAGATCCAAAAGGGTATGGAACAGATCTTGGCAGAGCTTAATGGCAAATTGGATGATAAACTGGCAAATCTGTCGGCAAAGCCTGCTTCGGAAACGGAAAAAACAGAAGAAAAGCCTATTGCCGAAGAAAAAAACTATTCCGATATCGACAAAAAGATCGATAGCTTTTTCAATATATAAGAGTCCATGTTTCTTTGAAAAGAAGTATTGACTTTTGCATGAATTTATGATAAACTGTATATAATCCGTTTAGAAAGTGAGGCGATTTTCATGGCGGAAAAACCGAATATCAAGACCATTGCGGTCAATCGAAAAGCACGTCATGACTTTTTCGTCGAGGACACTTATGAAGCCGGTATCGCGCTTTTCGGTACGGAGGTCAAAAGCCTTCGTCAAGGGACTGTCAATCTGAAGGATTCTTATTGTTATATCAAAAACGGCGAGATCTTCTCAACAGGTATTCACATCAGTCCTTATGAAAAAGGAAATATTTTTAATCGTGACCCGCTTCGTGAACGCAAGCTTTTGATGCATAAAAAAGAAATTTTGAAGCTTCATGCGCTTGTCGGTCAACAAGGCTATACCCTTGTTCCTCTTTCACTTTATTTTTCGGGTAAAAATGTAAAGCTTGAACTTGGCGTTTGCAAAGGTAAAAAGCTTTATGATAAGCGCGAGGATGCCGCGAAAAAAGCAGAAGCACGCGACATTGAACGCTATGAACGCGAACGCAGTAAATATTGATTTTCCAAAATGCAAAACATAACGCAAGGCTCTTTTGGCTTTGCGTCCATATGGGCCCGTAAAGGTTTCGACGGGGATTTTGCAGTATGGTAAGCGAGCCGAGATGTGGCAACTCGTTAAACAACCTCAAACTTAAATATAAACGCTAATAACAGAAAATTGGCTCTCGCTGCCTAATTGCAGCGCGTCGCTCGCAGGATGACCGCGACCTGCGACTCGGCGTCACTTAGCGGTAAATGTGCACAGCCCGTTTGCTTTTGAAGCTGTCATACACAAAAAAGCTACCTGATATATAAGCCTGTTTGTCGGCGGATATTGACGGGAATTTCAAAAGACAAAATGCGCTCGGAGAAAGCTGTATGAATAGATTTTCGGACAGGGGTTCGACTCCCCTCGGGTCCACCAGTCAATCTCACCTAAATGGTGAAATTAAAAGATACACCGCCTTGGTAAACTTGTTTGTTGAGGCGGTGTATGAGTTTTTAGGGAGCACAGATAGATTCAGTTAAATTTATTAAATATAAAAATATATAAGAAGCGGAGGACAGCATGATGATAGCTGATATGTTTGTAGATAATGGTAGGTATCATTATCATAAGGGATTCTATATAAAGGACGAAAAAAATGTTCAAAAGTATTTAAAAACTGTAAAAAATCCCCGTAAAGACCATGCAGTTATTGATCCTTATTTTGACGCTCAAATTTTTTTATTTGGATCGTGTGATTTGTTTGCTCTTGCATTAAATAGGGAATATGGTTTTAAGGCATATGCGTTTGTATCGAAAAATCAGACAACTATAATACATTGTTTTTGTGTATCAACTTATTTGGGTATGCCAGCTTATGTAGATGTACGTGGTGTTACAACAGATTTTGAAGAATTGATTTCCCCTTTTTCAGAATTAAGAGGCTTTGAATTTCAACTTGTTCCGTTTGATCTTACCGAAACAGAAAAATTAGAGGAAGAAAATGCGGAAATTGGTTTTGAGTTTGCGCAAAATATCATCAAAAAGTATCACAGTTATTACGAGCAAAGCAACTGTGTACAAAGGAGAGCAATGTAATGGCAATAGATTTTACAACTATGGATGGCTACCAATTTGAAGATTATATATCAAGTTTATTTCGCAGATTAGGCTTTGAAGTGGAATCAACTAGTTACTCCAATGATGGTGGTATTGATTTAATAGCAACTTTCAATCAACCTATTTTTTCAGGTAAATATATTATTCAATGCAAAAATTGGACGGTTCCAGTTGGACAGCCGGAAGTGCGGGATTTATACGGTGTGGTTATGGATCAACGTGCTAATAAGGGGATTTTGATAACTCCATCAGATTATACCCAACAAGCATATGATTTTGCTAATGGAAAAAACATTGAGCTTATTAACGGTGTAATTCTCAAGCAACTTGAAGGTTTAATCAAAGAAAAAATGCTATTGTCAAAAAATGTATCTACCAAACCTCTATTTCGTAACGATAGGTACTCTTATTTGGAAGGTCTGATTAATGATGAGCCTAATGTGGCTGACAACTATGTGTCAATGATTAATTACTTGAGAGATTATCTCAAAAAACAAGACATAAATGTTTGCTCAGCTGAATTGTTCGACACTATATTAGATTGGATCGACAAAATGACAAATCGTTGTTTTAAGACAACTTCAAAAGCTATAGACAAAGAAATGGCAAGATTGTTGCAAGTAGAATCATACATATTGTCTGGAAGATTAGCTGAAGCCACAGAAGTTTTATTGCGTACGAAAAAATTCTGGATTGCAGATTTATATCCACGGGATTTTGATAGGACTTCATCAATATTTTATAGACGAGAAAATCACAATATTAGAGGGTATTACTATGCTGGTCTACACGCATGGAATCTATATGCTGCATTTAGCTATATTGGATATGAAAAAGGTTGCCAACAGATATTATCCAGGCTGAGGTATACAGATGGGGAGTTATCCGAATATTATACCAAAAATATTTTCGGAAAACAGTTTATTTATGTCGATCCGTGCATGGAATCTCAATATAATAAAAAGACGAAACATTTTAAGGCAAATCTATTTTGGGTAGATGAAATCCATGATCCAATGCCCTTTTTTGAAAAGTTTTTTATCAAGACAAAAGAAGCTTATGCAAAAGAAATTGATGAAGTTTTTAAACATCATGGATTGATGTAATAAAAATAATGATTAAATTAAGGCAAATTCCATCCATGATTGACAATCCTTACTATGTGTGGTATAATACCCGTGATAGCAAAGATCGTCATATAAATCCGGATGTGATAATGCGCAGTTACCCCTCGGGTCCACCAAAGAATGCTCGGAAATTTTTCCGAGCATTTTTACATTATTTTTTCAAAAAATCAAAAATAATGCTTGACATTTGAAAAATTTATGCTATAATAGCAATGTGGTTTGAAAAAGCCGTTTATTTGAAGGTGTAGCTCAGCTGGTTAGAGTATCTGCTTGACATGCAGGGGGTCGGTGGTTCGAGTCCACTCATCTTCACCAAATAAGCATTTGTCCCGGCAAATGCTTTTCTTATATGGGGGTGTAGCTCAGCTGGGAGAGCACCTGCCCTGCAAGCAGGGGGTCAAGGGTTCGATTCCCTTCATCTCCACCACAAAAAGGAAAGTCATTTTTTAGACTTTCCTTTTTCTTATATTGTGCTGAACTATATTTTATTAACGGAGGTCATAATGCAAACCAAAAGATATAAACCACTGATCGATAAGATGTTTTGGTGGATTTCGATTCCAACTGCCGCTATCATGATTGCTTTGACGATCATCATGGCTATGTTTGAAACGCAAATGCTTTTTTTGATGCTTCCCATGGATGTTTTGGTTGCATATGTTTTGATAGCTCCGCTTTTCGGTTACGTTGAGCTTCGGGAACATTCTGTTTTCATCAAATATGGATTTTTGCTGAAAAAAGAAATCCCGTATGATACGATCCGAAGTGTGAAAAAAGCAAATAAGTTTTACTCCGAATCCATGATGGCGCTGAAAAACGCCGTTGAACACGTCAATATTACCTATCACACCTTTGATGTTACGACCGTCAGCGTTGTGACAAACGATGCTTTTATCCGTGACTTAAACGATCGTTGTCATCTCGCCATGCCTGGAAAATGATCAGTCCATATATTTGAAAACCGCGCGATGTTGTCGCGTGGTTTTTTCGTGATATCCATATCAGAAATTTTGAATCTCTTTTTTGAGGAAAAGACGAAGAAAATTTCCTGTCCCCTCCACATACTGCGCCTCTGAAAATTTGCAAATTCGGACAAATTCTGCTTATCGCATTGACAAACGCAAGCGGTTCGTTTACAATATATGGGTAGATATTTGAAATATCATAGGAGGTCAAATATGCAATGAAAACAGACAACACAGAGCTTTTTGAGCGAATGCCGATCTCCAAAGCGGTCATCACGCTCGTGATTCCAACGATCATCAGCCAGATCATTACGGTGATCTATAATATGGCAGATACGTTTTTTATCGGTCAGATGGACGACCCAAACCAAGTAGCAGCCGCAACGCTGGCGATGCCGCCGTTCGTTATGATGACGGGCATTGCTAATCTTTTTGGTATCGGCGGTGCGAGCTTGATCTCACGAAGTCTTGGTGTAGGGAATCGGGAAAAGGCGAAGAAATGCGCGGCGTTCAGTATTTATACGGCAGCCCTTGTCGCGCTGATTTACGGACTTTCCTTGTATTTGCTTCGCCCTGTCATTTTTCCGCTTCTCGGAGCAGATGCCGATACCTATGGCTATTGCTCCGATTACGTTTTGTGGACGATTGGTATCGGTGCGATTCCAACGGTTTTGAGCGCATGTCTTGCCCATCTTGTCCGCGCAGAAGGCTATTCAAAAGAAGCCAGCTTTGGCGTTGCGCTCGGCGGGATCCTCAATATCATTCTTGACCCGATCTTGATTTTCCTGTTGAAGCTGGGAGTGACAGGCGCGGCAATGGCGACCATGCTTTCCAATCTGATCGCCATGTGTTATTTTATCTGCTTGCTCTATAAAAACAGAGAACGCACCGTCATCAATTTTTCTCTGAAAAATTATACCTTGCGCCTCGGGATCCCCAAAGAGATCTTTCTCGTCGGCTTTCCCAGCTTTATGATGATGCTCATGGGTACATTTTCCAATATCGTGCTGAATAAGATGGTCGTTTCGTATTCCAACCAAGCGATCGCGGGCATGGGCATTGCGAAAAAGATCGATATGCTGGCGTTTGCCATTGCCAACGGTATGACGCAAGGCGTTCTTCCGCTCATCGGTTATAATTTTGCATCGAAAAATCATGTGCGTATGCGTTCCGCCATCAAGACAGCATTTACATATGCGTTGATCGTTGCAACGGCGGGCGCGGTATTTCTGTTTACCTGTGCCGTTCCCGTCATGAAATTCTTCATTGATGATGCGGAAACCGTGGCGTACGGACAGCATTTCCTGAGGATCATTTGCATCACCTGTCCCGCGATCTCCATTACGATGATGATCATCTCGATTTTTCAAGCGACGGGACAAAAAACTAAGCCCATGATTCTTTCTTTGATTCGCAAGGGCGGTATCGACGTACCGTTCATGTTTATCATGAATGCCGTTGCAGGCGCTGACGGAATCCCGTGGGCAACGCCAATTTCGGATATGCTTGCCATGCTGACCGCTTTGATATTGTTCATTCCGTATTGGAAGAAGATCGACAAGCAAATCCAAGACAATATACAAGGAGAACATATATGAAAATCAGTGTTGCAACAGGCGGTGCGATCGCCGCGCTTGGTGTCGATGCCGGATTGAAGGCGATCAAAGATGCCGGCTTTGAAGCCATTGACCTTGGCTTAGATGCTTTCTTTCTGCAAAAGGACAAAATGGACGAAGACTATCTTGCTTATTTGATGGACGAAAAACGGATCTGTGAATTTTTCGCCACCATAAAAGAAGCCGTTGAAAAATACGAACTCGCCGTGGAGCAGGTCCACGCGCCGACCGCTTACGTTCCCAAAAAGCCAATCGAAACAGAAATCATGCGTCCCACCGTTATCAAAAGCATCGAGCTTTGTGAAGCGCTTGGTTGCCGCCGCATCGTCATACATCCGATTTTCGACGGAAGTGCCAGATATCCTTCTCTCACACCCGAAGAGGAATACAGCGAAAATTTGAAATATTTTTCGTCGATTATCCCGTTTTTGAAAAAGCATCACGTTATGTGTTGTATTGAAAATGCGTATTGCATCGACTGGGGAACCAAAAAATCCTATACAACGACTTGGTCGGATGTCAGAGAACTCAATCGTGCGATTGACGAGTTGAACGATATTGCCGGAGAAAGATGCTTCGGTGCTTGTCTGGATATCGGTCATTTGCTGATTCTCGGCATCGACCCTTGTTATGCACTTGAGATCATAGGCGACCGTTTGGAGGTCCTCCATGTTCACGATAATGACGGTTACAACGACGACCATACTGCGCCGTTTTTCGGCGTTTGCAACTGGAATCGATTCATCAAGGGACTTCGTGCCGTGTCTTATCAAGGCAATATGAATTTGGAAACGAGCTCTTTTGTTGATCTTTTCCCAAAAGAGCTTGTTCCGGATTCCTTGAAGCTTCTCAGTGCGATCGCCTCTTATTTCAGAGAACAGACGTTAGCAGAACGCACGTGATGACATCATAAACGTAAGCATTTCATCAACCATGTATCCATCTTTTATCAAACCGCTTTTTGACCGTTTCTGCGCGATCTTGCTTCTTTTGGCAATGGCGCTCCCGATGCTTTTGATCGCCATTGCCGTCAAAATGACCTCAAAGGGTCCCGTCTTTTTCAAGCAAACTCGCGTCGGTATCCACAAAAAGCCGTTTGCGATCCTCAAATTTCGCACGATGATATTGGACGCACCGCACGACGTGCCGACGCACGCGCTTCACGAACCCGAAAAATGGATGACTCCCATCGGCGCATGGCTTCGACGAAGCAGCTTGGACGAGCTTCCTCAGCTTTTGAATATCGCGATGGGAGATATGAGCTTTGTCGGTCCTCGCCCAAGCCTGCCAAATCAAGAGGATCTGATATCCATGCGGGAGCGATACGGCGCAAACGATATGAAACCCGGACTTACGGGCTGGGCGCAGATTCACGGACGAAACCACATAGACGTATCGGAAAAAGCAAGGCTTGACGGGGAATACGCTCATAAAGTCAGCTTTTCCATGGATATTCGATGTATCCTCGGTACGTGCAAAACCGTCATAACAGACCCTTGACATCGCTTGTAAACAGGCGGTGTTTTCTTTTTCGGCGCTCAAAAAATATCTTGAAAAAAGCCGTCGCTTATGCTATACTGGTAGTAAATCTTTGACGCTTCAAATGAGCATAGAAAAAGGAGAAACCATCATGAAACGGAGCATGAAATTTTTAAGCTTTTGGTCGATCAATGACGGTGTTCGCACCGAACCGCTATGCAAGCAAATGCTGCAAATGAAAGAGCATGGGATAGAGGGCGTCGTTTTTCATCCGCGTTTCTATCCCGGGGATCCGAATTATATGTCCCCCGAATTTATCAAGATGGTTGGAGAGGTCATTTTATACGCAAGATCCATCGGAATGGAATTTTGGCTTTATGATGAAAACGGCTGGCCCTCGGGCTCTGCGGATGGACAGGTGCTTGCTTTGCATCCCGATTCCAAACGCTTGGGACTTGTTTTTATCGATGAAAATAAGCTTCTTCCCGATGATACGGTGCTTTGCCGTCACGATGGCAAGGCGGTCGCCGTGCGCGGTGTCAAGGGCATTAGCCCTCTCTGCCGCGATACGACGGAAACCTTTTTGAAGCTTACGCATGAACGCTATCTGCGCGAGCTTCCCAAAGAAGCGTTCGATTACGTAACGGGCTTCTTTTGCGATGAAGTAGATTATTTCCCCGGGCATTTATTCTCGGAGGGCGCTGTACCGTGGTGCGCGGATTTTGAGGCGTTTTATACGGAAAAATACGGCATTTCGCCATGCGCGGAATTGTGGAAGCTTTTCGATACCGAACAGGAGCATCCTGCGTTCAAGGTGCGTTTTTGGGAAACGGCAGGAGATTTGATTGCTCGCAATTTTTATCAGCCGTATCAAGCATGGTGCGAAAAGCACGGTAAGCTTTTTACGGGACATCTCAAGGGCGAGGAAAGCCCCTATTTTCAGTTGATGTTCAGCGGATCCTGCTTTACACAGCTCAAAACGCTCTCGCTTCCCGCCATCGATGCCCTTGAACGATATCCGAGCAATCATTTTTTCCCCTATCTTTTATCCTCCGTTTCTATGCAACAGGGAAGATGCGGTTGCTTTGCCGAGGCGATGGGCGGCGCGGGCTGGGGCGTTACACCAAACGATCTTGAGCGGTATATGCTTTGGCTTGCTGAGGCAGGTGTGGACCGCGTGGCGTTGCATCTCGGACAGCTTTCGCTCAAGGCGCAGGCGATTCGGGATTGGCCGCCGTCCGTTCCGTTGCATCTGACGTGGCATGAGGCTTTTGCGGAGGTGTTATCGGAATTTCGCAAAAAGGCACAGCCTTTGCTCAAATCGGCGTGGGAATCTCCCAAGGTCCTCATCGTAACGCCGACGCGAGGCGTCATGGCATCTTATCGACCGCAGTTTGCTTCCGCTGTCAATCTCCATGACGGAAGCGGTATCCCCGATAGCGAATCCGCAAGAATCAACGCGGATTTTCTGAAGCTGGTGGAGGCTTGCTATGAATCCGGCTTGCGCTATCATTTGACGGAAGAACGAGAATTGCAAAACGCGCGCATAGAAAACGGGAAACTGCATCTCGGCGCTATGACGTATGAAAAGGTCTTGATTGCATCGGGCTGTCTTTTTGAAGCCGAAGAACGGACATTGATCGAAGCCATGAGCGAAATGGGTATGCTGATAGACCTGCCTTGCAAAAACGAAGTCAAAGCAGAGATTTCCGAGAAAACGACCGTTCTTCCCGAACAAACGGAATGGGAGATCGCGTTTCCCAAGGAAAATCAAATGCTTCTCGAATGGACACCTCAAGCAAACGGAAAGCTTTCGGCAACGGTGCAGACAAATTCTATTCGATCGCCCATCGTTTTGAGTTTTTCCGATGCCATTGAAACGCTCCAAACCAACGTAAATGCAAAAGCGGCAGACGATGACAAACAGGAATTTACACTTTCGGAATTGGGGGATATCTTACAGATAGAAATCACGCCAAGTGTTTCCGAACCCTTGCCGTTTGCTTGGCTCAAGGGCGATTTTTCCGTACAAGCACCGAATGGTTGGCGCGATTTCGACGAAAAGCAGAGCTCTTGCGACGGGAAATTCATGCTTTGCGGCGCGGAAAGTGCCAAAAAACTATGTCACGGAAGCATGATTCGGCAGGGACTTCCGTTCTTTGGCGGTCTTTTGACGGCGAAAAAGACCTTTTTCTTGGAAGAAGACCATATCTGTGCGTTGGATTTTGATGACATTTGTGCTTCTGCCGTCAAGATCTGCATGGACGGTAAAGAACTGGGCTGGTGGTGGAAGGAACACCCGCTCGCAGTGGAGCTTAGCGCAGGCGAGCATACCATTTCCATCGATGCCGCACCCAGCACGTACAATATGTACGGACCGCATCATTATTATCTCGGCGATTGTCGTTTGACCTCGCCGCTCACCTTTTCGGGTCGCAAGGATTATATGGATAACGCCGATGCGCCCGAGCATACGCTCATCGACACTATGCAGTTCGTGAACTTCACCATAGATGGAAATCTTTTACTGCAAAAAACGTTCCGTTGATGATCATAGCGTACAAAATTCCAAACAAGATTCTGAGGAGGAACAAAAGATGAAACAGATTCAAAAAGCTAATTATATCGACCCCATCATCGGTACGGTCGGAGATGAGAAAAAAACGAGTATCCATGGAGGCGGAAAAACACACCCCGGCGCGTGTTATCCTTTCGGCATGGTACAGCTTTCTCCCGATACGACGACGAGCCGCGATAACGGTACGGGGTATAATTATTGTCAGAACACCATAGAGGGCTTTAGCTTTAACCATATGAGCGGTATCGGCTGGTATGGCGATCTCGGCAATCTGCAAATCATGCCGATCATCGGCGAAACAGAACTCAGAAGCGGAAGCAATCGCTATATTCCGTTTCAAAAGGGAAAAGACGGTTGGAAATCTTTCTTTGACCATGAACACGAGACCGCCAAGGCGGGATATTACGCCGTTTTGCTGGAACGCTATGGCATCTTTTGTGAAGCCACCGTATCTTGTCATGCGGGTCAGCTTCGTTTTACTTATCCGAAAAGTGGGGAAAGCGGTATCATTTTCAATTTTTCCAGAAGAATTGCAGGGCGTTCTCATCTGCAAAAAATCGAGCTTGACGGAAGATATATTCACGGCAGTATCACCTGCGACCATCATTTCGGCGGATTTGGCAGGGGGGAGGGTCATATCGATTATATCTTGTTTTTCAGCTTGGAGATATCCAAGCCTTACAAAGAGGCGCGTTTCTTTGAAAATGAGGAATTTCACGAAGAGGGGCTTACTGCGCTTTGCGGAAGCGACGTTCATCTGCTTATGCGCTTTGATACCGAAGAAAACGAGCCGATCCTGATACGATGCGGCATTTCCTATACGGACCTTGACGGCGCAAAGCGAAATCTTGCGGAAGAATGTCCCACCTTTGATTTTGAGAAAATGGCGGAAAACGCGCTCATCGCATGGGAGGACGCCTTGGACGTTGCCTCCGTTCAAGGAAACGATCAAACAGACCTTACGCTATATTATACTTGTCTGTATCATACGATGCTTGACCCGCGCACGGCAGTGGACGTTGACGGGCGCTATCGAGGACCGAACGGAGATATCCGATATACGCCGTATACGCATCGTACGATGTTCAGCGGTTGGGACGTTTACCGAAGTGAATTTCCGCTTCTCACGCTCCTATCTCCCAAGACCGTCAGCGACGAGGTCAAGAGTCTTTTGTGTCTTGCGCTATCCAAGAACACCTCTTTCCCGAGATGGGAGCTGATGGGCATTGATTCGGGATGTATGGTCGGAGATTCGGGTACGCTCGTCATGGCAGATGCTTATCTGAAAGGGATACGGGATTTCGATATCGAAAAGGCATATGAGATGGCTTTGGCATCCTGCACCGCAGCGGATACCCTATACGGAAAGCCTTTTCAGAGTCTGCACCCAAGCGACGATCCTTATCAAAAGAAGGCTTACGTTCCAAACGACCTGAGCAGTACACTGGAATTTTTGCTTGCCGATTACGCGATGGCAAGACTCGCGAAAGCGCTCGGAAAAGAGGAGGACGCCGCATATTTCCTTGAGCGGGCGAAAAAATACGCAGAGAATTATCAGCCTGCGCTCGGCTTTATGGCACCGAGAGATGAAAACGGCGTGTTTTTGCCTATTCCCAACGAATATGATACGACGGGCTGTGTGGAAAGCAATATTTATCAGCAATCTATGTTCGTTCCGTATGACGTGGAGGGGCTTGCGGCGCTTTTCGGAAAAGAAAGACTAATAAGCCTTTTGGAAAATATGCTGGAAAAAGCAGATCTCGGCGCGCTTTGGAATGAAAATTACAACCACTCCAATGAGCCTTGCCATAACTTAACGCATTATTTTGATATGTTGGGACTTCCCGAGCGCACGTCGTATTGGACAAGACGTGTGCAAAAGGAGGCGTATCGCCTTGGCGCTTTCGGCTTTTGCGGAAATGAAGACGTTGGTCAGCTTTCTGCTTGGTACGTGCTTTCCGCGCTCGGATTTGCACAGGTGTGCATGAGCGATGCTCGATATTATATCAATACACCTCTTTTTTCGTATGCGAAGCTGAAGCTCGATAAACGATACCACGTCTGCGGAGTTTCGGAGGAGCTTATCATCGAATGTGATAAAGACCCGCTCGCATTTCCTTATATCGATAAGCTCTGTCTGAACGGACAGGAGATTTCCCGCACATACATAACGTATGAGGAGCTTACGAACGGCGGATGCTTACGTTTTATCCTCCGCAAATAATAGAATATTAAAAAATAGCAGATGGATCATGGACTGTCCCATCTGCTATTTTTTTCTATTTTGAAAAAAATTGAAAAAGTTTGTCCAAAATTCATCTTTTCTGCGTCTTAATGGGTAGATAGAAAAAATTGACACAAAAATACATGATATGATATAATACAAAGGAATTTGATTTCAAAGAGGCTATAACATGTTATTTTTATATTTATCCATGCTGGAAAATGAAAATACGCGAATACAGTTTGAGCGTATTTATCGAAAATATTATGACGGTGTATACCGAAGGATCTATAAGATACTGAAAAACAAACAGGATACGGAGGATATCTCCCAAGAAACATGGCTAAAGGTCGTAAAGCATTATACGATATTAGAGAAAAAAGGAGAAGCGACCGTCATCGCGTATATTATGCGAATCGCAAAGAATGAATCCGTTTCACTCATTCGCAGAAGGCAAAAGGAGGCGCAATATATGACACATTCCGATATTCAAAACGTATTATGCGAGGAAGATTTCTTTTCCGCGCTGGAGCATCATACGGAAGAAGCCATCATCGATTGTATCAAATCGCTGGACGCGGCATATAGTGATGTACTGGTATATCATTATTTGTACCATCTTCCTATCGAAGCGATATCCGAGCTTTTGGAGATTTCAGAGGATGCCGCGCGCAAACGTATTTCAAGAGGACGCGCCAAGCTTGCCGCGTTACTGAATCGGGAGGGGATTATATAATGGAACAGGTAAAATTGAAATGGGAATCTGCATTACAGAAGTATGAGCATTCCTACTATCGGGATATGCCGTATGAAACGGGCGAGCTTTCGTATTCCAAGCGCAATTATCATCAAACGCTCAAAAAACTCAAACAAACACTTGCCGTCAAACAAGATCGCGTTGCCACGTCGGGAAAGCGTCTTGCCATTCTTCTTGCGGCGGCGATCAGCTCGCTTGTGATGATATCCGCCGCCAAAAAGCCCTTGACGGATACGTTCATTCTCGTTTATGAAAAGTATATCGAATTTATCATTCGCGGTGAACAGAAGGATGCGCCCGAAAGCATCGAAAAGGTCTATAATGCCATTGGCTATTTACCCAAGGGATATTACAGAGAAAACGTCGATAAGACGGGCTTTTCCGTACAGACCATATGGCGAAACAGAGAAAACGAGAAGCTGATTCTGTTTCAAACGCTCCATTCCTCCGTGGAAACTATGATGGGAAAGGAAAGCGATTATGAGATGCTGTTCGTTTCGGATATGGAAGTGATGTATATTGAAAGAAGCGGTCGACGTTTCTATTTCTGGAACTACGAGGGATACACCTTTGAACTCAGCGGTCCCCTTAGCATCACGAAAGAGGAATATATGCTGATGATCAAAAACACATTGAGGGGGAAATGATGAGATGAAAAAGAGGATCATGAATTTTCTGATTTTCACGGCAATGCTTTTTATTGTCCTGCAAATTACGACGCTGGCAAATGACGTTCTCCGTCCGAAGCATAACGTAGCGACCACGACGACCAATATTTCGGTTTTTTCAAAAGGACAAGCCATCGTCAACGTGCGTTATATGGGCTATCAGGATATCACGAGCGGAGCGGAGATCACACTGAAGATCGAAAAAAAGAACAATTCTTTTTGGGAAGACGTGGTTTCGAGAACGTATCGGACAGACGAAGCCTACCATTCCAACAAATTAACGTATTCACTCTCGGAAATGGGTGCGTATCGCTTTACGGTTACGTATACCATTTCGGGAAGCGCGGGTGAGGATGACATCGTTCGCGTTCAGGAAGAAAGAATATATGATGAGAATTGCCCGAAGATGCCATGGCTTCGCAGCGGAGAGGATTATAATCACGATTGCACAGCGGAGGCTTGCTGCAAATCTTGCTATCCGTTCATCGATACGTCGACTTCCGCAGGACATATCAGCAACGGCGATTGGAGAACGTACGACGAGGATTACCACTGCTCAATTTGCCGCAACAGCACGACCTCATATGCAAGCTGTATGCAGATTCTGAAAGAAAAGCATGAATTTGATGAAAACGGCATCTGCAAGGTATGCGGATATAGAAAGCTTGTGGCGTTTGAGATCGTAGACGAGGAGAACGAAAGAGTTACGATTTTATTTATAACAGACTACAAAATCCGGACAAACAGTACACAATTTCTTGATCCGTATGCGTATGAAACGACGTACAGTGACTATATGAAGGTGGAGAATATATTTACGTTCCGCCATACGTATCGGATGCATATTCCGTTTGAAGATTATGAACAAGCGAAAGAAAGCGGACTTTATCTGTATTTATATCCAAAGAAATATCATTATCAAAAACGCTTTTTCACCACTACATATTACCCATCTCTTGATTTGGAATCATATTTAGAGGAGGAATGCCCATGAAAAAAATCATCAGCTTGCTTTTATCCGTTTCGCTCTTGCTCTTTCTTGTTTCCTGTGAAGCAGAGCACCCCTTATTCAACAAATCCTTTTTGAATAAGGAAACCTATGGAGAAGATTTCAGGGCTCGAAACGAGATCCTTTTTCCAAATGATGCATGTGAGCACGTGGAGGTTTCGGTATCTCACGCCGACCCATGGGAAGCGAAATATTACCACGTTACAAAATGCAAATTCGGAAATTGCGAGTATGTTTCCAAGGAAGAAGCACATACCTTCGTTTTTACGGATACGACGGTTCGAGGCGGTGCGATCTACAAGGAAAACGGCTATCTCTATCATGAGTTTGGTATGTATTGCGATGACTGCAATGCGTGGGTCCTGTTGTCCGTTCTCTGCCAAACGCAGGATACCTCCTGCGGAACGATTACAAAGGAAGACGGCAACACGTATCAATCGACCGCCGCTTGCTGTGAGGGCGTAGACTATCAAGCGCTTTTCCGCGATACGCCGTATACCATCATCGTAAAAGACGCGCCATACATCACCATAGGCTAAAAAACATACAGTAGGAGGGATAAACTTGCGTTACGCTTTCAGAAATATCATCAGATTAAAATCAAAAAGTATACTCAGTTTTCTGATCTGCTTTGCCATTCTCTTTTTGACGATGTTCGGATTTTTGACCCGCACGATAAGCGAGGATGCCAGATACCGTTTTTATGGAACGCTTGACGGTTCGGTACATATTACGGATGAAGATTGGAACCCCTATCTCACATACGATGCCGCCCGCGTTATCGCAGAGGATACGGAAGGCATCATAGAAAAGGTTTCTGCCCTCAAGGAATATATCGTACAGTTTCCCGATATGGAATACGTCGGCTACGGAACGTATCGCCGTTCTCGATATTCGGGAGAAGAAAAATCCGAGGACGGCAAAGCCAATTATCTGAAAGGATTTTCTCTTTTGGCAGTCACTTCCATGGATATTGTCGAAGACGTTTACGGAGGCGATATTCAAATGTTGGAAGGCTCCATGATCGCCATTGAGGATACGAGCAGCCGAAGCAATAAGATCGTCATATCCAAGGAGCTTGCCGAGGCAAATGAACTTGCGATAGGAGATGCCGTAAAGCTGAGCATGACCTCGCTTTTTCACAACGAGCTGCAAACGGCGCGCCTATCGCTCACAGACGGGCTGTATGTTAAGTATCCTTTGGAATATGAATACATCGTCAGTGGTATCTATGAGCATCGGATCGATAATACCGCGGCAGTTTCCGAGCCTTGGAAGCTCAATCATAACGTCGTTTACGTCCCCATCACGACGGTGGAGGATATCAGCATGAGCGAAACGATACAGCACTTTTTCCATGAAGACAAGATGTATCCCATCAAGGAAAATCCAACGGTGATTCCCGATGCGCTTTATTTCCATCTTTACGATATGACTGATGCCGAGCGCTTAGAAAAAGAGATCAATGAGATCGGCTTTACCAAGAACGTGAAGCTGACGGAATACGTTTCGGATACCTCGTCTTCTCCGTCTGCCCGTTTTTCGAGTATTCTTTCCGTGATGCTCGTCGGCATCATCGCGGTCGGATTCGTCATTCTCATGCTTTCTGTCCTTTTCCAAATGAGGTCGCGCCGCCGTGAGCTTGCCGTGCTTTCCGCACTAGGGAAAAAACGAAACGCCGTCGCGCTGTCCTTTTTCCTCGAATATCTGATTTTGATGGGTTTGGCGTTTACCGCCTCGGTGGGACTTCTTGCGTGTATCCTCAGTGTATTCACGGTTTCGTTTGTCAACTATCTGTATTCCGCAGAGATAGCCTCACAGTTTCAAATGCAGACGGAAACCGCGGACGTCCTGCTCTTGGAAACGCCTGCGATCGAAAACGGGTTCACGAGCGGGTATGATTTCCGTTATCTGATGGCGGAATATATGACACCGAGCATCGTCTTTGCGGTGGTGGCAAGTGTTTGTTTGCTTGCCGTGATGTATCTTTTGATGTATCGTTATATCGCTTGTATCAATCCGCTCTGCGATGTCGGCGGTAAGGAATAGGAGGAATTTTTGTGATTATCAAATACGCATTTCGTAATTTGCGCCGTTTGCCATGGCGAACGCTGCTTTATGGATTCATGGTATTTTTCATCATCGTATCCATCACCGCTTCTCTGTTCGTTTGGAGCGCAACGGCAAAAGCCAAAGAAGGCTTACATGAAAATTATATCTTTGTCGCTTCTCTCGTCAAGCGCGAAAATACAGAGATACCTCTTTCCGAGATCTTCAAATGCTTGGATCACGAATCGGTAAAGGCGTTCAACGTCAGTATGTCGGAAGCGGAAGGTATGATCCCTTCGGGAGATGCCATGCTCAGAATGCCGAGCATTGAAATCAAGGGTGAGAAAAAGGACGTATGGGTCGATGAATTTGGCTGTAATCTTTTGGCGGTCGAAAATTTGGCGCTGACCTATCCTTTCTTTTCGGGAGAATGTACCATACGAGAGGGAACGGGTCTTACCAAGGAAGGCTATAACGGTCTTATCTCCGAGATCGTCATTCCTTGGTGGCTTGCCGATCGGTACGATATCCATGTGGGCGATACCGTCAACCGTCGATATCACCGCTCTACGGAGAATATGTATCTGCCTTGCACCGTCGTCGGTATCTATGAAAGCAGAGAAAATGTTACCGATATCCGCTCCTATCCCGCGTACATTCCGCTTGCCGTTGCCGAGGTCGACTATGGATCGTTTTTAAGCCGAATGGAGATCCCCACCGTCGAACGCGCGGATTTCGTTTTAAGCTCGCGTGATGCTTTTGATGATTTCGTAGCCCACGCAAATGAAAATGGAATCGATTTCAAGAAGACCAATATCGTGTTCAATAACAGTACTTATGACGTGCTTGCTTCCGCGCTGGATAATATCCACACGATCGCATTTCTCGTCTTTATGCTCGTTTTGTTTATCGGTATCGGACTTATCGTTTTTGTTACCGTTTATCTTTGGAAGTCCCGAAAGGACGAGCAAAATCTGCTTACTTCTCTCGGCATGAAAAAGATAAAGGTAAACCTGATGATAGCGACCGAGCTTTGCGTTATCGTGATATTCTCCGTTATCCTCGGCTTTTTCGGCGGAAGAACTGCGGCAGACGGTATTTGCCAAACGGTAAACGATACGGTTCTTGCCCGCGCCAATGCCTCCGAAAAAATTCAAAATATGCAATCGACGGAAGATTTTGAGATCACCATGCCGCTTGAAAAAAATATTAAAATGGATTTTTCAAGCAAAGGATACCGTATTTTAACGACGGACGTGGAGATGAATGAGCTTTATACGCTCAAGGAAAATGAGATCGGTGTTTCTCGCCATACGTTATATATCATGATGACTGACTCCGAAGCGGATATCTACATGAAATACGGCAAGGTACTTTCGGAAGAGGAACAAAAAATGTATGATTACATTTTTTATGAAAGAGAACTTTTGGCATTTGACGTTATCGGTGTCAGCGATCTTTCGCTTTTTGAGTTGAATACGATTCGTGAATATCCGTATGAGATCGTCGGACTCTATGTCAGCGAAAATTCTCCGTATGCAAATGAGGAAGCGATCTATTTAAGCTCACGAAATCGAAATGAGTATGTGCAGATCAATAACACCGGGATGAATGCCGTTCTTGCGCCGAATAAACGTCCGCCGGCTATGTCAAGATATGAGATCGTCGGCACTTATAAGGATAACGAATATTGTTCGGGAAACGATATTTTGGTCAGCCTTGAAAATTATCACAAATTGTATTCCCATCTCTCCGTAACCGAAGAGGAGGAATGCTTCAAGCGTATTCATGAAATCAATTTGAAGGAGGCAGAATGATGTCAATTTTAGAGCTTCGTGGTTTATCGTATGATTATAAAACAAAGGCGGGCGCAGTCCACGCGCTCAAGGAAGCAACGGCGACCTTTGAAAAGGGAGTCGTATATGCCATCGTCGGTCGTTCGGGGAGCGGGAAATCCACGCTCATGTCCTTGATGGCAGGGCTCGACGTACCGAAGCAAGGTGATATCTTCTATCAAAGCGAGGATCTGAGATCGTTCGACCGCGACCGATTCCGCCGTGAGCATATCGGTATGATCTTCCAAAGCTATTATCTTCTTCCGCAGCTTACCGCCGTTGAAAACGTGGAGCTTTCCTTGGAGCTTGCGAAATATAGAGGCAATAAGCGCAAGCGCGCCGAGGAGATGCTGACGCTCGTTGGCATCAAAAAGGAACAATTCAAGAAGCGCAGTACACAGTTTTCGGGCGGAGAGCAGCAGAGGATCGCGGTTGCCCGCGCGATCGCTACCGACCCCGATATCATCCTTGCGGATGAACCGACGGGAAACCTTGACAACGAGAACAGCATGAACGTCGTCAAGATTTTGGTGGATCTGGCGCATCAATACGGAAAATGCGTCATCATCATCACGCATGCTGCCGAGGTTGCGGAAAGAGCCGATATCGTACTGAAAATGGACGATGGTATTCTGCTGACCAAAGGATAAACACTGCTTGACCTCCTCATATTGGGGAGGTCTTATTTTGCAAATTTTTGAACAGATTTATAAAAATCATTGAACAAACTGCAAATTTGTTCATATTTTCCTTTACAATACTTTTGGAATATGCTATAATATGATATAAAATAAAAGCTCCGCACAACAACGGATATTACAATCGAAAGGATGATGAATAGTATGATGAATATCAAAATTTTGATTATTGACGACGATCCTCATATCAGCGAAGCGCTCAGACTGTATTTGGAAAAGGAAGGCCACGAGATTCGCAATGCGTATAACGGAACGGACGGTGTTGCCATGTTCAAATCCATTGACCCCGACTTGGTGCTTTTGGATATCATGATGCCGGGAAAGGACGGCTGGCAGGTCTGCCGTGAGATTCGAGAGATTTCCTCGAAGCCCATCATTATGCTCACCGCAAAGGGCGAGGTTTTTGATAAGGTCCTTGGCTTGGAGCTTGGCGCGGACGACTTTTTGGCAAAGCCCGTCGATATGAAGGAGCTTTCCGCAAGGATCAAAGCGGTTCTCCGCCGCTGTCAGACAAACGACATTCACGGCGACGACGAATGTGTCAAATTTGAAAACATTGAAATTTCCAGACAAAAATACGAGGTCAAGGTAAACGGCAAGGTCTTGGACATTCCTCCGAAGGAATTGGAGCTTTTGTATTTCCTTGCCGCCAATTACAACCACGTTTTCACGAGAGATCAGCTTCTCGATAAGGTCTGGGGTTATGATTATCTCGGAGATTCCCGAACCGTTGACGTTCACATCAAGCGTCTGCGCGAAAAATTGGAGGGTGTCAGCGACAAATGGAATCTCAAGACCGTATGGGGTGTCGGATATAAATTTGAAGTAATCGCGTAATACGGGCGATTCTACGAGGAAATCGCTGTGAAAAAGAGTATTTTTACAAAATATATCTCCACTTTTCTGCTGATTATTTTCATCAGCTTTTTCGTGCTGACGCTCATCATCAGCTCCATGACGATTCGCTCTGAAAATATGCAGAAGATATCCATTGCCGAAAATACGGCAACGTACATCACGGAATATCTTGTATCGGAATTTTCATCGTTTATGATCCCGACTACGTTTGAGCAGTTCGTTGCGTTCAAAAACAACGATATCTCCAATATGATCGATATCCTCTCCAAAAACGCGGAAAAGATGACGATCCTTATCACTACGCCAAGCGGACGCATCTTGATTTCCACAAACGATGCCTACACGGGCGACATCAAGGACGAGACCGTCTTAAAGCGTCTGACGGCGGAGGAGGGAAGCAAGCTCTATACCGATATGGGCGGTATGCTCGATAAGAAGTACGGCGTTTTGGTCACGCCCTTTCAGTATGAATACGGCGGTGAATACGCGGGCGCGCTCATCGTGTGTTACAGCGCGGGAACGCTCAATTCCTTAACGATCAGCACCGTACGCACCATCGTGCTCGCCAGTCTTTGGGTCATGATCGCCAGCTTCGTTGCTGTGTATTTCATTACGGAGCGCATCGTCTCTCCCATCAAGCAGATGAATTACGCAACGAAAAAATTCGCCAAGGGACAATTTGATGTCAAGGTTCCCGTCGTCGGTGAGGATGAGATCGCCGAGCTTGCTACCGCGTTCAATTCCATGGCGGATTCTCTCGCCAATTATGAATATACGAGAAGCTCCTTTCTCGCCAACGTGTCGCATGACCTGCGTACCCCGATGACGTCCATTTCGGGCTTCATCGATGGTATTTTGGAGGGCGCGATACCGCCCGAAAAGCACCCGTATTATCTTGAGATCATTGGACAGGAGGTAAAGCGCCTTTCCCGTTTGGTGTCTTCTTTGTTGGATATTTCCCGCATGGAGGCAGGAAACCGCAAATTTGAAAAAACGCCATTCGATATCTGCGAAATGGCGCGTATCATTTTGCTTTCCTTTGAAGCCAAAATCGATGCCAAACGCTTGGACGTGGAATTTGAAGCGCCGGATGACCGATTGATGGTCTATTCCGACAAGGATGCCATCAATCAAGTGCTTTATAATTTGTGCGACAACGCCGTGAAGTTTTCAAAAGAGGGTGGCAAATATCGTATTTGCATCACGGAAGCGCAAACTCACGTCACGGTGAAGGTATACAATGAAGGCGCAGGCATTGCAGAAGAGGATCTTCCTCACGTATTTGACCGCTTTTATAAGAGCGATAAGAGCCGCGGTCTCGACAAAACGGGCGTTGGGCTCGGCTTGTATATCTGTAAAACGATCATGGATAACTTGGAAGAAACGATTTCTGTTGCCAGCCGTCAAGGCAAGGACTGTGAATTTACGATTACGTTGACAAAATTCAAAGAAGATAAGCATAGTTTCAGACGGAATTTGCCAGACTCTTGACAAATCGTAAATTTTAGGATATAATAAGAATATATCGGACACAATCATAGGCTCGCCCAATCGGAACGAGCCTATTTTATGGAAAAGAGAAGAACCGTCAAGGGCTGTCTGTTCACGTCTTGATGGTTTGATGCTCTTCCTTGCGCTTCTTCTCGAAACGTCAATATCAGCATATGTCGTTTTCATCGTTCCGACACCCAAGCGCGATCTGCTTGGCGTTGGCTTCTCCTTGAGAATCCTTGGTTTTGTCGGCTTTGACAAGAGAAAGCGGACGGCTTTTCGTATTTTGTCCGAAATATCAGATTTCAAATTTTTTTGATTGCTCTATGCGATCGGGAGGTTACTGTGATTAAAATTTCTCCTTCGGTTCTGGCTTGTGATTTTTCAAAACTCGGCGAAGAAGTAAAAAAGGTGGAAGAAGCAGGTGCAGATATGCTCCATCTTGACGTTATGGACGGAAGTTTTGTGCCCAATATATCCTTTGGTCCCGATGTGATAAAATCTATCCGCGAACAATCAAAGCTTTGCTTTGACGTGCATTTGATGATAGATAACCCGGACAGATATATCGATACCTTTGTCAAAGCAGGCGCAGATATCATCACGATCCATTATGAGAGCTGTGAAAATCAGCGCGAAGTACTCAAAATGATTCGTGAAGCGGAAAAGAAGGCTGCGATCTCCATCAAACCCATGACCCCTGCGTTCGTCCTCGACCCTCTGCTTCCGTATTTGGATATGATCTTGGTCATGACTGTGGAACCGGGCTTTGGCGGACAGAAATTCATGGAAGATACGATGGAAGACGTTCGTATGCTCCGCGCTATGATAAAAGAAGCGGGATATCATATCGATATTCAGGTTGACGGCGGTATCAATGCCGAAACGGCGGCGATCGCGGCAGAAGCAGGCGCGAACGTATTCGTGGCAGGCTCTGCGGTATTCAAAGCAAAGGATACCAAGAAAGCCATTGCGGATATCCGTGCAGCGGCAGAAGCGGCATTTACAGAATAATACATATCGGCATTTTGAGCGTTGGGGCTTTCCCGACGCTCTTTCTTTACCCAGTCGGCGTTCGCTTGAATCGACCGAACGATCCGCTTGCGCTCTTTCTCCGAATTGCAAAATTTTTCTCGAAAAAAGATAGACAAAAGCGCAACGTTGTGATATCATATTAACAGATTATTTTTGAAAGAGGTCATACTATATGAATATAGATACCATGATACAATCCTCGGCAAGTCTGCTTGCGAAGGACTACAACAAAAACGTCGTGGCAATGCCGACGGAGACCTGCAAGCTCCCGAGCAGAGATGCCATCATCGAAATCTTGAGCAAAATGAAAAGAGTGATTTTCCCCGGTTATTTCGGCGGGGAAGTCTTATCTGCCGAAACAGCAGAATATTATGCAGGACATCTGCTGACGCAAATCTATCAAAGCCTAAAGGAGCAGATCGCGATTGCGCTTCGTATGGATAAAGAAAGTGAAGCGGATGCCGAAGCGACGGCAGAAAAAGCGTCTGCGGCGCTCATTTCCGCCGTTCCCGAAATCCGCAGATTGCTTCTTTGCGACGTAGAAGCAGGCTTCAACGGCGACCCTGCCGCAAAGAGCAAGGCGGAGATCATCGTTTCTTATCCCGGACTTCTCGCTATTTTCGTATACCGCATCGCGCATATCCTGTATGAGCAGAATATCCCGATGATCCCGCGCATCATGACGGAATACGCGCATAGCAAAACGGGTATCGATATCAATGCCGGCGCTGTGATCGGAGAGTATTTCTTCATCGACCATGGTACGGGTGTCGTTATCGGTGAAACGACCGTCATCGGTAATTACGTGAAGCTTTATCAGGGCGTTACGCTCGGCGCGCTTTCCACCAGAAGCGGACAGGATCTTGCGGGTGTCAAGCGTCATCCCACGATTGGAGATAACGTAACCATCTATGCCAATTCGACTGTTCTCGGTGGCGAAACTGTGATTGGCAAGGGTGTTATCATCGGCGGTAACGCATTTATCACAAAATCTGTTCCCGACCATACAAAAATTATTGTAAAAACCCCTGAAATGATTTTTAAGAGCCCCAAAAATCCGACGGAAAAATGGGAGATCTAAATATGAGCAAATTCTATCAAGCGATTATTTTTGATCTTGACGGCACACTTCTCAATACACTCCAAGATCTTGCCAACAGTACCAATTATGCGCTCTCCTGCATGGGATTTCCGACACGCACGCTTGCGGAGGTACGGAATTTCGTTGGAAACGGCGTGGCAAAGCTGATTGAACGAGCAGTTCCGCTTGGAACTGCTCCCGAAGCGATAAGTGAAACGCTTAAGATATTCAAAGCGCACTATGCCGAGCATTGTGAGGATACGACCGCGCCTTACGAGGGCATAACGGCGCTTCTTGATGCGCTTTTGGCAGAGGGAAAGACGATCGCCGTCGTTTCCAATAAAATCGACAGCGCAGTTTCCGTTCTATGCAAAAAATATTTTGGAGATCGCATCACTCTTTGCATTGGTGACAGAGAGGGCATACGCAAAAAGCCCGCTCCCGATTCCGTCCACGAGGTCCTTCGGCGCTTGCATATTGCAAAGGAGGATGCCGTTTATATCGGAGATTCCGAGGTAGATATCGAAACTGCGAAAAACGCGGAAATGGACTGCGTTTCCGTGACGTGGGGATTTCGGGATATGGACGTGCTTCTCGATACGTGGGGTCTGACAAATCTCGCTTGGGACGAGAAAGGTACGCTTAAGGAAGGTGTTTTTTACGGAAAAGGAGTCGCATATTTTGCAGACTCGGTACGGGAACTGGAAAAAATTCTCCTTTGCCGGGAAAAATGAGCACTTTTTTCAGAAAAAACATCACCAAATTTTTGAAAATATATTTACAAATTCCGCTTTTTAAGGTAATATAATAAGTGTAAAATAATAAGGACCTATGGAGGATATTATGGCAGAAGTAAAACCGCAATACAAACGCATTCTTGTTAAGCTTTCCGGTGAAGCGCTTTCCGCAGGCAAGGACGGTATCTTGAACTATGACTTTCTTGAAAAGATCGGCTCCGTCATCAAGACCTGCGTAGATATGGGTACACAGGTGAGCATCGTTGTCGGCGCAGGCAACATTTGGCGCGGCAGACAGGGCGTCAATATGGACAGAACCCGCGCTGACCATATGGGTATGCTGGCAACGGTCATCAACTGTCTTGCTTTGCAGGATACGTTTGAAAGAATCGGACTTCAGACCCGCGTTATGACGGCAATCGAAATGAAAGAATGTGCAGAACCTTATATTCGCAACAAGGCGATCTCCCACCTTGAAAAAGGTCGTGTCGTTATCTTCGGTTGCGGTATCGGCAGTCCCTTCTTCTCGACAGATACAGCGGCAGTTCTCAGAGCGGCTGAAATTTGTGCAGATATCGTTCTTCTTGCGAAGAACGTTGACGGCGTTTATACCGCCGACCCCAAGCTCGATCCCGATGCAAAGAAGATCGACAGCATCGAATACATCGATATTTTGCGCGACGGCTTGCGTGTGCTTGACTTCACAGCAACCTCGTTCAGTATGGAAAATCACATTCCGATTCTTCTTTTCGGTCTTGACGAACCAGAAAATATCATCAGAGCCGTAAACGGTGAAAAAATCGGTACCATTGTAGGAGGAACCAAAAAATGAAACTTGACGTAAAAGATTATGAAAACAGAATGAAAAAGACCATCGGCGCATACGAATCCGAGCTTGATTCTATCCGTCTTGGCAGAGCAAACCCCTATGTTCTTAACAAGATCACCGTAGATTATTACGGTTGCCCCACACAGATCGCGCAGATGGCGGAAGTAAAGGCTGTTGACGCCAGAACCCTCACCATCACTCCTTGGGACTCCACCACGCTCCGTTCCATCGAAAAGGCGATCCACGAAAGCGACCTCGGTATCAATCCTCAGAACGACGGTAAGGTCATCCGTCTTGCGTTCCCGCCCATGACAGAAGAAACCAGAAAGCAGAAGAAAAAAGAAGTGGAAGCGAAGGGCGAAGAGATCAAGGTTGCCATTCGTAACATCCGCCGCGATGCGAACGACAAATGCAAGCAGATGAAGAAGAACTCCGAAATGACAGAAGACGAACAGAAGGCTTCCGAAAAGCAGGTTCAGGATCTTACGGATTCTTACATTAAAAAAGTGGATGCGGTAACAGCAGCAAAAGTAAAAGAAATCATGGAAATCTAATCGTTTCCTTTGAAGCAAACATAAGTAACCGCCTTATTTCCAAGGCGGTTGCTTTTTAGTATTTGAGAGGAGCTTGCTTATGGCTACAATAACCAACCCTTGCAGCATCGGTCATATCGCGTTCATCATGGACGGAAACGGCAGATGGGCAAAGAAGCGCTTGATGCCGAGAGAATACGGCCACGTGGAAGGCGCAAAAAATTTCAAAAAACTCGTTCGTCATTGCGGTGACGTTCGCGGTATCAAATGTATTACCGTTTATGCGTTCTCCACGGAGAATTGGAAACGCCCCAAAACAGAGGTTTCTGCCCTTATGAAGCTTTTCCGTCAATATATGAAGGACGCAAAGGAAAGCTTTATCAAGGATGATTTTCATTTGGTGTTCATCGGAAACCGCGACGTTTTTGATGAAGATATCCGACGCGAAATGGACGAAATCGAGCGTATTTCCGCCGGTTGCTCCAGAACGCTTTGCGTTGCCGTCAACTACGGAGGCAGAGCAGAGGTCGTTGACGCAGTCAACAAGCTCATTGCGAGCGGAAAAACATCGGTGACAGAGGAGGATATCACCTCCAATATCTATTCCGGCATCGTTCCGCCCCCCGACGTGATCGTTCGCACAGGCGGCGAGGTCCGTCTTTCCAATTTCTTGATGTGGCAATCTGCGTATTCCGAGCTTTTCTTTACCGATACCCTTTGGCCCGATTTCTCCACGGAAGAGCTTGACCGTATCATCGACGCATACGGAAAACGCGACAGAAGATTCGGAGGTGTTTGAGTATGAAAACAAGAATTATTACCGCCATCGTTGCCATCGGTATTCTGATTCCGATCTTGGTCTTCTCTCATACGCTCGTTTTGCCGATCGCGGCGGCGATCTGCGCGCTGATTGCGGTCTTCGAGATTGCGGGCTGTGTTGATGTTCGCCGTAAATGGGCGCTCTCTGTTCCGACCTATCTTTTTTCGGCGGCGATCTTATTCCTCGTTACCGTTCATTTCTTGCATTATATTGAGATCCCGAATTTCATTCCGATTTTGTTTGCTGTATCGTACGTATATATGTTCCTTATTTTCGTCATCACGATGTTTTCAAAAGGGGACGTGAAATTTTCGCAGGCAGCAGAATTGGTTGCCTTGACGATATACGTTTTGATCGGATTCCTTTCCATCGTCCTCTTGCGCCGCGACGTTGACATGGGACAATATCTGTATCTCTTGATTTTCCTTGGCGCGTGGATGACCGATACGGGCGCGTATTTCGTCGGCGTTTTCTTCGGCAAGCACAAGCTCATTCCCGAGGTCAGCCCCAAAAAGACGATCGAAGGTGCTTTCGGCGGCGTTCTCGGCTGTATTCTCGGATACGTGATTTTCGGCGTTGTCATCGATATCTTCTTTGACGTTACCGTAAATTATATTGCGCTGATTTTGCTCGCGGTCGGCATTTCCGTGATCTCTCAGTGCGGTGACCTTGTGGCTTCTTATGTAAAACGCGAACGCGGTATCAAGGATTACGGTTTTATCTTCCCCGGACATGGCGGTATCATGGACCGTTTCGATTCCATCATCGCGGTCGCACCCACGATTTACGGCGTTGTTTTGCTTTTGCCGTCAAGTATTCAGATTTTTTCCTAAATAATATAGAGAGGTTGATTTCTTTATGACAGAAAGAAAACACATCACGGCGCTTGGTTCTACCGGTTCCATCGGTACGCAGGCACTTGACGTTGCATCCTTTGGCGGCTATACCGTCGATGCCATTGCCTTCGGCAAGAGCGGAAAGCTCGGCGAGGAGCAGATTCGCAAGTATGCACCGAAATATGCCGCGGTCGGCGATGAAAAAACGGCTTCTGAGCTAAGACTTGCCGTTGCCGATACCAATACGAAAATTTTGACGGGCGCAGACGCCGTTCCCGAAATGATCGATATGCTTTCCTCTGACGTTTGTATCAACGCCATCAGCGGCTTTGCGGGACTTCGTCCGACGCTTGCCGCAATCAAGCGTTTCCCGCGCATTGGTCTTGCCAACAAGGAAACCATCGTTGCGGCAGGTGAGCTCGTTATGCAAAGCGCCAAGGAAAACGGTTGCGAGATCATTCCCGTTGACAGCGAGCATAGCGCGATCTTTCAGTGCTTGCAGGGCAACCGCGACGCCGAGATTCGCAGGATCTTACTCACCTGCTCGGGAGGTCCTTTCTTCGGCAAAAAGAAAGAAGAGCTGAAAGACGTGACCGTTGCGCGTGCGCTTGGTCATCCGACATGGAAGATGGGAGCGAAAATCACCATCGACTGCGCGACGCTGATGAATAAGGGCTTGGAGCTTATCGAAGCGATGCATCTTTTCCATACGGCGCCCGAAAAAATCCAAGTCGTCATTCATAGGGAAAGTATAATCCATTCTATGGTCGAATACAATGATAGGGCAGTGATTGCCCAGCTTGGCGTTTCCGATATGCGCTTGCCCATTCAGTATGCGGTAACGTATCCCGAACGCATGGAATCCCCCACCGAGCCCATCGATTTTGCAAGAATTGGCAAGCTCACGTTCTTTGAGCCTGACAGAGAAGCTTTTCCGCTTCTCGCTCTCGCGGAAAGAGTGGCAAGGGTCGGCGGTACGCTTCCTTGCATCATGAACGCCGCCAATGAAGAAGCCGTCGCGCTCTTCTTAAACGAAAAGATCGGCTTTACCGATATTGCCGATCTGGTTCAGAAAACTGTGGATTCCTATGAATCCATTCAAAATCCGAGTCTATCCGATATCGAAACCGTCAACATCGAGGCAAGAGCATTTGTTCGGAACTTGGCTTATTAAACAAATTCTCAAAAGGAGCATTATCCCATGCAAATGATACTTTATATCCTGCTTGCCATCTTGATGTTTGGTTCGCTGATCTTCATTCATGAGCTTGGTCACTTTTTGACGGCAAGACTTTTTCACGTTACCATTTATGAATTTGCCATCGGTATGGGTCCGAAGATTCTTTCTTGGACTTCCAAAAAGGACGGGACGGCGTATTCGCTCCGTCTGCTTCCCATCGGTGGCTTTGTCAGCATGGCGGGCGAGGATGAAGAATCGGATGACGAGGGCGCGCTTAGCAAAAAGCCTGTTTGGCAGAGGTTTATCATCACAGCCGCAGGCTCGGTCATGAATCTGCTCGCAGGTTTTCTCGTGATGCTCATTTTGGTTTCCTCGATGGAATACCTCGGCTCGACAACGGTTGGAGGTTTCCGAGAGGGAGCAATGTCTATCCAAACGGAAAACGAGGATGGTCTGATGGTCGGAGATGAGATTTTGAGAATCGACGGCAAGAAGGTCCACGTCTATTACGATATGAGCTATAAGATCATGCGCTATGGTACGAAGCCTGTTGACATCACGGTTTTGAGAAACGGAGAAGAGGTCGAACTGAGCGGCGTGGTATTCCCGACGATCGAACAACAGGGCGTTCTTTTCGGCAATATGGATTTTTCGATCATACTAATGGAAAAGAGTGTCGGTTCTGTTTTGAAAACGTCGTTTTATCAATCGGTCTATACGGTGCGGACGGTTTTGGACTCTCTTTACGATTTGTTTATCAGCAGAAAATACGGTTTGGAACAGATCTCGGGTCCTGTCGGCATTACGGAGATCATCACCAATGAAGCACAAACTGCCGTAGAGAAAAAGGACAGCTCGGGGCTTTGGTCGCTCTTTATCATGCTTGCCATCAACCTTGGTACGATGAATCTCATTCCGTTTCCTGCGCTTGACGGCGGTCGATTGGTGTTTCTTATCATCGAGGGTATCAGACGGAAACCGTTTGACCCCAAAATCGAGGGATATATTCACGGTATCGGCATGATGCTTTTGATGCTTTTGATGTTCGTTGTAATTTTTAAGGATATATTTATGTTATTTCAATAAATGAAAAGGACGGATCATAATGAGCTATACATTTGAAAGAAGAAAATCCCGCATCCTTCGTATTGGCGACGTACAGATCGGCGGCGATGCTCCCATCGCCATCCAATCGATGACCAATACCGATACGCATAATTTTGATGCGACGTATAAACAAATTAAGGAGCTTGAAGAAGCAGGCTGTGAGATCGTGCGCTTGACGATTCCCGACCTTGACGCTTGCGACACCATTGTGAAGCTCAAAAAGAGCGACGTGAAGATCCCTCTCGTCGCCGATATCCATTTTGACTATCGCATCGCGCTTGCGGTAGCCGATGCAGGTATCGATAAGATTCGTATCAATCCCGGCAATATCGGCTCGGATGAACGAGTCAAGGCGGTCGCAGATAAATGCAAGGCGAATCACATTCCGATTCGTATCGGCATCAACAGCGGTTCGCTTGAAAAATCCATTCTTGCAAAATACGGCTCTCCCACGCCCGAAGCGCTTGCGGAAAGCGCACTTTTCCACGCAAGACTTCTCGAAAAATTTGATTTTGAGGATATCGCCATCTCCATCAAATCCAGCACCGTTCGCAATATGGTGGAGGCAAACAGAATCGTTGCAGAGGCTTGCGATTATCCGCTCCATATCGGCGTGACGGAAGCCGGCAGAGGCGATTCGGGTACGCTCAAATCCGCCATCGGCATCGGCACGCTTCTTTGCGAAGGCATAGGCGACACGATCCGCGTTTCCTTGACCGATTCCCCCGTAAAAGAAATCGAGGCGGGACGCGCGATTTTGAGAGCCTGCGGACGCTCCAAAGAAAATTATATCAACGTCGTTTCTTGTCCCACTTGCGGCAGAACCAAAATCGACCTCATTCGTATTTGCGAAGAATTGGAGCCTAAGCTGAAAGGTATCCCCGTCAACCGCAAGCTGACGGTCGCCGTAATGGGTTGTGTTGTCAACGGCCCCGGTGAGGCGGCAGAGGCAGATATCGGCGTTGCAGGCGGTATCGGTGAAGCAGTTCTGTTTTCTCACGGCAAGATCTTGCGCCGTATTCCCGAGCATGAGCTTGTAGACGAGCTTGTCAAAGAAGTCAGAATACTTGCTGAAAAGGATTAAACATTTAAGGAGAACAAAATGGCGTCCAAAACGCTGATGGAAGTTTTTTCGCGCTATTTGCCGGATGGTGAGAACCGTCGTTTGATGGAGTCTGCTCATCTTGTCGGCAATATGCGCGTCGATAAAAATTTACGCATGATGGAGCTTGATTTTTCAAGCTCCTCGCTTATATCAAAATCAAAATTATACAAGCTCGAAGCGGATATTGCAAAGGCGTATTCGCTTCGTTCCGTACGCCTTTTTCCGAAATATCCGAAAGAACTTTTTACAGAGGGCTATTTTTCGGAGATCATGAACGAGGCGTATCGAACCAATCTTATTTCCCGCAGTTTTTTGCAGGAATACAGAGCGGAATTTCACGGATATCAAATCACGATCGAGATCCCATTTAACGACGGCGGTGTGAATTTCGTGGAATACAATCATATCGGCAAAAAAATCGCGGATATTTTGCATCGGGAATTTGGCTTGGAATATGAGATTCATTTCAAAAAGAAAGAGGGCTACGTTTTCGACCGCGAAGCGGCAATGCAGGAACAGCTCAAAAGATTCAAGGCGTCGGCAAAGCCCGTCGTTTCCGAACGCACCTCCGCGGCAAAACCGGACGTATCCCCCATAACGGAGATCGTGGAAAAACGCGCCAGCGTATACGAAACGGCAAGCCCCATGTTTACGGATGAAGACGGTCATTGCCATATCGGTAACAGCATTTTCGATTTTGAAGGCGCACTGCCACTGATCGGAGAGCCCTTTGACATCACGCCTTCTCCCATCTTTTTCATGACGAAGCCGCAAGGTACGGTCGTAGCGGTTGGTGAGATTCTTGGCAAAGAAATCGCGGAGCGCAAAACAAGAGGGAAGTATAAGGTCGAATTTTGCATCACCGATTACGAGGCGACGGTGATGATCCGTACCGGTGTTACGGATGAAGAGCTGCCTCTCTATCAAAATCTTTCCGACGGTATGCAAGTAGCCGTTCGCGGCAATTTGTATTGCGATTCCGAATTTGACGGAGAAATCGTGATCGAGCCTTACGCTGTCATGCAGATCAAAAAAATTGACCGAAAGGACGATGCACCCGAAAAACGCGTGGAGCTTCATCTGCACACCAATATGTCGCAGATGGACGCCATCATTCCGCCGGACGTTGCCGTCAAAATGGCGCACCGCTGGGGTCATCGCGCCGTTGCTATCACCGACCACGGAAACGTACAAGGCTATCAGGAAGCCATGAAAGCCGCGGGCAAGCTTGGCATGAAGGTCATCTACGGCATGGAGGCGTATTTCGTCAACGACGAAGCCAAAGCCATTTACGGAGATAGCAAGACGACGTTTGAAGATGAATTTGTCGTTTTCGATATCGAAACGACGGGTCTTTCGCCGATCACCTGCAAGATTACGGAAATCGGCGCGGTACTTGTCAAAAACGATGAGGTCTTGGCGGTATTCAATACTTTTGTCGACCCCGAAATGCCCATTCCCGCAGAGATCACGGAGCTGACGGGCATCACCGACGATATGGTGGAGGGCGCGCCAAAGACAGAAGAAGCCGTCAAAATGTTTTTGGATTTCATCGGAGATAGGATGCTTGTGGCTCATAACGCATCTTTCGATATCAGCTTCATTCGCAAAGCCGCGACTGACCATGGACTTACATTCAACAATGCTTATCTGGATACAGTTTCCATGTCGCGCTTCGTCAATCCCGACCTCAAAAAGCATAAGCTCGATGCGATCGCAGATTATTTCGGACTTGGCGATTTCAACCATCACAGAGCATCCGATGACGCGGAAATGTGCGCGAGGATTTTTTACCGCATGGTCGCAAAGCTTCAAAACGACGGCGTTTCCACTCCTGCGGAAATGTCTGCGGCGATGTCTGACCGAACAGACCCCTTAAAGCTCAATACGTATCATTTGATCTTGCTCGTCAAAAATAAGACGGGACTGAAAAATCTTTATAAACTGATCTCCAGCAGTTATCTGGCATATTACAAAAAGCGTCCGCGTATTCCCAAAACTCTTTTGGAGGCGCACCGAGAGGGGCTTATCATCGGTTCCGCCTGCGAATCGGGCGAGCTTTATCGTGCGATTCTCGAAAATAAGCCTTGGGATGAGCTTGTTTCCATTGCGAATTTCCATGATTATTTGGAGATCCAACCGCTTTCCAATAACCGCTTCTTGATTGCCAACAAAACGGTTTCGGGCGACGAAGAACTGAAAAAAATCAATCAGACCATCGTAAGGCTCGGAGAGGAAACGGAAAAGCCCGTCGTTGCGACCTGCGACGCGCATTTCTTGGATAAGACAGATGAAATCTACCGTAAAATTTTGCTTGCGGGTATGAAATTCGAGGATGCTGACCGCGATATCGGTCTTTATTTCCGCACGACAAACGAAATGCTCTCGGAATTTGAATATCTCGGCAAAGAAAAGGCATATGAACTGGTCGTTACCAATACCAATAAGATTGCCGATATGTGCGAGGACGGTATCCGTCCGTTCCCCGATGGCACATTTACGCCGAATATGGAAGGTGCGGAGGAGGATCTTCGCCGTATCTGCTATGAAAGAGCGACCTCGCTTTACGGCTCACCGCTCCCCGATATCGTGGAGGTTCGATTGGATAAGGAATTGACCTCCATCATCAAAAACGGCTTTGCCGTTCTCTATATGATCGCACAAAAGCTCGTTTGGTACAGCGAACAGCAGGGTTATCTCGTCGGTTCGAGAGGCTCTGTCGGTTCTTCCTTCGTTGCCTCCATGGCGGGTATTTCCGAGGTCAATCCGCTCGCTCCTCATTATTATTGCCCGTCCTGTCAATATACGAAATTTATCGTTGACGGCTCGTATGGCTCCGGCTTTGACCTCCCCGATGCGAAATGCCCCTGCTGTGGTGCAGATCTGAAGGGCGACGGTCATGACATCCCGTTTGAAACATTCCTCGGCTTCTACGGCGATAAATCGCCCGATATCGACCTCAACTTTTCGGGCGAAGTGCAAGGCAAGGTACATAAATACACAGAAGAACTTTTCGGAGCGGAAAACGTTTTCCGTGCGGGTACGATCGGCGGTGTCGCGGATAAGACAGCATACGGTTATGCGATGAAATACGCAGAGGAACGCGGACTTCATCTTTCCAAAGCGGAAACCAACCGCTTGACGAAGAAGTGCATCGGTGTGAAGCGTACGACGGGACAGCACCCCGGCGGTATCGTCGTCGTTCCAAAGGAATACGAGATATATGACTTTTGTCCCGTTCAGCATCCTGCGGATGACCCCAATTCCGATATCGTTACGACGCATTTTACCTTTGAATATCTGCACGATACGCTTTTGAAGCTCGATGAGCTTGGACACGATATTCCGACCAAGTATAAATACTTGGAACGATTTTCCGGCATGAACGTCATGGAGCTTCCGATGAACGACCAGGATGTTTATGAGCTTTTCCGTTCGACGAAAACGCTCGGCGCGACTCCCGAGGAGATCGGCGGTTGCAAGATCGGCACGCTGGGACTTCCCGAATTTGGTACGGCTTTCGTTATGCCTGTCGTCATTGAGGCAAGACCGAAAAACTTCAATGACCTTTTGCAGATCTCGGGTCTTACTCACGGTACGGGTCTTTGGCTCGGTAACGCGCAGGACCTTATTAAAAACGGCACTTGTGATATCTCAAAGGTCGTTGGTACGCGTGACAGTATCATGCTTGCGCTGATTCGTTACGGTCTTGACAACAGTATGTCGTTCAAAATCATGGAATTTGTGCGTAAAAACAAAGCAGGTAAACCGCTTCCTGACAATATGCTGGAAGCGATGCGCGAAAAGAACGTCGACGAATGGTATATCGACAGCTTGACAAAGATCCGTTATATGTTCCCGAAGGCACACGCGGCGGCATACGTTATGAGTGCGATCCGTCTTGGGTGGTTTAAGGTGCATATGCCCATCGTTTTTTACTGTGCGTATTTCAGTGCCGCGCCCGACGGGTTTGACGGGTTCGTCGCCGCAAAGGGAAAAGGTGCCGTTGCTAAGCTGATCGAAGAAATCAAGAAAAAGGATAAAAAAGACCGCACGCAAAAGGATGACGCGACAGCCGCCGCTATGCAGATCGCATTAGAGGCATTGGGACGCGGATATCGTTTTCTTTCGGTCGACCTGTATAAATCCGATGCGCGTATGTTTCTTCCCGAAAGCAATGCGATCCGATTGCCGTTCGGCAGCTTGCCGGGGCTTGGCGAAGCCGCGGCTTTGAAATTGCAGGAGGCGCGTGTGGATGGGGAATACCTTTCCATTGAAGATCTGAAGCAACGAACGGGTATATCCAAAGCGGTCATCGAAATTTTAGATGAGGGCGGTGTGCTTGCCGGACTTTCCGAAACCAACCAGATCCGTCTTTTCTGAACCGTGATTCTTTTGCAAAATCATACAAATTCACAAGGCTTTTTCGCAGAAAAATATGAAAAAATGTGCAAAAAGCCTTGTAAATTGGTAAAAATAGTGATATACTATTATAGAAAATTACGTAATATTTTTTGTTTATAAGGAAGGTATTTAGGAATGAACAAGACACAGTTGTTGGATGCTATCGTAGCAAAAACAGGTATGAAGAAAAAAGATGCGGAAGCTGTCCTTGCTGCAACACTCGAATCCATCACAGACGCACTCGCCGCAGGCGATAAGGTTCAGATTTCCGGATTTGGCTCTTTCGACGTGAAGACCAGAGCGGCAAGAACCGGCAGAAATCCCAAAACACAGGAAACCATCACCATCGAAGCATCGAAATATCCTGCTTTTTCCGCAAGCAAGACACTCAAGGATGCTGTAAATCAATAAAAGCAAACAGACAAAGCTACCGTAAGAGGAAGACTTCGATTGCGGTAGTTTTTCTTTATCTTGGCACAACATCAGAAAGGAATATATTATGCGACTTGATAAATATTTGAAGGTATCCAGAATCATCAAAAGAAGAACCGTTGCCAATAACGCTTGCGATTCCGAACACGTTAAGGTCAACGGAAGAGATGCAAAAGCATCCTATGACGTGAAGATCGGAGATATCATTGAAATTGCATTTGGCGAAAGAATCCTTCGCGTTCGCGTAAAAGACGTGAAGGAACATACCTTGAAAAATGATGCCTCCGAGCTTTACGAGGTCATCGATTAACATAAACGCCTCTTCTTTTGCATATATTGTTGCAGATATCGATGCAAAAGGAGATGCTGTATGGAAACATCAAACACGATCAAAAGCGATGCCAATCTGTCACTTTGGAATCGAAAAATATTGAATCTCAGCGGAATTGAGGACGTTATCAGCTTTGACGAGCTTAGCGTATATTTGGTTACCAAGGAAGGGAATTTGCTGGTGGAGGGCGCTGATCTTCACATCACCACGCTTGACGTTTCAGATGGAAATATGACCATTGAGGGTATCGTA
Source organism: Clostridia bacterium (assembly GCA_017937845.1). Lineage (GTDB taxonomy): Bacteria > Bacillota > Clostridia > Oscillospirales > CAG-272 > QALR01. The sequence goes on along the minus strand of JAGBCV010000065.1, from coordinate 41,404 downwards.
AATTCGATGGTCTATCATGACAAGGAAAACGCCACAAAAGGCGGTTTCTTTTCAAAAATGTTCAAATGATATCGTTTTTTTACGATTCTTATCGGCTGATTCTGTTCTTTTTGATTCCCGGGATCATTCTCGGTGCGATATATGACGTTTTTCGTATATCACGAATGGCGAGGAGCAATCCAAAGGGAAGTATTGTCGTGATGCTCAGAAAGCATTTCAAGCTATCGCAAACGTATGACGTGCAACATGAGCAAAAAAAGAACAAACTCGAACGTATCATCGTCTTTTTAGAGGATTTCATCTTTTGTACGATGGCTTCCTTGATGGAAATTTTGCTTTTCTATCATTTGAATGGCGGTGTGATTCGTGTATATGCTATTTTTATTTCCGTTTTGGGGTTTGTATTATACAAAATAACGCTTGGAAGATTGGTCATGCTTTTAGCAAAAAATATCATTTACGTTTTTCGGCGTATTTTATATTTTTTACTATGCGTGATATTGTCGCCCCTTGTTTTTATCGGAAAAAGACTTTATCGTTTGAAGAAAAAGCACAAAAAAGAAAAGGATGAAGAAATGATATGAAAAGCAAAAAAATATTTTTGCAAATTGGATTTGGTGCAATCATTCTCGCAATGTGCATTTTGATCATTTCTTTGCAAATTCGTATTCGGAAGTTAGAAGAAGAAAAATCCTTGCTTCAAAAAGAAGTGGAGGATTATCGCATTACCGTGGAAGAAATGGCATATGATTATGAGCTTCCGCGAGAGGATTATATTGAAAAATATGCAAGGGAAGTTCTTGGTTATCATAAATACAGCGATACCATCATCAAAGAAGAATCTGATTGAATCGGCATATGAATGCTTGACAAGAACTTGACAGAATGATATAATGATATAGATAAGTAATTAAGAGAAAGGAATTTGAATTATGAGTGAGAAATTACCGCTTGAAGGAAAATATGTGATGTATAAAGGAAAACCGCTTGTGAGAGAAAAAAATCTCATTTGCTATGGAAATATGACGGAAAAGTGTTATTTGTCTATGTTGATCTTGACCACAAAAACCGTTGGTAAGAAAGAAGTGCCGAACAATATTTTGGTTCAGGTTTTGACAACGGGTCCGAACCCCAAAATTTTGAAGCAAGGAAATAAGGTCGGTCTTTACGATGCATTTGACATCGGAACGATTTGGCTTGAACGCGCTCTTGCTGAATAAGATTTGACCATACTTCATAATAGGGATGAACGACAGACGGGTTTTCCGTCTGTTTTTCTTTTCTCTTATTATGATATTGCCAATTATATAAAATAAAAATTTTATATAATTAAGGGAATGGATTTTTCAAAAAATAGCCGATATATCCACAAAAAGCCCTCAATGGTACGCGAATGCTCATTGAAGGCTTTTTTGATTATTGGTTGAGTTCTTGGATATATTGATCCAGTATATTTGCGGCTTTTGCGGCAATTTCAGCGCATGGACGCTTTTGATAATAGTCAGCGGTTCTTGGTGTTGGCGCTGAAGAATTGGAACGCATGGCGGCGATTTGTTCGTCATTTTTCGTAATTTCTTTTTGGGATTCCAAATACTTTGCGTGATTTTCTAAAATTTCGCGGCAAATGATCGAACCACATTCGGTACGGAAACGATTTGCATATTCTTGAACACGCGCATAATGTGCGGGCTTGTCTTCGCCGGCTGTTGGTGCTTTGGCATCATAGCCGTAAAGGATTCCAAGGACCATCAGCGATGCGCTGACGGTTCCGCAGACCTCGCGCAAGCGTCCCATGCCACCGCCAAATGAAGAGGCCATTTTCATCGCTACGGTTTCGTCGAGTCCTGTCATGTCGGAAAATGCAAGCAAAACGGCTTGCGAACAATTATATCCTTTCAAAAAATATTCTTTTGCTAATGCTCCACGATCAATCATATCAAAATCTCCTTTATGACTTTTTTCTTTCATTATATCATATTTCGGATAAAAAACCAAGAGATTCCAAAAAAGATTATGACGAAATCTTTAACAAAATATGGTAATATAATGATATGTCATATTTTTGCTTTTTCATGAATATGCTTTAAGCAAAAGATTTCAAAACAAGGAGATTTGTATGACCTCATCCAAACATACGGCTCATACTTCTTTACGCGGTCTTACCGCTATTGAGGTGGAGGCTTCCAGAAAGAAAAACGGTTCCAATACCTTTACGGGACAAAAACGAAAATCACTTTTTCGCAAATATTTGGAAAGCTTCGGTGATCCTATCATTAAGATATTACTGATCGCGCTTCTTGTCAATGTGTTTTTTGCCATACAATCTGGTGATTATTTTGAAACGATCGGGATCGCGCTGGCTGTTTTTCTTTCAACCTTCGTTTCCACACTTTCCGAATACGGAAGCGAAACTGCTTTTATCAAATTGCAGGAAGAAGCCAATCGTCTCATTTGCCGTGTCCGCCGAATGGGAGCGTTGTGCGAGATACCGATTGGTGATGTGGTCGTTGGAGATATTATCCTTTTGGAGGCAGGCGAAAAAATCCCGGCAGATGGTATTCTGATATCAGGCTCTTTGCGTGTCGATGAATCTGCGCTGAATGGTGAAAGTAAGGAATCCCAAAAAACCTCTGAAAATGCTTCGGTCTTATATCGCGGAACAGTCGTGACAGACGGAGAAGGCTTTATGCTCGTGCAAACCGTTGGTGACGCTACGCTTTACGGCAGACTCGCAGGCGAATTGCAAACCGAAGCCGTGGATAGTCCTATGAAGGTCAGACTTGCTCATCTTGCCCGTCAAATCAGTAAGCTGGGATATACGGCGGCATTTTTGATCGCATTTGCTGACCTTTTTCATGGGCTTGTCATGGAAAATCATTATATCAAATCGGAGATATTAGCCGATCTGCAAAATTTTCCCGTCATGGCAGATCATCTCGTTCATGCGCTCTTGCTTGCGATATCCGTTATCGTCGTGGCAGTTCCCGAGGGACTTCCTATGATGATCACCATCGTCCTTTCCTCCAATATGCGCCGTATGCAAAAGGCGGGCGTTATGGTACGCAAGCTCGTTGGCATTGAAACGGCAGGAAGTATCAATCTTTTGTTTACGGATAAAACAGGTACGCTTACCAAAGGAAATTTGACTGTGGAAACCGTCAAGACCGCAGATGCTTCTTTTTCTGATTTCAAGGATATACAAGCATATCCAAAGCTTGCGAAATTGATTGCAAGATCCTTTATTTGTAACGGCTCGGCTGGTCTTTCGTCAGACGGCACGGCAATCGGCGGTCATAGCACAGAACGCGCTCTCGTACAGTTTGCGTCCTCGATGTACCATGACGTAGAAAGACTTGAAAAAGAAAAAATCGTGCCGTTTGATAGCACGAAAAAATATTCATGGACGAGAATTGCAGGAGAACATTTGGTTCTTGTCAAAGGTGCTCCGGAAATTTTGCTTTCACGTTGCGTTTCATATTACGATAAAAACGGAAATATCTGCGCAGGAATCCCGAAAAAAATATACGAGGAACTGAAAACCATGACAGAAAATGCGATGCGTGTCCTGCTTATCGCTACGGCAGACCGAAATTTTGATGAAAAATACGCCAAGCTTACCTTGATCGGTTTGGTTGGTATTCGAGATTCTTTACGACCTGAAGCCAAGACTGCGGTGCAAATCGTGAAAAAAGCGGGGATTCAAACCGTAATGATCACGGGCGACAATCGAGAAACGGCGATCGCCATCGCAAAGGACTGTGGGATCCTTTCGGGAAGCGCCGACGAAGTTATCTGGACAGGAAGCGAGCTTGCGAATATGAAAGACGAAGAAATCTCTGCGCTTTTACCCAAGCTCCGTGTCGTTGCGAGAGCATTACCCACGGACAAAAGCCGTCTTGTTCGTATTGCACAGGAGCGCGGACTTGTTGTCGGCATGACAGGTGACGGTGTCAACGACGCAACTGCACTCAAATGTGCAGACGTTGGTTTTGCTATGGGAAGTGGAACGGAAATTGCCAAAGAAGCGGGCGATATCGTCATTTTGGATAATAATTTTGCTTCGATCACAAGAGCGGTCTTGTATGGTCGCACGATATTTCATAGCATACGCAAATTTATCGTTTTTCAATTAACTATGAATTTTTGTGCAGTATGCGTGTCTTTGATTGGACCCTTTATAGGCATTGAGATGCCCGTTACCGTTACGCAAATGCTTTGGATCAATATCATTATGGATACATTGGCGGGTCTTGCTTTTGCAGGTGAAGCGCCGCAAAAAAGTTATATGGAAGAAAAACCGAAAAGCCGCAAAGAACCCATCATTACGGGTAGTATGGTCGGTCAGATCCTTTTGACGGGAGGCTATACCGTCGGGTTGCTGACAGCCTTTTTGAGTCTTCCCTACTTTCAAAAATACTTTGGCTTTGAAACGAATTTTCTCGGTTTTATGACCTCATTTTTTTGTTTGTTTGTGTTTTGCGGAATTTGTAATGCATTCAACGCCAGAACGAGCCGTATCAAATTTCTTTCTCATATTGAGAAAAACAAAGGCTTTTTGCTGATCATGATATTGATAACCGTTGTGCAAATCACCCTCGTTTTCTTTGGTGGCACGATGTTTCGTACCTGTGCTTTGCCAGGGGAAGTGCTCGGAAAAGTCGCTCTGCTTGCACTTACGGTCATTCCGTTTGACCTTTTGCGTAAAATGCTTCATCGTATTTTCTCGCTTGGTGCATAAGTCAGATATCAAAAAATCCTCTCAAACGAGAGGATTTTTTGATATTTACATAAATGCAATCGTATCGTCAAATTCGCGGATTCTTGTGTGAAGCTTGGTCGGAGCGGCATCATCTGTTGCATAGCCGATGGGCAAAAGTGAGCAAACACAGAAATTTTCGGGAAGAGAAAGTGCCTTCGCGATCTCATCTGCATTGAACCAACCTACCCAGCAAGAAGAAATTCCCTGTTCCCATGCTTCCAGCATCATATGTGTGCAAACGATTGCCGCATCGGTTTCACCCGAGTTGTAGCCAGGCATCAAATCGTTTTGCCAAGAGCGTTCTTTATCGTAGCAGACCACGAGAACGACGGGAGCATCAAATGTGAAACGGCAAACAGAAGCGAGCTTTGCGCGTGCTTCTTCGCTTTTCACGACGAAAATTTTCTGCGGCTGTTTGTTACAAGCGGAAGGCGCGACACGTCCTGCCTCCAAAATGTCATTCAATTTGGATTCTTCGATATCATCCTTTTTGAAAGAACGAACCGAATAACGCGCTTTTGCAAGTTCAAGAAAATTCATGGGATTTTCTCCTTATTATTTTATGAGAAGTTTGTAAAGTGCATCGATTTTATCTTTTTTTCCTTCCGGGCGGTCACCAAAAGGAAAATGAAGCTTCATATTATCATATTTGGTTTGACAAATCTTACGAAACGGAAGAAGCTCGACTTTATCGATGCAGGGATACTTTTTGATGATTTCTTTCAAGGCAAGGATATTTTCTTCATCGTCGTTTACGGTGGGAATGATGACTTGACGGATGGTTACGGGAATCTTTTTCTCGTTCAGATAATGAAGAAAATCAAGCGGTGTTTTCATACCGCATCCGACGTTTTCACGGTACTGTTCGTCGGTCGTATATTTGATATCCAGCAAAACACGGTCGGTTTCATCTAAGAGCGTTTTTGCCTTGTCATTCAAGATGCTGCCGGACGTATCCAAGCAGGTGTGGATTCCCTCTGCATGACAAAGCGAGAAAAGCTCATGGGCAAATTCCGCTTGCAAGAGAGGTTCCCCGCCGGAAAGCGTGATCCCTCCCTCTTCTCCGAAATATTCGCGGTATCGTATTACCTTTTTTAAGATATCCGAGGCTGCATACTCGGTGCCGCCAGCATGATCCCAAGTATCGGGATTATGACAGCATTTGCAACGCAAATTGCAGCCTTGGAAAAATACGACAAAACGAACGCCGGGACCGTCGACCGTACCAAGACTCTGAAAGGAGTGTATGCGTCCGTTCATGGATACTCCTTACATCGTTTCGTGGAATGTACGGCTAATAACTTCTTTCTGATGCTCGCGGGAAAGTTTATTGAAGTTTACAGCATAACCGGATACACGAATGGTGAGATTCGGGTAATCATCGGGATTTTCATATGCTTTCATCAACGTTTCGCGGTTCAATACGTTTACGTTGATATGGTGTGCGTTCTTCGCAAAATAACCGTCGAGAATGGAAACGAGATTGTCAATACGTTCTTCCTCCGTCTTACCGAGTGCATCGGGTGTGATGGAGAAGGTATTGGAGATACCGTCGCGGCAATCGTCGTAGCTGATCTTCGCAACGGAGTTAAGAGATGCAAGAGCACCGTTTTCTTCTCTGTTGTGCATGGGGTTCGCACCGGGAGCGAAGGGTTCGCCCGCTTTTCTGCCGTCGGGAGTCGATGCGGTATTCTTACCGTACATGACGTTGGAAGTGATGGTAAGAACGGAAAGTGTGTGTTCAGCGTTTCTGTACGTGGGCGTTTTGCGAAGCTCGGTGATAACCTTGTGAGCCGTATCCTTTGCGATAAGGTCAACGCGGTCATCGTCGTTACCGAATTTCGGGAAGTCGCCTGTGGTTACGAAATCAACGATAAAGCCGTTTTCGTCCTTAACGGGAGCGACGTTTGCATATTTAATCGCGCTGAGAGAGTCAGCAACAACGGAAAGACCTGCTACACCAAACGCCATAAATCTGTGAACCTCGGTGTCGTGGAGCGCCATCTGTGTCTTTTCATATGCGTATTTATCGTGCATATAGTGAATGATGTTCATGGTATTGACGTAAAGTCTGCTGAGCCATTCGATATAGATCTCATAGCGAGCCATAACCTCGTCATAGTCGAGCTTTTCGACGTCAAGAACGGGCATCTGAGGACCGATATGCATCTTGCTGGAGGTATCATAACCGCCGTTGATGGCAATGAGAAGGAGCTTCGGAAGGTTGCAACGTGCGCCGAAGAACTGCATCTGCTTGCCGACCTCCATTGCAGATACGCAACAAGCGATCGCATAGTCGTCACCGTAAATGGGACGCATGAGGTCATCGTTTTCATACTGAATGGAGTCTGTGTCCGCAGAAACCTTTGCGCAGAACTTTTTGAAGTTTTCGGGAAGATCCTTGGACCAAAGGACGGTGAGGTTCGGTTCGGGAGAAGAACCGAGCGTATAGAGCGTATTGAGAACGCGGAAGCTATTCTTGGTAACGAGAGTTCTGCCATCCTCGCCCATACCGCCGATCGCTTCTGTGATCCACATCGGGTCGCCGCCGAAGAGCTCGTTGTATTCGGGTGTTCTGAGGTGGCGCGCCATACGAAGCTTCATGACGAAATCGTCCATAAGCTCCTGTGCGCCTTCTTCTGTCAGCGTGCCGTTTGCGATATCGCGTTCGATATAAATATCAAAGAATGTGCTGACGCGTCCGAGGGACATTGCCGCGCCGTTCTGTTCCTTGATTGCGCCGAGATATGCGAAATAGGTCCACTGGATTGCTTCGCGTGCGTTTTCAGCAGGCTGGCTGATATCAAAGCCATACATTTGTGCCATTTCCTTGAGATAACCAAGGAATGTGATCTGCTGGAAGAGTTCTTCATCCAAACGAACCTGATCGGTATTGAAATTGCCTTCTGCGAGAGCGGCTTTATCTTTCTTCTTTTCTGCAATGAGCTTGTCTACACCGTAAAGCGCAACACGGCGATAGTCACCGATGATTCTGCCTCTGCCGTAAGCATCGGGAAGACCTGTGATAACGTGGCATTTACGAGCGGCGCGCATTTCATCCGTATATGCGCGGAATACACCGTCGTTATGTGTGGTACGGAAGCGGAACTCCTGCTGTACCTTTTCGCTGAGCTGATATCCGTACGCTTCGCAAGACTGCTTCGCCATTCTCATACCGCCGAACGGGTTAACACCGCGCTTGAGCGGACGGTTGGTCTGCAAACCGACGATAATTTCGTTTTCTTTGTCAAGATAACCGGGGGAATAATGTGTGAGAGAAGTAACGGTCGTGGTATCGATGTCAAATACACCGCCAAGCTGTCTTTCAACTGCGAAAAGTCGCTGTAATTTTTCCATCAATGTCTTCGTACGAGGGGTGGCATCTGCAAGGAAGGTCGCTTCACCGTCATATTCCTTGTAGTTCTGCTGAATAAAGTCGCGGACGTTGATCTCGTCCTGCCAAACACCCTTGTTAAATCCATTCCAATTCTTGTGTTCCATTGTTTGTTCCTCCTTGATCATTGAATCGCCATTTGTTTCCAAACAAAAAGGGCAATTCAACTTTCTAAAAATTAAAAAATTGAATTGCCCAGACGGTCGGCATATAAATATAATATTTCTACACTCCACCGCGGTAATCCGCGCAATCCGTCAGTCATGTAGACTTTGTACTATTATTATACCCTATAAATCAAGTTTTGTCAATATGTATATCTTCAAATAAATCGGATTATTTAGGGAAACACTCAATAACCGATGGCAACACCGAAAAACAGCACTGCGACTGTTAACAAAAGAAGCACTGCCTGCAATTTCCAAGTCCATTTGACCCATTTACCATAGGAAACGTTCGCCATGGAAAGACCGATCAACAGAACGGGGTTTGTCGGAAGAATGACGTCAGTAAAGCCATCTGCCTTGCAATACGCCAAAATGACGATGGACGGCGAAAGTCCGATTGCCGCGGCAACGGGCATAACGATGGGCATAACGAGCAAGAGCTTTGCCGATGCAGAGCCGATAAAGACCTGCAAAAACAAAATCAATAAGTAAATCAAGAAAATTGCCAAGAATTTATTTTTTCCGTCAAGCACCGTGATGACGCGATACATAATAGTATCCATGATACCGCTTTCCATCATAACGAGCTTTACCGAGGACGCAACGGCAATGATGATGACCGCGGGAATCATGGAGACCGCACCCATAACGATATGGAAGGCGACCATGCGTTTCTTTTGACAAACAAGCAAGCCGGAAACGGTTCCGCAAACCAAAAAGCTAATGGTTAGGATCGGAATTGCGAGCGCAGAAATGGCTCTCACGGATGCGATCAACAGAAGAAGCACAGCTTGAATCGAAAAAAAGACGGCATATACACGAAAGATCTTATCCGAAGATTCTGTCGGAGCAGGCACTTCTTCCATGACCTGTTGCTTGGCGAGGTCGCTTTCATATGTGGGAGAGGCTTTTGGATTTTTGCGAATCTTTCTCAGATGCAAGATCAAAAACGCACAGAGCGTAATATACGTCATCACAAAAAATACGATGCGGAGCCAAATACCGGAGGACAAGGGGTGCTCAACGATCTGCGCGGCAAGTCCCACGGAAAAAGGGTTTGTGATCGCCGCGGAAAAGCCAAAGCACGCCGCCAAAAGACAAGTACCAAGTCCCGTCATGGTATCCATTTTCAAGGAGAGCATCATGAGAATCACGATGGGAAGAAGCGCGACCAATTCTTCAAACATACCGAAAAAGCTACCGAACAACATGAAAATAAGCACCGTCAAGCAGACGACCGATTTTCTGCGCGTGCCAAGCTTACGAATGATACGTTCAATGAAGATCTGAATACCGCCTGTTTTTTGCAACAAATTAAAAATGCCGCTCATGACAAGCAAAAAAATGCTGATCATGATGATGGTCAAGGAATCTTCGGAGGCAAATACGCGGACGGGCGCTGTCAATACACGCCAAGGCGAAATTCCGGAGATTTCTGCTTCATGATACGTATCGGTGATGATAATACCTGCTTCATCGCGTTCAAAGGAGCCTTGTGGGATAAAATACGATAAGACACCGCAAACGATCAAAACCGCGATCAAGACCGCCATGACGGTCAAGAAAACACGAACGCCAATATTGGCGGAAGCGGTATTCTCGGATATATTTTTTGTTTTATGCATAGTCGTGCATCCTTTCAAAGTCTTTATCAAATCTCATTTACTGACAAGCATTTGCTCGGTCGGAAAGAATCATAGACGCCATATACCATTCGACGGCGCTTCTGCGTTCTTCGGGAACAAAATAGTATATCTCACTTCCGATGTAAATCTCGAAATTTTCTCCCGCCCCAAAAAGCAAACGATAAATTTGCTTGATGGGAACATTGAACGTGATCTCCTCTCCATCCTGTATTCCTTGATAGATCAAGCCTTTGGCATCCAAAGTGCAAACGCCATCTCCCACGAAGCGAAGCATTTTCTTTCCGTCCTTAGAGGGGCGATAGAGCTTGACCTTGGAAGTCAAGTGATAATCTTCATTTGTTTCGATAACGGTACGCAAATCATCGAATTGCTCCTCATACCATACGGAAAAATTCGAGAACGGCTTTTCATCCACAAAGGCATATCGTTCGTTTATCGTTGCAATCTTTCCGCATGTTTCACAGAAGATGCTCTTCCCTTTTGTTTTCAAGGTATATTTTTGACCGCACACAGGACAAGTGGTCAAGATATTTTCAAGTCCCTTTGCCATTTTTCCTGAACGGTAACGAATCTCAGGGTGTGTTTTGAGCCATGCAAATTCATCGTAAGAAAGGCGTTCCTCGACGCGCTTTTGAATCTCCTCCACCGACAAGGTCTGCAATTCTTCGACACTGAGCAGAAGCTCCAACGTCGCTTCTACAAGTGAACCGCGGCGAAGTCCTTTTCCCCATTTAGGGTCAGCCAAATAATCTCCGTGAATCACGATGGAATAGATCGGCACGTTCATTTTTTTCAAAAAGCTGTACGTTCCCGGCTGGATATCTTCAAAACGTCCGACGGTAGAAAGTCTTGCTTCGGGCATCATGGCAAGAATCCCTCCGCTATGCAAAACCTTTAAGCTATTTTTCATGCTTTCAAGGTCCAAAGCAAACATACTTTTCGGGAAACAACCAAAGGAGCGCAAAAGCTTTCCGAATTGTTTTTGATAAAAATAAAGTCTGGCCACGATAAAATTCGGACTTTTTTTCCGAAGCAATGAGCCTGCATAAGCAAAATCGATAAACGAACCGTGATTACAAAGAACGACGCATGGCGTTTGCATGGTATCACCCACGCGGTCGACATAACGAACACGGATACCGCAGAAAAAGAACACGATACGCGAAATGATATACGGCAATCTTAACTTAGAGGGCTTATAAAATTTCACATGATGACCTTTTTCTTTCGCAATGCGGGCAATATAGTCATTGACTTTAGCAAAAAGTTTTTTTCGATTCCAAAGGGCAACGGCAAGAAGCGCAAGCAAGACTAAGAAAACCGAAAGTGAGATCAAAAAACCATATTCGATCGCCATATTGCCAAGTCCGACACCGATACAAACAGATGGCAAACTGCCAAGGAAAGTGACCAAAGCAAAACGCGGATATTTCATACCAACGCTTGCCGCAAAAAAGCATATCATGCCATATGGAATGGCAGGTAAGAAATACAAGATAAAAATAATGAGAACGATTTTTTCAGAGGTTGCGGCTTTTTCAAAATCGATATTGATATTTCGGATGAAATAATCTTGAATTTTTTCGCCGTATACACGATATAAAATATAGATCATCAAATTTCCGAGGAAAACGCCGATCGCGCAACACAAAAGTCCCAAAGGAAAACCAAAAGAAAGCCCTGCAATCACCTGTACAGGCTCCGCAGGCAAGAACGCCATCAAGACCTGTAACATAGAAAGTGAGGCAATCGTGATATATCCGCGAAAGCCGAGCGCCAAAAGAGATTCACGCAATTCATCGCCTGTTTGTTTTTCGAGAAAAATGCTTCTCAAAAGCATGGCATTTTCTCCCGAAAGGAAGAACCACAGGAGAAGCGAAAGAAAAACGGCGAGAAAAATTGCCGTCATGATTTTATATTTCAATGGTATTTTAGATTTCATAAGCAAAGCTCCAAGTCAAATTGTTTATGGAAGAAATAAATATGATTCATTATACCATATCATATTGTTTTTGGCAATAACATTTTTGAAAGTAAACACGTTTTAATAAAAGTTTAATGGAAAAGCCGTTACATACCCACGAGGGATATGTAACGGCTTTTATCAATTATGCAAAGAATTTGCTGTAACGGTTAATCATCGTAATCAACTCGTCTTCGGTAAGATTTCCTTTTGCAATCGAAATCTTAAGATATGCACCGCCTGCGGCATTGAACATTTCCTCAGAGAGAGGACAAATCGCATTCAATTCTTCGTAGGTGTAAAGTCCATAAGTTTCAATATCTTTCTGCATTGCTTCGTAGTCATATGTCATGGTATCGGCATCAACATCGAAAATATTGAACAGACCGCCTACACCACCGGGCATCGAAAGCATACCGTTTACAAAGTAGCAAAGATGATGCGCTGTTACAGGGCTCCATGCGGTTGTCATTTCTTTTTCAATGACAACATCCACAAGCTGAACCTTTTCAAGAGTATCGCCATTCTGCTTTGCAAAGGTATGACCAATATAAGCGGAAGCGTTTGCATCAAGGTAAACGTACTTATTGAGGTCATAATCCCAGAAGCCGTGTTCGTAAATAATCTTTACGTCGGTTCCGTCGGAGAAATAGAGATGAACGATTTCATATTCCGCCTCGGGGTCGCTATCAACGAACATGATAGGAGCTGTGTCGAGTTTACCTGTTTCCATGTTCCAAACGAGGAGTTCTTCATTGCCTGTCAAGGAATCGACACGAACCTGTGTACCATCTGCGAGGGTGACAAAGGTGTCGGGGGTGATGCAACCGCTACTGCTACTCGGTTTGGTTAATGTCCCATTATTTTTGAAACTATTATAATCATATTCGTCAAGGTTGGAATATGTAACTGGTTCTGTGCGATTCCATGTAGTGGAGTCATTCTTATCACTAAATACATAGGTGAGAATTATAGATCTGCTGGTCGTACCAGTTCCAAAAGCCTTATTTGTAGATGCAAAATAAAGCGTATCGTTAGCCACTACGGGAGTAATTGTTGTGCCATCGCTATGAACAGCACCACCCGTGATGGTCAAAGTATAATCATCACAAGTATAGGTCCACACATTGCTATTGATAGTACCGGAGTTATACAAGGTCGAAAGGTCTACCGTTTTTACTTTGCTTTCAGAGGCGCTCCAATAGGTAACAGATACACCGGTCAGAACAGTGTAAGCAGGACGCCAATCACCACCTGTTTTTTCAACAAGTCTGATTGCTGTGGCAGTTCCCGCATTGGTAAACTTGGGAGGCTCAATGCTGGTTTTAGTTGCTTGAAGCACAACAGGATACGAACAATTTTTAGCATCCTCTTTTACAGCACCTGCACCATAAATCATATTATCGGTAATTTCTAATGTATATTCTTCCTTAAACAGCTGATTCAAAACAATATTGGCGTTCTTATCTACTAAATTTCCATTACTGTCTTTTACCGTAAACGACAAGTCCACGCCATGCTTTTTCACACTCAAATCGTTAAAATTAAAGGTATAACTGCCACCCTCGATATTATCTAAATCAAAGACAATCTCACACAAAGGGCGGTTTTGGTCTTTATTGTAGCCATTTGTTGTTGTTATAGCATTACTTGTGGTAGCATTCCATGAAATTGTTGGAAGAATATATCCGTTCGCATTCGGTGCATAAGGAATAACTTCATCAGTGTTCGGATCATATCTCGATTCAAATGTTATACTGCTTTCACTGGTTATTGAATATACTTGTCCAGTGTATCCCAACATAGATATACTAGAAAGCTTATACTGAATAGTTTCTTTATTTTCTCGTTCATCAGTAATAGTCGCAGTCTTGTCATTAAGATAAGCAATACCCATATTAACAGTAACCGTCTCATTTATCGTATGCTGATAATCGTTCACGTTCAATGCGCTACCAATGGCTTGTTTTGCATATGAATTGCTTAACGTGTCAGCCTCCGTCTGTGTTACCCAGTTATACTGTTTCAAATCTCCAAGCAGTTTAATTGTCGGGTTAGATGCGCTTTCGTTATCACCAACAATCACACCAAATCCCATGACTTTTTTTGATGTATCATATTTTGATTGTGTTATATATTGTATTGTAGTTACATCATCAAGAGTTACAGTGCAAGCATCAGTGCTTTTAATCTGAATATTAGAAAGACTTCCGCATTCTGTTACAGTATTTTTGATTGTAACATTGCCCTCTACAACCAAAATATTGTTTCTTGCACCATAAATATAGCAGTTAGAAATTGTACTGTTGCCATTTATAACAACCGCAGAATATCCATATGGATATCTTCCGTCAGAACCAGCTTTCATTTCGTTAGTATACATATAGGATTCAGGGAAAATATCACATATAATCTGTAAGTTGTCAAGCGTTCCGCCAGTTTCTACGGTAACAAAACCATACGACAAAGCTGCACTTCTATAAGAGCCATCTCCTGAACAAGTAGCCTTGAAACCGTTACCATAGAGAGAGAATCCATTCGACACAGTAAAGCCACCAGAAATATCATTAAGAAGCACTACATTTTTAGATGTGACATCTGTTTTAGATATGGCATTCGTCGCATCCACAACTTCAAGATAAAGTTCCGTGGGCTTACAATAATTGTAGTCCTGAATGGTAACTTTCACAACACCTGTGCCAGTGAACTGGATAGTTCCGTTTGTCCAAGTTGCATTAGAAGTAAATTCACCTGCGGCATTGCCTGCAATATTTTCAATGGATACATAAAAACCAGACATATCAATGGTTACATCATCCGCGCTACCAAAGAGCGAACCAAGCGCAACAGCATTTTGATTACCTACACGATAGAGGAAATCGCCTGTGAATTTGGATTTAAATTTTTCAACAGATTCCTCTTGATCGCCCTCTGTGATATCCATATTTTCAATACCTTCAAAATCTGTCAAGCCTTTGCTCGAAATGCCCCAACCATAACCTGTAAAGAGCTGGTTAAATTCAAGATAAATGTGCTGTTTATCTTCTTTGAGAGTGCTACTATCCACATTACCATCGCCATTGATATCGGTGGGTTCTTTGCCACCATCTTCATGATTCCAAACTTCACCGTCAAGGAAATGGTAGCAGGTCGCGTTATCTGTACCATGTCCCTTGGTATAGTCAACGATAACATAGTTTGCTCTTCCCGAAACAGGAACTGTACCTGTTGTATCATCAAGATAAGTAATAGTAGTGCCGTTTATAGCCTTAATTTCAACCAAACGGCTCATCTGATAATCATGTGTATAAGATGCAATGGTATTATCAACCAATTCACAATAGTAATAGTCATTCCATGTGCCAAAGTGAACCGTACAATCGCTTGCTGTGATACCCTCCATATTGGGATAAGAGTATCCATTTTCTGTTTTGTTATGACGAATAGAACCAATCATCATACCTGCATAACGGTATGCATAGTACTGATAGTTCGCGCAAACGTCATTATATACGTCAATCTGTGCCGCTACATGGCAATTTTCAAAGTTGATTGTATCGCCTGTTGCATTACCATCGCCATTTACATTGCCACGATACATACCTACAAGACCGCCACACGCTACGTCCCAAGAACCCCAAAGCGCAGAAATCTTGTTGCTGTTGTCAACCGTAATGTTTTTAAGGACGATATGATCATCATTTGCTGCGCTTGTACTGCCTGCAATACCAATGATACTGCCATTACCTGTGTTATATACACGAGGATTACAGTTGGTGATCGCGATATTTTCAAAATTAGAATTGCCGTCCGCATATGCCGCGATAACACCTGTGGGTGTAAATTCACCGTCAGAGGAAAAATTGTCAACCGTCAAGTTCTTGATGGTTCCGTTTACAACATAACCAAAGAGACCCATAGCATCTTTGTAGTGGTTAGAGCCTGAAGGATAACCGTCATTATAATCTCCCTTCATTTCCCAAGTATTCTGGTAAAAGTTAGAAATCGTATTGCCGTTACCATCGAAGGTTCCTTTGAAGGGGTAAACTGTACTGTAGACCGTACCTTTGTTTTCATAATTTTCAGTGTAGTAATAACCAATAGGATAGAAAATAAGATCCGGATTATTATGTTCTTCATCATCACCAAGGTTGATGTCGGCAAGGAGTTTGACATATTTTCCATCAAAAGAATCCTGTGTCTGTCCATTCATACCACCAACGATTGCACCAAATGCCGCAAGCTGGTCGGCGTTGGCAATAGTATATTCAGTTACAGATTCTCCATCAACAGGCGCAACTGCATTTGTATACCAAGAATAATCGTACTCACCATTCCAAGCATTTTTGGTATCCGCAACAAGTGCGATTTCAGAGAAAGAAGTGAGATAAAGCACAACATCACCTGTTGCAGGGTCATATTCAAAATTGTTATGAACAGGTGTTGCACCGTCAGCAAGAAGAATCATTTCAACCGTTTCGCCGTTTTCAACGTGATAGAAACGATAGTTACCCATGTTAAGACCGACAGGAAGAAGTTCCTTGATGGTGATCTTCGTAGCAACATCATTATTCGCAGAAATGCCGTCGATATGTACGTTGATAGAAAAGGCAGATTCCGTCTTTTCCAAAGAAATTTCCGCTTTGCTATCAGCCATGTCGTTTACTTTCAAGGTCAACGTATCTGTGTCTGTTGCCAACGCAACGCCCGCAGGAACATAAGCTGTAATGGCACCGTTTTCAGTAAACATGGAAACTGCGCTCGACACCTTATTATCCAATGTCGGAATGACGATGGTCGTAGCAGAGTTATCCCCTACGATCACGTTTTCAGGCTTTGCATCTCTGTAAGCTTCTGCAGATTTACCGTAAGCATAGAGTGCACGCACGAGCTTTGCCATATTGGTAAGCTGTCCGTCTTCACCTTTTTTGTTCATCGTATTGTATACGTATGCTTTGATGCTGTATTCGATACGATTCGCAAGGGTCTCACCCTCATAAAGCTCAAACGTATATACTTTGTCAAAATCGACTG
Organism: Clostridia bacterium; assembly: GCA_017937845.1. Taxonomy (GTDB): domain Bacteria; phylum Bacillota; class Clostridia; order Oscillospirales; family CAG-272; genus QALR01. The sequence continues at coordinate 24,441 of JAGBCV010000065.1, read as the reverse complement.
CATAAATACCGTTTGTATTATACATTGCGCCATCAAATGTAACGGCTTCACCATTTACCTTTACGGTAACGCCTTCGGTCGCATTGAATTTGATATACAATCTGTTGTTGTAGTCAAACCAAACGCCTGCCGAAGTGAATCTTGCCGTCGTATTCGGGTCGACTTGATTGAGCATACCGCTTTCGGTAGGCAAAATACTTTCATCAGAGGGTGTTCCGATACCCTGTACATCATTTGTAACAAGGGCATCTGTTTCATAATTACGATAGAGCTGAGCCGCTTCGCCGTAATAAAGCATATCGGTGAGAAGCTGTTTCAGTTCTGCATCGTTAGGGTATTTCGTAAACTGAGATTGTGCATACGCCTTGACGCTATAACCGATATGTTCATCAAGAACTTCATCACCCAGTTTCAAGGTTGCATCGATCGTATCTCCCATCGTTTGGGGAGGGATCGCATTCAATGTGAATTTGTATACGCCCTGATTGTCATCATATACGCCTTTCACATCAACCTCTTTGCCATTGGACATTACGAAATGCATCGTTGCATCTTTGTGTTCGTCCGCAAGCGTCGCGTAATAATTCAAGGACAGATCCTGACCAATGGTCATGTTTGCGCCCTTGATCTCAGTTACATAGGTCTCGCTGCTCGTGTCATCTGCCGCACTTACAACGGGCAAAGCGATACTCATATTTGTGAATATCATCGCCACGGCAAGAACGAACAGAACGAGCGTTTTTAGACTTTTTCTGAAATTCGCCACAGAAAAATCCTCCTTTGTGTTATTGTTTTTTTGTAACTCGACTTTTGGAACCTGTTTGAAAGCGCACTATATATTGGGCATATTGTCATATTCTAAACAAGTCCCAATACCATTATAAAGAAAAAATGTTCAAAAATCAATAGATTTTTGAACAAATCCGAACAAAACCCATAATATAAAAGTCGGCTGAGCCTCAGCCGACTTTTATATTCATATCAAAATTTTCTTTTCGCCAAGGAACATTTTGTGATAAGAAACGCTTCAAGCTCTACTTCTGTGCCTTTCGTCAAAGTGTTACGTGCAACTACATAAACAACATTCTTTTCAAGCCAAAGAAGATAGCAAAGCTTTGTCTTTTTCATTTTACGGATACGCAGATAATCATAATGCATATGTGCGCCCGTTTTGGTATTATATTGTTCGATCCCGTTTTCCGTAAAACAATGGATTATTCGAGTTTCACCGCCGTTTGCAATGAGCATCGTTTCATATTGACGCTTGGCAGTTGCATGGGGCGACCAAAAAAGCACCAAGGCATACACGACTACGACCGCGAATGCTACGACCGTAACTAAAAAATCCAAGTACATTGTTATGAGATTCCAAACGAAAATGACAGAAAAAAGAATCAGAATACAAAGAAAAACGGTTTTTCTTCCCGTCCATGCCTTTTGCAGATCAAGAAACATTTCGCGGGTCATCGAGCCTTCTGCCACGAAAGCAGCGTTTTCTTTCACGTCATCGTATTGTTTCTTTTCTTCCATTTTATGTATCACCTTTTTTCTTTTTCAAAAATGAGAGTTTTGTTTCCGAAATGATGACCGCCACGAACATCAAGACAAAACCAAGAGCACGCCAAACCGTAAATCCGCTTTCCTTTCCGAGAAGAAGAGAAAAAAGTGCGCCAAACACCGCTTCAAAGGTCAAGATGACCGCGGCGCTTGTCGGGTGAGCGTATTTCTGACCGAAATTTTGAAGTCCAAGCGCTGCTGCCGTACACATGACGGAAAGATATACGAGCTGTACCGCGATGCCGGAGGCGTCATCAACCGTCGCTGTAATGGGCGCAAGTCCGAGCGGGGATAAGATCGCATACGTCAACCAAGAAAGCACCGCCGCCACACCAAACTGCAAAATGGTGATGAGCATGGGGTCTTTGTCGTTTGCCATCGTGGTAATGGCAACGATATGCGCCGCATAGAAAAATCCACAGATAAGCGTCAAAACGTCACCAAGCGCGACCGTAAGAAGCGATTCTCCTCCGAAATCCACAGAGATAAAAAAGATACCGATAAGACAAACGATCGCCGCCGTCATATGATAATGGTCGGGAGATCTTTTGGAGATGAACCAAAACAAAAACGGCGTGATGACACAGTAGGATGCCGTCAGAAAGGCGTTTTTTCCGGGTGTCGTACCGATCAGTCCATAGGTCTGCACCAGATACGCTGAGAAAAGAAGCGCGCCAATCACAAGACCGGGCAAAAGATACGTTTTATCTAACTTTTTGAAGCGCTTGATAAAAAGAACGGAAAGTAAGATACAGCCAAGTGTAAACCGAAGCGCCAAAAGAAGGCTCGGCGGCAGCTTTTCCGAAACGTCTTTCATCATAACAAAGGACGTACCCCAGATAAAAGCCGCCAAAAAGAGCGCCGCCGAACCGATTCGCGCCATATTATGTGAGCGCTTTTCCATTATTTCAAAAATCCGCTGATGATCTGTTCTTCCGCTTCCTTTTCGTCAAGACCGAGGGTCATGAGCTTTGCGAGCTGCTCGCCTGCGATCTTACCGATAGCGGCTTCATGAATAAGGCTTGCGTCAATGTGATTTGCCGTGATCTCGGGAATCGCGCTGACGGTCGCATCATCCATGATGATGGCATCACATTCCGTATGACCGTGGCACTTTGCGTTACCGAGAATATTGGAACGGAAAATCTGACGGGAGGTATCCTTTGCCACAGAACGGGAAATGACGTTCGTATGCGAATTTTCACCGTAAAGGTCAACGGTGAAATCCGTTTCGGCAAACTGCTTGCCGTGTGTCATGATCTTTTCTTTGACGATAAGAGTTGCACCTTCGGCAACCTTTGCCGTCGTTTTGCGGGAAGTGGAGTCAATGCCCTTGATCTGGGTGGTCTCCATTTCCATATATGCGCCTTCGGCAAGTTCAACAACGGTCGTGGGGTTCATGATGTTTTCGCCCATGCCGTCGCCATCACCGTAGTGCTTTTCCACGTAACGGACACGCGCATTCTTTTCGAGATAGAAGCTGTGAACGCCGTCGTGTGCAGATTTCTGCGTGCCGCAGTTATGGATACCGCAACCCGCGATGATGACAACGTCTGCGCCCTCTCCGATATGGAAATCGTTATAAACGACCTCGGTCAGACCGCTTTCGCTGATGATAACGGGAATATGAAGACTTTCCTTTTTGGTGAAGGGCTTGATGTAGATATCAATTCCCTTTCCGTCTTCTTTGGTTACGATATCGATATTTGCCGTTGTTGCGCGGCTTTCGGATTTACCGTTCGCACGGATATTATATGCGCCCACGGGCAGGTTGTCAAGATCGGCAACCTCTCGGAGCAAATTTTTCTGAATTTCATCAATCATAGCTTTGCCTCCTTATCAAACCACTTTTTCGGAAAGTGTGCGGCAAGCAATACCGCCGCTTGCGCTCAGAAGCTCAGGGAGAATCTCTTCTTTTGTGCCGATCTGCTTGAGATGACCGCCTGCAATGACGATGATCTTATCCGCAATGTTGAGGATTCTTTCCTGATGGGAGATAATGAGAATGGAGCCGCCCTTTTTCTCGTGCATATTTTCAAACACCTTGATGAGGTTATTGAAGCTCCAAAGGTCGATACCTGCTTCGGGCTCGTCAAATACGGAAAGCTTCGTACCTCTTGCCAGAACGGTCGCAATCTCGATTCGCTTCAGCTCACCGCCCGAAAGAGAAGCGTTGACCTCGCGGTTGATATAATCTCTCGCGCAAAGTCCAACCTCGGAAAGATATTCGCAAGCCTCGGAAACACCGATCTTACGTCCTGCCGCAATGGTGATAAGATCCTGAACGGTGATGCCCTTAAAGCGTACCGGCTGCTGGAAAGCAAAGCTGACGCCGCGGCGCGCACGTTCCGTAATGGAAAGATCTGTGATATCATCGCCGTCGAGGATGATCCTGCCCTCGGTCGGGGTGATAAGACCCGCGATGACCTTGGCAAGCGTAGACTTACCGCCGCCGTTTGGACCTGTGATAGCGACAAAGCGTTCATCCACCTTGAGGCTGATATCTTTCAAAATTTCTTTTGTACCGTTTTCCGTTTCTGCGGAAAACGAAATATTCTGAAGTTCTAACATCCTTATGATATTCCTTTCAAATCAATACCCAAGCTCTTCATCAACCAGAATGACTTTGATTCTGGAGGGATGTCTCTGCTGTGCCGAAACGACGAAATTACAGCAGATACGGGCGGGAGAAGAGCATCCGTCCGCCATATCGCCTCCACGCTCCAAGGAGATGCAACGACCTGTTTTCGCACAGGGTGTCGCACAGTTCAAACGTGCGGCGTTTTTGGGAGCGGTGACCGTTTTGACACGGAGAACCGCTTCTTCAAGATCTTTTACGATTTTATTCTTCCCTGCCACAACGATGACCGTACCCGTTCCGTAAAGGAGAGCCGCCACGCGGTTGGAGTTGCCGTCCACGTTGTAAAGCTCGCCGTTTTCGGTGATGGCGTTTGCGCTCATGAAATAGTAATCTGCCGTCAGCGCGCGCTTCATGGCATCCACTCTTTCCTCGGGACTGAGCGTCGGGATATTTCTGTCAATATAAGCGTATTTATCGCTTTTCAGTTCTGAGAGAATGCCCGTTTCATCAAGCGTTACAGAACCGCCGGAAGCGCAAGTCGCACCCTCGGGAATGAGGGAAAGCGCAAGCGCCTTCGCCTCTTCCTTGGTATTTACGAAATACGCATCCATTTTATTTTTGCGGAGCGCATCGAGTGTTTTTACAATGTTCATCATGCCTTAAAACCATCCTTGAGGCTTACGATTCTATTGAAGGTATTGGGATTTTTGGTATCCTTTACAAAGTAGCCCGAACGAACGAACTGGAAGCGTTCGCCTGCTTCTGCATTTGCAAGCGCAGGCTCGATCTTTGCGCCTTCAATGCGGAGCGCAGAGTTCGGATCCATATAATCCTCATAGGTCTTGCCTTCGGGGATATCCGCAACGTTTTCGAGCGTGAAGAGGTGGCTGTAAAGTACGAGCGTGGTATCCTCTGCGTATTTTGCGGAAAGCCAGTGGATCGTACCTTTGATCTTTCTGCCGTCAAGAGGATTGCCGTTGCCTGCTTCAAGGTCTGCTGTGCAGTGGATCTCTTTAACAGAGCCGTCTTCATTCTTTTCGATGGAAACACATTTTACGATATACGCGCCCATGAGACGAACCTCGCCGCCTAGCTTCATGCGGAAGAACTTCGGAGGCGGAACCTCGGCAAAGTCCTCGGCATCAATGTAAAGCTCACGGGTGAACGGAACCTCTCTGGTTCCTGCTTCGGGATCGTTGGGATTATTGGAAACGGAGAAATATTCCAACTTGTCTTCGGGATAGTTGTCGATCACGACCTTGATGGGCTTCTGTACGCAGATGCGGCGAGCAGCCTTCATATTAAGCTCTTCACGAATACAGCTTTCGAGAAGACGAATGTCAACAAGGCTATTGGAGGTGGAAACGCCGATTCTTTCGATAAAATCGAGAATGGATGCGGCGGTATAACCACGGCGGCGAAGACCGCAAAGCGTGGGCATACGGGGGTCATCCCAGCCGTCAACGACGCCGTTTTCCACGAGTGCGCGGAGATAACGCTTCGACATGACGGTGTGTGTCATATTGAGTCTTGCAAACTCGATCTGACGGGGAGGACAGGGTTTATAGTCAAGGTCAACGTTTTCGATGACCCAGTTATAGAGCGGACGGTGAATGACGTATTCCAAAGAACAAAGGGAGTGTGTGATGCCCTCGAGCGCGTCCTGGATCGGGTGCGCGAAGTCGTACATCGGGAAGATGCACCATTTGGTTCCCTGTCTGTGATGCTCTACGTATTTGATTCTGTAAATAACGGGGTCACGCATACAGAAGTTGCCGGAAGCAAGGTCGATCTTTGCGCGAAGTGTATATTTGCCCTCGGGAAATTCGCCGTTTTTCATGCGTTCAAAGAGGTCAAGACTTTCCTCTATGGGACGATCTCTCCAAGGAGAAACGGCAGGAGTCGTGGTGTTGCCTGCATATTCGGGTGTACGGAACTGCTCGGGAGTCAGCTCGCAAACGTAAGCAAGACCTTTCTTGATCAGACCGACGGCAAGCTCGTAGTCCTTTTCAAAATAGTCAGAGCCGTAATAGAAACGGTCCTCCCAATCAAAGCCGAGCCACTTGATATCCTCTTTGATGGCATCAACGTATTCGGTATCTTCCTTTGCAGGGTTGGTGTCGTCCATACGGAGATTGCATTTACCGCCGTATTTGCGCGCAGTGCCGAAGTCGATGATCATTGCCTTGCAATGACCGATGTGAAGATAACCGTTGGGTTCGGGGGGAAAACGGGTATGGATTTCGTCTGCTTTTACCTTACCCGAAGCGATATCCTCATCGATCGCTTCATATAAAAAATTGTTGGAAATTTCACTCATGATATAAAGTCTCCTTTTGTCGGAAATTCTTGTTTTCTGGAGGAGCAAGCTCCTCCCCTACCAAAATATCTGAATCCTTATTTCATTGTATCGATCTGAGCGCTGATTCTCGCTCTTGTCTTTTCTTCGCCGATGATCTGCATCACGGTGTAAAGGTCGGGGGCATTCTGCTTACCCGTTACCGCAACGCGGATAAATGCGGAAATATCAGCGACGTTGCCCTTGAACGCTTCGGGATTTGCCTTGTACGCCTTCATATCGGAAGCAAAGCCAAGACTATCGGCGATCGCTTTGATCTTATCGAACCATACGTTCATTTCGTCTGCATAGTTGTAGGTTTCAAGGAATTTTTCGAGCGTTGCCTTGATGATATCCTGATCAAACGCAGGATATTCGTCTTCGATGGCAAAGAACTTGTCATAGAAGAAGCCCATATAGGGTTTTGCATCTGCCCAAGTTGCAAGGTCCTTTCTCGGCTTCTTACCGCCTCTGCCAATGGAGAGAATCTTCACAGCCATTTCCTTGTCAGACGTGAGCGCTTCCGCAAAATCGGGGTCGAATGCGGATGCCCAAACGGTAAGCTTTTCGTAGACCCCTTCCGCTGTCATGCGAGAGAGGATATTTTTGGAAACGTCGTTGAGTTTATTGAAATCAAACAGACAGCCGGAAACGGACATCTTTTTGATGTTGAACGGAAATTCGGTGTAGGGCTTGTCAAGGTTTTTCGCGTGCCATTCCTCATAGTTGGAGTTGAGAAGCGTCATGACATATTCGCAGACCGCTTCGGGAGAATAGCCCATACGGGTGTAATCGTCCATATTCGCGCCCATATCGCGCTTGGAAAGCTTTTTCTTGTTGCCGTTTTCGTCAAGGCGCATGATCTGCGCGATGTGCATATATTTGGGAAGCTTGAAGCCAAGATAGGAGAAAAGCTGAACGTGTTTGGGAAGGCTGGGAAGCCATTCTTCGCCGCGGATAACGTGTGTCGTACCCATCAAATGATCGTCAACGGCATGAGCAAAGTGGTAGGTCGGGATACCGTCGGATTTGAGAAGAACGAAATCCTCGTCGTTTTCGGGAAATTCGATAGCGCCCTTGACAAGGTCGGTGAATTTCACTTTCTTTTCGGGATCGCCGTTTGCAAGGATACGAACGACGAACGGATGACCCGCATCAAGATGCTCTTTCACTTCTTCCATTGTGAAGCTTCTTCTTGCGAGCATTTCCGCACGGCGGCTTTCGGCTTCTGCCTGCCAGTCTGTATTTTTGATCTCTTCTTTTTTGTTTACCTGCTGAAGCTCATCGAGCTCTTCCTCAGTAGTGAAGCAAGGATACGCCTTACCTTCACGAACGAGCTGTTTTGCAAAGGTCTGATAGATGGGACCTCTCATGCTTTGCTTATAAGGACCGTATGCGCCCTTATCTGCAACCTTACCGCTTTCGTCAAGGATCGCGCCTTCATCAAAGTTGATGCCATAGGTTGCGAGTGTTTTGATAAGACCCTCAGCCGCACCTTCTACCTCGCGCTTGGCGTCGGTATCTTCAATGCGGAGATAAAATACACCGCCCGACTGATGTGCAAGGCGTTCCGCAACGGTGGACGGGAAAAGTCCGCCGAAATGAACGAAGCCTGTGGGGCTGGGAGCAAAGCGCGTTACCTTTGCGCCTTCGGGAAGATTTCTGGGAGGATATTTCGCTTCCACATCCGCAGGTGTTTCTGTAATATGCGGAAAGAGCATTTCCGCAAGTGCATTAAAATCCATAGTAGTTTCCTTCCGTTTTATATATAGAAAAATTGATTAACGTGATAGATCGCCGTCAAAAACGAGCAGCGTCCCCGTGACCGGGATAGATGTGTTTGCCCTTGAGCTTTGGAGCAAGCTCCATGAGGGAAACGCGAAGCGCGGCATATTCACCGCCGTAAAGGTCGGTTCTGCCGTAACCGGTGGCAAAAATGGTATCCCCTGTAAAAATGGCTTTTTCCGCAAAATAACAGACGGAGCCTTTTGTATGTCCGGGTGTTTCCTGCACGGTAAACTCCAGCTTGCCAACGGTAATGGTATCGCCGTTTTTCACGGTTTTCACAGGCATATCGAAATGGATATCGATCCCGAAAAAGAGCATGGATGCGTTTTTATTTTCATCGCGGAGAAGCTCCACGTCCTTTTCGGAGATATAGATCTCCGCGCCTGTTTTCTCGGCAATCTCGCCGAGAGCGGCGATATGATCAAAATGTCCATGTGTCAGGAGAATTTTTGTGACGGTAAAACCGCTTTCCGCAATCATCTTCATGATATCCTCGGGCGAGTCCGCGGGGTCGATGATTACGGCTTCCTTGGTCTTTTCATCTCCAACGAGATACACATTGGTCTGAACAGGTCCGACCGTAATGGAATGTATTTTCAATATTGCAATCCTCCTTTATACAGAATAGTATTTTTAATCATTTTATTATACCACAACAAAAAGTAAATGTCTATAAATTCCGATGAGAATTTTTGAAATCTTCACATTTTTTGTAAATATTATAGCCCGCGTATGGTATTTTTCTGCAAGATATGGTAAAATAAAAATGAAATATATACAGAACGGAACGATAAAACATGAAAAAGATCAATATTTGCGGTATCCCGTTTGATAACGTAACCATGTCGGAAGCCATCACTCTTGCTGAAAACGAATTGCAAAAAAAAGGCGCGTCCGTCGTCGTAACGCCAAACGCGGAGATCGCTGAAATGTGCGTGGAAGATGAAAGCATCCATCAAACCATCGTAAGTGCGGAAATGATTCTTCCCGATGGAGCAGGTATCATCACCGCCGCCGAAATACTCGGCACACCGCTCAAGGAAAAGGTCGCGGGCGTGGAGTTTGGCATGGAGCTTATCCGGCACGCGGAAAAACATGGGTATTCCCTCTTTTTCCTCGGAGGAAAGCCGAGCGTTGCCGAAAGTGCCGCCGAAAAACTAAAAGTCTGCTATAAAAATCTTAAAATCGCAGGCACACACGATGGGTATTTTACAAAAACAGGAGCAGAAAACGACGCCGTTATCGAAGAAATCAACGCTTCAAACGCGGATATTTTGTTCGTTTGCCTTGGCGCGCCAACACAAGAAATATGGAGCATGAAAAACCGCGAAAGGCTCACCTCCGTACGCCTTATCGCTTGCCTCGGCGGTTCTCTCGATATTTACGCGGGAACGGCAAAACGCGCGCCGAAAATCTTCATCAAGCTCCGCCTTGAATGGTTTTACAGACTCTTGCGCGAGCCAAAACGCCTTGGTCGCATGATGAAGATTCCGAAATATCTCCGCTACGTCAAAAAGGCGGCGAAGCGAAAGGAGTAATTTTCATGAAAGCTATAACCGCAAAAGAGCAATATGAATTTTTTCTCGATGCGTTCAATTCTTGCGGAATGTTTCTCCTAAAGCGCTCTAAAGAAGAGATCGAATATCTTCTTTTTGAAGAATTTGACACCGCCCGCATTTCCTTTTTGCATGAGAATACTCTTTCTGCGCTTCAAAGAGCAGGATTTATCAACGAAGAAATCCTGCAAAAATCCTTAAAGCTTGCCGCCATGTTTGCCGCAATGGAAGATATGCCTCTTTGGAACGTCGAATCTGTTTTGAGCGAAAAGGCGTGGCATGAGATTTTCGCGCTCGCGGATGAGATCAAAGAACTTTTGCCACGGGAGGTAATATGAAAATCATCATCGGAGCAGGCAAAACCGTCTATCACGGTTGGATAAGCACACAAGAAAATGAATTGAATCTACTGAGTAGAGCCGATTTTGAATGTTTATTCTCAAAAGAAAAACCGACCGCTTTCCTTGCTGAACACGTTTGGGAACATATGACGCTCGAAGAAGGTATCACTGCCGCGAAAAATTGTTATGATTATCTTGCCGACGGTGGATATTTGCGTGTCGCTGTTCCGGACAAAAATTTCCGTAACGAGTGGTATCAAAACATGGTAAAAATCGGCGGAAACGGAGATCCTACGCATCCTGCATTTACACACAAAATCGTATACGATTATCAAACATTCGCTGATGTATTCAAGAAAGCAGGCTTCAACGTGGAGCTTCTCGAATACTGCGATGAAAATGGTATATTCCATTATCGATATTGGAATGAAGCCGACGGAAAAATCGGTCGTTCCTTGCGATTCGATACCAGAAATTCAGAAGAGAAACTTGGAATGGTATCCATTATTTTAGATGCCAAAAAAGAAAAAACAATATTCGGCAAGGAGGATAATGGATGAAGCTTCTTTGGTCATGTGACCTCACATCCTGTGAACAACCTTTTTGGGATCCCTCCTGCACATACGGCGGTGTCTTTCAAATCACACAAACAGAGATACGCTATTATCATTACAGCGGGGTCGAAAATACCGACCATCTGAAAGTAACCACCCTTTCTCATGACGGCAAAATCATAGAAACCAATCTCTATCCTCTCCCGAAAGAGCATCTTCTTCCCTATCTTTGGAAATACACACTTATCGAAAACCGTCCCGCCATTCTGTTAAGCGACCATGCTTATTTTGACATCAACGAAAAAGTCATCATAGACAAACCGACTCCCGCACTTACAAAAACCTATACCGATTTTTATTTGGATAATCCTTACCATTTAACCGATGACACGTTTTCATTCCCGCCATACGAAATTTCTCATCTCGGTTCATTCGGATATCTATGCCGAAAGGACGGACACGAAATTTGGCGATACAAAGGACAAGGCTATCTCTACACCGAAATCGAAAAATATGATCAATATATCGTGTTCGGCACAGCAGGTCACGGTGGTAGATTTGTCTGCATCGAGCTTGCAAGCGGAAACGTCGTATTTGAACTCAACACCAAAGGCACGACCGATTATGCCATTATAAACGATCGCTTCTATACCTATTTCCAAAATAAAAAAGGATATCTTGCCGAGCTTTCTCTCGATGGGAAAACCGAGTTTCTCGAACTACTCGGTGTTGTCATTCCAAACTGTCCTATTTCGGCATATAAAGATAAGATTCTCACGATCTCCTTTATCAAAAAGAAAGACGAATATTTGAATCCTGTTTTGAATTTCGTTCAAATTTGATGTTGCATATCTTCTCGCTTCCCTTTTTGTTTACAAATTATCCTTGAAACCATGTCGAACAAATGTTATAATAAACATAATAACGATGAAAAGGACGATGCTGTATGATAAAATTGTTGTTGGTGGAGGATGACAGCTCCATTGTGAAAAATTTATCGGAATATCTTGTAAGCGAGGGCTTTCTTGTGACAAGTGCATCGGGTCAAAATGAAGCGCTTCAAAAATTGGAACAACGTACCTTTGATTTGGTTCTGCTGGATATTTCGTTGCCGGACGGAAACGGATTTTCGCTTTGCTCCATGCTGAAATCCGAATACCGTCTTCCCGTCATCTTCTTGACGGCGTCGGGTGATGAATACAGCACCGTTACGGGCTTTGAGCTTGGTGCAGACGATTATATTTCAAAGCCGTTTCGTCCGAGAGAGCTTGTGATGCGTATCAAAAACGTTTTGCGTCTTACGGGAAGCAAGGGAAAAACAGTCAGCATCGGTGCAATCGAGGTCGATACGGAAAAGGGTAAGGCAACGAAAAACGGAAAAGATATATTTCTTTCCGCGCTCGAATACCGCCTTTTGCTCATTTTTATCAACAATCGCGGTGCCGTCCTCACAAGAACGAAGCTTCTCGATTCCATTTGGGATATCGCAGGGGAATACGTCAGCGATAATACCCTCACCGTATATATCAAAAGACTACGGGAAAAATTGGAGGACGAGCCCGCAAATCCAACTCTTATCAAAACGGTTCGCGGTATCGGATACAGAATGGACTAAACAATGAAATTTTTACGAAATCAACAGGTCATGGTCAGCATTGCCGTTTTTTGCGTGCTTACCGCTTTGGCAAGCGCGATCGCCTTTTATGCTCATCCATGGTTCGGTATATTCACGCTCTTACTTTGCTTCACATTTTTACTCGTGCATCTGTTTTTCACACGTCAAAGATACAAACAAATGGAAGCGCTGTCTTTTGATATCGATAGGATCTTACATGGAGAGGATGTGCTCTCTCTTGAAAACTATGCGGAAGGCGAGCTTGGCGTTTTACATAGTGAGATTTATAAAATGACGGTCAGATTGCGTGAGCAACGGCAACGCTTGCAGGAGGACAAGACCTTTCTTGCGGATTTTTTGGCTGACGTATCTCATCAAATACGCACCCCTCTCACCTCTCTTGCGCTTATTACTTCACTTCTGCGTGAGCCTGATATCACCAATGAACGGCGCGAAGCGCTTCTTCGGGAATATCACGTGCTCCTTTCCCGCATCGATACTTTGGTAACGTCGCTCTTGAAAATATCAAAATTGGATGCGGGGACCGTTATCTTTCAACAGGAAACGGTGACACTTGACGAGCTTTTACAACGTGCAACCGCCCCGCTTCTCGTACCGATGGAGCTTAGAGAGCAGACCTTATGTTTGAATGCAAAGGGCAAGGTGGATTGCGATATGACATGGACAGCAGAAGCCATTTGCAATATCGTAAAGAACTGTATGGAGCATACGCCGACGGGTGGAAATATTTCGATCCATGCGAGCGAAACGGCACTATATTCGGAAATTGTCATTTCGGACAACGGAAGCGGCATCGCCAAGGAAGATATTCCTCATATTTTTGATCGCTTCTATAAAGGAAAGCATACCAATGCAAACAGCATCGGTATCGGACTTTCCTTGGCAAGGACGATCATCGTTTCCCAAAACGGCACCTTGAAGGCAGAAAACAATCCTGACCGCGGCGCTCGTTTTACCATACGTTTTTACAAAGGAACCGTCTGAGGGCGGTTCTTTCCTTATCTTATGGCACGAAAATGACGTTTTTGTCATTTTCAAGTCACCGTATTGTCATTTTCCTATGGTATTCTATGATTACCAAATCATATGAAAGGAACGATTACTATGGATATTTTAAGAATTGAAGATCTTCGCAAAACCTATGGAGAGGGAGAAAATGCCGTTCATGCGCTGGATGGTGTATCATTTTCTGTTAAAAAAGGAGAGTTTGTTGCCATTATCGGACCATCGGGCTCGGGAAAATCCACACTTTTGCATATTCTCGGCGGTGTTGACCGCCCGACAAGCGGTAAGGTCTATATGGACGGACAGGACATCTACAAGCAAAACGACGACCAGCTTGCCATCTTTCGCCGCAGACAAGTGGGACTTATCTATCAATTTTATAATTTGATTCCCGTTTTGAACGTAGTGGAAAATATGACGCTCCCCGTATTGATGGACGGCAGAAAGGTCAACGAGGCAAGACTTCGGGAGCTGATCCAAACGCTTGGATTACAAGGACGCGAGCACCATCTGCCAAGTCAGCTTTCGGGCGGTCAGCAACAACGCGTTTCCATCGGCAGAGCGCTGATGAACGCCCCCGCCATCGTACTTGCAGATGAACCGACGGGCAATCTCGACAGCAAAAACAGCCATGAGATCGTCGAGCTTTTGAAGCTTTCGCATGAAAAATATCATCAAACGCTCATCATCATTACACACGACGAAAACATCGCGCTTCGCGCTGACCGTATCATCGCCATTGAAGATGGCAAAATCGCACGGGATGAGGTGATCCGAACATGAGCATCATGAATACGATCACATGGAAATCCATGCGGAAAAATAAAAACCGTACGCTCGTTACGCTCATCGCCATCATACTTGCCGCCGCGGTCTTCACAAGTATTCTGACTATGGCGGTAAGCGCTCTTGATTTTTTGATTCGCAGTGAAAAAAACCGTGCAGGCGGATATTACGCTCGATTCTCGTATCTGGATGACAAAACGGCGATGACGATCACGCAAAACGAAACGGTAAAAAATGCTTCTTCTTTTGACGTGCTTGGCTTTGTAAAGATGGAAGACGAGGAATCAAATTGGAGCAGCTTCCTTTTGGCAAGCATCGACGATGCCTTTTCTTCCATGATGCCGCTTTCCTTGGTCGAAGGACGCATGCCTCAAAATGCAAACGAAATCCTTCTCCCCAAGCAAGCCGTCGACGTTTTTTCATATTGCGGCTCGCCCTGCGCGGTTGGCGAAACCGTAAAATTAGATGCTGTTACCCATTATGCAGAGCTTGCTCCGATTTTAGGTGATGCAGAAAAAGCGTCCTTTTCCAAAAGCTATACCATCGTCGGTATTTATGAAGATTACGCATATGACGAAGCGCTCGTTTTGCAATCGATTTTGACATACACCGACGAAGCAGACGACGTGCTTTACCAGAACGTATTTGTAACGACCAAGCATCCGAGCGATGCCTATGCGCTTCTGAAAACATATCCCGAAACCGCGCGTGTTCATACAAGACTTCTTTCCTATTATGGTGCTACGGAATACGCCAATTATAATTTGGTGATTTGGCTGATCGCGTTCGCATTGATCTTCGTCGTGATGATCGCCGCCGTCAGCGTCATCTATCACGCCTTTTCCGTATCAGTTTCCGAAAGAACGAAGGATTTCGGTTTGCTTTGCAGTATCGGTGCTACAAAAAAACAAATCCGAAGATCCGTTATATTTGAGGCGGGGATTCTTTCTTGCTTGGGCATACCGATTGGATTTTTGATCGGCTTTGCAATGGATGTTCTTCTTTTTTCCGCGCTTGGCAAACGCATTGCCAATCTCATCGTCAGTGCCATAGGTGAAGAAAGCGCGGTGCAGATTCACGCGGTGCTTTCTCCCCTTGTCATTCTCTTCGTCCTTTTGGTAACGGGCATGACTGTCTTACTTTCCGTTTGGATACCCGCGATGCGTGCAAGCCGTGCCGTGCCGATGGATGCCATTCGACAAATATTACTATATAAGCCCGATAAAAAAACGAAGAAGCGACCGAAAAAAGCATCTCTTAGGTTCGGCGTTGCAGGCATGATGGCGAAAAAATATCATGATGTCAGCCGCAAAAAGTTTCGTCCCATCGTGATGGCACTGACACTTTCCATCATTTTGCTTATCACGGCGACATCGCTTGGCGGAATGATCGAAACGGTAACGATGGCAAGCATCCGCGTAGAAAATCATGATTTTCGTCTGTATCAGGTTTCCGATGAACAAATACAGGCGATCAAGGATAGCGGTCTTATAACGCGCTCCGCATGGATACATGAGGATGAGAATTACTATGCCTATGCACCCAACGAAGCGTTTTCAAAGGAATATCGAGATGCCTTTGAAAATATTCAAGCCTATTATACCGACAGAGCCTTAAATATTCAGCACGCCGAGATCATTTACGTAGAAGATGCCGTTTTGGAAAGCTATCTCATTGAGCATGGTATTGATCCGAAACCGTATCTGACTTCCGATGATCCGATAGCTCTCGTTTGCGATAGCAGACTTTTAACCCCGCATTTTCAAGATGAAAACGGAGAGTGGGTACATTATAGTTATCAGCTGATGCCATTTGACGAGAATACCAAAAGCGTTCTCTTTCTGACGTATTTCGTACCTGAAGAGATTCAATCGCAGTATATGAAAAGCGATGAATCATGGATGTGGGGATACGTATCCGAAAACGATAAGATTCTCGCCCAAATGATACCCAATACGACCACCGTCGTTGACGGCATTGTGCATATGGGTGGGTTTGATGAAAGCCGAGCGATCTATTTTGAGGTCGTTGTGGATGAAAATACAAACGGTGCTCCCCGCGCTTCGTATTATGAATATGACAAAGAAAACGATATCCGCCATAATACTCCCGTGTGCGTGCTTGAGGGCAAAGACGTTGTTCGTGAATACCCGCTCGGCGAGTATATTTCAGAGCGTCCCTTTGGTGTCAGCGAACCTGTCAGTGGAAAAATCGAACTGATTTTGCCGCTTTCCGCAAGCAAAAGCGCAACGTATTGGGCGGTCAATACCAATCAATATTTGATGTTCAAATCCTTTTTGGATGAATTGGGCGTTCGATATACAGATAACTGCGAGGAAGAAGAAAATGCGCGCACCGTCCGAATGCTCCTTGACGTTGTGTCTTATGGCTTTTCCGGGCTGATCTGCGTTTTATCCCTTGCTGGTGCGTTAAATACGATTTCCGCTTCCATCGTCATGCGCCGCCGAGATTTCGGTATGCTTCGCAGTCTTGGCTTTGAAAAGCGAAAGATCTATCATATTTTGATTTTGGAAAATTTGTTTCATGGTTTGAAAGCGATTCTTATCGGCGTTCCGATCGGACTTTTGATTCATTTTGGCATTTATCTGATCCAAAAAGAAGCCGTAATCACGTCGTTTACCTTGCCTTGGAATATGCTTTTGCTTTCCGTTGGCAGTATCATTGTGATTACCGCCGCAGGTATTTTCTGTGCGCTTGGGAATTTGAAAAAAGTCAATTTGATCGACTCTCTAAAAAATGATAATATCACATAAGGAGGTCGGCGTAGTAATTTGCAAACGATTATAAAAGCGCCGTGTTTTTGAGAATTTTTATTTCACTTACTGCAATATAAACGTTAAGGGCTGACAGTTTTTTCTGCCAGCCCTGTTTTCATTTATAACCATTGAGCAAGAGCAATTTCTTGCCAGTTCAAAACTGTTTCAATTACTCATGTTCCACGCAAGATTCCAAAACGCAAGCTCATAGCGAGAGCAAGCAACATAGATATCCACGAGGTGCTGCTTTTGCTTATCGGTATAATGCGCGGTCAGCTTTTCAAGCATTTCAAAAAGTACGATGTTCTCTTTACTGTACTCGTCGCTTGCATAGCCCTTGACCCATTCACCGTAAAACTCGTGATTGACGGAATCGGGATTGTTCTTGACGATATTATGGGCGATCATCTCATAGCTGTAAGCACAAGAAAGGATAGCCGCCAATACCTCCGCTTCTCCTTCCTCATAGGCTACACGGAGCATATATGAGGTATAGGAGAGGTTGTCAAGCGCACGCGGTGTGTCCGCAAGCTCCTTTTCGGTAACGCCGAACTTTCCCATATAGCCCCTGTGAATATCCATTTCGCCATCGGTCAGAAGCTGTATATAGGATGCAAACAGTTTTGTCACCTCTGTGCTTTTCGCCTTTGCAATACCAACACCGAACACCTTGGTGTACTCGATCAGATATAAATAATCCTGCTTGATATAATATCTGAATTTTTCTTGATCAAGCGTACCGTTTTCAATTCCCTTGACAAAGGGATGCGTATAATATTCAGCCCAGATATCTTTTACGGCTGCCGACATTTGATCAGTCAATTTCATTGCACTTTTCCTCCGCATATTTTCCATTCAGATCGAAAGCGTGATTCATAGGTCCCGAGCCTTGCCCAAGATCAAGCATCGATGCAAGCGCGCCCGAGATATAGTCCTTGGCTCTTTGAATGGAGGTTTCAAGGTCATATCCTTTAGCAAGATTTGATGCTATGGCGGACGAGAGCGTACAGCCCGTACCGTGTGTGTTGGGATTGTTGATACGCTTACCGTGGAACCATTTATAGCTACCGTTTACATATAAAAGATCATTGGCATCGCTTACGCTGTGACCGCCCTTGAGAAGCACAGCGCAACCGTAGGTGTCGCCGATAAGCTTCGCCACACGTTCCATATCTTCCTTCGTGTGAACGTCCTGTTCTGACAAAACCTCCGCTTCGGGGATATTGGGTGTAACAAGAGCAGCGAGAGGAAGAAGCTCTCTTGTCAGCACCGATACTGCATCGGTTTTCATCAGCGCAGAACCGCTTGTTGCGACCATCACGGGATCGACAACGATATTTTCTGCTTTATAATAAGCGAGTCTTTCGGCAATCACTTTAATAAGCTCTGCCGAGCTGACCATTCCTATTTTTACGGCATCGGGACGGATATCCTCGAATACCGCATCGATCTGATCTTTCAAGAAGTCGGGAGTTGCCTCCATAATGGATCTTACGCCGGTCGTGTTCTGTGCCGTGAGTGCTGTAATTGCGCTCATGGCATAAACACCGTTCATTGTCATCGTCTTCATATCTGCCTGAATACCGGCGCCTCCGCAGGAGTCACTTCCCGCGATTGATAATGCTGTTTTCATAATATATCTCCTAAACATTACTTTTTCTTGAGCGACAGAGAGTGGTGCCCCCGGTCCGCCGCTTTTTTGCGAGGCTCTGCCTCGCGCTCCGCATAAGAAACTTTTTGCAAAAAGCCTCTTAGGTATCTTCAAAAACCCTCAAGGAATTTTGAAAGCTTGTAATATAATGATCCGCCGCGGATTTCATTTCATTTTGCCTTGGTTCGTGTGCATCGTAAACCGCCGCAACGGGAAATCCATCGTTCTTTGCTGTCATCAAAGCGTGGAGCGTATCCTCGAATACAACGGTTTTATCTTTGGGCGTGCCGAGATAGTTTAGAGCCATTCGATAAATCGTCGGGTGATTCTTACCAAAGCCAACCTCAGCGGTGGTAAAGATATCGCCAAAATATTGTCTGACATTTAGGCGTGTCAAGGCGGATTCTGCAAGATATTTATCTGTCACCGTGGCAATGCACATCTTCACGCCGTTCTTCGACAGCCCCGCAAGGAACTCGGAAACACCATTTTTGAGAGGCACTGCGTTTCGATAAAAGTCCCCGATCATTCCGTTTACGCCATCCACGATCTCCTTGACCGATAAGGTCACACCGTAATGGGCGCGATAATATTCGGCGGATTCCTCCAAGGTAAAGGTCTTAAAGGTTTCGGCTAAGTTTTCTCTCGGCTCGATGCCAAGGGAGCGAAGATAGTCCTCTCCGATGGTATCCCATATGGACATCGAATCAAGGAGCGTTCCGTCAAGGTCAAATATTGCACCCTTTATCATTTTGATACCGCCTTTTCGGTGAGTGCCTTCAGCTCTGCCGTCGCACTCGTAATATCCTCGGCGGCAAATATTGCGCTGATCACCGCGATACCGCAGATCCCGCTTCCGCTGAGTTCAAGCACATTGTGCTTTCCGATACCGCCGATTGCGACTACGGGAATGCTCACGGCTTCACAGATTGCCTTCAGCGTTTCGTGGCTTACGTCATCGGCATCCGCCTTTGACCCTGTATGGAACACCGCGCCAACGCCGAGATAATCCGCTCCGCGCGCTTCGGCAAGGATGGCTTGCTCAACGGTCTGCGCCGATACACCGAGTATTTTATCTTCACCGAGAAGGGCGCGAACGTTACCTGCCTCCATATCGCTCTGTCCCACGTGAACACCGTCTGCGTTCATTTTTCTTGCGATCTCCACGTTGTCATTGATCACGAACGGCACGTTATATCTTTTGCAAAGCTCTTGTATTTCAATGGCTTCGGCAAGGAAGGTGGCGTTGTCAAGCTCCTTTTCACGAAGCTGAACGAAGGTCGCGCCACCTTTTAGCGCTTCCTCCACCTGCTCGCAGAGAGTTTGTTCGCCAAGCCAAGAGCGGTCTGTGACCGCATACAAAAGCAGATCTTTTTTATCGCACTTCATATTTTGCTCCCTTATTCAGCATGTTTGCATCCATATTATAGATGGCATCGATGATACGGTTACGGAGCGAGGAATTTCCTTCGCCCTCCGCCATATTGGCAACACCGATCTCACCCGCAAGACCCATGACGCAAACAGCGGCGGCAACAGCCTCAGTCTTGTTATCGGGATTGGCTACGGCGTATGCGGTCGTAATTCCCGAAAGCTGACAGCCCGTGCCTGTAATACGGCTCATTTCGGGACGTCCGTTGCGAATGACATAACATTTTTCTGCATCTGCTACAAGGTCGATAGCACCCGTGATCGCAATGACTGCACCGGTCTTGGCAGCAAAGCTCTTGGCGAAGGCTACCATCTGATCGAGATTTTCCTCGGTCACGGTATCTGCTGCATCCGCATCTACGCCTTTGGTCGTTCCGCTACCGAGTGCAAGTGTTTTGATCTCCGAGATGTTACCGCGAATGACGTCGAGCTTGATCTTTTTCATAATTTCAACTGCGGTATTCGTACGAAGCGCGCTTGCGCCTGCTCCCACAGGATCAAGCAAAACGGGATGTCCAAGCTCATTTGCCTTTGCTCCGGCTACGAACATCGCCTCAATGCTACGCTTATTCAGCGTACCGATATTGATGTTCAGACCTCCGCAAATGGAAGTGATATCTGCCACGTCATCGGGTTCGTCCGACATGATGGGGCTACCGCCACAGGCGAGAAGCGCGTTTGCTACGTCGTTAACGGTCACATAATTTGTGATATTATGTACCAAGGGCGTGGACTTTCTTACGTTTTCAAGACAGTTTCCAAGCATTTTTTGCCTCTTTCTCCGATTTGTTCGGAATCAAAATATTCAATCATTCAGCGGAAACCATCGGCGGCATTGCCGCACCCTATTACTCGCCCACCTTTGCCCTCTGCTTTCCCCGATACAGCATAAGGGCAAGATCGATGACGAGCAATTCACCATAAAATAAAAAAATGGAAGCCACCTTTTTTGGTAACTTCCATCTGAATACACTTATGTTCAGGCATCCCTACGTTGGCATTATCCAAATCAGGTTAATGGGTCGAAGGTCTTACCTTCCTCTCAGCCTGTCCGCGCTCATAGGCGCATCAAGCTCCCCGCTGTTTAATTGTATATTCATTATATAACTTTTTTCAGAAAAAAGCAAGTCTATTTTTTGAATTTTTGGGGATTTGTTTTTTCGCAAATTGCAATAGCAAAATGTTCACAAAAATGTATTTCCTGAGCAGAAATATTATTCTTCCGTTTGGCAATGCAGAAAGCAAAGAAGATACAAATCAGTTGAAAAGTTCATAGAAATATGATATAATTACAATAAGGTTTCTTGAAATTCTTTCATATTATTTTTAGGAGATTCAAAATGGGGTACGAATATATAGTAGTTGTAATCGCCTCTGTCCTCGCAGGGATAGGAACAGGTCTTGTAGGGCTGAGTGCAGCGACCGCAATGGTGCCACTCATGATCGTTTTATGCCCCACATTTGGTGGAGAGCATGGAGCGTATATGGCGACAGCGATCGCGCTTGCCAGCGATATTCTCGGCTCAGCAGTTACAACAGGCGTGTATGCAAAAAATAAAAAAATTGACCTTCTCCACGGGTGGCTGATGGCGGCTTGCATCATCGGTATGTGTACCGTTGGCTCGATCGCCGCTTACTTTACGCATCAAAACGTGCTTGGCGGATTTTCACTCATTCTTTGTGTTGCTATCGGTATCCGCTTTTTGGTCAGTCCCGATTCCAAGGAGCGTCCCGAAAAGGATGGTAAGGTAAAGCTTACGACAAAGGAGATCGCTGTGTCTTTGTTTTTTGGTCTTACCATTGGTTTTGGTACAGGCTTTTTTGGTACGGGTGGCGGTACGATGATGCTCATCGTATTTACCGCCATGCTTGGCTATGACCGAAAGACCGCTGTTGGAACATCTACTTTTATTATGACGTTCACGGCACTGATTGCTTCGATAAGCCACATTCTCATTGAACCGACGATCATTTTGGAATGTTGGGATTTCTTGCTAATCGCCATCGTGGTCGCTACTTTCTTTTCACTCGTCAGCGCGAAGTTTGCCAATCGAGTCAAGGGTAAGGTCGTTGGCTACGTAACGGGTGCGATCTTACTCACTCTTGGTCTTTCTATGATCGTAATCAATAATCTTGATAAGATCGATACCGTTCTTTTGCTTGAATACCTGAAAGTTCTTGGTATTTACATAGGTTATATCATAACGCTTGCCGCCATACTGATCGTGGTTCGCTTTACCACCAAGGTTCCTGACTATATTTTCAGAAAGCTCCTTCATTTTGTAGCGTTTACATCTATTCTTCCGCTTGTCTTTTCCACGGATATCTGGTGGATAGCGGTTGCAGTCGAAGCGTTATTTTTGATACTCGTTAGTGTCGTACTGCAATTTTTCGAGCATTTCCCATTCTACAAAAAGCTGTTTGTAGAAAAGGGCAAGCACGAGGTGATATTCAGCTTCGTTGGACTCTTTGGGCTGATGACAGTATTGATTGCCATCTTTTGGGGCATCTTCGGTGCAGAGCATCTTTATATAGCAATCGGCGCGATCATGGCGTGGGGACCCGGAGATGCAGTTGCCGCTATCGTCGGAAAGCAAAGGGGAAAACATAAGCTTCAAGGTAAACACATCGAAGGAATAAAATCTGTCGAGGGTAGTATTGGTATGGCAATTACGTCATTTGTGTGCCAGTTGCCTGTGCTTTTGTTTATGTCCGCGCTTCCGTGGTATGTGTCGGTGATCTTTGCTTTCGTCATTGCACCTATCGCATCTCTTACCGAACTGTTCACCAAGGGTGGATGGGATACCGTCACCGTTCCTGTGGTGGTATCGTTGATTCTTTGTTTGTCTATGCTATGGGGGTAATCATTTATGGCTAAATATCAAATCAAAAGAGAGTTCTTTCCGTTTTCACATTTCACGCCGCCCATCAGCGAGAAATTCCTTGCTATGGCTGTGCCGCATATGAAAACGCCGAAATACATATTCAAAGATAAGGAGCTTGACGTGAGCCGTCACGAAATCGAAAGCTACGATAGTGTTAAGATCGAGTGTTTTCTGATGTCGCCCAAGTCATTGGGAGATAACACCCCATGTCTCATCTACATTCACGGCGGCGGATTCGTGCTTGCGGCGGCAGGCTATCACTACAAGAACGCTATGCGGTATGCACAGGAGGTCGGTTGCAAGGTCGTATTTGTCAATTATCGTCTTGCTCCGCAAAATCCCCATCCCGTATTTTTTGAGGATTGTTATGCCGCGATGTGTTGGGCTTACGATCATGCAGAAGAGCTCAACATCGACACCTCGCGCATCGGTATCGGCGGTGACAGCGCAGGCTCGACTCTTGCCGTTGGTGTCTGTATGATGGCAAGAGATAGAAAGCATCCCGTGAAGTTCGCTTTTCAGATGCTTCCCTATCCATTCCTCGATATGCGCAATAGCAGTGAGTCTTGTAAGAAATTCACCGATACGCCTATGTGGAATTCTACGCTGTCAAACCGAATCGCGCCGATGACAAAGGTCGATAGGAATGATCCAAACTATATCTATTATTCGCCCGTAGAAGCTGAGAGCTTTGAAGGATTACCTCCCGCCTACATTGAAACGGCGGAGTTCGATTACCTACACGATGATGGCATTCTGTACGCCGAGAAGCTCCGTGAAGCGGGCGTCGAGGTCACGCTCAACGAGACCCAAGGGACGATGCACGGCTTCGACATCATGCAGAAAGCGAAGACCACAAAGGAAGCACTTGCAGAGAGAATCAAATTTATGAAAAGGTTCTGAAGAACGATAAATAAGATTTTGACGGAGAAATGATATGAAATTGAAGAACGTTCTAATTGTTGTTAAAGATATAGAAAAATCGAGAAAATTCTATCACGATTTGTTTAGTATAGACGTGGTGCTTGACAATGACGGTAATATGATTTTAACAGAAGGTATTGTTCTTCAAGACGAGAAAATATGGAGATCGTTTTTAGATAGAGATATCATTCCCAAAAGCAACTCTTGCGAATTGTATTTTGAGGAGCAAGATATCGAAGCATTTATTGACAAATTAGAAAAACTATATCCCTCGATTGAATATGTGAATCGTCTTATGACACATAGTTGGGGGCAACAAGTAATTCGATTCTACGATTTGGACGGTAACTTAATCGAAGTAGGAACTCCGATGTAATCAACAAATTCAAATTTATGGAGGAAATATCCGTGGTATACAAATTGAAATACGGTAATACGAACACATTCTTGGTTTGTGGTACAGGTGGTAATTTACTCATTGATACCGATTATGCAGGAACATTACCGGCATTTTATCGGGCCATCAAGGAAAAAAATATCAGATTAAGTGATATCAGCCATGTTATGGCAACGCACTATCATCCCGATCATATGGGCCTGATCAGCGAACTGATGAAACAAAATATCCGGC
>JAGBCV010000064.1 GCA_017937845.1 Clostridia bacterium | reverse complement strand
TCTCACTCCGGGAGAGGTGGCGCGCAAAGCGCGACGGAGAGGGCTTTATCTTTATAAGTTTTGCCCTCTCAGTCAGCTTACGCTGACAGCTCCCCCAGAGTGGGAGCCTTAAAAAAGTAAAGTTTTAGCATTAACATAGTACTACCGTAATTTCTCCGTTAAAAACATCACGCTTTTCTCTGTAGGGTGTTTGCTTTTATACAAGCGCTTTGATGGCGTCTGTGACCTGCTTCGAGCAGATTTCGATACCTGCTTCGGAAAGGTGGATATTATCGTCGCAGATGTATTTTTCGATATCCTGTGCAACGGTCGTATAGAGGTCGTTGATGACAACGCCATGCTCGCGGAGAACCTTTGCGATATGGTTGTTATAACGCTGAATGGTTTCGTTGTCGTTATAAGGTTCTTTGGGGTTTACAGGGGTCGTGGTTGCGAAAATGATCTTATCGGTGTAGGTTTTCAAAATCTTCAAGATACGAAGAATGGTATCTGTGTATTCCTCGATGGAGGTGAAATTGCCATCACCAAAGAGGTCATTTACGTCCCAAAGACCGTTATTCCAGTGGATAACGTCTGCGCCTTTCAATGCGTTCTGCTGTTCCCAAAGCATACGGAGGGTATATTTTGCGAAACGGCAGTTATCCTCGGGCTGCCAAACGGTGTATTCTTCTCCGAGAAGCTCGGGAACCTTGGTGCCGTAACCGATGCGGCGAATGGAATCGCCAAGTAAAATGACTCTTTTTTTCATAGGACACTCCTTGTTTTTGATATATGATAGAATTATTATAGAAGAAAATGAGCAAAAAGTCAAGAAAAATGGACGAAAAACTGCATATTTACGGCAAAAGTGTTCCAAAGAAGCAATATGAGGTGATATTCATTTCCATCAGTCCTTGTTCGTTTGCGTATTTCGTAAAGAGAGCAAGGGCTTCTTTTTTGAAATTTGGATAATCATCGCTTCCTGCATCGGGTGTGTACGAAGCAGATGACCAGCCACCGAAAAATTCATCAAAGGTTTGATGGATTTTGGTTTGAACGGTGATTTCCTTAAAATTGTTCTTTCCAAATAAATGCTCGGCACGTTCCTTGGGGGTGATTCCCGAATAGGGACGTTTTTTCTTTTTTCGGTATTTTTCATCGAGGATTTCTTTTTCTTTATCGTAAGCATTTCCCGTATAGCGATTCCAAAAAAGAAATACTTTTCCATTTGGTTTTAAGATGCGGTAAAATTCTTTTTTGGTATCGGTGCTATCAAAATAATGATAAGCGCCCGCAACGGTGATGATGTCGATGCTGTTGTCGGAAAGGGTGGTATTTTCAGCAAATGCGGCAAGAGATATGTAATTTTGATGGGAAGAAAGCTGTTCTTCTGCAAGCCTACGCATATTTTCGTTTGGTTCAATGGCGTATAATGTTTTTGCGCGGTCGATGCAAAGGGCGGCAAGTCTGCCTGTTCCGCTTGCAATATCCGCAATGACGGGTTTTTGATTTTCTGCAAAAATCAAATCGATAAGCTCGCTTGGAAAAGAGGGGCGATATGATGCGTATTGTTTGGCTTTGTGTCCGAAAAGGGAAGAATTGGATTGATATTTTTTGATTTTTGCGCGAATTTCGGGAGAAGAAAATGCGCGTTCGATTTCTTCGGTATCAATATGATATCCGTTTACGAGATAATGCACGATCGCTTCGGCAAGGAGCGCTTCGCGTCCTTTTTCGCTTTTAAGATATTCTTCGATGTCGATTTTGAGTTTTTGATTGATGCCTTCGACCGCTCCGCGATAAAAGGGAGATTCAGCACCGAAAAAGGTTCTCATGTCGGAAAAGGCGATGAATCCTTCTTGGATATCCGAAACGGAAATTTTTTTGTTTTTTCGGACAATCAAAGCGCCCGCGGTCAGAATTTTGTCGGTCGTCGTATCCAAAATGTCGGCAAGTTCTAAAAGAATGCTTGCGTCGGGAAGGTTTTCGCCCGTTTCCCATTTGGAAACGGCTTGGAAAGAAATACCGAGTGCTTCTGCCAAATCTTTTTGAGAAAGATGCTTTTGTTTTCTTAAAAATTGAATGTATTCTCCAATCAATGCTGTGTTGACCATAAAGTCCTCCATCAAAAGTAATTGTAGCTACGAGTATAGTATAGCAGATGATGGGGCTTTCTACAATAACGGGATTCTTGAAAAAATTCTATTTTGAATAGAATCTGCAAAAATAACAAAACCGCACCGAAAAATCGATGCGGTTTTTGCTGTATAAAAATTTGAACACGATAAAGTTCGAGAACCACGAATGATTTCTTTTGCCGAGTTTTTCTTTTTCCAAAGAAAAGCGGGGATTAATACATGCCACCCATGCCGGCGCCGCCTGCGGGAGCTGCGGGTTCGGGTTCTTTGATGTCAACAACGAGTGCTTCTGTTGTGAGAACGGTGGAAGCAACGGATGCTGCATTCTGGAGAGCGCAACGGGAAACCTTGGTCGGGTCGATGATACCAACCTCGAACATATCAACGAATTTTTCGCTGTATGCGTCGAAGCCGTAGCCAAAGCGGTTTCTGGAAACGATCTTATCGATCACGACAGCGCCTTCAAAGCCTGCGTTGTTTGCGATCTGACGAACGGGTTCTTCGAGAGCCTTGAGAACGATCTTGACACCTGTCTTTTCGTCGCCGTCAACGGTGGGAAGAAGCGTCTTTACGTCCTTGATGGTGTTGAGGAACGCTACACCACCGCCACAAACGATACCTTCTTCAACAGCAGCCTTGGTTGCGTTGAGCGCGTCTTCGATGCGGAGCTTCTTTTCTTTCATTTCGATCTCGGTAGCGGCACCAACCTTGATAACGGCAACACCGCCTGCGAGCTTCGCAAGTCTTTCCTGAAGCTTTTCTCTGTCAAATTCAGAGGTTGTGGTTTCGATGGAAGCGCGGATCTGTGCAACACGAGCTGCGATCTCAGCGGGATCACCTGCACCGTCAACGATGATGGTGTTATCCTTGGTGACCTTGACCTGACGAGCGCGGCCGAGTTCAGCGAGGGTAACGTCCTTGAGTTCAAGACCGAGTTCGCTTGTGATGACCTGACCGCCTGTGAGGATGGCGATATCACGGAGCATTTCTTTGCGTCTGTCACCAAAGCCGGGCGCTTTGACAGCAACGCAGTTGAACGTGCCGCGGAGCTTATTGAGGATAAGGGTGGTGAGTGCTTCGCCTTCGATGTCTTCTGCAACGATGACGAGTTTCATGCCTGCCTTTACGATCTGCTCGAGAAGGGGAAGAAGATCCTGAATGTTGGAGATCTTCTTATCTGTGATGAGAAGGAATGCGTCGTCGATAACGGCTTCCATCTTATCGGTGTCGGTTACCATGTAGGGGGAGATGTAACCGCGGTCAAACTGCATACCTTCTACAACTTCGCAGTAGGTTTCAGCGGACTTGGATTCTTCAACGGTGATAACGCCGTCGGAGGTTACCTTTTCCATTGCGTCAGCGATGAGCTTGCCTGTTACCTCGTCGCCAGCGGAGATCGCACCGACTCTTGCGATATCAAGAGAGCCGTTGACCTTCTTGGAATTTTTGATAAGGCTTTCAACTGCCTTGTCAACTGCCTTGGAGATACCCTTACGGAGAACCATGGGGTTTGCGCCTGCGGCTACGTTCTTCATGCCTTCACGAATGAGAGCCTGCGCGAGAAGGGTCGCGGTGGTAGTACCGTCACCCGCTGCATCGTTGGTCTTGGTCGCAACTTCTTTTACGAGCTGAGCGCCCATGTTTTCAGCGCCGTCTTCGAGTTCAATTTCTTTTGCGATGGTAACACCGTCGTTTGTGATGAGGGGTGCGCCGTATTTTTTGTCAAGAACGACGTTTCTGCCCTTGGGGCCCATTGTGATCTTGACGGTATCAGCGAGCTTATCAATGCCTGCCTGGAGAGCATTTCTGGCGTCAACGCCATGCAAAATTGTTTTTGCCATTTCAGTATTCCTCCTAAAATTAGTCTACGATTGCGAGGATATCGCTTTCGGAAACGATGATATATTCCGTGCCGTCGAGCTTGATCTCTGTGCCGGAATATTTGCTTGTGATAACTTTGTCGCCGACCTTGACGCTCATGGGAACGAGCGCGCCGTCCTTGGTGGCACCGGGACCGACAGCAAGGACTTCAGCAACCTGCGGTTTTTCTTTTGCGGATGCGGTAAGGATGATACCGCTCTTTGTGGTTTCTTCCACTTCAACCATTTTGACCACAACGCGGTCAGCAAGGGGTTTCAAATTCATGTTGGATTTCCTCCATATATTTTTTAGTAATTGTTTTCGATCATGTTGGCACTCAAAGGGGTGGAGTGCTAAAACGATATGCTTATTTTAATACGAGATGGGGAAAAAATCAAGACCTTTTTGAAAAAAATTTTAATTTTAACAGTAAATTCATATTTTTGTTTCATGCAGAGTGCTAAAAATTCATGATTTTGTCATAATCAGACAAGGTATGGACATTTTGGGCATATATATGAGGTATCAAAAAAGGAAAAGGACGGTCATTTCGGAGATGAAAATGATGTTTGATATCGGTGTGGGCTTGATGCTGCCGACGTTTATTTTATGCGCGGGAATCTATTTTACAAAGTATTTGGGTGGATTTTATTTGCTTCATCCCATCAAAACGGTAAAGCTCATGATTTCCAAGGAGGGCGCAGGGAAGACCTCGCCGCTTCGTGCGCTTTCCGTTTCTCTTGCGGGGACGCTTGGCGTTGGCAATATCGTCGGGGTCGCGGTCGCCATCGTGATGGGCGGCGCAGGCTCACTTTTTTGGATGTGGATTTCCGCTTTCTTTTCCATGATACTCAAATATGCGGAAATTGTGCTGGCTATGCGTTATAAGATACACAAAAAAGGGGAAATTTTCGGCGGTCCGATGTATTATATGCGCGACGGCATCGGCGGACGGCTTGGCAAAATGCTTGCGGTCGTCTTTTCCGCGCTGGGGCTTTTTTCTGCGTTTTCCATGGGAAATATGGTGCAGATGAACGCCGCGTCGAATGCGGTAGAATCGGCTTTTTCCGTTCCGACATGGCTTTTTGGCGTCATTTCTGCCATTTTATGCGCGATTTTGCTCGTCGGTGGATTTGGTGGGATTTCTCGCGTTACGTCCGTACTCATACCGATTCTCAGCGTATTGTATCTGCTCATGTCGGTGAGGGTCGTGATTCTCGATTTTGAGCGGATCCCCGCGCTTTTTGCCATGATCTTAGAGGATGCGTTTTCCGTATCCTCGGCAACGGGCGGTATTTTGGGCTTTTTGCTGACGGGCGCGCTTCGTCAGGGCGTGGCGAAGGGTTCTTTCTCGCATGAAGCGGGCTGTGGCACAGCACCGATGGCGCACGCGGGCGCGGACACCAAGATCCCCGCAAAGCAGGGCGTTCTCGGCATTTTTGAGGTGTTTTTTGATACCATCATCCTTTGTACGTTGACGGGTTTTGTCATTTTGCTCGCATCTGACGGGGAATTTGTAACGGACAACGGAATGCACCTCGTCATCTATTCCTTTGCGCGGTATTACGGCAAATATGCGGCGTATTTTATCAGTGCTTCCATCGTGCTTTTTGCGTTTGCGACGGTCATTTGCTGGGGATATTACGGCAAGGTCTGTCTTGGTTATCTCGTGCCATTGGACGGGGCAGGGAAGCTTTATGATCTTGCGTATTCTGCGATTACGATCCTTGCGGCGGTCATGTCGGAATCGGCGGTTTGGGCGCTTTCGGATATCACGGTGGCGCTGATGACGGTTTTGAATCTGACGGCGGTATTTTGGCTCAGACGGGACGTGAGGGCGGAAACGGAGATGGTGTTTGGGAAATGATAAGAGGGCGATTTTATGGATCGCCCTTGTAAAAATATTCAATCTTTTCCGTACCACTCGGCGAGTGCAGGTTCTTTCATAACGGCATCGATGACAGCACGAATGGCAGATTCGGTAAGTGCTGTTACCGTGAGGAAGCGGAAATCGGGCAAAATGCACGAAAGGTTATCTTTTTTCATCAAAAAATCGAGATTTTTCGGTGTAGTAACGACGAACGTATGGCGTTTGCCATTATCTGCTTGGACGCATACGTCGATATTATCATTTGTGATATCATGTATTTCGGAAAGCGGGGTGGGGTAAAAAATGGTGTAGTTCATGAGAACGCCTTGTCATTTTTTCAATCTGCCGATGACTCTGCCGAAGCAAAGAAATTCGTCGGTCTCGGTGAGGGGGATATCCTGATATTTGGGATTATAGGAAATGAGGCGGTCGCCGCCGTATTTTTTGAAGTAGCTTTCGCCGTTGAGCGAGAAAATGCCGAGCTCTCCCGTTTGAATCTCATCTGCGCCCGAAACGAGCAAAATATCGCCGTTTTCATAGCGCGGCATCATACTGTCACCATAGACGCGGACCGCAAAATCCGCTTCCTCGGTCTTTCCGTTGGCATAAACGGAAATTTCCGTGTAATCGTCACCGAAAAGATACGAGCCTGTGCCGGCGGATGCGGGCGTACTGTAAAGGCGAATCTTTTTGATTGAGGCGGTGTCGAGAGAGTACGGGATTTCAGTTTGTTCTTTGAGGATACGCGCATATTCTTTGTTGATGGTATACGCGACGGCTTCCTTGCCATCCTCATCAAGCTCGTTGTATTTTTTCACAAGCTCCGCGGGCAAGGTGGGAAGCGTTTCCTTTGCCATGCCGAGCATATCATCGAGGGTGCAACCGAGCGCATTTGCCAAGGGCAAAAGGGTGGAAAGCTTTGGGTCTTGGGAAGCACCGCTGAGGAGCTTATTGAGCGTACCGACGGAGATGCCCGATCTTTCCGCGAGCGCGTCGTTTGTGAAGCCCTGTTCTTTTTTTCTTTTCTTTATATAATCAAGCCAATCCATATCTGACCTGTCCTTTCAAATTTATTATATTGGATGGTAATATTTTACCACAGAGTATAGAGAAAAGTCAAGAAAAATCCGACAAAAATTATCTTTTGCGGTAAAATTTATATAAAAAGGTATTGACAATTACCGTGAACGGGTGTATAATAGGGTCAGAAATGATAACAAACGGTAAAAAGCGGGCGACGCCCGCCGGAAGTTGCTCATCTATCCAAGCTTTCCGCGTCTTCAAAATATGGTGAAACGGCGAGGTCGGTTTGGCGCAATTTCCTATGGTATAAAAAACTTGGGAGGATTTCTTATGGAACATTACGATCTCAGAATCATTGAAGATTGCCTCGTCTTTTCATACGCGGTGGAATGTCCGAATGATTACAAAAAGGCGCAGTGCCCCCCGAAGAGAATATCTCGCTCCCGAAGCGCCGAAAAGAGAAAAACGCACGCGCAGAAGATGAAGCAGTTTTGGCTTCACGTGCTTTTGGTCGTGCTTGCGCCGTTTGCTATTTTGTTGGATGCGGTAGGAAAGGTCGTTTGCATCACGGCAAAGTGTCTGATTTGCGTTTTCAGCAAACGCCCCGCGCCTGCCCGTATCGTCGGTGTTGCTTCCATTTTTCTCATTATGACTGCGTTTTTTACGGCGCACTGAAAAAGTTCTCATGGTTTCTCCTAAAATAGATTACGGTCTTGTGCGGTGTGAGCGACCGCGCAAGGATGCAAAAACCTGCGGCTGTGGTGCCGCAGGTTTTTGCGTATGGAGATCAATTCTTTTTTCGTTTCGCCGCTGTTTTCTTTTTGGCGACGGAAAAGCCGAAGGTGCCGATCTTTTTACCAAGCTCGAAATATTCGCCGTGTGCAAAGGCGGCAAGTCCTGCCTTGTCGAGGCATAGCTTGCCCGAGGCATCGAGAAGCGCTTCATCGACACTGATGCTTACGATATCCGCGATGAACATATCGTGCGAGCCGAGCGGAACGATATCGCTGACCTTGCAGTAGATCGACATGGGCGATTCCGCGATGGCGGGGCAGGCGAAATCCTCAAAATTCGGGTCAAACTCGGGGGTGAGCTTACATTCCTTGAATTTATCGACCTTTTTTCCCGTTTTCATGCCGCAAAAATCCGCGGCGCGGATCAGCTCCTTCGTCGTCAGATTGATGACAAATTCACCGCTTTCCTTAATAAGAGGATAAGAATGTCGGGAGGGACGGACGGAGATATACGTTTTCGGCGGATGTGTGCAGAGAATGCCCGTCCATGCGACGGTGAGGATGTTCGGCTTGCCGTCCGTTCCCATGCAGGAGATCATTGCAGGCGGTACGGGTGCGACGAGTGTGCCGCCTTTCCATTTGAGTTTTGCCATAGTAGATCCTTTCGATTTTGGTTATTTTAACTAAAAAATTTCATTTTTAATGATTGTTTTGCATAATTTTTTCTGTCGAGTCGGGGATATGCTTGACTTTTTTTGGAATTTGCGATATAATAATCGTTGATATATTCAGTATATCATAAAAATTTGTCGAGATAAAGGTTTTTTGAAAAGAAATCCAAAAAATATCCCATGGGAGGGTCTTATGTCGAAAAAATCCAAAAAGGTTTGCGTTCGTGTCATCTGTGCTTGCCTTGCTGCGCTTATGATCATGAGCTGCTTGGCGATTCTCGCGCCGATTTTTTAAGTTTGTATTACAGCGCTTATCGCGGTTTCGGATGGCGCAGTGATAAAGTCCGCATATCGCGGAAAAAAATAATCGAAAGGACTATTTTTATGAAAAAAACTTCAAGAATTTTGGCTGCTGTGCTTGCGGCGATGTTTTTGGTGCTCATGTTGCCTATTTCGGCAATGGCGGCAGAAACATATGAAATTTCCGAATTTGATTACGGCTATTGGGGCCCCAAGGATACGCCCTTGCTCGTCGTTCTGGTCAACTTTGACCCGAGCCTCAACGGTGAGGACCTTGAGACCGGCGAAATGCTTCTTAAGCACAAGGATCACTCCTATTGGTCGGAAATGTTCTTCGGCAACGGTCCCAAGGGCATGAAGGCATATTTTGAAATTCAGAGCGGCGGCAATTTCCGCTTCATTCCCGCGCAGGAAAACTATGAAAACGCGGCGCAGAACGATAAGAAGAACGACGGTGTCATCGAGGTCAGCGTTCCCGTCAAGATGTCCTCCTCCACAAAGGGCTCCACAAGCGACCCCGAACGCTACGAGGCGCTCGCGGCTGCCGTTAACAACGGCTACGTGGATTTCTCCGTCTACGATAAGGACGGCAACGGCTTCGTCGGTGAAGACGAGCTGATGGTGGCGTTCGTTACGGCAGGCTATGAATATACACGCGCTACCGCTACACCGAGCTATAACGCTCACAAATCCAGCTTTAACTATGGCTTTAACGGCGTGAAAGTCAGCACAGACTACGTAAAATGCGGCGAAATGATTAACGACTCGACACCGCTTACGGTCGGCTCCTTCTGCCATGAGCTTGGTCATGCGCTCGGCAACGGCGACCTTTACGCGGCAGGCGCGACAAGCTCCTGGGGCGGTGAAAACTCCCCTGCGGGTAAGGTTTCCGTCATGGCGGGCAACGGCTCCTCCGGCGCAAACGACGGTGAAGCAAAGGGTACGTCCCCCTCGAACTTTGACCCCTATCACCTCACCGTTTACGGTCTTTACGACTATTCCAACGTCGGTAACGGCGAATATACCCTCTATTCCCGTCAGAGTAAGAAGGGTACATACAACATTTTGAAGATCTCCACACCCGACCCGAACGAATACTATCTCATCGAAAACCGTTATTTCGATGACAGCACACCTCACTTCGATAGCCAGACCAACTACACAGGTACACGCGGTGTCATCATTTGGCACGTTGACCAGGGTCTTGCTGATGCGGGACGTATGGGCGCGGGCATGAGAATCAACTCCAGAGGTACGAACGCGGATATCGGCGTTGCGGCGCTCCGCCCCGCAACCGTAGATAAGCCCTGCAACCCTGCAAGCTCCGGCGTATTCAACGCGAAGGGTCTTGTTTTTGACTGCCATGCTTACGAGTTCCCGGGCAGCGGTACGTGGTACACCAGCATGACCGACGAGGAAGCGGCTCTCTTTGATCTCCATATCGAGATTCTCGACGACCCGGGTCATGAAATGAAGATCAAGGTTACCGGCGTATACGAAGCGGTCAGCCCGAGATATACCTTTGAACAGACTTCGGATTACACCACCATCACCTGCAAGGGTCAGATCACAGACCTCAACAATCAGGTGCTTACCTCTATGACGCTTGAGGTTTCCGATAAGGAAGATTTCTCGAATATTTTGCAGACCGTTTCCGTGAAGCCCAATGATAAGGGTTATTACGAGGGTACGTTTGAGGGTCTTGCCGAGGGTACATATTATTATACCAGAGTGACGCTCGGTACACAGCGCGGCAATTTTTCCGATGAAGCAAGAGTCAAGACCGCAAAGGTCGTAGAAGAAAATACGACGGAATACAACATCAATTTCTATAAAAAGCTTGACGATAAGGACAAAGCGTATGGTCAGAAAGCAAAGGTTGGCGAACCGATCGTTGTAAAATTCCCGATGAAAAAGACGGGTTACGTTTTCGCAGGTTGGTACACCGATGCGGAATATACCGAATATTTCGAGGTTTCAAACGGTAAGGCGGACTATGAAGATATCGACCTTCATGCAAGATGGGTCAAGGACGATACCGTTGCCAAGCTCACCGTTATCGGCGCGAAGCTCGTCAATGAAAAGGTAAATCCTGCGGCTTACGCCGTCGTTGGCGAAACTTTCCGTGAACCCGTCGTGGTCATGGAAGATGGCAAGGAATTTATCGGCTGGTATGCGGACGAAGCGCTCACCACTCCTTTCGATTTTGAAGCCGTTGTGGAAAACACAAACGAGGTCAAGATCTACGCAAAATGGAAGAGCGAGGAAGCCGAAACCACAACAGGCACGCCTGAGGTCGTTACCACCACAGGCTCTGCGGCAGAGGCTACGACGACAGGTGCAGACGTCACCGAACCCACGGGCGGCGATGCGACCGAACCTGCTGATGCAGGTAACGGCGCTGTGATCGGCATCGTGATTGCCGTTGTTGCAGTCGTTGTCATCGCGGTCGTTGTCGTACTTGTCATGAAGAAAAAGAAATAATTTCTTTCATATACCGAAAATCCCACGGAGTTTTCTCCGTGGGGACTAAAGGATAGTTTTGAATAGATAAAAACCTCGGCAGGGAGTCCCCTTGCCGAGGTTCTTCTATATATCAATATATCAACAAGTGACATCAACCAAAAATAGAAAAAATCCCGTGTTAGGCGAATGCGCTTCTAAATTTACGTTATTGAATTTGTTTAAGCATTATGATAAAATGTATACACAGTAGAGCTCGCTGAATATAAATTATTTAGGAGATTGTTATGGCACTTAACCTTTCGGAAAATATAAGAAAAAACAGACGTGAAAGTAATCTTTCACAAGAAGCGTTCGCTGAACGCTTGGGCGTAAGTTTTCAAACCATAAGCAAATGGGAACGCGGAGAGTGTTATCCGGATATTGAAATGTTGCCTAAAATTGCAAACTTTTTCGGCATTACCATAGATGCTTTAATGGGAGCCGATCTATGTCAAGAGAAAGAATATGTGGGTACTCTACAAGAAGAACTACGCAAATACGATATAGCGCGTGATGAAGTTGCATTGGTACAAAAAGCTGAAGAAGGATTACAAAAGTATCCGAATAACCATTTGCTTATGGCATGGATAGTATACGGCGCTCAAAATATCAATCCCAAAAGAAGCATAGAACTTGGCGAGTATCTCATGGCTAATTGTCGCAATCCGCACATTTTGAATTGGGCGAGAACAGAACTTTGTTATGCTTATTATAAGGCTGGACGGGAAAACGATGGAATCGAGTCGGCTCGTCGTTTGCCTACAGTGGCACAAACTTGTCAAGCTGTTTTGGCAGATCTTTTGACGGGTGAAGAGCAATTATCGCATATTTTAGAAACGGATATAGCAAAAGTTTGCTATCGTTTCAAAGCATCAATATTGAAACTACTCAATCACTATACTCCACAGCACCAAATAGAACTTTTGAAAAAAAGTAATGCACTCTACGATGTCGTATATGAATGTGAAGATAATGTATCGGCACTGAAAGAAAAAGCAGATACTTGTATAAAAATAGCAGAAATTTATATACGCACAGAAAATGCAGATGAGGCTCGTATTTATATTGAAAAAGCTTTGTTATATGCTGAGAAGCACGATGCAATTCCGTATGGTACACAGCGTCAGTCTATTTTATGTGGGTGTCAAAAATATGGACATAGTGTCTTGCAATCGGGAAAATTAGCGCATCCGTATGAAAAACTCAAAGAAACAATGATTACTTCATTAAAGACAAATCAGATTTTTCATAATATTATATCAAAAATCTAATCATAAAGCATAAGCCTCCGACGAATGTTTGTTGGAGGCTTCTATCACTTGGCTCAAGCCGAATATAACTTGCCGAAGGCAAATAGAGAAGATGTTGTGTCCTTAAGAACACAACGCCTTCTCCGTGGGATTTTTATTGACAAGCGTAGCTTTCTTTGGTATACTGGATACAACAGATTTTTTCTCGGAGGAGATATAAAAATGAAACATTTTGATTCTTTGGGTGTGATGATCGACTGTTCGCGCGATGCCGTACCGAATGTGGAGGGACTCAAACGTTTTTTTGACGTGATCGCCAAGATGGGCTATAACGTGGCAATGCTGTATACGGAGGACACCTATGAGGTGGAAAACGAGCCGTATTTCGGCTATCAGCGCGGACGCTACTCGATGGAGGAGCTTCGTGAGCTTGACCGCTACGCCGCAGAAAAAGGCATTGAGCTGATCCCATTTATTCAGACGCTCGCGCATCTTGCGACCTTGAAGCGTTGGCGCGCGTATCGCCATAAGGTTTTTGATATCGACGATATTTTGCTCGTCGATGAGCCGCGCACCTATGAGCTGATCGAAAATATGTTCAAAACGCTGGCGAAGACCTTTACCTCGCGCCGCGTGCATCTCGGCTACGACGAGGCGCATCATATCGGTCTTGGCAAATATTTGGACGAGCATGGCTTTACCGACCGCTATGCGCTCCTTTTGAAGCATTTGAACCGCGTTTGTGAGATCGCAAGAAAATACGGCTTTGACACCATGCTCCTTGCCAACGACCTTTTCTTTAACCTTGCGCCCGGCGTTTTCTGCACCGAGGACGTCAAGGAATTTCCCGCTGAAATTGTGGAAAACGTGCCGAAGGACTGCGCGACGGTCTACTGGGATTATTTCGCAACGGATGTTAAGCGTTACGATTCGATGATAAAATCCTCGAAAAATCTCTCTCCCAACGTATGGTTTTCGGGCGGCGCATGGACTTGGGAAACTTTTTCTCCGCATAACCGTTACAGCATCAAGAGAAACGCCGTGGCGATCCCTTGTTGCATCGAAAACGGTGTGCGCGAGGCATTTTTCACGCTTTGGGGCGATAACGGCGGAGAATGTGCCTATGAGGCGGTTTTGCCTGCGCTGATGCATATTGCCGCGCTTGCCGATGATATGTCGGAAGCGGAAATGAAAGCGAAATTTTATGAGATCACGGGCGAACAATTTGATTCTTTCATGGACCTCGATTTGCCAAACTATATTTTCGGTGAGGACGTTCCCGTGGAATCTCCATATTTCCAGCATAGCGCTTGTAACTATTGCAAGACCCATCTTTACGATGACCCGTTCCTCGGCGCGATGAGCGCAAACCTTGCGGCTGACGATGCTTCGCTTTTGGACGCTTACGCCAAGCGCTTGCACGCGCACGCAAAGGAAAGCAAGACCTACGGACTTTTGTATGAAACGATGGCTTGTCTTTCGGATGTGCTTTTCAAGAAGCTTTTGCTTGCGAAAAAGACCCGTGCGCTTTACGAGGCGGGCGACAAGGAAGGTCTTCGCTCTTTGGCGGAAACGGACTACGCGGAATGTATCGAGCGCGTGAACGTGTTTTATAAGGCGTTCCGCAAGCAGTGGTACGCGATCAATAAGACCTACGGCTTTGAGATCCACGATGCCCGTCTTGGCGGTCTTGCGCGCCGTTTGGAAAGCTGTCGGGAAAGACTTCTTTCTTATGCGAACGGCGAAATTGCTGAGATTGCAGAGCTGGAAGAAAAGCTTTTGCCGATGAAGGACACCTATATCCCCTCTTGGGCAGAGATGATCTCCGCGAATATCGTATGATTTTGATATGTAAATCTTGAAATTTGCCATGCTCTCTTGACAATATTCTCTTGGCTTGGTATAATAATGACATCAATGGATAGGAGGTTGACATTATGAATCAACAAACTTTGATTTCTCAGAACGACGCGAAATATAAAAATGCCAGACTCTCGCTTTTGCTGATCGTTCTTTTCTCTGTCGTCAACGTATTCAGTATGACCTTTGGCGATACGTATTTCTTGTTTTCTGCCTTTTTGCCGCAGATCCTCGTGATGGTCGGCTTGGAGCTTACCTATGAAGCAGGCGATAATCTGTATATGATCGTTGCCATGGTCATGGCAGTGATCTCCATCGTTCCGTATCTTCTTTGCTGGATATTTTCCAAAAAAAGAGTCGGTTGGATGATTGCCGCGCTCGTATTTTTCATCTTGGATTCGCTTCTTTTCGTGGAAAGTCTGATCGCAATGCTTTCGGCAGGTGAATTTTCCTTTATCCTCGATCTGCTTTTCCGTATCTGGGCGCTCGGTTCTATCATTATGGGCGTTGTTTACGGCGTCAGAGCAAAGAAGGAAGCCAAGGAAAAGAAGGATGCTCCCATAGAAGAAGCAGAGGACGACTACATATCCGATATTCAGCGCACGATCACCGTGGTACGCAAAAAATCCTTTGTCGGTTCGGCGGTCCCCATCGTTTGCTACGTCAACGGCAAGGCGGTCTGCGCGCTCAAAAACGGAGAAACGCAGACGTTTCAGATCGATGAACGCGCCGTTCAGATGTCGGGCGCACTTTCAAACGGTCTTGGCGTCGGCGATATCGATATCCCCGCAGGAACGACAAATCTAACCTATGAAATGGTCATGAAGATGGGCTTTTCCTCGAATTACGTGGTATTTACACCCATTCAAGGATAAGATCCGGACGCAAAAAAACCTTGTTTGCATCGCAAACAAGGTTTTTTTATACCATAGGAATTTGCTCGAATTGACCTCGCCGTTTCGTTATGCTTGGAGATACGCTGAGATAGGCGAGCAGCTTTCGGTGGGCGTTGTCCGCTTTATAAAAGCGCGTTCTTTTTTGCCTCCAAAAGGGTACGCAGCTTTCCGCGTCCTCTTGCAAGCTTGGTTTTGACCGTCGCGGGCTTCAGATTGTATAGCTTGGCAATATAGCTTGTGGATTTTTCGTAGTAATAATAGAGCATCAAGATGTGGCGTTCCTCTTCCTCGAGCTGGCTCACGCAATCATAGACGAGTTCGGCGTTTTCCTGCGTGAAAAGGTGCAGAAAAACGGAGTCCTCATGGATTTCCTCGCAAAAGTTTTCGATATTCTTTTCCTGCCAGAGAAGTGCTCTGTTCTTTTTGCGTAGGATATCGACCGCCTTGCCGTGCGCGATTTCCAATATGTATAAAGGATAATATTCCATATCCCGAAAAAGCTCTATCTTTTTTGCAACGTCAAACCATGTGTTTTGCGCGGAATCCTCGGCATCTTCTCGATTTTGCAGAACTTCATATGCCTTGAGATATACTTTTTTGTTTAGTTCATGGTACATTTTGACGAATAAAGCCTTATCATTTTCATTCTCAATGAGATTTACATATATTACCATTTTGCACGAGGAATCCTTTCTATTTAGTATACTTGTGATTATTATATCACATTTTATATAGAAAGAAAAGTACTTTTAGGAAATTTTTGTACATGATTTTGAAAATATTTCGCTATTCCTGTAACGATATCTGCGCGAGATAGTCCATCGTGACCTTCATTTGCGGCGATATCCATTTATCGCGGTGGTATAAGATCTGCTTCCAAAGCTCGATCTCAAAATCTTCCACGGGCAAACGGACGAGCGCTTGACTTTGTACGGCTTTCTCCGTGACGTAATCGGGCAAAAAGGAGATGCCTGCGTTTTCCTCCGTCAGCTTGCAGACGAGATCGGCTCTGCCACATTCAAAAATGGGATTGATCTCCAAGGAATCCTCGGCGAGCTTGCTGTCGAGAAGCTGGCGGTAGCTCATGCCCTTTTCCGTCAGCAAAAACGGCTCTTGCAAAAGCGCTTCGACGGAGAGCGTTTCCGCCTGCGCCAGCGGATGCTTGGGTGAGCAAACGAAATGCGCCCCGAGCTTTTCTTCGTTGCGAATGATATAGGTGGTGTTATAGATATGCGCGTCCAGCGTGCAGACGAGATCGACCTCGTTATGGTCGAGCAAACGGAAAAGTTCCGTTGTGCCGGCGGTCGTGATCTTGATGGCGATCTGCGGATACAACGCGCGAAATTCCACGAACCTTTTGAGCACGAGAGGCGCGCAAAGCGAGTCTGCCATCGCGACCCGTATCGTTCCCGAGGGCTCGAAATTTTTCGATGCGCCAAGGGTCATTTCCTGCGCCATGCGGCAGATATTTTGCGCGTAAACGAGGGCTTCGCGTCCGTCGTCGGTGAGGGAAACGGTATGACCGACGCGGTCGAAAAGCTTTACGCCAAGCTCCTGCTCAAGCTGTTTGATTTGAAACGATACGGTCGGCTGGGAGTAACCGAGCTTGTCGGCGGCGCGGGTGAAATTGCCCAGCTCCGCGATTTGAATGAATGTGGAAAGACATCGCAGATCCATGAAAGCACCTCATTGATGAATTTGATGATGGGTATTGAAATTGTAAATAGTAAGAATATTATACAATATTCCAAAATAAAAATCAAGATTTTTTCAAAAAAATCAAAAAACTTGTTGACATATCAACGAGGATGTGTTAAAATATGCTTGAAAGTGTAGGAATTAGCTTGTCCTCATTCCGACAACAATTTTTTCATAATTTTTTCTCCCAATACCATAACAAAAAGACCGACATTTCCCCGTCGGTCTTTTTGTTTTTATGTAAGCCTTTTCCCTTATAAGGACGAGAGTATTTCCTTGGCTTGGGTCACAACGTTGAGCTTATTGCCGTTTTCGATGACGAAGGTCAGATGCTCTTTGGCTTTTTCGGGTTCCCCGAGTCCGATATGGACCTTGGCGCGGAGCATTTCCGCGTCTATGGTCTGTCTTCCGGTGCTCGGAATAAATGAGGCGAGCACCTTGTCTGCTTCCTTGTAATCTTCATTTCGCAAATGCTCCTCGATCGTATGGACCGTAATGGTGCTTTTCATTTGCTTTTTGACAGCTTCGTTTTTGATCATGGCGAAGGAGGCGAGCGCCTTGCTGTAATACGCGGAGGCTTGATCCTTCTGTCCCATTTCATTGCAAGCCGAGCAAAGATTGATATAGTAGGCGAGCATGCTCTGTGGGGGTGCTTTCGGAACCTTGGAAAAGTCTACGGCTTGTAAAACGGCAAGCGCTTTTTCAAATTGTCCCGTTTCGATAAGACCTGCGCTGTAATTGATGATATTGGTGAGATAGGGAAGTCCTTTTTTTGTTTTTGTGAGAAGATATTCTGATTCCTCAAGGAGCGGATACGGGTCGCGTTCGACGTCGAGCGCATCCACGAGCGGTTTGGAATAAGAAGAAATGGCGATGAGATTCATCACGAAAAACGGGACCAATGCCGTTAAAATGACAGCAAGCGCCGCGCCGCCAATGGATAATCTATCGTTTGCGATCAGCAGTCCGCAAACGACGCCGACGACGACGGCAAGGATATAATATATGGTCCTGCCATGTAAATAAAGGAAACGTCCGAGTTTTTTCATGCAAGATTCTCCTTTTCTAAGATGTTTCTAAGCACCGCAAGGTCAGCCATGAATTGTACGGGGGAGTCGTTCGGTACAAATTCCATGATGAGCGCCTCGCAGGGGCTATCCTTCAAAATGCGAATGAACGTTTTCCATGCTTCCTTGTGGCATGCGAACGGGAAACGGTTTGCCGCTTCATCCCAAGAAAATACATGCGCCGCGGAAACGTACGGAAGAACGGCGAGCAGATTTTCTCTGTCCGTTTCAAAAGGGAAGTCCTTTTCGGGCGTTTCATGGAAAAAGGGTTGCCAATAGGTCGAAAGATTCTTTTCGCTTATCTCGTCCAAGAATCTGCGGGAGGAAGCGCCCGTATCGTTCATGGTCTTTCTGTGAAATTCAAAAGCGAGTTGAATATCATAGGCTTCCGCCACGCGTAAAAGCGAGCGGGTCTCCGCCATAAGCGCTTCGCGCTCGTCCTCTGTGAAATCCGCAGAGGATTTTTTGCCGAGCCAAACGCGGATACGCTTTGCGCCGAGAATTTTCGCGCTCTCGAGCGTTTCCGTAAAGGGGGTATCGTTGGGTACTCCGATGCGGTGATACGCGCCGAGAGAGAGGGTTTGAAGCCCATATTCATCGCAAAGACGGCGAACCTCCTTTGCCGCGTCTACGTTCGGAACGTGAACGTCCGTACCCCACTCGATGCAGTCTACCTCGTTCTTCTTGGCGATCTTGCAGATCTGTTCGGGCGTTTTGCCTCGGAACGTGACAGTGGTAAAACCGAGCTTGAATCGTTTCATGGATCATTCTCCTTTGGTGATGACGGTTTTGAGCGTACCGCTTGTGGGGATCCGCACGCGGTAGAGCGCATCTCTCTGCCAATCGTTGTGAAGGCTTGCGTCGCTCGTAAGGTCGACCTCGTCTACGGTATAATCGCCGTCAAAACGAACGTGACAAGTGCCGACGGCGAAGCCGCCTGCGATCTTTTCCGGCTTTTCGGCAAGCAAGAGGTTGAAGATGGCGGATTTTGCGCCCTTGACCTCGTCGAAAATGACGATACCTTCGTCCGTTGCGGTGAGCGTACGGGTGACGGCGGTGGCGGGCATATCCTTGGGATATGCGCTTCTGTACGAAACGGAAACGGTGTCGCCGTCCAGCGTAAAGCTGTCTGCGCGATGCTCTCTGCCCGGGAGCTGCATCATGCCGTCGATCTCGGGGAGGTTGTGATACGAGGATTGCATCGTCCAGATGGTATAGCGTTTTTCAGAGAAGGTATCCTTGGTATAAACGCCGACACCGGCATCGACGATAACGGGTGTCGTACCACGGTACAAAATGAAACTGCCGATATCGTTATGGTTATGGCTTTCGCGGTTATGACCGCCCTTGATGGCAAGGAAAAGGTCATCTCTGCGCAAAACGGCGAGCTGAAGATCGGGATAGAACGAGGTCTTATCCGCAAATGAAAGACGTTCGTTTGCTTCGGGGAGGGACTCGGTGAGGCTCAAAAGCTCTCTGAAAAGGAAATGTCGGGTCATCTTAAACGGAATCTCGGGGAGCGCACTTGCGAAGGCTTGCAGCTTTTTGCTTCCCGTCAGCTTGCC
This sequence comes from Clostridia bacterium, assembly GCA_017937845.1. Classification (GTDB taxonomy): domain Bacteria; phylum Bacillota; class Clostridia; order Oscillospirales; family CAG-272; genus QALR01. The sequence goes on along the minus strand of JAGBCV010000064.1, from coordinate 55,242 downwards.
CATGCGCGTGAAGAGTCTGCGGTCAAGGTTGACGTGGCGTGGACCGTCCGCAAAGTTTGCGTAAAGGCGTTCCTCGGGGGAAACGCAGACGTTGGGCAGGTATTCGCACATTCTAATGAGCATGGGGTCTTGGAATTTATTGAGCGTTCCGCCCGTGATATCGTGCAAAATACAAACGGCATCAAAAAGCGCGGCGACGGCGGCTGTCCAATAATTCGGACCCTCGTCGCATCCGCCGTCCTCGCCGTAGGTTTCCGCAAAACGGTCGAGATATCCCATCGAAACGGAGATGATGAAGGAAAGCTCATGCCATTCTTTGACGAAGATCGCGGAAACGGAAAGGACGTTGCTGACGATCCAAGGTGTCCAGTTGTTGATAAAATTCGTCATCCAGCGCATCTCTCTCGTGCGATATGGGCGCAGAATACGGCGGTCTATTTCATATTCGATGCGCTTGCAGATGACGGGCGTGACCGCATCGAGGCGTGCTTTTTCAAAATGATAGACGAAAGCGAGAAGTGCGGCTGTTTCCGCGGCGAAAAGGTCGATTTCGACGACGTCATCTCCGCCGAAGGCATCGGGCAAGGGCTCTCCTGCGAGTTCATACGGATGCGCGACGTTGTGAGCGGGAATGACCCAGGAGGTCTCCTCAAGGATCGCCCACACAAGATCGACCATCTTGTCGGTATATTTCGCATCCCCTGTGGCAAGACAACCGAGCAGGAGCGCGCGCAACTTGCTTCTTCGCTCGTGATACGGGTTCTCGTAATGGGTGCGGTTGCCGTTTCTGGCGTATTCCATATACAAGGTGGCGGGCAAAAACGGAATCTCATAGTCGAGCGCATTGTCTGCAAGCTCAATGGCGATTTGGCGTTCGGATTCGTTTGCAAACGCAAAGGATCTGAATATGCCGAGCTTTTCGGTGTCCTTGACACGGAATGGAGCGTTATTGAATATTTTCATGGCGGAAACATCCTTTCTGATGGATTTTTTCAAAATATCTTTGCTTTTATTATACACATACTTTTTCTTTCCGTCAAGAAAAAACAAAAAAACGACCCGAAAAATGACGTGCATCGCCAAAAGCGGTGGACTTTTGGCGTGCGTATCACTCGCGGTCGTTTTTTGAACCATTCTCAGCGGCGACTTGCCGCTCATGGATTATTTTTTCTTTCTGAGGTATTTATCGACCTTTTCCACCATGTTTTCGGGCATCTTCTTTTCGATCGGGAAGAATACCGAGTTGATCACACGGTCAGAGAAAGCGGCGATAAACTTTGCAGTGCGTTCCATCGATTCCGCCGTTACCGTCTTGATGGTATCGTAACGGCTATGGATCTGTGCAGTACCCATTGCGGCAACACGCATGAAGTTGATACCGGGGATACCCTTATCAGCAAAGGGGATCGCATCGGAGGAATAGATGTCCTGCTTGACGTTCATCGGATAACCGATCTCTTTATAGAAATACGTGAGCGCATTGCAAACGGCTTCCTCGCCCGTAACTCTTGCTTCGTCGCGTCCAAGGAGCGGACCCGTCATATCGACGTTGATGCAGAGTACGATGTTTTTGAGCTCTTCTTCATGAGCGGCAACGTATGCCTTGCTGCCGAGAAGACCTCTTTCTTCCGAGCCGGTCCAAAGGAAACGGACGGTACGCTTGGGGGGATTTGCCTTGTAATAACGCAAAAGCTCAAGAATGGTGGCAGAGCCGGAAGCGTTATCGAACATACCGGGGCTGAATACGACGGAGTCGTAATGCGCGGTATAAATGATGACCTCGTCGGGCTTTTCCGTACCCTTGATCTCTGCGATGACGTTCTGAGAATCGCCCTCGCCCTCTTCCTGTGCAAGCGTGAGCTTGACTTTTTCGGGCTTGGAGGAAACGAGCTCCAGCGCGTCGGTCATGCTGATACAAACGCCGGGGAGCTTGCCGTATTCAATATGCTGCGGGCGGAGCATACGTTCATCGAGGTCAAGCGTGTCTTTGGTTTCGCGGAACGTACCGTGAGCGGAAACAAATCCGACGACACCTGCTTCGATGAGTGTTTTGAAGGCTTCGGGACGAAGACCCTGTGCCATGAAAATAATCTTACCCTTTACGTCAACGAGATCGATGGAATCGAGCGCTTCCAAATACTTGAATTCCGCTTCGATACCGTCTGCGGCAGCGTTGCCTGCGAAGCCGTAGCCTGTTACCTCGTACTCCTTGTAAACGGGAGCCGTTACTTCCAATTTGGCTTTTTTGATCTCGTATCGCGGTGCCTTGAAGCCTTCGATCGTGGGCTCGATGCCGAGCGCCTTGATCTCATTTGCAATGATCTCTGCGCCCTTTTTCTCGCCTTCAAAGGTCGAAAGACGAACGAAATTCATTTTTTCGAGAAGCTCATACATTCTCTTTCCGCTAATGTCCATGAAAACCCTCCTATAAATATAAAATGGTATGATTCTGATATATGATTATGCCTGCTTTTCTTCGATGTAGGATGCAACGTCGCCAACGGTGATGAGGCGATGGATATCGTCGTCGTCGATCTCAACGCCAAATTCCTCGTCGCAACGGAGCGCGAGCTCAGCAAGCTCGAGAGAGTTGATGCCGAGGTCAGCCTCGAGTCTTGCATCGGGGGTTACGGCATCGGGAGAAAGGTCAAAGCTTTCTGCAAGCATTTCTGTGATCTGTTCCAAAATTGTCATTTCCAAAATTCCTTTCTGTTTTTCTAAAAATTATTTGAGTTTATAACGCAAAATTTTTCTCGATGTATTCTTTTCAAATTCGGTTTCACGAATTTCCACGAGTCCGATATGCTTGAAGGTCGGGAGCTTTTTGTTTACCTCCGCAACCTCTGCATCGATGGTCTCCTTGATCTCCTCTGCGGTCTTACCCTCGAATTTATCGTAATCGGGATAGATGAGCGCGGTGATGAGAGCCTCGCCCGCCTCGTCCTTTCTGCCGATCACGGCACATTCGCTGATCCATTCGGAAATGCCGAGATATTCCTCGAGCTCCTCGGGGAAGACGTTCTTGCCGTTGCTGGCAATGATGACGTTTTTCTTTCTGCCCGTGATATAAACGAAGTTATCGTCGTCGATATAACCGATATCGCCCGTACGGAACCAGCCGTCCTCTGTGAAGACATCTGCGGTCGCTTCGGGATTTTCATAGTAGCCGAGCATGACGGCGTCGCCGTGGGTCACGATCTCACCCGTTTCGTCGTCGGGATTTTCCTTGTCGATGCGCGCTTCCATATGGGCAACGACCATACCTGCGGAGCGTTTCTTTCTCCAGTGGATGGGGTTGCAGGAAATGAGGGGAGCACATTCCGTGATGCCGTAGCCCTCAAGGACCTTGATGCCGAACGCGCCAAATTCTTCGATAAGCTCGGGACGAAGCGGTGCGCCGCCGCAAACGACGAGCCAAAGATTGCCGCCAAACGCGCCGATGATATCCTTAAAGATCTTACGGCGAATGCTCCAGGGGAGCTTCTTCGCAATGGGCATCATCTTTTTGACGAGCCCCGTCTTACCCTTCTTTTCCACCTCTGCCCAAATTTTTTTGTGCATGGTTTCGAGATACAACGGAACCAAAACCAAGATGCTGGGCTTATAGTGTGCAAAATTGCGAAGGGTATTTTTGATGGAGTCGTTGATGCTGACGGTAACGCCGATATTCGGCGCGGCAAGATGTGTGATGGTAAACTCATAGGTATGATGGATCGGCAAAACGGAAACGATAGATTCTCCGTCATCCACCTCAATAATACCGGCAGAATCGAGCGCCGCAGTTACAAGGTTTCTCTGGCAAAGCATAACGCCCTTACTTGTACCGGTCGTACCCGACGTGAAGATGATGGCACAGCATTTATCTCTGTCCTGAACGGTGGTTTCCGCGGTGCGGTCGCCGTCCTCGTAAGCCTTTTTACCGATTTCAAGGAATGCCTCGTAGGTCATAAAACGAGAATCCTCGGGCGCTTCACCTGCAAAATCCGCGCAGACAAAATATTTGACTGTGGGCATCTGATCGTAAAGCGGAAGGAGCTTTTTATGCATGGATGCGGTGTAGACGAGCAATTCCAGCTTGCAAAGATTGACAAATCCGACGAACTGCTCTGCGGAGATCTCTTTGTCAAGGGGAACGATGACACCGCCCGTCGTTACGACTGCGTGATAGGTCGCGGCGTAAACGGGATGGGTATCCCCCGTAACGCCTACGTATTTTTCGCAAAGTCCAAGGGTGTTTATCGCGGAAGAAAGCCAGTTGACGTGACGGAGCATATCGTTGAACGTAAAATGACGCTCTTCCTTCTTTACCTTGTAAACGTAGCGATCCTTATCGCCGTAGCGAGCCGCCTGCTTGACAACGCCGTCATAAAGATTGTCAAACTGATAGACCATGTGGGTGGGCAAACCTTTTTTCATATACAAATTCCTCTCTTTCACGCATATGCGCAAATCGCGTTTTTTCGTAAAATCACACTTTGAAAAGAGAACCCGAAAATAGGTTACGCGTTGATTATATAGAAAAAAATTCTGTTTGTCAAGACTCAAACGCGTTTTGTTTTCAAAGCATATTATATTTCAATAAGATATAACGAATCAAGGGGATAAAAAGGGACATTTTTTCCAAAAAATCATGGGATATTCTCGGAGAGCTTCGTCAGAAGGCGCGTCGTGCCATCGCAAATATAGGCAAGATTTGTTTCGTCCATGACGGTATCCTTTTTCGTATGGATACGGTCGAGGTAAAGCCCCAGAACACGCGCTTTTTTCATCGCGGATACCGCAACGGAGACGGGGAAGCCCTTTTGGTCAGAGGGGTAATAGGTATTCTGCGCTTTTTCGAGATGGACGGTCTTTTTCTCCGAGGAAACGAAGGCTTCCGCGAAAGCCTTTTCGTATCGCTCGCTTGCGGGCTTATTCAAAACGAAAAGCATATGATCGCCGTCCGAAACGCAGTCGAAATTGATGAGGAGCGTATCCTTCATTTCGCTTTTGTGCAATTTTCTGAAATACGACGAGCCGATCAGACCCATTTCTTCATTGTCAAAAAAGACGAACGCAATGTCATGTATGCCTTGCTCGCGGCAAATTTCCATCATCTCGCAAAGCGTGATGACACCCGAGGTGTTGTCGTTTACCGTATGCTTATTGGGAAATCCCAGCATAAAAACACCGAAATACGACACCAAAAAAACAAGAAGCGCCGTATAATAGGCAAAATAGAAATTATCGGTCAGATAATTCAGCAAAAGCTCTGTGCCGACCATGAGCGCGATAAAGGGCAAGGCGATGAGGATTCCGTAAAGAATGAGAAACGGGAAATTTTTGGGCGTGATGAGGTTGGGAAACGGCAATACCGCGCAGGTATCGTAATGCGCGCCCAAGACCACTCGCGCACGCTTCACGTCGCCAACGACGAGATTCCTGCTTTTGAGAAAGCCGCCCTCCTCCACGCGAAGCGAGGGGATCTCGCTTTTCATAAACTCAATAAAAGCCGTTTTTTGTTTTTTTGTCTTTCGTGCCTGATACGAGGATAAGATTTTTTCCGAAAGCTCGGTCATAGAACGTCCTCCTAAGGTCAATATATTTCTATTATATCAAATATATCAAAGGAAATCAATAAAAATATTTTTCAATTTTTTTCAAAATACCTATTGCATTTTCAAAAAAATATGCTATAATAGATATCGTCCATCGCCGGTGTGATGGAATTGGCAGACGTGCTGGACTCAAAATCCAGTGGTAGCGATACCGTATCGGTTCGACCCCGATCACCGGCACCAAAAAGAAACGGCAATTTTCGAGAGAAAATTGCCGTTTCTTTTTGGTGTTCTATTCTCTCTTCTCTTTTCATTCTTCACTTTTCTCTCATTACGAGAAAAACAAAACCAAGGAGAACCCACCATGAAAATCACAGAATTACATTCCCATATCGAAGAAAAGCTTGCGGAAAGCGAGCGTCTTGTCATCGCCATCGACGGCGGTGCGGCTTCGGGAAAGACCACGCTTGCAGGTGCACTCGCCAAACGCTTCGGAGGCGCGGTCGTTCATATGGACGATTTCTTTTTGCGACCCGAGCAACGCACCGAGAAAAGACTTTCCGAGGCGGGCGGAAACCTTGACCGCGAACGCTTCCTTTTGGAGGTCGTCCCCCATCTGCGTGAGACGGAGGGCTTTTCCTATCAGCGCTTTGATTGCTCTGAAATGGCGCTCGGGGAGCGTGTTTCCGTTCCAAAGACAAGACTTCTCATCGTGGAGGGCTCGTATAGCCATCACCCCGCCTTCGGTGAGGTCTATGATCTGAAAATTTTCTTGCATATCCCCGAGGAAATGCGAAAATCGCGCATTTTGGCACGAAACGGCGCGGAAAAGTACGCAATGTTCGTAAACCGTTGGATACCCCTTGAAAATCGATATTTTGACGCATTTTCCATTCCCGAAAAGGCAGATATTCTCATAAATGGATAGGGCAGGAACCCTTGGAAAACATATTGCATTGCCTCGGAGCTGGATCATATGGTATGATAATCTTGGAGGTGAAAATATGTTAAAAACATTCAGATTATTCCTTTTGATGACGTTTATGGGCATTTTTCTGACGCTTGGCAGTATTGCCGTTTCCGCGGCAAGCACGAAGATCCCCGTACAGATGGGAAGCCAAAGCCTTGACGGCTTGATCATTGAAGAAAAGACCTACGTTTCGCTCGTCGATTTCGGCAAAGCCGTAGACAAAAGCAGTACGCTTCTCAGCACGAGCGGCGGCGTTCACAAGATTTCTGCAAGAGGTATCACGGTTTCCGCTCAGCTTTGGAACTCCTACATAGAAGCGAACGGCAGATGCTTTTATACGGAAACGACCTGCCGCATCATCGATGGCGAGCTTTACGTTCCCATTCGTCCGCTTGCGTACATATTCAACGTGGACGTCAAATGGAACGATTCCACGCGCAGCGTTACGCTGAAAGACAACGGCGGCGTTTGCAAGTCGGCAGACGAGGTCTATTGGGACGGCGCCGTTCTTTGGCTTTCGCGCATCATCTACGCGGAAAGCCGAGGCGAACCGCTTCTCGGTAAGATCGCCGTCGGCAACGTCGTCATGAACCGCGTGAGAAGTCCGCAGTTCCCGAATACCATTTACAGCGTGATCTTCGACAAAAAATACGGCGTACAGTTCACACCCGTTGCGACGGGCGCGATCTACAATTATCCGACCGACGAATGTATCCGCGCCGCAAAAATGGTTTTGGAGGGAACGACCGTTTCGACCGAGGTCCTCTATTTTATGAATCCGCGCATTGCCACAAGCTCTTGGATCTCCAAAAACCGCGAATTTGCCTTCAAGATCGGAAATCATTCGTTCTATAAATGATCTTTTGATATCCAAAACGAAAAAATACGCCGAAAGCGGAACGCTTTCGGCGTATTTTTTGATGAAAATCGCATCAAAGGAAAATATATTTCAAAATAAAGAGTACGGCGAGAACATACATCACGGGAGAGATCTCTTTCCATTTTTTAGAGATCAAGTTGATGATAACGTAAGAGATGACGCCGATGGAGATGCCTTCTGCGATGCTGTAAAAGAGGGGCATTGCAATGATGCAAAGATATGCGGGAATGGCAGAGGTGTAATTTTCCGAGGTCAATTTGAGATTGGTGATGTTGGTGAACATCAGGAAACCGACGATGATCAGCGCGGGAGCCGTTGCAAAGGAGGGGATCGCCGTAAAGATGGGCGCAAACAACGTGGAAATGAGAAACAGAAATGCCGTTGTCAAAGCGGTAAGACCTGTTCTGCCGCCTGCCGCAACGCCTGCGGAGGATTCCACGAAGGTGGTCGTCGTGGAGGTGCCGAGAACCGCGCCTGCGGAGGTCGCGATAGAGTCAGCAAGAAGAGCGGGTTTGATTTTCGGGAGTTTACCGTTTTCGTCGAGCATATTGGCTTTTGTGCTGACACCGATGAGCGTGCCGAGCGTATCAAAAAGGTCAACGAAAAGGAACGAGAAGATGATGACGATAAAATTAAAGATACCGACACCGCTCATATCCACTTGGAAGCACTGACCAAAGGTCTCGCCAAGCTTCGTGAAGTCGGTCACGGCGAACGTGGGGTAAAGAGAATAGAAGCCTTGCGCCGCATCGGGGACGTAGATGCCCGTCGCCTGACAAAGCATACCCAATATCCAAGTTCCGAGGATGCCGATCAGGATAGAGCCTTTGACGTTCTTGATATAGAGGATCGCGGTCACGAGCGTGCCGAGGATAGCCAAAACGGCGCTGATGCCAGCGGTCGAGAAATTTTCGGTGAAGCTGGTGATGGTAACGAGGGTGGAGTCACTGCCGACGGAAAGACCTGCGTTTTGCAAGCCGATGAACGCGATGAAAAGACCGATGCCGACGGAAACGGCGTTTTTAAGCTGCATGGGAATGGCGTTGAAGATGGCTTCTCTGACGCTTGTGAGAGACAGCACGATGAAAATGATGCCCTCCACAAAGACCGCGAGCAGCGCGACCTGCCAAGGATATCCAAAGCCTTGAACGACGGTATATGCCATATAAGCGTTCAGACCCATGCCCGCGGAAAGCGCGAACGGCAGATTTGCCATCAGCGCCATGCAAGCCGTACCGATAAAGGAAGCGATACAGGTTGCAAGGAGGACGGCTGTCGGGTCCATGCCTGCGTCGCTGAGGATACTGGGGTTGACCGCGAGGATATATGCCATCGTCATGAACGTGGTAAGACCTGCGGTGATTTCTGTTTTCACATTGGTGTTATTTTCTTTGAGCTTGAAAAATTTATTCAACATGAGGCTTTACTCCTGTTCTTGATATTCTGCAATATACGGCAAATTTCGATACTGCTCCGCGCAGTCAAGCCCGTAGCCGATGACGAAATAATCGGGAATGGTGAAAAGGGAAATATCAGCCTTGAACTCCACAAGGCGGCGAGAAGGCTTATCCAAAAGGGTGATGACTCTGAGCGAAAGGGGATTTCTTGCTTTGAGGAGCTTCACGACGTCATTGAGCGTTCTGCCTGTGTCGATGATATCCTCCACGATGATGACGTGATATTTGGAAATATCCTGCTCCAAGTCCATCGTGATTTTGACTGCACCCGAGGAAACCGTTCCGCTGTAATAGCTTTTTGCGCACATAAAGCCGATCTCGCAGGGGACGCTGATGGCGCGGCAAAGGTCAGCCATAAAGACGAAAGCGCCCTTCAAAATGCTGACGAGCAGAATGGGTCTGCCGTCGTAGGAATCGCTGATCTGCTTTCCGACCTCTTGGATCTTCGCATCGATCTCCTCCTTGGAGATGATGACGCGTTTGATGTGCTTATTGAATTGCTCCGGATAGTTGATGTTGTTCATGCGGTGTATCTCCTTATTCTAAAATTTAATCGTCCGTTTCTTCTCCGACCTTATCGACGAGCGCCGCGGCAAGCAAAGCGCCGAGAAGCACGCAGGCAATGCTCGCTGTAATTTTGAGTGATGCGGAAAGCTTGGGGCTGATTTCCGATTTTTTCTTGGGAAATTCTCCGCAAACCGTTACCGAATTAAAAAAATCCTTGATTTTCTTTTCAAACATGGTGAGTTCCTTTCTGTCTTTGCGATCAAATGCTGTTTATAACGATTCGCGCAGTTTGTCTGCCGCGCGCTGATATTTCTTTTTGCAGGCCTCGGTCGTGATGCCGAGAAGCTCTGCGATCTCGCGGTGCTTGAGTCCCGCGTAGACCTTGAGCGTTACGATCTGTCGCTCCTCGTCGGAGAGGCTGTCCAGCGCTTTTTTCACTTCCATGGAAGAAAGCACCGTAGATTCATCAAAACGCATTCCCGCGTCGGTCAGCTCGTCGGTGTCGCATTCAAATTTGCGCTTTCGATAATAATCGATAGCGATGTTTCGGGCGATGGAAAGCACCCAAGCGCGGGCATTCGTGCCTTTTCGATATGAGAATGCTTTTTCGATGATTTTGATGTAGGTTTCCTGTACGACGTCATCCGAAAGAGAGAAATCGCTCAGGACAGCATATGCCACCGCATAGATCTGACGGTTCATATGCTTATAAATGACCCGCAGAGCATCATGGTCGCCGTCCGAAATCTTCATCAGCGCCTTTTCGCAGTCCGCATTTTCAAATAATTTGTCAAGCTCCATGGCGTTCTCCTTTCTGTGTTAGTTGTTATTTTATATTTTAACACAATCGATGTTAAAAATCAATACCGTATACGAAAGCAAAATAGATTTGTAAAAAATCATGTTATCTCATTGACGAAGCGAAAAACTCATGATATACTAAAGGGTAAGAGAAAAAATACCGATATGGGAGGGTCATATATGAGCGAGAATCCCGAAAAGAACGGACTTTTTGCAAAAATTTCAGAGCTTTGGAAATCGCGTGATATTCCCGTCAAATTTGAAAAACGAGGAGATTACGCGGTCATCACAGGTCCGCGCGACAGCTTGCTTCCGAAAGCGGAAATGCCTGCCGTGATCCGCGGTATCCCTGTAAAAAAGATCGATTCCCGCGCCTTTGTGCAGTGCAATTTTTTGGAAGAGGTCACGATCGCGGATGGCATCGAGATCTTGGATACCAATGCGTTTTCGTATTGTGAAAAGCTCATGCAGGTGCATATGGCGGATTCCGTTCGCTCGATCGGGCGAAATTGCTTTTTTGAATGTAAAAATATGTTTTGCGTTGACCTTTCCGCCGCGCTTTATGAGATTTGTGACCGCGCCTTTTACGGTTGCGTCGGGCTCAGAGATATCAAGCTTCCCGACGGTGTGGAGTGCATCGGCGAGCAAGCCTTTTATGGCTGTAATAAGCTCAAAAGCATCAACATTCCTCTCGCGCTCAAGCATCTTCCGCGAAACGCCTTTGAGGGCTGTACGGAGCTTGAACGCATCTATCTTGAAAAAGGTTCTCCCGCCGACAAGGTGCTCTCCAAAAGCGGATATTACGCGCAGCTGCTCTGCTATATTCCGCGTTTTTGAAAGGATATCATCGAGCGGAGAATATATAAACACACATGAAAATCATAGACCTGAAAACAGAAAAAGAAATCACACTCTCGGAAACCGACCGTATCTCCTGTGCGCTCGGCAATTTTGACGGCGTCCACCTCGGACACCGCGCGCTTCTTCGCATCGCCGCCGAAAAAAAGAACGCCACAAGGAGCGCAGTCTGGACATTTTGCGAGCCGTCCTCCCGCACGACGAGCGGGATATCCCTTTTGACCGACCCGATGGAACGCCTTGCGATCTTCCGCGAAATGGGCATTGACCTCGTTTTTCTTGCGGATTTCGCTTCAGTCAGAGGACTTGACAAAGAAACCTTTGCCAAGGAGATATTATATGAAAAATGCCATGTTCGCACTGCCGTTTGCGGCTTTAATTTCCGCTACGGCATGAAAGCCTCGGGAAACGCCGAAGCTTTGCGGGATACCTTTTCTTCTCTCGGCGCTGATGTCGAAATCGTTCCGCCGTATACGATGGACGGCATGACCGTCAGCTCGACGGAGATTCGCGCCGCACTTTCCGCAGGCGATGTGGAAAAGGCGGAAGCCATGCTTGCCCGTCCGTATGCCATCACCTCGGAGGTGCTTCACGGCAAAAAGCTCGGCAGAACGCTGGGCTTTCCGACGGCAAACCAAACCTTTCCGCAACTGCGTGCCGTTCCGCGCTTCGGCGTGTATGCCGTTCGTATGACGGTGGACGGTGAAATCTATCACGGCGTTGCCAACGTCGGCGTGCGCCCCACCGTGGAAAGGACCGATGCCGTCAACTGCGAAACGTATCTGCTGGATTTTGCGGGCGACCTTTACGGCAAGACCGTCAAGACCGAATTTTTGCATTTTTTGCGTGCAGAACGTCGCTTTGCAAGCGTTTTCGAACTGAAAAATGCCGTAGATCAGAATATCTTGGAAGCAAAAGCTTATTTTGAGCATCACAAGGAGAAGGCATGATGAAAAAAGCTTGCAGACGTTTTCTTTGTCTTTTGTTTGCCGTTTTGCTTTTTCCGCTCTCTGTTCTTGCCGAGCCTTACGAAAAAGAGGACGAGCTTGCCTCGCCCCATATCGCGGTCTATAATACCGTGAACGACCGATTGGTCTACCAAAAGGGGGCAAACGAGAAAATTTTGCCCGCTTCCACGGCGAAGATCATGACGGGTATCCTTGCGCTCGAGCATTTCGAGGGTCGACTCGATACGAAAGTGACGGTCACGACCGCTGCTTTGAGAGGGCTTGAGGGCAGTGCCGTTCTGAACCTCAAGTCGGGAGAAGAGATACCCGTGCGCGACCTCTTATACGCCATGCTCGTTGCGGGCATGAACGATGCGGCAAACGTGCTTGCCGTCGAGATCGCAGGCAGTATCGTGGATTTCGTTTCGCTGATGAACCAAAAGGCAAGGGAGATCGGCGCGGAGCAGACCTTATATCTCAATCCGACGGGCTTTGATAACGCCGCCGCGTATACGACTGCCTCCGATACGGCGAAGATCGCCGCCTATGCGTATCGAAATAAGACCTTTATGGAGATGTGCTCCGCGCGTGCGTATACCGTTTCCGCCACCAATATGCATGGCGCCGTCACGGTCTATACGAGAAATTCCTTGCTCACGACGCAGAGCGGATATTATTATAAATATGCGGAAGGGATTTCTGCGGGCTATACCGAAACGGGCGGATACGCGATCGTAACGGCATCGTCGCAGGGCGCATATCCTTATATATGCGTAGCGATGGGCTCAGAAAAAGACGAATCGGGCAATATCGGCGGATATACCGACGTAAAAAAACTGCTTTCGTGGGCAGGAAACAATTATTTGGAACGCAAAATTTTAGATAAGTCCAAAATCGTCGCGGAGCTTCCCGTTTTGGCGGGAAAGAGCGACCACGTTTTGGTCGTCCCCGATGAAACGGTATATTCCTTTTTGGACGTGGACCTTGACCTTTCGGTGGTCACGTATTCCGTTTCGCTCGATTGGGAATCGCTGAAAGCCCCCGTCAAAAAGGGTGTCATCGTCGGCTCCATCCTCGTCGTTTTGGACGGCGAACCCATCGGCGGTACGCATTTGGTCACCAAAACGGCAGTGCGCGAAAGCGCGGGCGGCGCATTTCTTTTGGGGCTTCAAAATACCGTCAAGCATCCTGCGTTTATCATAACGCTCATCGTGTTGCTGATTTTGACGGCTGTCATCGTTTACGGGAAATATTTTTTCGTAAATGCACTGAAAACAACAAAAAATGGTCATCATAAAAATGACCGAAAAAAACATAATAATGATAAAACACAAAGAAAGGAACTTGATTATGATGGAAATTACTCCCGCAATCGACAAGAAAATGATTCAAAACAAAGCAAAGGACGCATGGAAGGCTCTCACTGAAACCGAAATGGAAATGAAGATGAAGCTCACCATTACGCCCCTCGGTCTTATTGCGTTTGCCGCAGGCGTTGGCGCGACCGTTTGTGCGGTTCGTTGCCTCCACAAGATGGAAGTGAAGCGTGCGCTCCGCAAGCAGGCGAAGACCCTCAAAGCAGAAAGCAAGGCAAAAATTGCCGAAGTGAAGGCAGAAGCAAAGGAAGAAGTCAAGGCAGCGGAAGCAAAGACTGCTGAGATCGCAGAATGATTTCTTTTCTCGGCGTCGAGAAAAGAAACAAAAGAACAGCAAGGGGCATCGCCCCATGATAAAAAGCACACCAAGGGAAAATCTTTGGTGTGCTTTTTGTTGTATCATAGGAAATTGCTCAAATCGATTTCGCCGTTTGCTTATGCTTTATATATGGAAAGCCGGATAGGTGAGCAATCGTCAGTGGCGACTCGTCGCTCAAATACCCTCTTTTGCGCGTCTGATCTTTTCCGTCGAGGTGAACTTGGTCGCGGGCGTGTAATTTTTAAGCGGGAGTATCTTTTGGTGGATCGCATCCAAAATCGTTTCTGCCTGCGGAAAATGCGATTTTGTCATTTCGTAGGGCGGAACGATGAGATTTCTTGCGCCGACGACGACGGGCGGTGCGTCCAGCTCGTCAAAAGCAAATTCCGTGACGTTGGAAGCGATATCGCGCATGATGGAGCCGCGCTCGTTGCTATCTCCGACGATGACGAGTTTGCCCGTCTTGCGAACGGAAGTGAGCAAGGTTTCATAATCGAACGGCACGAGGGAGCGCGCATCGATGATCTCCGCGGAGATCGCATAGCGTTCCTCTAAAATCGTCGACGCTTCCAGTGCGCGGTAAAGCGCCGTACCGATGGAGAGGATCGTGATATCCGAGCCCTCTTTCTTTACGTCTGCCGAGCCGAGAGGCAAGGTGTATTCCTCGGTCGGAACACCGCTTTCGCGGAAGCATTCTCCGATATCATAAATGGATTCGTTTTCAAAGAGAAGAATGGGGTCGCCGCAGTTCAGGGCGGTGGAAAGCATACCCTTCATGTCGTAGGGCGTTACGGGGTAGATGACCTTGAGCCCGGGAACGCCTGCCATCAGGGAGGAAAGGTCGCTCGAAAGCTGTGCGCCCTCGTTTTTGCCGACGGGAACGCGAATGAGGACGGGAAGCTTCAAGGTGCCGCCGCTCATCGTGCGCCATTTGGCAAGCTGATTGATGATCTCATCGCCCGCGTGCGCCAAAAGGTCAGCGTACATGATTTCGATGGCGACACGTCCGCCGCACATCGCATAGCCGATGGCGGAGGAAACGATGGCGGATTCCGCGATGGGGGTATTGAAGAAACGGTGATAGGGAAGGGCTTCCGCCATATCGTCAAAAACGCCGTTGATATTACCGCTTCTTTGCGATTCGCCGAACGCGATGAACGAAGAATCGGTGTAAAAACGACTGAAGATGGATTCAAAGATTGCGTCCTTGATGTTGTAACGCATCGATTTTGCGATGGGGTCGCCGTTTTCATCGAAGCCGTAACGGGATTTCGCGGAGATCGTAGCGATGCGGCTGCATTTTTCCTGCGGTATCAGCACGTCGGGCTTATCCGATATCAAGGGGGCTTTGGAGATATCGCCCGCAAACGTCAAGGTTTCCGCTTCCTCGGGGGTAAGTCTTGGGGAGATCTTCATATCCGCCGCGAGCTTACAGATGGTCGTCAAGCGGCGTGTGATGGAAAGGTCGATGGTATGGAGGTCGGCTTCCGTTGCAATTCTTGCACGGAGAAGCTTTTCGCGGTAGAGCTTGATGGGGTCGCGGTCCTTCCAGTCTGCGATTTCGGCTTTTGCGCGGTCGTCGGCTTTTTTGCCGAGCGTGTGCGTACTAAGACGGTATGCCACGAGCTCAAGGAGAGCGGGACCTTCCTCACGCTCCAAAAGCTCCTTCTTGCGTGCGATGGCGTCGATGACCGCCATCGGGTCTGTACCGTCCACGCGCTCCGCGTGCATTTGGTCGGGGGTGATGCCGGCGCCGATGCGAGCGGCTTTTTTGAAGTCCATCGTTTCGCCCATGGGCTGATCGTGAATGGCGTAATGGTTATTGACGACGGTGAAAAGCAAGGGAAGTCCGCCGTCTTTGTTCCAGATTTCACGAATCTGATCCATGCAAGCCATGTTCATGGCTTCCCAGACAGCGCCTGCGCCGAGCGCACCGTCACCGATGTTGACGGTGACGAAGCCGTTTTCACCGCGGTTTTTCTTATAGAGCGCCGCGCCGACGGCAAATCCTACGGAGCCTGCGGCGATGGCGTTGTTGGGGTAAACGCCGAACGGCTTGAAGAATGCGTGCGTCGAACCGCCAAGTCCGCGGTTGAAGCCTGTGCGCTTACCGAATATCTCGCAAAGCTCGCCGTAGAGCAGATAATCGGTGGCGAGGTCCTTGACGGTGATGTCACTGCCTGCGGCAGAAGCGACAGGCTCCAAGATCTCGCCGTCCAGATAATTTCTCATGATGCCGATAAGCTCATTTTCAGAGAGCTTTTCGATGGCGGCAAGCCCTTTTGCGATGGTCGTGCCGTGGTTTCTGTGCGTGCCGAAAAGGATATCCTTCGGCTCCATGCAGTAGGCTTCCCCGACGGCGACGGCTTCTTCACCCATGCAAAGGTGGATGGGGGCGTTCAGCTTGTATTTTACGCCGTAGTATTCACCCTTTTCCTTGAGGTCGGAAAGCATGGTCTCAAATTCGCGTATCATCATCATATCGTGATAAATACGGATAAATTCGCGTGTGGTATAGATTTGTTTTTCGTGTTCGATGGTCAAGCTGTATCGGCAAACGGGGATATCGCAAAAGCGTATCGCGCCTTTTGCGAGCGCCTCGTTTGGGTCAACATACAAATTGATAGGCATATGGGAAACCTCCGCCGATTATTTGATGAGGAGAAGACCGAAGTTTTCGAGAGATACGCAAAGGTCGCGGAGGAATTTTGCGGCGTTTGCGGTGCTCATGGCGCGGGGGTCAAAGGTGAGTGCAAGAGGGATCGCAGGATATACGATATCCTCGCCGTCTTCGGTCTTGATGCGCTTGGTGAGCGCGCAAACGGCAAGAACACCGGTCTGCGGTTCGGTCAGTACGGGTGTGAAGCGTTCCACGCCGAGTGTGCCGACGTTTGTGACGGTGAAGGAGCCAAGACGCTGATTTTTTTCGGGCGCTTCTCCGCCTGCGCGAACACCGCGAACGAGCGTGCCTGTGATTTTTGCAAGGGAGGAGAGGGAAAGACGGTCAGCGTCGAAGACGGTGAGGGTCTGCGGGCCGCGTTCGGTGTCAACGTCAAAGCCGAGGTGAATGCCGTCAAAATAACGGATCTTATCGCCAAGGAAATGCGCGTTCATCGCCTTGTGCTTTTTGAGCGTCTTTGCCGTAGCAAAGAGGATCATATCGTTGATGGTGACAGAGGAGAGTCCCATGGCTTCGCCAAATTCCTTGACCTTACCGCGGAGCGTGACGAGCGCGGTCGCATCAAAGGACATTTCGATGGTGATGGGGGTGTTCGTGGGTGCGTTTTCGGATTGCGAGATGATAACGTCGGTGTGACGGTATGCGTCTTCACTACGGAAGGTCTTTTCTGCGGGTTCTTCCTTTGCCTTGGGTTCTTCTTTTGCTTCCTCGTTTGCGATCGCGGTGACGGGAGCAGTTACGATAGCGGTTTCCATCGGTCTTTCTTCCTTTTCTTCGCTTGCTTCTTCGGACTTGGGTTCTTCTTCGATCGGTTCTTTGGTGATATCGATGACGGTTTCTTCCACCGTGTCGATATCCTCTACGATTTCTTCTGAGGTTTCGTTTGTGGGTTCTTCGGCAGATTCTGCGGGAGCTTCTTCAGCAGTTTCTTCTGCTTCGGGCTCAGCCTCGGGCGCTGTTTCCTCTGCGGGGGCTTCTTCCGCCTGTTCTTCGACCTCTGCGATCTCAGGGGCGGCTTCTTCGGCGGTATCTTCTGTGATTTCTTCTGCTTCCTCGGTGTCTTCGGTGGATTCTGCGGTCGTTTCCGTTTCTTCTGCGGCTTCCTCTGTCTGCTCCTCGGGAACCTTGTTTGTCAGTACGTTTTCGGGCTCTGCGATCTCTTCCTCCTCGGGTTCTTCCTCGGGGAGCGCCTCTGCGGTCTTGATCATTTCCGCTTCGTCGGAGATCGGAACGATGGGCTTTGCGGGTTTTTCTTCAAATTTGGGTTTGTTGCGTTCCTCGATGGCGCGCAAGATGTCATTTTCGATGATTCTGCCCTCGGGACCTGTGGGAATGATCTTGAGAATATCGACATTGTTCTGGAGCGCCAATGCGTATGCACGGGGGGAGATCTTCAAACGGTCGTTGGAGAGAAATTCGGTGTTTTCCATAAAAATATATATCCTTTCATGACGAAATATGTTCCTTGTAAAAATACTTTTATACAAAATAACATTATACCATTTTTGAAAAGCAATGTCAACTGCGGTGCTATGAAATTTAACGCTCAGGACAGAAAATTCTATCGTCAGCAAACAAAAGCACTCCCGATCTTGATATCGGGAGTGCTTACGGAGAATTTCAGCAAATCAATCGTGGATATATGTAATCACTTTAGCATCGGAATCGGGGTCTTTATAGAAAAGATTATTAAAATTCACGGAGGTTTCCGCCATTTCAAAGAGTTCTTCCAATGCGGAGAAGGAGTCGGTACCATTCACGGTATCTTCAATGGTTTTGGTGTTGGTGGTGAAAAGAATCTTATCATCATCCAAAACAAATTCAAATGTGACCTTATCCAAAATAACGTTTTTGCTTTTCAGAATATCACAGAACAGATATACGCACTGCGCGGCGTCGTTGGCATCCTTGATACCGACGAGCTTGACGCGGTGAATCTCCTTGAGGTCTGCCGCCATATACGAGGTGACTTCCACGTCTTCGTTGAAAAGATAAGTACCGCTGTCGCTGAGATAGTAATCAAAGCATTGTATATCATCGACACAAATCAGCTCACGCGATGCGCCCATCATGTCAAAAAGCTCGTTGCGAAGCTTTTGATTGGCATGAACGACGTAATAATTATCCGACGTGACGAGGGAGGACATGATGATCTCAAAGTCCAAGCCTGTCGTCAGACAGGTCACGTCAAACGTATATTTGCCGCTGGTTTCCGTATCTTGTTTGTATCCGTTGATTTCAAACTCAATACCCTTGTATTTTTCGTTCAAATACGTATACGCTTTGTTATTCACTCTTTGCTCCGTGGATTCGCACGAGGTCAAAACGCAGAGCGAAAAAGAAAGCACAAGAATCAGCGCGATGAATCGCTTCATCTGTTTCATGAACAACCATCCTTTCTGAAAATTTTCAGGGAGTGCTTTTGAGGCTCACTCCCAGAGGTGGTCAAGTGCGATTTTGAGCGCGGAAACCATCGTTTCCAGCGGTAAGGTCGGAAAATCTTCACGCTGACCCTCGGCATACGGAAGATGGATAAAACCGATCTTCATATCCGAATGTTCTTTTTTGCATTTGTCAAGAGATGAAAACAGAAGATAGTTGCAGATATATGCGCCTGCCGAATACGAATATTTCGCAGGGATCTCCGCCGCCGCAAGTGCGCTTGCGATGGCTCTTTCGTTGTACGTTGTAAAATAACCGTCGGGTGCGCCTTCCACAACGGGCGCTTCCGTCGGCGTATCCGCCGAGCCGTTTGCATAAAGTCCGTCATTGTCCTTCGTCATGCCGCAAAGATTGATGCCGACGCGCTCGATGCGTATCGTCTTTGCGCCCGCGGCAAGACCGACCATCAAAAGTCCGTCCGGCTGCCACTCGTCCCAAACCTCGCGGATCTTGGGGAACGCCGTTTTCCACGTTACGGGAAGGATCAATTTTCTGAGTTCATATCCATCCGATGCGATGAGCCTTTCCACCGCTTCTCCCGAAGGATTTCGCGTGTCCTCGCCGAAGGGCTCAAAACCTGTGATCAAAATCTTTTTCATATATCAAAATCCCTCTTTTTCTGTATGTTTTGGAGAATTGCAGATTCCCTCATCTTATGGTAGTATAGCACAGGATATCCAAAAAATCAAGCCTTTTCCATCTAATATTTCCGAAGATACACCCAAAGATGCGTTTTTTCCGCAAAAGATATTCTCATTTTATGTCATATTATGCGATTAAATTCCCACTTGCTTCCAAATGCGTGCGCGAACCAAAAATCGAAGAGCGCCATACGATGAAAATGAAGGGGCATGTCTTTGTCAAATTTTGACAACTGCTTTCCCTTGTTTTCATGATTAAAAAGGATGAAAAAATGGAAAGAATAAGAATGGAAAGCGCAGATACGCCTCTTCCGAATCAAGTTCTGAAAAAGAAAGAGTGAGCAAAATGACCATCAAACGCGGAGATATTTTCTATGCGGATCTCAGTCCCGTTGTCGGCAGCGAGCAAGGTGGACTTCGTCCGGTTCTGATCGTACAAAACGACGTTGGTAACCGTTACAGCCCCACGGTGATCGCCGCCGCCATCACCAGCCGTCTTGGAAAAGCCAAATTACCCACGCATATCGACGTATATGCCGAGCGCTTCGGACTTGTCAAGGATTCCGTCATCTTGCTTGAACAGATACGCACCATTGACAAAACACGCTTGCGCGAAAAAATGGGTCATATCGATGACGTACTTATGCAAAAGGTCAATAACGCCATCACCATCAGCTTTGGGCTTGGCGAGCCCGCCGAAGCCCCGGCTGCTGTCGCCGCCGTTACGACGGAAAACACCACGACGGCTACGGCTTAAGAATGAGAATGCATAGGGTCAAAAAAGGAGAACGCGAGCGTTCTCCTTTTTGCATATCGTTTATCGGAAATAAATCTCTGTGATCTTCTCCCGATACGCTCGAAAATCATTGTATATTGCAGAACGGCGCTTGGCTTCCTCAGAAAACGCGATTTGCTTTTCGGGTGAGCAAATGAGCGACAGAAGATGCTCGGCAAGCACCTCATCTTTTTCGGAAAGGTAACCGTTTTTGCCGTTTTCGATCAGCTCGCAAAGTCCGTCTGTGGGCGTGCTGACGATCGGCGTACCAAGCGCCAAGGCTTCCAGCGCACACATGGGGGTACCTTCAAAGCGCGAGGTCATGACCATCACCTTGGCATCGCGGACGAGCTTTAGCGGATTTTCCATGAATCCGAGAAACTCGATGTTGTCGGTCAAATGGATTTCTTTGCAAAGGGATTGTGTTTCCTCCAGCAGATCGCCCTCGCCGACAATGGCGACCTTGACATCGGGCTTACAAGAAGCCACTTGTGAAAGCACGTTTACCAACCTTTGCGGATTCTTTTGATACGTCAAACGACCGACGTATACGATATGATAAGGATATATGTTCGTATCGGTCTGCATTTTCTCCCGTACGGCTCGGATATCGATGACGTTATACAAAACGGAGCTTTTCTTTTGCAAAAGTCGATGAAAATAATAGCTGTCAAACGTACTTTGAGAGACCCAAAGGATATGCTTTGCACGCATCGCGGAAAGCAAATATAAACAGGATTTGATAGAAAAACGGTTTGCGCCATGTGAATTGCTGTGAATATGCGAAACGAAAGGGATCTTTCCGCAAAAAAGTGAGGCGGCAAGGCTCGCACGAACGTCGTGTGCATGAACGAGGTCAGGCTTTTCTTCGCGTAAAATACGGGAGAGAGCCGACATCGATGATAGCGGAACGAAAGTGAATCCTTTCTCTTCTACCGCCTTGCGAATCGGTCCCTCGGGGCTGCAATATACGCTTTCGACCTTATCACGTGTCATTTGCATGATGGCGCAGGCGACGTTTTCCGCACCGCTGAAGCGGTCACTGCTGAGCAGATGCAAAATCTTCATACCGATACCTCCATGCGTCGGTAAATTTCCAAAACGGCGCGGTCGATGCCGTCTTTTTCGTAGTTAAGCGATTTTTGACGGTTACATTCTCCCTCTTTTTGAGAAAGCGCGGGATTTTGTATATGGAAGTCGATCGCTCTCGCAAAGGCGTCGGCATCATACGGCGCACAGCGTATGCCGCCGTTTTCGTCGATGAGATCCCGATTGCCTCGGATATCGGAGCAAACGACGGGAAGTCCGCTTGCCATCGCTTCCATCAAGGCAACGGGCAAGCCTTCCCGATAAGAGGGATGTGCGTAAAGGTCAACCGTATGACAAAGCGTTGCGATATCATAGCGATAGCCAAGAAAATGGATCTGTTTGTCGACCTTGAATCGTTTTGACAAACGCATCAATTTTTTCTGTAATATCCCTTCGCCCGCAATCAGTAGGTGAATGTCCTCATTTTTCAGCTTTGCCAAGGCGCGAATCAGAATCTCGTGATTTTTATTTTTGGAAAGCTCACCGATAGAAAGCAACAAAAAAGCGTTCATCGGAACGCCAAGAGCTTTTCGTATTTGAGATTTGTTATCGGTGTCTTTTGCAAAATGCGCGATATCGATGCCCACACCCGGGATAAATTCGACATTTTTCGCGCTTAATTTTCTTTTTGCCAATGAAAAGTCTTCGGTGTTGATGGTAATGAGAACGTCGGTTTGCTTAGCGCAGAGCTTTTCAATGGGATAATACAACATTCGGTTCAAAAGAGGCGCACCCTTATAAAAATGGAAGCCATGCGCTGTATATAGGATTTTCGTGCCGTTTTTGCGTACCTTTTTACAAGCAAATCGCACGAGCGCGGATACAATCGGTGTATGACAATGTATGATATCAAAGTGTTCCCGTTCCATCAAACGCTTTAATATCCAATAATTTTTCAAATTTCGCGGGTCAAATGGCGAACGCGCAAACGGTACATTATAATAAACGTCGCAAACGGAACGAATTTCTTCATCATTCGCGTCGTTATCGGCAGCCACATGGACCTCATAGCCTTCTTCCTTCAACTTTTTGAGAAACGGCATATGAAATGGATAAATATGCTTTCTCAAAACATTGGCAACGAACAAGACCTTTTTCAAAATGAATCATCCTTTGCTGTGATTTTTATCCGGAACTATCAAAAGGTATACCTTTTGATAGTTCGGAATTTATCGATAATTATACATCGTACAGTATAAAAAGTCAATAAAAACATGAAATTTTATGAAATTTTTGTTAAAATCAAAAAGTATACTTTTTGAAAAAATGGATGATGTTGTCTTTTTTCGTTCTTCCTTGACTTCCAGACTGAAATATGGTACGATGATATCGGTGGGCGCGCCTCACGAACGTTATCATGATAGCGAGGGGTTTTGACTATGGAAAAGCTATGGAAGGACGAATTTCGTCAAATCGAATTTGAATTTGAGGGCAGATATGCGACGCTGATTTTTCCGCCTGAGGATGTGAAAACATCGCATTGGATGCTGAAGACTGAGTATTTCGGTGCATTTCCTGCATTGGAAATACAGCTTTTGCGCCGTGGATATCATTTGGCATATCTCAAAAACGTCAATCGCATCGGCACGGATATCGACACCGATGCCAAGATGCGTTTTGCGAAATACTTGCGGGAAGCCTATGGAGTTTCGGCAAAATGTGTTCCCGTCGGCATGAGCTGCGGCGGCTTGCAGGCGGTGGGGTTTGCGGCGAAATATCCCGATGCGGTCAGCGTTTTGTATTTGGATGCGCCTGTGATGAATTTTCTCAGCTGGCCGTTTGGAATGGGCGATTGCGTTGTGAATTGCGGAGAGGCGCAGTATAAGGAGGTTCTCGATGCGCTCGGTATGACGCGCTCGGAGCTGATTGGCTTCCGCGGTCATCCGATCGATAAGATCCCGATGCTGATCGAGCATCAGATACCCGTCGTCATGGTATACGGTGATAGCGATACGGTCGTGCCGTATCCCGAAAACGGCTACGTTTTGGAAAAGGCATACAGACAGACGAGTGTTCCCCTTGCGGTATTTGGCAAGGTGGGCTGTGATCATCATCCTCACGGTCTTGCGGATCCTGCGCCGATCATCGATTTTATCTTGAAATATGACCAATAAATATTGGATATCGCTCAAATCCATAAAGTCTGAGCGAAGCTCAAAGAGCGCGTCCCTTGCGGGACGCGCTCTTTTGGTTTTTGTTGAGCGTTATTCAAAAGAGAATCCGGAGGCAAGGAGTTCAGCCTTGATGGCGGCTCTTTCTTCCTTGGAGTATCTTGTCATCGGGAATGAAGCATGACCGACCGCGATCCCCATTTCTTCCAAAATCATTTTGCAAACGGGAATGACGGAATAGTGAAGCATGACATTGATGATCTTATCCGCTTTTTTCTGCTGTTCAAGCGCTTCCGTCATATTGCCTGCGCGGAAATGATCGTAAATACTGCGGATGAGCGGATACATGACGTTATAGGTTGAACCGATACCGCCGTCCGCGCCCGAGGAAAGACCGCAAACGAGCATTTCATCGGGACCGTTGAAGATGTTCGCGTCGGGACAACGCTCGCGGAGCTTGATCAGCTCGTAATAATTCGAGGAGGTCCACTTCACACCCGTGATGTTATCGATTTCAAAAAGTCGGCAGAAAAGGTCGGTGCTCATATTTACGCCTGCCGCCGCAGTATAATAAATGATCAGCGGAATGTTTACGTTTTGCGCGATTTCTTTATAATAATTGTATATATCGTTTTCATCATACTTGAAATAGATCGGTGCGATGGAGGAGATGGCGTCCGCTCCGCACGCCTTTGCGTGTTTGGCAAGCTCGATGGTGTTGCGGAAATTGATATCCGTGATATGAACGATCTTCGTTTTTTCTTTGCCGATAAATTCGATGGATTTTTCGCAAAGCTTTTTGCGCTCGGGAATATCCAAAAGAAGTCCTTCGCCCGTTGCACCGCCGATATAAAAACCATCTGCGCCCTTTTTCATTTCAAATTGTAGAAGCGTTTCAAGGGCAGAAACGTTGAGTTTTTCTTCTTTTGTAAGCGGTGTGATCAGCGCGGGGAATACACCTTGAAAATGACTTGTCATACTTTTTCTCCTTTGTTGAACGATATTCAATATAAAGCCTTGGTTTCAAAAAAGACCGATGCGGGGCATCGGTCTTTTGCGTGATATTCCAAGATTAAGCGTCGTAACCGTTCGGGTTCTTGCTCTGCCAGTTCCAGCTGTCGCGGCACATATCTTCGAGCGTCTTTTCGGCGGTCCAGCCGAGAAGCTCACGGGACTTGGTCGCGTCTGCATAACATTCTGCGATATCACCTGCGCGGCGGGGAGCGATCTTATAAGGAACGGGAACGCCGTTTGCCTTTTCAAATGCGTGGACCATATCGAGAACGCTGTAACCTACGCTCGTACCGAGGTTGAATACCTCTGCGCCCTTGTGAGATGCCGCGTAATCGATCGCGCAAGCATGACCGCGTGCAAGGTCAACGACGTGGATATAGTCCCGCACACCGGTACCGTCCTTGGTTTCGTAGTCATCGCCGAAAACGGAGAGACATTCGCGCTTGCCGACGGCGACCTGAGAAATGAACGGCATGAGGTTATTCGGGATACCCTGCGGGTCTTCACCGATAAGACCGGATTCATGCGCGCCGACGGGATTGAAGTAACGAAGAAGAACGACGGAGAGATTGGGGTCAGCGAAAGCCGCATCCTTGAGAATGACCTCGAGCATATATTTTGTCCAGCCGTAAGGATTGGTACATCTGCCAACGACCGCAGTTTCCTTGATCGGCACCTCGTCGGGAGCACCGTAAACGGTAGCGGAGGAGCTGAAAATGATATTGTGGCAATCATACTTCTTCATGGTTTCGAGAAGTGTGAGTGTGGTATCGATGTTATTTCTGTAATATTCGATAGGCTTCTGCACGGATTCGCCAACTGCCTTATAGCCTGCGAAATGGATGACCGCTTCGGGCTTTTCAGCCGCAAAGAGCTTTTCAACGGCAGACTTGTCCGCAACGTCGATCTCATAGAACGGGAAATCCTTTCCGATGATGGTTTTGACACGGTTGACCGCTTCAGGTTTACTGTTGGAGAAATTGTCTGCGATGACGATATCATGACCGAGCTTCGCAATTTCGATGGCAGTATGAGAACCGATGTAGCCTGCGCCGCCTGTAAGCAAGATTTTCATAATAATACCCCTTTCCTTGCACAAGATGCTGTGCAAAGCATAAATTTACATTTTCATTATATCGCATTTTATACAAAAAAGTCAACTGTTTGCGGATATTCTCTTGCAATTTTTTTTCATTTGTGGTATGATGTAAATATGAATACAAATGATAGGGAGGAATTTATCATGATTAAATTTGACCGATACAAGGACGGAAAACGCTATGCGCTCACGTTCAGCTATGACGACGGCTGCGCACAGGACAGACGCCTTGTGGAGCTTTTCAACAAATACGAAATGAAAGCGACCTTCAATTTCAATTCCAGACAAATCAACGATTATAATAACCGTTGCATCCATGCGGAGGAGATCCGTCCTCTTTTCATCGAAAAGGGCCATGAAATTGCTTGTCATACCGTAACCCATCCTCATCTCGAACGTATGCTCATCAAGGATCAGTATGATGAGATCATGCGCGACCGCGAAGCGCTCGAAAAGGCAACGGGTACGATCATCCGCGGCTTGGCATATCCGTTTGGCACGTACGGTGCTGAAACCTTTACCGCCATGGATACTGCATCTATCGTATACGGTAGAACCGTTCAATCTCATAACGGCTTTACGCTTCCCGACGATTTCAAGCTTTGGCATCCGACCACACATCACAATGAATGTGAAAATGCAGTCAGAAGATTCATTTATAACGTAACCAAGGCGCCGTGGCGTGCGGGCGGTGTTCTCTATATCTGGGGACACAGCTATGAGTTTGACAACGCCGAAGCCCCTGTACAATGGGAAAAATTCGAGGAGATCCTCGCAAATCTTTACCAGTACCGCGATGGTTATTGGGCGGCAACAAACCTTGAAATTTACGACTACGTTCAGGCAATGAAGAAGATCCGCCGTTCCGCAGACGGCAAGATGCTTTATAATCCCACCGATATCGACGTTTGGGTATCCTATAAGGACGAGCCTCTCAAGATCGGCGCTTGCCAGACCGTTACCGTAGAATAATTTGAACGATATTCAAAACATTCTCATCCGATATAGTACGCGTTCTTAAGGGCAGTTTCGAGAATGTGTTGCCGAATAATAAATATTCAATGTTTTTCGCCAAGCAGAGGAGTAACATATAAGAGTATGACTATTCATGAAATGCAAAATTTGAACCGTGCCACCATTGAATATGCTTCAACAGTTCTTTTGCCCGGCATGACGCTTGCCCGGCTTCGCAAGCTGTGTGAGGAATATATGCTCTCCCATGGTGCGGATTCCTTTTGGTATTGGGATGTGGGTGCTTTTGTTTTCGCCGGTGATAAGACCGCTGTATCGGTATCCGGTCGTGAGTATAAAACAGATGACCACATAATTGAGCCAAACGATATTATCACAATAGATTTAAGCCCGCAAACCAACTGCATTTGGGGCGACTACGCTAGAACGCTGATCGTAGAAAACGGCAGGCTCGTCAAAGATGTAGAGCGAATACAGAATGATGAGTGGCGAAACGGTCTCAAAATGGAAGCCTATCTGCATGAAGCTATGCTTGGTTTCGTGAATGAGGACACTACTTTTGAGGAGCTGTTCTACTACATAAATGATCAGATCAAAGCTTGTGGGTACGTCAACCTTGATTTTCTTGGAAACTTGGGTCATTCCATAGTTAAGGACAAAAGACAACGTATCTACATCGAAAAAGGAAACACGGAAAAGTTGTCTGCTGTTGAAGCATTCACTTTTGAACCGCATATCAGCTTGCCCAACTCTTTGTACGGATTCAAAAAAGAAAACATATACAGCTTTAATAATGGCAACTTGAATGAATTATAATCAAAGCCCCTCGTGCAAAACAGCATGAGGGGCTTACCTTATATGAAAGTTTAGTATATTATTCACCGCCAAGAACGATAACTTGGTTTCTATATACGGTGTTTTTATTACACTACCGCTTCGATGGTGAGTAAGTATGCACACTTGCAGGTGAACTAAGTATACCCCTCCCGGAGGGAGCCTCTGGTTGTAGCCGTTCGTCTTTCTGCCATAGCGTTGCAAAAACTGTCCTTAGGAACGCAATGCCTAAGGATGAGGATTTCTTTGTAAAAAGTCAATCACCATACAAACTATTTTCCGCGATTTGATTATACTGACGGGCAAGCGCATCCCACGTGTTGCGGTCGATGATACCGTTTGGTGTGAGTCCGTTCAGCTTTTGAAATTCCGTGATGGCGTTTTCCGTTTTCTTATCGTAAACGCCCGTTGGCTCGATATCGTCGAAAATATCCAACGCGACGGAAAGCGCGGAAAGCATAAATTGAATGATGTATACGATATCGGAGCGTTCATCGGGTCGGATTTCATAATTCCCCGCGGGGAAAGGTTGAATGGAACGCAGCGAAACGATGCGCGAAGCATTCATATACGCGCGGAAGATGGCGTCCCACGTCATAAAATCGACGATACCGTTTGGCGGAAGCCCTAAATTTTTTTGAAAAGCAAGAACGGCGTTTTCCGTCGCCTGCCCGAAGATTCCATCGGGATTGATAAGCGGAATACTACCGTCCGCTTGTGAAATGATGCGGAGCATATTTTGAAGCTCCAAGATTTCCGATCTGCGATCGTTTGCCGAAAGCATATGTTTTTCCTTTCTGCGTTATGGATTTTGTGAAAGTGTATTGCCCGAAAATTGTCCCGGCGTGCGCGGAGCGGCCGATTCCACGTCGTTGTAGATATCGGCAAGCACATCCCAAACGAGAGGACCCGTGATGCCGTCAATGGGAATACCAAAGGTCGATTCCACGGCGTAGACCGCGTCGCGCGTCGCCTCATCGTAAACGCCCGTGACGGGGATTTCGGGGATGCCCGTATAATAGGGCGCGGCGGTATTGATAAATTCCTGAAGCTGAACGACGGCAGGACCTTCACTTCCGAGCTTCAGAAACGTTCCGGGAAAGGGAATGACCGCCGTACCGATCTGTTCGGGGGTCAGACTGCGGATGATGCCGAGATAGTCGTCGTAAAGATAATTCCACGTAGCGTCGTTGACGATGCCGTTTGCGGGAAGCCCGTAAAGCGTTTGAAAGGCGATGACGGCGTTTCGCGTCGGCTCGTCATAAAAGCCACTGAACCCGGGATTTGGTACTTCGGCATTGAAAAGGGATATCGTCTGCAAGAAATATTGCAAAACGCCCACGTCTTCTCCCGTATCTCCGAGCGAAAGCACACGGGAAAATTCCTTGCTTATGTCCTCATAGCGAAGTCCCTCACTTTGAATTTCGTTCAAACGCTTGACGGCGCCGTAGATATATTGAATCCGATACCACGTTGCTCTGCCGACGATACCGTCGGGCGAAAGTCCGAAGATCTCTTGAAATTTGCGGACGGCGTTGTCCGTTTCCGTGCCGAAAATGCCGTCGGGGGAGGATATCTTGGGGATCGCGGGGTAATTGACGGCGATGCGGTTGAGCCGCCGCTGAATGAAGGCAACGTCATTTCCCGCAGAGCCGAGCCGCAGATTGATTTCGGGTACGGAGGAGGTGAGCGACTCCACGGGCGCGTTTTCCACAAGGCGGATATTTTCGCCGTAAAAGCGCTGTAAAATTTCAAAGGGCGTAAGTCCCTCGTTTGCAAGAGTGACCGTTCCCCATTGAGAAAGACCGCCGCAGGTCGTTTCGACACCGTCGCAGTAGAGCGCAAAAAGCGGCTCGATATTGCCTTCTCTCGTGATATAATCGTTGAAGATCTCATCGACGATACGGCTGATATTTTCAAAAATATCGCGCCCGTTTACGAACGATTGATCGATGGCGGTGGAGTTTGTGATATCAAAATCATAACCGCGTGAGGGATAATATTCTGTATAGACGCGGTTGAGCGCAAAGGATATCTGCGCTAAGATATTGGCGCGGATGGCATTTTCGGGCCAAGTGGGATAGATTTCGCTGGAGGCGACGTTTTTGATGTAATCGGGAAAGCTGACGGTCACGTTTTGCGCGTAAGCATCGGGAGCACCGAGATGAACACGGATAAATTCGGGAATGATGGGCGGCATCGTGTCACCTCCTCAAAGCTTTGGCAGATTTTGCCCCTCGTTTATGATGACGGTTTGGGGCGGGAAAGGCGTACCGTCCTCTCTTGTGGGAATGGGGATCATGCGGACGGGCTGAATGGACGTGATACCGGGATAGATGGGGATCCCCGTATTGATGACGCTGTAAAAGCCCGTTGCCGTCACCTCCGTGGAAATTTCGGAATACGGCTTTTTGCCGCCCGGGGAAAGAGATTCCGCAGGGGATGGCGTTTCGATGCGAATCGGGACGGTGAGTCCGCTCTCATCCGTCGTCAAAACGCGAAAGAGGTCGCTTTCTCCGTTTTCTCTTGCGAGTCTGACGACGACGGTCGCGCCCTCGATGGGGATCGCCTCGGATGCGCTTTGCGCCCAAACGATGAGCGTGCCGTAATTTTTTTCGTTTTGTAAATTGTCCATGTGGCAATATTCTCCGTTCTGCCGATTGGCGTTTTCTATATATCGTATGCTTTTTCAGAAGAATTTGTGAGGGGACTTTACAAAAAGGTGTGCTTGTGATAAAATGAGGATAACGAACGAAATTCAGATAAGGAGTACGATTATGGCACTTATGAAACGAGAACTCATCAATTACGATATCTTCCCCAAGGTCATTCCCACGGGAAAAGAGGTCACGATCACGGTGAAGCCTCTTGGCGGTCACGCGGCATTCGCAAAGGAAAAGGAGCATCTGATCGCCATTCATACGACGACGGAGGGCGCGCCCGCGACGTATCCGAACCGTAAAAACTACGCGGAATATAAAATGACCGTATCCGAGGACGGTTGCTTCCATATCACGCATACCTTCCATAAGGAAAGCGAATATTATATCCGTATCAACGCAGACGATAAGCGGATCGTTCAGCTTTCCGTGTATGCGGTCGAAGCAGACCTTGTCGGCAGATATCCGTATATGGGCGATATGCATATGCATTCCACCCGTTCCGACGGCAAGGAGCATCCGTTTATCGTAGCGGCGAACTACCGCAAGGCGGGATATGACTTCATGGCGATCACCGACCACAGAAAGTATTATCCCTCGCTGGAAACGCGCAATTTCTATGCGGATCTGAACCTTGATTTGAAGCTTTATCCGGGTGAAGAGGTGCATCTCCCCGGAAACGATATCCATATCGTCAACTTTGCAGGTGATTACAGCATCAACGGACTTCTCGATTGCTCCTTGCAGTATATCAATCGCGGCGCAGACCCCAAGTGGCGCTCCATAAACGGCGAATGTCCCGACGTGATGACCGAGGAGCAGTACCGCGCAGAGGTCGAAGCGCTTGCGGAAACGCTCGATATCCCCGACAATGTGGAAAAGTTCCCCTATGCGGCTTGTGTTTGGATCTGCAATCACATCAAAAAGGGCAATGGTCTTGGCATTTTCGCGCATCCGTATTGGATCAGCAACGTATATCAAGTCCCCGAGGATTTCACAGATTATATGTTTGAAACACAGCCCTTTGATGCGTTTGAGGTGTTCGGTGGTCTGACCTATTTCCAGCAGAACGGCTTCCAGGTGCAGAAATATCACGATTACTGTGCCAAGGGCAAGCGTGTTCCCATCGTCGGCAATACCGATACCCATGGCTCTACCGCATATAATCCCGATTGGCATTCTGCACGCTCCATGGTTCTCGCGCACGAAAATACCCGCGATGAGATCGTCGGCGCGGTCAAGGATTTCTATAATGTTGCCATTCAAGACATCAAAGACCACGTGGAGGTTCTCGGTACGCTTCGCATGATGAAATATTGCTGGTTCCTCTATGAGCATTATTTCCCGATTCATGATGAGGTCTGCTTCGAGGAAGGCAGACTCATGAAGGAATACGCTTGCGGTGATGAAGAAGCAGGCGCGCTTCTTCGCCAGATTTCGGGCAGAATGGATAAGCTCCGCCGCAAATATTTCCTCTTTGACTGAGATTCTTTTCTCCCCGTGGAGAAAAGAACCAAAAGAGACGCAAGGGGACAATGTCCCCTTGACCCAGATGAAAAAACCGACTTTTGCTTTTGCAAAAGTCGGTTTTTTGTGTGATGGGTTATAATTTTTGTAGGCGCGATTCACGAATCGCCCGAAACTGCCTCGTAAAGTTTATATCATCGCAGTGTCTTGTTTCATCGAAAGGTTGACAATTTGTTAGCCTTCCCCAGAGGGGGAAGGGGGACCATTTTGCTTCGCAAAATGGTGGATGAGGTGTCATTTGATCGAGAAAAACATATCAGCTCCAAGTATAATCACCGCAGAAGCAATAATAATTGTCCTCTCCGCTCGCGGCTTTCTTGGCGAGCGCCATGATGGAATAGATAAAGAGGATTTTATGGAAAGCGTACTTTTCCCAAACGGTAACGGTTTCGTCGCCGAGGTCAACGGCGCGGGACATGACAAGTGCGTATTTTTTGAGTGTTTCGAGCGTGGCTGTCGCGTCTTTTGCTGTCAAACCGCATTTTGCGGCGATGGAGGCGGCGGTAAAGGATTTTGCATTTTCTGCCATATATGCGAGAATCTTGCATACGTTTTCGTCCGCGAGCATGGAAAGGTACGCTCGGATCTCCTCGTCCTTCAAAAACGGAACGGAATCCTTTGCGCTTTTGCGGTAAATGACACCGATGTTTTGATTGCCGAAGATCGCGCCGTTTTCGGT
This sequence comes from Clostridia bacterium, assembly GCA_017937845.1. Taxonomy (GTDB): domain Bacteria; phylum Bacillota; class Clostridia; order Oscillospirales; family CAG-272; genus QALR01. The sequence goes on along the minus strand of JAGBCV010000064.1, from coordinate 23,067 downwards.
ATAGAACGCCGTCGCGGTCGTATTTTCCTCACAAATGATGGATTTGTATTCTTCCAATTTGTTTTGCAAGTCGAAATAGGCAGCATTCGTTTTCAAAAGATGATGAAATGCGATCTCAACGGCATTTTCCGCTTTGACGGAGGGGACGGTTGCGCTTCTGTCAAAAAGCGTGTCAATGGCGATATCAAAGGTATCGGCAATGATGGGAATCAGAGAAATATCGGGGAGAGATACGTTGTTTTCCCATTTGGAAACGGATTGCGCGGAAATACCGAGCATCGAGCCAAATTCTTCCTGCGTCATATTTTTCTGTTTTCTGAGTTCTGCGATTTTTTCTCCTACGGTCTTCATAAAAGTATACCTATCTTTCGTTTCGTTGGGTGGAGGGATATCAGCACCAAGTAAAATCTCCGCGGAAGCAGTAGTAATTGTCTTCGCCTGTGAACGCTTTCTTGGCAAGACTCATGATGGCGTAAACGAAGAGCATTTTGTGGAAGCCGTGCTTTTTCCAAACGGTAACGGGCGTATCCTCGATCTTGACGATTTTTGTTTTGACCAGCGCGCATTTTTTGAGCATTTCAAGTGCCGCTGTCGCCTCGTCTGCGGTCATGTCACATTGGGAAGCAATGGCAGATGCAGTAGAGGGCTTTGTGTTTTTTGCCATGTAACCAAGAATTTTACATACGTTTTCATCGGCAAGCATTGTAAGATATGCGCGGATATCCTCGTCCTGCAAGAGCGAAACGGAATCCTTTGCGCTTTTGCGGTAAATGACACCGACGTTTTGATTGCCCCAAAGTGCGCCGCTTTCGGCGTAAAGCGCCGTGGCGGTACTGTTATCGGAATCGATCGTTTGCTTGTATTCTGCGAAATCGTCTGCCATGGCAAACTGGGAAAAGATATTTTTCAAAAGATTTTCAAAGGTCGCTTCGGGAAGCTGTTCTGCAAGCTCATCTACGGTATCCTCGAACATATCGTCGACGGTGGAGATGAGGTCATGGTCAAGAAGCGCATCGCTGTTTTCCCATTCGACAATGGATTCTGCGGAAACGCCGAGCATCGAGCCAAATTCTTCTTCGGTCATGTTCTTCTGTTTTCTGAGTTCTGTGATTTTTTCTCCTACGGTTTTCATAAAGTATACCTGTCCTTTCGTTTCATATGGTTGGAGGTTTGGTGTCGCCTCCTGCTTTCTGATTCCATTTTATCATGAAAAATAATGAGAAACCATACATCAAACGGAAAGGAACTTGCTTATTCGGAGAGTATACTTGCGAGTTGCGCGAATATGCTTATGATGATATCTATATTTTTAGAGGCTCCCTCAGAGTGGGAGCCTTAAAAAAGTAAAGTTTTAGAATTAACAAGGTAGTAGGGGCGATTCATAAAGTCGCCCGTCATTTAAGTCATTGAAAATAAAAAACGCAGGGGCGACCTGTGGTCGCCCAAAAACGCATTACAAAACAGACTTAATTTCTTCGGGAACGAGCGCCTCCACAGAATTGCCTTGTTTTAGCTCCTCGCGTACGCGAGTGGAGCTGATACCTGCAATTTCCTCGGGGGCAGGAATGAGAAGCGTTCTGACACCTGTACGCTTCAGATTAAAATCCGCCATTTCCATTTCATATTTGGCATCGATCTCGTTTCGGATACCGCGCACGATATACTCTGCGCCGATTTTTTTCGCATAATCTGCGGTATATCCGTGGTCGATATCGACGGACACGTTGGAAAAAGCCTCCACAGAACGGCGGATCATGGAAAGCCTGGCATCTTCATCGAAAAGATGGGTCTTATTGGGATTGACCAAAATGCAGACGACGACCTTATCAAAAAGCGAGGATGCGATTTTGACAAGCTCCAAATGTCCGATGGTAAAGGGGTCAAACGTCCCCGGAATGAGCGCGATTTTCATATCATTCTGCTTCATTTTCGATGATGGGCGTGAGAATGGTCACGTAAACTCTGCCGTAGCGGGCTTCTTTTTTAAGGTGATAACGCGCTTCGACCATCACGTCGTTTGCAAGACCGCCCTTTTCGTCCTCGCAGATGACGAGTGCGCCTTCGGCAAGCATATCGGCATCGTAAAGCTCAGAAACGACCTTGGGCAGAAGATTCAGCGGATAAGGGGGATCGAGAAAAACGATATCAAATTTGCTTCTGCCGCCTGCGGATTTGATATATTGCTTCCAATCCATACAAAGGACGTTGGATTTCTGATAAAGATGGGTCTTCTGTGCATTTTGTGTGATGATGGCGGTCGCTTCCTTGGAGGAATCGACGAAGGTGGCTTTTTCAGCACCTCTGCTGAGCGCTTCCAAACCAAGCTGACCCGAGCCTGCGAAAAGGTCAAGCACACGTCTGCCTTCGATATCAAATTGGATCGCGCTGAAAAGCGCTTCCTTTACTTTTGCGAGTGTAGGGCGAGTTGCTTCGCCGTCGAGTGTGGTGAGTGCCATGCCTCTGGCAGTGCCTGTAATGATTCTCATATATTTTCTCCGTTATTTTGATTTTTGAAATGGTTGATGATGTTTTCTGCGATCTCGGGAGTGACGCCGCGGATGGCTTGAAGCTCTCCCGCGGAGGCTTTTTTCACGCCGGCAAGACCGCCAAAATGTGTCAGAAGTGCCTTTGCGCGTGCTTTTCCGATGCCTTCGATGTCCTCCAGCGTGGAAATTTTCTGCGTTTTCCGCTTTTTATTGCTCATTTTGGAGATGGTAAAGCGGTGAACTTCCTCTTGGATATTATAAATTAAAGTATAGACCGATTGCTCGGAGGCGATGGAGATCTCTCCCATATCCCCCACCAAGGCGCGGGTCTTATGATATTCGTCCTTGACCATACCGAAAACGGGAATATCGGGATATCCCGCATCATATAGGGCTTGAACGGCGATATTTCTGTGATTTTCACCGCCGTCGATGAGGATGAGATCGGGGATTTTTGCACCCTCGTCGGAAAGATGTGCCGCATGACGGCTGACAGCCTCCCTCATGGAGGCGTAATCATCGCGATGCTCGGTGGATTTGATGGAAAAAAGACGGTAATCGCTCTTTTTCGGCTTGGCGTTTTCATAAACGACCATACCTGCGGTGATGGCTTCATCTCCGAAATTGGAGATATCAAAGGCTTCGATGCGCTCGGGAATGGCTTCGAGTCCGCAAAGAGAAGCAAGGCGCACGAGCGATTTTTCGCTTTTTTCAGAGGATTTCGCGTATTCAAGCGAGCGCATGGCGGCGTTTTCTCTCGCCATATCGCAAAGACGGCGCGTTTCACCCTTGAAAGGCGTGCGGAGCGTGACCTTGTATCCCGCTTTTTCCGTCAGCAGAGAGGAAAGGATTTCGGCATCCTCGGGGGAGAGAACGTCTGCGGGGTTGATTTCCTTGGGAATATATTCTCGTCTGGTATAAAGCTCGAGCATAAAGGACACGATGGCGGCGCTATCCAAGATCTCACCGCCCGAAAAATAGAAAAGCTCGGTATCGATGAGCTTACCGCCTCGGATATAAAAGACGCAGATGGCGGAAACGGGCTCTCCGACGTGCCATGCGATGATATCGCGCTCCGTATCGGGGCTTGCCACGACCTTTTGCTTTTCTTCGAGCTTTTGTACAGCGCGAATGCGGTCGCGGTATGCCGCCGCCGCTTCAAAGGCGAGATTTTCGGAGGCAAATTCCATCTTTTCCGTCAACGATTTGATGATGGCTTCGTAATTTCCCGAAAGAAACGAGACGGCTTGCATAAACGATTCCTTATAGACCTCGGAGGATATCTCGGGGTCACAAGGAGCGATACAGCCAAGCTGACGATATATGCAATTTTTCACCCGTCCGCGGTCTTTGGGAAAGGTTTTGCGGCAGGAGGGCAGACCAAATGTCTTTTGCAGAGCCGAAATGATGCCGTAGACCGTCGCGGTGCTGGTGTACGGACCGAAATATTTCGCTTTTTCCGATTCCCGCTTGCGCGTCATGAGAAAGCGCGGAAATTCTTCGTTTACGGTCGCTTTCAGATAGGGATAGGATTTATCGTCCTTGAGCTTGATATTATAATGCGGATGATGGAGCTTGATGAGGCTGTTTTCGAGCGTCAGCGCTTCGATCTCCGTATTGCAAAGGATATAATCGAAATCATAAACGCTTGCGGTCATGCGTTCGGTTTTGGCGCCGTGGCTCGCGCTCTCGTGAAAATACTGAGAAACGCGGTTTTTGAGCGCGCGGGATTTGCCGACGTAGATGACCTTTCCGCCCTTGTCCTTCATGATATAGACGCCGGGGGAAAGAGGGAGCGCGTTCGCTTTTTCTCGAAGTCTGGCGGCGTATTCGGGATTTACCATAGATTCTCCTTAACGAAAAACGACAGAGAAGCCAAGATATCCTCGGCGTTATCTGTCGTCGTTTTATTTTGGTGCAAGCTTAGATCTCTGTGCTTACGAGAAGCTCAAGACCGCTGATTGCTTCCGCTTCGTCCGGACCGTCAGCGATGAGAGTAACGGTGGAACCGCCGGAGATGGCAAGAGAGAGAACGCCGAGCAAGCTCTTTGCGTTGACACGTCTGTCATCCTTCTGCATCCAGATGGAGCTTTTATAAGTGTTAGCTTTCTGAATAAAGAATGTTGCGGGTCTTGCATAAAGACCAACGCTGTTTTTGATGGTTATATTTCTGGAAATCATTTTTCTTTTGCGCTCCTATTTGTGATGTCGTGTTCAAAAGTGCGAACACCCTGACTATGATTATTATAATTATAGCAATCTTTCATGCTAAAATCAATAGGTTTTCAAGAAAAAATAGATGGAAATGAAAAAAATTTATCGCGTACGGAAGGCGTTCCTTTTTGCGCGGTCATTTGGAAACGCTTGTGAAGACGATCGTGCAAACGGCGTTTTCCGTATAGATCTTCATTTCCTTTCCGACGATGGCAAGGGTCGTACCGCCGATCAGAAAGCCATCGTCCGTCCACGTACCCGTGAAGGAGGCGTTTGCGGTGATCTCCTTTTTGTCGGGATGCTTTGCCTTGACGAGGAGTCCCTCGGCGTTTTCAAGGTCGAGAAAGAGGGGGGCATAGGAGGACTCGAGAAGTGTGCCGATGATTCTGTCGGAATCCTGCGCGTACAGGGAAGCACCGACGACGCAAAAGGCGTCTGCCGTTTTCTCGGATACGCCCGATACGACGAAGGAGATATTGGCGGTCTCCGAATAGGTTTCGGTGAGGTCCTTTGTGAAATATGCGTGAAGCGCGATGCCTGTGATGCAGGCGATGATAACGAGGATCAGGATCACGTCAAAAAGATTGAAATGCGCGCCCGATCGTTTCTTTTCGGAAATTGGCATAATGTGTTCCTTTCGTATGTTTTTCGCAAATTATTCTGTTATCATGGGGGTAAAATCCGTGATATACGAAATGGAGGTAAAGGAGGGGATCTTAAAATATACGGTGGAACCGATGAGGATCTTCGTATCGTTGATGTAGTGGATACCGCGCAGATCCTTTTCTGCGTTGCCGCGGATGATGACGTAAACGTCGTACTTGTCCTCGTATTCCGAAACGGGGACGACGTAGCCGTCATCGTCCTTTGCCGCAATATTGCCGTAATAGCGCGATTTCTGTGCATTGACTCCGAAAATTTCGCCGATGACGGCGCCCGTTACGGAATCCTTTACGATAACGCCCCTTTCAAAAAGGGCGAGCGCTTCCTCATCTACGGAGGAGATGCGGACGGTGAAGTCCATGTTTCCCGTCAAACGGGAGGTCTTGTTTGTCTGCATATCGGTAACGATCAGATATGCCGCCGCGCCGATGATGGCGAGGATGATGAGAATGATGACGACGTCAATAAAATTAAAGCGCGTCTTTTTCTTTTCAAGGTTCATGATACGCTCATTTCCCGGCGGAAAGTTATATTTTTCCACGGATCCCCCGCCGCCGACGGGAGAACGAGGAACGCGGTCGGTTTGCCGCGGTTATGCGAACGGGACGGATTCCTCCTCCGTGGCGCTTGCCGTTCGGATGTGGGCAAGTCCAAGCCCGAGGATCATCCAGAAAAGGAGGAAAATGCGGTAATTATACCAAACGTAGTCCGTCAGCCCCTGCACGAGGAACGCGAAGATGCCTGCGTAGATGCCAAGGCAGATGGTCTTATTGGCGGGATTGTATGCGTTTTTGCAAAAGCTCAGAGAGCATTGCGTATAGAAGAACAAAAAGACAAGGAATGCAATGAGAGAGAAGACGCCCGTTTCCACCAAAATCTGCAAAAACAAATTATGCGAATGGGGAGCGGCTTCGATGCCCGAAAGCGCGTAGCCGGGGTAGATCATGCGGAACGCGCCCTCGCCGATGCCGATGCCTTGAAGTCCGATATCGTCGAGCATACGGAGAACACCGCGCCAAATGTTGAAGCGGTAGGAGGCGGAGCTGTCGAAGATGTTGGTGAAGCGGTGAAGAATGACCGTATCCATGGCGAAATACAAAACAACGCCGAGAACGGGGAGGGAAAGAATAGCCGCAGTCAAAAAATGCTTGCCCGAAACGGCAAAGAAGAGGATCAGCGAAAGCAAAAAGCCAAGCCATGCGCCGCGTGACCACGTGAAAACGAGGCAGGCGCAGTTGATGATCGCCGCGAAAAGATAGGAAAAACGCTTGTTATGCTGTTTTTCGCTGACCATCATCGCCAAGATGAGCGGGAATATCATGATGATATATTCGCCAAGGACGTTGGGGTTCTGGAACGTGGAAACGACTCTGCCTTCGATTTCGGAGAAGGTGTTGGTATCGAGCCATGCGTTTGCCGTGAACGTGCCGAAAAAGTTCTGATAAAGCCCGTAAAGCGAAACGATGACGCTGGACGTAATGAGCGCATAGATGCAACGGCGCACGAGCGCGGGAGAGCCGAGCGTGTTTTTGATGACGAAATACGCCATCATGAAGCAGACGAATACGCACATCTTTTCAAAACTCGAAGCGTCGACCGAATAGATACCGCCGAAGAAAACGAAGATCATGAAGGCGATCGCCGCGAAATCCGTGAGCTTCAAGCGGAAGACACGTCTGCCGCAGATGAGCTTCAAAAGGAACGACACGTAGATGAGGCACATCGTGAAGACGAGGTGCATCGTTTTCAAAAACGGAAGCGTGAGAAAAACGAGAATGATCGCCGACTCGGGGGAGTTCAAAACGAGAATGAATACGAGCAGAAAGACGAAAAAGGCGGGAATGCGAATGGCTTCGATGAAAACGGTGAGTCCGCCAAGGAGCAAGCCCAGCACCAAGGAGGCGTTGAAGATGCGGCGAGGCTCGACCTTTGCCGCCTGCGCGATGCCGTACATCTGAAAGCCGAGGAGATCAAAGAGAATGAAGCGGGCGGTCTTGCTTTCATACAGGAGTCCCGCGATGCTCTTTTTGGAAAAGAACATGAAAATACCGAGCAGGCTTACGATGATGCCGACGATGAGCGATTTGTAGGGATTTTCCATGATGACGTTGAACGTATAGAGCTTCAAAAGCTGAATGATGACCACGCAAAAGCCATAGGAAAAGCAGATCAGCCCAAGATTATTGACGTGCATGGTGAGGAAGCCTTGAAAAAATCGACGGATCCACGTCAGACAAAAGCTTTGCTCGTAAATTTTTGCGACGCTGTGCTTGGCGCGCTTGAAGGGGTTTTCTTTCATATTGCGGAAAAGTCCGCGGAGCTTCGTCAGGAGAAACGAGGTGCGAAAGCCGTCCGATAGCTTCTGGTATGAGGTGAAGATAAAGCCGAACAAGCCTGCGAGAATACAGGAATAGACCCACGCGGAAAAGCGATTGAGTCCCGAAATGAATAGGGAATTGCCCGGACGGTTCCGTTTTCCTCTTTTTTTCTCTTTATCCATCAGAAAGTGTCCTCCTTTCCGGATGAGGTTTTGGAAAATATCATTTTACGGAATAAAAATATCCATACTAAATATACCATAAATCCCAGCAGAAAAACAATAGCAATTATCACCAAATTTTGAAAAGCGGTGGGCTTTTGCCAAATTTTTTTCAAAATTTCTTGTATACTCAGCATGACAAATGCAGAAAGAGATACACCTATCAACCAAACGAGTATTTTTGTCAGCGTTCCTTTGCGGTCCGTCTGCGCTAAGAGCGTGCGCGTACAGAGAAGCTGTGTGAGCGCTGAAGCGGTCAATCCAAGGACGGCGGAAAGCGCGACCGTCGAAACGGAAAGCGCATCGTTCAGACGAAACAAAAGCGCGGAGGAAAGCATCGCAAGGATACCGCAAAGCGCCCCCGCCATCGGATATTGCACCTTCCCGCAGGAATACGAGGTGCGCGAAAGAAATTCGATGACGCTATATGCAGGGAGCGCAAGAGAGAGCATCTTGAGGCTCTGTGCCGCGGCGCGCGCAAGTCCTTCTGTGAAGCTTCCGCGCAGATATAGCACGCAGACGATCTCATCCGAGAGCAGAAAAACGGCGATGGCGATAGGAAGCGTGACGGCGAGAGAAAGGAAAAGTCCGATGCGCGCCGAAGCACCGAAGCCCTCTTTGTCGCCGCCTGCGAATTTTGCGGAAAGCTTGGGGAAAAGATAATTGCAGATGCCGTAGGTCATGAGCCCTCCCGCGATGGAAAAGACGGAAAACGCATTTTCATAAGCCACGATGGCAGCGCCTTGCAGCGCGTTTTCTTCGATGCTTTCGGGGGCGATATAGGAGGAAAAGGCGTTTGCGATCAGCGTCGTCATGGGAATGAGCCACGCGCCGAACATGACGGGAATTGCGCGTTTTTCCGCCAAAATGAGGTCAAAATTGCGAAAATTCAGCGAAAAATGGGGCATTTTGCGTATTTTCAGCAAAGGAAGCGCCAGCGCACAGAATTGAACCGCCCAAGAAAGCAGATAAACCGCAGAAAGCCCGTAAATAGCGGTCGTTTTGCTCAAAAATGGAGGAAAAATCGCCAAATATGCGATAATAACGGCGTTGGAGATGCCGCTCACCATCGCAGGCAGAAGATATTTTTCATGCGATTGCATGATGCCGATGAGCGTATACGCAAGCCCCGCAAAAATCATGGCGGGGAACATGATGCGAAGGAGAGAAACGGCAAGGTCCGCCGTTTGCGCATCGAGATTCGGCGCGGCAAAAAGCAATATCGGACGCGCCAAAAGCGTGCCAAGCAGGGAAACGAGCGCCGTGACAACACCCGTAAACGTAAAAAACGAGGCGGAAAAGGCGTCTGCGCGTTTTTCGTCCGAGCAGAGATTTCCGCGGTATATCGGCAAAAAAGAGCCCAAGATCGCCGTGGAAAAGAGCATATCGAAGATGGCAAAGGGAATTTTGGACGCCGCCGAAAAAGCAACGCCCTCCATGCCTGCGGCGAAAATGCTCGCCGTCATCATTTGGCGAAGCATTCCCGTCGCTTTGGCGCAGAGGGTCGCAAAGATCATGAGAAAAACGGTGAGAATGGCGGTTTTGTTTTCTTTTTTCGTCATGCTTCGTTTTCTCGCTTTCATTTTTTTGTGTAGTATCTTGTTCCACTTAAAAGTTGACATTTTGAAAGGCTCGCCCTCCGTGCGCGAACCCCAAAACGCAACAGCGTTTTGAGGACCCCTTACGAGAGCTATCAGCGTCAGCTGACTGAGAGGGCTAATTTTGACCTAAAAACCCTCTCCGTCACGCCTTCGGCGTGCCACCTCTCCCGGAGTGAGAGGCTTCCAGAAACATAAACTTTTAGAATTAACAAGATAGTAGGGGCGATTCACGAATCGCCCGTTTTTATACCAAAGAAATTGCTTGAATTGTCCTCGCCCGCTTTTACGCTGAAATTACTTCTTTTTCTTCGTTTTTGCGGTATTTTCCGCGATTTCTTTCATTTTGCGCTCGTAAAGCTCGGGACGTACGGCTTTGGTTTTGGCGAGCGCCTGCTCCTCGCGCCATTTTTCGATATTGGCGTGATGACCGCTTATGAGAACGTCGGGGACTTTTCTGCCGAGGAACTCATACGGGCGCGTATACTGCGGATATTCAAGCAGATTTTCGTCCGTGAAGCTCTCTTTTTCAAAACACTCCGCATCGGCAAGAACGCCCGGAATGAGGCGGGAAACGGCATCCACAACGATGCAAGCGGGAATTTCTCCGCCTGTCAGAACGTAATCACCGATGGAAAGCTCCTCGTCTACGATCTCGTCGATGATGCGCTGGTCAACGCCCTCGTAATGACCGCAAAGGAAGATGATATCGTCGTATTTTTCCGCAAATTCACGCGCTTTTGCCTGTGTCAGCACGTTTCCCTGCGGGGACATATAGACGACGTGCCGCCGCTCGGACGGATTTTTTGCGGGGTCTATGACGTCTAAATAGCAATCGTAGATGGGGACGGGACTCATAAGCATACCTTTGCCGCCGCCGTAGGGGGTGTCGTCCACGTGACGATGCTTATTTTTGGAATAATCGCGGATATTATGCGAATGGATATCGATGATGCCTGCTTTTCTGGCTCTGCCGATGATGCTTTCCGAAAGGACGGTTTCCACAAGGTCGGGGAAAAGCGTCATAATGTCAAAGCGCATATCATGCCTCCACGGAGTCGTCATCAAAGAAACCGCCGATGGGGGTCATATAGATGGCTTCTTCGTCGATATGATGGATAAAGGCGGGGACATTCGGAACCATGACGGTATTGCCGTTTTCGGTCTTGACAACGTAAAGCTCCTGCAAGGCAGGCTGGGTGACTTCAAGGAGCGTACCGTATACCTTACCCGTTTCGGCATCCTTGACGGGCATACCGATGAGGTCGCAGATGAAATGCGCGCCCTCGGCGAGCGGAATATCCTCGCGCTTGGCAAGGAGGATCTTATTTTTGAGCTTGACGGCATCCTCTACGGTCTCAACACCCGAAAGGGAAAGCACGACGAAGCCGCCGTTGATCATTTTCACGTTGGAAACGTCGAAGACCGTACCGTTTTCGAGATAGAGCTTTTTGATTTTTTTGAGCGTTTCGGGGGTATCGCACCAAGGGTCGAGCTTGACTGCACCGCGCACGCCGTGGGTATTGATAATCTTTGCGATTTCCAGATAGGCTTTCTTTTCCATATGAAACACCTCTATTTATCTTATATGTATAGTTTTGTCATTTTGTACGAAAATAAACGGAAGAATAACAAAAACCCCGCGAAGCGCAAAGCTCGCGGGGCAATGTTTGCTGTAATCAGCCAAATGTGTCGCTGCAATCAGCTCTTGAATTTGCGCTTTCTTGCTGCTTCAGATTTCTTTTTACGCTTAACACTCGGTTTTTCGTAGTGCTCTCTCTTCTTAACTTCGGCAATTACTCCGGAGCGAGCGCACTGTCTCTTAAATCTGCGAAGAGCGCTGTCAAGCGATTCATTTTCTTTCACTCTAATTTCAGCCATTCATAATCCCTCCCTCCGCATGAAAAAGGTGCAAAGAGAATAAAATTTCTCGACGATTATTATACTACAACCAAGCCCCGCCTGTCAAGTACATTTTGGAAAATTTTCGTATGAATCGTAAATATTTTTGAAATTTTTTTGTCGAGCCGAGAAGCCGGCGCATAAACTGTTTTTGAAAATACACTTGCTTTTCAGGGAGGGTACATTTATGACAACATTTTTTGCGGCGGCAAATACCGAGCATGGCTTTCAAAGTCTTTTTCCCGCGTATTTTGCGCCAGAGAAGCATCGAAGGCTTTATATTCTCAAGGGAGGTCCCGGAACGGGCAAATCGACGCTGATGAAAAGGATCGGCTTTTCTGCCGAGGCGAGCGGATATGAAACGGAATACATCTATTGCTCCTCCGATACCGATTCTTTGGACGGCGTGCGAATCCCCGCGCTTGGTATTGCCGTTCTGGACGGCACAGCGCCCCATATGACGGACCCCGTATATCCCGGAGCTGTGGAGCGCATCGTGAGTCTTTTCGAGGCGTTTGACTATGCGGGGCTGGAAAAGGAGAGGGATGACATCATGGCGCTTTGCCACGCCAAGGCAGATGCTTACCGAACGGCGTACCGTTTTCTTGCCGCGGCAGGCAGACTTTCTCACGAAACCGACGATCTGCTCGTGCCCGTTTTCCTTTCGGGTAAGGCGGAAGCGGCGGTCGGCAGACTGGTTCTCGCGCTCAAAAGGACGAAAAAAGGAGCGGAAAAACGCATCTACATATCGGCGATCGGCACACGCGGATGCGTAAAGCTCGATACCTTGCAGAAAAAAGCGAAAAAAATCTATGCGGTGACGGAGAAAAACGGGCTGGAATATCTCTTTATGAAGCATCTTTACGCCGCGCTTTTGCGCGAGGGCATCGAAATGACCGTCTGCGCGACCCCGCTCGTCAGCGAGCATATCGAGGCGATCTACGTGGAAGGAGAGGATATCCTCTTTGCCGTGATGTGTGAGGAGGAGGCACAAAGTGCGGATAAGATCATCAACAGCGCACGCTTTTCCTCCAAGGAGCGTCTTTCGGCAAGAAGAGCAAGGCTTCGCTTTGCGGAAAAATGCGGCAAGAGCCTTTTGGATGGCGCGCTCTCCTCTCTTGCCGAAGCAGGCAGACTTCATGGCGAATTGGAAGCGATATACGGCAGATATATGGACTTTTCCGCGGTCGAGCAGATACAAAATCGCATGATTTCGGAAATATTTGCGAACAATATGTAAAATATTTAATTTTGGATTGCAAAAGGAAAGATTCTGTGATACAATAAAATGAGTAATCATATAAGGAACGCTCCAATACCGCTTATGCGGTTTTGGAGCATAACACAGAAAGGGTTATATGCAAAATGAAGAAATTGAAAAGAGCGATCTGTCTTATTCTTGCGCTTGCAACACTCGCTTTCCCGCTTACAGGCTGCGCGAAAGAGCATGAGGATGTTTTTTCCATCACGGTCGATGGCGGAAGCGGTGAAAAAACATACAGCGTCCCCTATGAGCTTTATCAGACCGTTTTCGTATATTTGAGAGGTATCGTGACTGATATCGTTGAGGATAGCGAGGGTAACAAAACGCTTGCGACAACGGAAGAAAAGAACAAAGCCATCAAAGAGGTCGCGGAAAATACCATCATCGAATTTTACGGTCTTGTGGCGCTTGCTGAGGATCACGGTATCTCTATCACCGAGCAGGACAAGCAGGATTTCAAGGCGGAATACCGCGATAAGCTTCAGGGATACGTCGATCAGATCGACGACGCGGACTTTGATTATGACGGCACCAAGGAAGAATATGCGGAGCAGATCTACCGCAATACCATGCGTCTTGCCGGTACGACTCCCGAATATTATGAATTTTCCCATTACCGCTCGCTTTTGACACAGCGCTTGAAGGCGGTCATCGGCGGCGATCTCTCCGATTATCTGGCGCAGAGCTATAATCATTATAAGCAGGTCATCGTCGTATATTCCAAGGGCGATGCCGCGGCAGAGGAAGCGGCGCGTCTTGCTATCACGAAGGCGAATGAAAAGCTCCTTGCAGGAGAAAACATTGACGACGTGATCGCAGAATATGGCAGTGAGGGTTATCAGAGCGAAATTTATTTTGATGCTTACGGCAATATCGTCGGCTCGTCTACGGGCGACTCCGTCAATACCTTCGTTGTCAACGCCATCAAGGCTTTGGACGAAAACGGCATCAGCGAGATCATGAGCGGTGATGAAAGCAATCGTCTTGCATATTTTGCCATCTATCAGCGACTTGGCTTTGATATGGAGTATATTTGCAGCGATGACGGCATCGCAGAGGAGATATACAATTATTCCTATGCGGGTTCCGATTATTATACCCCTCATTATTCCCGTTATGCCATGCTTCTTGAAAGCTATACACAAAATACCTCGCTCGTGCCGTATGACGTAAAGGCGTACAATAAGATCAATATCAATAATATTGACGGATAAAACGGGTCATTTGCCCACGAGATAAAAAACAAAAGGATATCTATATTTATGAAAATTTCTTTAATCATTCCGATGTATAACGAAAGCTCGATTGCAGAAGCGGCGGTCAAGGATTTTTCCTCCTATATGGCATCGACCTTTGAGGATTGGGAGCTGATCTTTGTCGATGACGGCTCTTCCGATACCTGTGCCGAGCCTGTCAAGGCGGCGCATGAAAAGGATGCTCGAATCCGTCTTGTCACCTATCAGCCCAATCACGGAAAGGGATACGCCGTTCGTCAGGGTGTGCTTGCCGCCGAGGGCGATTATATCATCTTCACCGACTGCGATAACGCTTACGGCACCGATGCGGTCACGCGCCTTGCCGAAACGCTTACAAAAACGGGCGCGGATATTGTCGTAGGCTCTCGAAATCTCTCTAAAGATGGTTATGACGGCTACACTTGGATCCGTAAGATCGCTTCTAAAACGTATTTGAAATTTATCGGACTTATTGCAGGCTTCAAGCTTTCCGATTCTCAATGCGGTATCAAAGGCTTTCGCCATGATGCGGCGAAGAAGATCTTCCGCAACTGTGAGGTCGACCGCTTTGCCTTTGACCTTGAAGTCATCATGATCGCCACCAAAATCGGCTATAAGATCGCGGAAATGCCCGTTAAGATCATCAATCACCGTGAATCTACGGTCAATCTCTTGCAGGATGCGACCCGCATGATACGCGACGTGAGAAAAATGAAAAAACGCATCAAAAAACAGGAAATCAAATGATAAAAACACCGACTTACAGAGGTAGGTCGGTGTTTTTGTGTCAATATTTTGTGCTTTGCGAAGCAAAGCTACCTTTTCTCTTCTTTCTTCTCTTTTATCTTTTTATCTGGAAACGACAATTTGAGAGAAGAGAGAACAGGGAAGAAAGAAAAGAGAAGAGAACCAAAAAGAAACGACAATCTTCTGCCGAAAATTGTCGTTTCTTTTTGGTGCGGGCGACAGGACTTGAACCTGCACGTCGGGGACACCAGATCCTAAGTCTGGCGCGTCTGCCAATTCCGCCACGCCCGCATAGCTTGACAATTATAACACAAAGTTTTCATATTGTCAAGCGAGAGAAGAAAAAAATATGTTCATTCCGAAAGGGTAAAAGAAGATTTGTGATTTTTTATTGACAAAATTACAAAAAAATGATATCCTAATTTATAGAGAAATATTAAAATTACATAAAGGAGAGATTTTATGGCAAAAACTGTTCAGGATATCATGAATATGATCAAAGAAAACGACATTAAAATGGTCGATTTCAAAATGGTGGATATCAATGGTCAATATCGCCACGTAACCATTCTTGCAGAAAATTTTTCTGAAGATACCATGAAAAGTGGTATCGGCTTTGACGCATCTAACTACGGTTATGCGGTCGTTGAAAAGAGTGACATGGTGTTCATTCCCGACCCTGATACCGCAGTGATCGACCCGTTCTGTGAGATTCCGACCCTTTCGATGACAGGTAACGCAATGATCATCGATAACCCCGAAAACCGTCCGCTCCCGCAGTATCCCCGTAACATCGTTCTTGCGGCAGAAAAATATATGAATGACCTCGGTATCGCGGATACGATGCTCATTTTGCCCGAATTTGAATTTTATCTTTTCGATCAGGTAGGCTGGGAAGTCAGCGGTAAAAATATTGCCGTCAACGTCGATGCCAAGCAGTCTTATTGGAATAGCGCTGTGGAAGGCAAGGGTGTGATCGTTCCGAAGCAGAAAAACTATCATATCGCAAAGCCGTTTGACGTTGCGTATGAATGTCGCAGTGAAATGTGCCTCTTGATGAAGCAGATGGGCATTGAGATCAACTATCATCACCCCGAGGTTGCCGCATCGGGTCAGTTTGAGATCGAACCCCAGCTCGGTAAGATGTCCACCATGGCAGACGCTACCATGATGATCAAATACATCATTCATAATACCGCGCTCAAATACGGCAAAACCGCGACCTTTATGCCCAAGCCTATTTACGGCGAAGCAGGCAGCGGTATGCACGTTCATATGCTCCTTCTCAAAGACGGAGAGCCCGTATTCTCCGATGATAACGGTTATGCACATCTCAGCGAAACCGCGCACTATTTCATGGGCGGTCTGCTCAAGCATATCGCTTCTCTTTGCGCGCTCACAAACCCCAGCACGAACTCCTTCAAGCGTCTTGTTCCCGGCTTTGAAGCACCCGTTACCGTTGGTTATGCGACCTCCAACAGAAGCGCGGTCATTCGTATTCCCGCATATGCAAAATCGCCCAATAAACGCCGTTTCGAGCTTCGTAACCCCGACGCGACCTGTAACCCGTATTTCTGTTATGCGGCGATCCTCATGGCAGGTCTTGACGGCGTGAAGAATAAGATCGATCCTCATGCAAACGGTTGGGGTCCGTATGATGTGAACCTCTATCACCTCAGCGATGAAGAAAAAGCAAAGCTCCATCATCTTCCCGCATCGCTTCCCGAAGCGCTCGATGCTCTTGAAGCTGATCATGATTACCTCACCGCAGGCGGTGTATTCCCCGAAGAGCTTCTCAAAAACTTCATTAAGACCAAACGCGAAGAATGCAGTGAGCTTTCCAAAATTCCGCACCCCGCAGAATTTGATAAATATTATAACCTTTGATATGAAGAAAAACTCGCCCAAGTCCGATGGACTTGGGCGAGTTTTTTGTGGCTTTCGGAATCATTCCGGCTTTACATACAGGCAATTCCGTTCGAGCGCGTTGATAAACGCCGAACCCGAAAAAACGGTAAGACCAAATACGTTCGTCGCGTTATCCACGTATTTGAAATCTTTGCTTTCTTTCACGTAAGTAACGCCGTCCGAGGCAAAAGCTACCTTGGTATTGACGGCAAGCATCGTATGCGGAGCGGGGGACACGATGAGAACCTTATGGTCAGCATCGGGCGCATCAAAGCCGTAATAAAATTTCTTGCGGTAAAGGGTCAGCTCGCTGTTTTTGACCTTCATTTCGGTCTTGAAATACCCCATATTTTCATCGAGGAAGATCATTTTGGCGTCCTTGGAGATGGCGGCGAGCATCTTGCAGGCGTAGGTCTTACCATAAGCTTTCACGGTAAAATGATATCCACGGTCGTTGCGGAAGATGGAGAGATACGGATGCTTGATGTGGGAAAGCTCAAAATGATATTCCTTGCAGAACTGCCTTAAATTTTGTATGAATTTTTTGCGAATCTTCATGGCGCGCAAGCGTCGGAAAAGGAAGATACCGAAAAGAACGCCGAGGATGATGACCCATGTGATGGGATATGCAAAAAAGCCGAGAGCGATGGGAATGGCAGGCAGATAAAACTGTGCGATATAACCATAAACAAACGCAATAAGCACCCAAATCAGCGCGATCTTGATAAGGTCAAAGTGCATATCGATGGCTTCATCAGCGCGAAGCTCACGCCAAAATGTTCTCGTTCTTAAACGGAACATGATTTCTATCAGCAAAAAAAGAGGGAAAGCCGTCAAAAGATAACGGATATAGATACCCATTTCCGAAAATCCCTCACGACCGAAAAACAGACAGACGGGATGTGCAAAAATATTCGATTTGGAAATGAGCGGAAGAATGAGCATCGCCGCGGCATGGCATAGGAACTCATAGGAGCGCAAAATGCCGAGATGTTCCGAAAAATAATGTGTTTCGACAGGAGGCGCTTTTACAAATCGACGGCGTGCAGTCGCATCGTATAAAATAAAGATGCCCGCGACCATCGCATATACGAGAACGATAGAAAACGTGGAAGCGAAATGAAACCGAAACGGATTGTATTCCGATACGATATCGGGATTGCCGAACGGCATCCGCGAAATGCTGGCTTCCGCGGCAAAAACGAACGCATGATAAAAAACGAATACGCGCAAAAGCCGCAATACATAATAACGAAAAGGGTCAATTTTTTGATTGATCGCGGAAAGACGCTCGTTGAAAGCATCCAACATGATAAGTTCCTCCAAATGACAAAATAACTTTTATATGTGTCTATATTGTAACACGGATAAACAGATTTGTCAATAAACAGGGAATTGTATTCGCCTTAATCGTTTGTTAAACGTATGATTTTCTTGGATTTGGAAATCCTATGTCATGAAGATTTTCAAATATAAAGGAGAGATCATATGAAAAAACTCAGATGTAAGGTTTGCGGTCACATTTTTGAATCGGATACGCTCGACGAGGCGTATTGTCCGCTTTGCGGCGTGCAGGGCGCGGAATATATGGAGCTTTTGGAATCCGATGAGGATGCTTTTTCGGAAATTCCCGAGGTAACACCGCGAAGATCCAAATATACAGGCACGAAAACGGAGGAAAATCTCAAAGCGGCGTTTGCGGGAGAATCGGAGGCGAGAAACAAATATACGTTTTTTGCTTCTGTCGCAAGAAAAGAAGGCTATGAGCAAATGGCGGATATTTTCACGAAAACCGCCGACAATGAGCGTGAACACGCGGAAATGTGGTTTCGTGAGCTTGGCGGTATCGGAAAAACAGATGAAAATCTGAAAGCCGCCGCCGAGGGTGAGCATTATGAATGGACGGATATGTATGAGGGCTTTGCCGTTACCGCCGAAAAGGAAGGCTTCCCCGAGCTTGCACAAAAATTTCACATGGTAGCGGATATCGAAAAACGCCACGAGGAACGCTATCGCGCCTTGCTTCATAATATCGAAACGGCAAGTGTTTTTGAAAAAAGCGAGGTTAAGGTTTGGGAATGCCGAAATTGCGGTCATGTTGTCGTTGGCACGAGCGCCCCGTCGGTCTGTCCCGTTTGCGAATATCCGAGAAGCTATTTCGAGCTTTGCGCCATCAATTATTGATTGGACTTGTTCGATAACGCCAAAAGAATGGATGGCTATGTCCGCGAGATCCATTCGACTGCACACCGCCATGTCATTCTGAGCGTAGGGCGAGAAGCCCGAAGTCGAAATTTTGCGCAAGCAAAATCGCCTAAGGCGGAATCCGGCGGTGTTTCGCTCAGGATGACCACGCGGAGGGACGGAATTTTTTCAAAAAACTCAATCAACAGTTGAAATCAAAACAACTATTTTATCATTGTTTTTTCTCCGATATATGCTATAATGAAAGTACACCGGTGAACAACATATAAAGGAGAATCTGATATGCAACTGAATTTAGGTACGAAAATACGAGAACTCCGCCGCAGAGATGGGCGCACACAGGAAACGCTTGCAGAGGCGCTCGGCGTTACACCGCAAGCCGTTTCCCGATGGGAGTCGGGAGTTTCCAATAAATAAGGATACAACAGGAAATCAATCCACACATACATTGCTTACAAAATATAAATGTATGGAAAATTGAAAACATGAAAAAACTTATTTGAACAACATGGCATCACCTATCGAGAAGTAAACGGCGTATTTATCCCCAACATTGAATTACCAGAACAAAAAGAAATTGGTAGATTTGGTTGGCAACATGAAGAATGGCTCAAAGAGCACTATCCTTGCCGTTATTCTCTCTTAATCGGTTCTGGCGAAATCCTTGAATATCTTGCGGATATTGATACAGGAGCCAAGGAAATGTACTCCTCTCTGATAGTCGATTTTGCAAAAGCAGAAGGGGTTGACGAAAATCTTAAAGCCATAGATCAAATGAAATGGGTGCAGAGGATGGAAAGCCAAGCGAAGGAAATCGTTGCAAAGGAGATTCTTTTTCATAATCTCTTCTGTCTTTAAAAAGCAGTGCAAGAATGTAATAAGTAAATAATGCAAAAAGAGAGAAATTGATAAATTAAAACAATTTCTCTCTTTTTTTATTTGATTTTAATCTTTATTGTTAGTTAGCACAGCAATTTTCTATATTCGTTGATAGCATCAGAATCTGTCATACTAGAAATATAATCACAAATAGCACGATACAGAATTTTTCTTTTCTCTTCATATTCATTGATGCAATCTGCTATATATTTCTCAACAAATTCAAGTTTAATGTCGTTCAACTTTACGGTAAAAACATTCTCCAACATAGTTAACTACATGATGAACTGATAGCACAAAATGATTCAGTTTTACAAAAACAATCATATTTTTTATACTGCATATCTCTAAATTATTAATACAATTTTGATAGCTTAGATAGCGGTAATGAATTTTAATATTAGAGTTTTTATTTATTTAATTTTCGATACTTGTATTCAATTGCTGCAAGCGTATCAATATCAATATTATTATCGTATTTAAAATAGCCCTGTTGAGTTTTATTATAATTTCTTTTAAATTGATATAGATATTTATTTAAATACTGAATGCGTTTACTTTCGTCCATATTATTAATATCATCTTTGGTCAAATCACAAGTGCAACATTTTTTATATGTATACGATTTCGAATTTATAATTTTGTTAAGCATCTGCAAGCATTCGATTTGTGTGTTTTGAATATATCTATGTCTCAAATATAAAGAAGCCATTTCAATACGGAGCAAATTCGTAATACTTGTTACCGCATCGTCAATCAAATGCTCGATTTGAGAAATATTATTTTTAAATTTTGATCTGCAAAATTTTTCATTATATGAAGAAATAGCAATAATGCCATCAACAACTCTTTCTTGATGCATTGTACATAAAATACGTTTACAATAAATAGAACCCCATTCGGCTCTGTTACTTCCATCACGCATACTGGGTGTATATATGCCAATCTGCCGAAGCCTTATCGTTAAAAAACACGTACTCACAATTGTTTGCATATAAATAATGATATGTAGAGGCTCCTTTTGTTACCAATTCGTCCAATGTCCCAATTGAACAGGAAGATGTTCCGTCAATTGTTTGCCAGTGTTCACCGGAACCTTTATATTTATAGATGAAATTCACACTTATATTTCTTAAATCGACATCGGTAATATTATGAATTAGATGTTTTAGATGTAATAACATATCCTTAATTACACCATGTGCATTATATAGCAAAACATCTTGTTCCAGTTTTTTTGAATTATGATGAATCTCTTTGCAAAGTTCATCGTATTTGTTTTTCGAAAATAGATCTATATGGTCTAAAAATTGCGGAACGTAAATATCATGCACATCATTTCGAATAAATATTGCATTTTTTATATGCAGAACAATGTTAAAGATTGAAACAAGTAGTAATAAATAATACAAATATGTTGAAATACGATTAAACGCTAATGGCAATGGCATATCCAAAGAAGGGTCTAACGACAGAAGAGCAATAAATAATGGTGACAGAAGTGAAAGAAAATCAAATAGAACCTTTACTATATTTTGTTCTTTTCTTGCTTTCTCAAGTTGTTTTTTGTAAGTATACGCATTATTTTCAGTTTTCATTATTTTTACTCCCTTTTATATTTTGATTTATATCTAAGAATAACGATATATAATATCAATTCAAAAATTCGACCTTTAGTTACAAAAAACTGAAACTTTTGCAAACTTTCTCTTAAAAAGAAACTCGGACGGTCAGTTGACCGTCCGTTTCGGGAGATTATAAGCTATAACGCTTGATTTTTTGGAAATACTGGTATAAGAAAAATATATATTCTCAATTATGACAATATTTTCGTTTTATATTTCTATAATTATTAAACATATAGAATGGAAAATATTGTTTGTTTGTGTTGTGAAGATTTGATTTTTTAAATATTATTATTCGTTTTATTAACATAATGCAATAAATAACATTCGATATAGTGTTCATAATTGTACAAGTCTAAACAATTTGTTATTTGTTTTTTTAACTTATTTGTATATTGAAGTTGTTTGACATATTCACTGATTAAGACAGCTAACGCAGATAATCCTACATCATTTAATATATGAATATCTTTTTCCAACTTCGATTTTGAATGTGTTTTTAGATAGTGTTCTCCTCCATCACCAATTAAATTGTCACAAATTTTTGCAGCTTTAAGTGCAATTTTTATATAAAAGGGACATGATGATACTAGTTTCGATTGATAACAAACATAATATATATTTGCCATAATTATATCTGTTACCTCATCTACTCCAATTAAATTTACAAATACATTATCCAATTCATAATTTTCATGGTATAATTGATGTTTTTTAAATTTTGAGGATTTAGAAACACTCATAATAAGTTCAATACATTCCGATAGCACTATAAAATCAACCAATGAGGTATTTCTTTGATAAGTTTTGTTAAAACGAAGGGAATTTATAACTGTTTTTAAAGTATCAACATTTCCATAAACATCTATGTGAAAATAAAACGATAATCTTATTATATGTATCATTATCTTTTCAATAGATATATTAGAGTATTTTTCTATTTGATCCTGTATTTGAGTATAGATTATATCGTTACGATCACGAAGAAAACATATTGCTTTAGAAAAATCGACTAAATTTTTAGTATATAGTTCTTCAAAAAAATCGTAATATTGATTTGAATTGATTTCTATTTTGTTGATTATGCTAAAATGTCGAGAAGTTTCAATATTTATTATCTCATTTATAATTTGTTGTTTTAAATTTAATATCGTCATATAAAACTCCAAATTTAGTTCTATGATAATCCAGCAAATTTCATAATATCAGCGTATCTTGCAAATGGATTATCAATAAAGAATTTTTTCCACATTGAATTATAACCTGCCGAGTGGATCGCTGTATGCTGTTGTTGATTTAATAATTTTATATAAATAGGACTATCAATATTTATGCCTCTCTTTGCAAATTCTTCTCTAAATTGTTGCGGAAAAACATGATGAGCAAATAATTTCTTTCCATCAGAATTATTATATTTAAGCGCATTATGTCGATAATTATTTTGATTTAAAGATTTATACTTTGTACACAAATTATGGACAAGAACACTTTGCTCTCCGACATAATAAGTGTGGAAATCCTCAACCTCAAAGTTATAAACCTTAATTGGCGATTCAAGGATTTCGTGCTGAATTTGTTCAACAACAACATATTCGCCGTTCACAAGTTGCAAACGATCCCCTGCACGAAGCTGACATGCCGCAGTCCAACCCTTTACAGGAACATAAAACGGATGCTCATTTGTGGTTATAATTTCTTCTCCGTTCACTGTGATATGAATGAGTTCGTCTGCTTCATTGACGAAGGTCTGAACAACCTCTTTGAGTGCCGTTTCTCCCGTATCAGGATTGTGCGCATATACT
>JAGBCV010000063.1 GCA_017937845.1 Clostridia bacterium | reverse complement strand
CCACCGGAGGGCTCAATGAACTCGTTCATTGAGAATCCGTGCGGGGAGCCGATTTCGCTAAGATATAAAATCTGCGCTTCGGTCAAGCGGAACGCTTGCAAATTTCTTTTGGTACTTTTCTTGTTTTGCACAAGAAAAGTATATATTCTTTCAAAAAAGAGGTGAACTATAGTGGAAAAACTTTTAATGGATTATAAATATCTCAAAATTGATTATTCAAAACTCAAAGAATCTCTCGGAGACAATCCTTTTCATTTCACAACTCCATCTCCCATCCAAGTAACAAGCGACGATGTTCTGTTTGCACTCGTTTCATGTCAATACGGGAAAATTTCTGAAAAAGAACTTGTTCAATGGGCAGATGTCATAAGATTATCCAATCTATACGAATACTCTGACAATGTTAAAGAACAAGAAAAAATCGCTTCCGTCATCGACAGGATTCAAGATATACAAGTTTTTAACAAACCGATTTCAAATGACGAACTTGAAAAATTGATTGCACTTATTCAAGATAAATAAAAGTAGGTATAATGGTATGAAACAAAATCTCCCCCTTTCCATTTACACAGGCATCTTCCACGGCGGTCATATCCAAGGCATCGCCATCGACAAAGAAAGAAACTATATCTATTGCTCCTTCACCACCGAGCTTGTCAAGCTCGATATGCAAGGCAATTTCATCGGCTCTGTGAAAGGCTTTACAGGGCATCTCGGCTGTCTTGCCTATAACGCAGAGGACGGCAGAATCTATGCCTCTCTTGAATACAAAAACGATATGATCGGTAAAAGTATTTTGAATCATTTGGGCGTCGGAGAAGTCAAAAATGCGTTCTACGTTGCGATTTTTGACGGCGAAAAGATTACAAAACCCGACATGAGTGCCGAAAAAGACGGCGTTATGACCACCGTATGGCTCCGTGAGGCGACCGAGGACTACCTTGCCGCATGGGAAGAAAACGGAAAAGAAATGCAACATCGTCACGGCTGTTCGGGCATCGACGGCATCACATTTGCGCCAAATTTTGAGGGCGAAGGTATGAGAATGCTGGTCGCTTACGGCATTTACAGCGAAAACGACCGCACCGACAACGACTACCAAGTACTTCTCTCTTACGACGCAAATGCACTGAAGCCTTATGAAGCCGTTCTGACCAAGGAAAATATCCACACAAGCGGTCCCGATCATGCAGAAAACAAATATTTCGTTTTCACGGGAAATACCAACTTCGGCGTACAAAATTTAGAATACGACCCCTACACGGGTGATATCTTCATGGCGGTTTACAGAGGCAGAAAGCCCCAATACCCGAACCTCTCGATGTACGTCATCGACGGCAAATGCACGCCGAGGGAAGAAACGCTCGTCGGATGCGGTGCGGAAAAAGGAAAGGTCCTGACCCTTAAAAAGAGCGGTATTTCCCACGAGGAAAGCGGTGTTTACGGCTATGAATTTAAGTTCGGAAGCACAGGCATCATTGCCCTTGGCGACGGATATTTTTATTTCTCCGAAAACCGCGAAAATTATCAAATCAAGGAATATGAATCCACCATCCGCCTTTATCGCTATACAGGCGAGATTCCCGCTCCGTTTTCGCCCGTTTCGGAATGATTTTGCATCGCACACATACAACGCAACCGAAAGTTGACGTGAAAATACGCAAAAGCAACATCAAATTGGTGGTGTGATTTCCATTTGTATTGTAAAATAGAAGTACCAAAAACAAATCGCGGAGGGCATGGACTCCCCCCGTTCCGCGAAGAAAGGATACATTATGAGTTTTGGAACGAATCTTCAATTTTTACGAAAGAAAAAAGAAATGACGCAAGAGGAGCTTGCGGAAAAAATGGAGGTTTCCCGTCAAACCGTTTCCAAATGGGAATCGGACGGAGCCTTCCCCGAAACAGAAAAGATCATCGTACTTTGCGAGCTTTTCGGCTGTACGATGGACGCGCTTTTGCGCGATGACCTTGTCCGTGAATATACGGAAGCCGATGCGTCGTACGATACCCATATGAATCGGTTTTCGCTTGCCGTCGCGGGCGGTGTTGGACTGATCTTATTCGGTCTTGTCATCATGTTCATGATGGGCGCGCTCGGTATCCATGAGATCTTTATGACGATCGCTTTCTTGTTTTTTGTTGCGATTGCCGTCTTTATCTTCATCTTTGCGGGCATCACCCATTCGGATTTCGTGAAAGAGCATCCCTATATCGGCAAGATATACGACCGCGCAGAGATCAAACGCTACAATCGTCTGTTCCCGATCCTGCTCGGCGCATCGGTCATGGGTATCCTCTTCGGCGTGATATTTTTGATCGCCTCCGAAGGCATTGCAATGCCCGAAAGCTTCACGGAAGACCGCTGGGATTCTCTCCTTACCATGATATTCTTCATCTTCATTACGATCTCCGTCACGGTCATCGTGTGGGCAGGTCTGCAAAAAAGCAAATACGATATCGATGATTACAACAAAACGGCAGACAACGAACAGCATGAGGAGAACAGCCTGAGCGGTAAGATCGGCGGCGTGATCATGCTCCTTGCGACAGTCATCTACCTTATCATCGGCTTCGTTTGGAATCTTTGGCATCCCGGTTGGATCGTTTTCCTCATCGGCGGTATTTTATGCGGTATCATGGAGATCGTTTTCCCCGATAAAAAGAAATGAGCAAAATCAAAAGTTCCGCAAAATAAATCCCTCTTCCATGAGAAAAAAATACGGAACTATTGAAAAATTATACAAATCTATGGTATAATAAAAAGGCGGGCATTGCCCGCCTTAAATTGTAAATACATTAAACTTGTTCGATAACCCTAAAAAGATTGAATTGCTACATCCGCGAGATCCATTCGACTACACACCGCCACGTCATTCTGAGCGAAGGGCGAAGCCCGAAGTCGAAATTTTGCGCAAGCAAAATCGCCGCAGGCGGAATCAAGGCGGTGTTTCGCTCAGGATGACTGCGCGGAAATATTCGGAAGCTAAGGCTTGCGAACAAGTCTATTAAACTATACATACAAGAAAGGATTTTGCTTATGAACTTCACAAGAGTCAACGCAAGAACTGTCCTCGGCGCGGCTGAAATGAAGCTCGCTGAAATCTTCGGCGAAAAGCTCGTCGGCGCGTATTCCGCATCGTTTACCTCCGCAGATGAAAACGCGGTATTCGGTGCCGCAGGGCTTCCCTTTTCCGCGCCCATCGCGGTAAAAGCGCTCAATACCCCTGCCGTTTCCTGCTATCTCGAAACGATTCCCGCCAAGAGCCATCTTATCGTATATGGGGAAACGCTTCGCCATTACACCGAAAACGGCGAGATCGCCATCCCCGCAGAGATCGAAGCGGAGCTCCGCGCCATCTATGCCGCAGTCTGCGAAAGCGCAGGTAAGCTCGATGAAAACGGCGACCACATCATCGATCTGAAGCTTTCCAAGATCGGCACACATTTCGATGCGAACCTCCTCATCGGTAATCGCATCGGCTTTGATTCTCCCCTGCTTACCACACCGAAGGGCGCCATCGACTCCCTCGGACACGGCTCCTTCCGCGGTACTGCCGCAAGACAGGTCACCTCGACCCGTTACACCCTCATTCCAGAGCAGAACGGCGAACCCTGCAACCGTCAGTTCTATATCGTGGAAAACGGCGCGCAGATCTTCTATTCCGCAGACGTGGCAACCAACGTAAAATCCGCCGTCTGCCGTCATTCCAATAACTATACCGAAATTACGTACGAGACCGAATGCGGTCTTCGTATCGTTCGCACCCTTTTCATTCTTCCGCAGGAAGAGGGTATGCCCGAAGCCGTAGAAGCACAGCACGTTGAAATCGAAAACCTCACGGGCGCTGACAGAAAGCTCAAGATCGTCTTCACAGGTATGCTCGCGCTCGCTTCTCCCGAATCGCTCATGAACGATACCATCTACGCAAGCGTTACTTGGGAAAGCAGCATCCTGCGCAAGGACGGCAAGGCGATCGCCGTTGCGCCCAACCCCTATCCGCAGTATTTGAAGGTCCTCAAGCGCTTCGCTGTCGTGCTCGCCGACGGTGAGACCATGGACGAATACACCGCAAACTACCTCGATTTCGTCGGCAACGGTACGCTCGAAAAACCGCAGAACGTGGCACATCTCGCTTGTGCGCCCGTTACTAAGATCGTTCCGTTCTATGCCGTTTCCAAGAAGCTCTCTCTCCCCGCAAACGGTAAGACCGCGGCTGACCACTTCGTCGGCATGGTCATCACCAAGGGCGGCAAGGACGATATGCTTGACGAGCTTCTGAACAATCTCGTTGAAAAATACAGAAATCCCGAAGCGGCTGTCGCGGCATTTGAAAAGGTCAAGGCGTTCTCCGCGAAATACGCAAGCTTCCTTAAAGTGAAATCCGCAGACGCGCCCTTTGACGCATATGTCAACAACAACCTGCCCTTCCAAGTTTACTACCAATCCTACGTTTCCCGTTCCTTCGCTTGGACACAAAAAGCTTACCGTGAGATCGGCTTCCGTGAAATCCAGGATATGTTCGCTTCTCTGTATTATATCATCGGTATGGGTGAAAATAAGCTTGCACGTGAGATGCTCAGCAACTGGATCTCCAACGTTCACGAGATGGGTTATGCAAACCATAACTTCTATCACGTCGGCAAAGAGCCCGGTATGTGCTCCGATGACGGTTTGTGGCTGATTCAAGCAGTTTACCGCTACGTTTCTCTCACGGGCGACACCGCGTTCCTTTACGAGGAATTTCCTATCGCAAGCTCCGAAAAGAAGCGCTCCGTTCTCGACACCATGCTCGCGGTCGTAACGTACAGCGGTAAAATTTCCGTCGGCGCACATGGTCTTCCTCTCCTTGATAAGGCGGACTGGAATGACTGCCTCAAACTCGACGATGATTGGATTAACGGTCCCGAAAAGGAAAAACGCTACAAGGAACAGCTCGAAGCAGACGGCACACCTTACGGCACTGCCTTCAAGAGCGAATATTCCGAAAGCGTTATGAACGCATTCCTTCTCAAGATCGCATACGGACATCTCGTGGATATGGCAAAGCTTCTCGACAATATTCAGCTCGCAGATGAAATGCAGACCCTTTCCGATGCTTTGGCGGAAAGAATCCAAAAGCATTGCTGGAAGGACGACTACTTCGCAAGAGCGCTCGTCGGCGGTAAGCGCGAGGGCGGTTATACCTACCTCGGCGCGGGCGGCGACGGCATCAGCGCAGATGAAAATATCCCCGGCACCTACTATCTCAACTCCTTCAGCTGGTCCATCCTCGCAGACGTGGCGACCGATGAACAAATTCGCACCATGCTTGCGACCACGAAAAAATATCTCACGACCGACGCGGGCATCAAGCTTTGCACGCCTGCCGATCTCGGCAAGCTCGCAAGCGGTACGGCTTCCAGCTCGTACTTCCCCGGCGACCGTGAAAATGGCGGTATCTTCAAGCACGCGGCTATGATGGCGGCTTCTGCCTTCCTCAAGGCTTCCAAAAAGGTTGCCGACAAGGAGCTTGCAAAAGAGCTTGCAGATATGGCGTTCTTTGCCATGGATACCGTTTACCCCTATAAGACGATGGAGCATCCCTATTTCACAAAGGGAAATCCTCGCTTCTGCACACAGTACAACAACAGCACCACGGGCGAAAACATCGGTCCGATGCTTTCCGGTACGGCAAGCTGGCTGAATCTGACGCTCATGGAAATGCTCGGTATCGCATACGAGGGTGACAAGATGACCTTCGACCCGATTCTCCCCGAGGATATGACCGATATCGCCTACACCCTTACAACGGGCGACACCGTCATCAACGTGAAGATCCAAAAGGGCGAGGGCTTTGTCCGCGCATCCGAAGCATCCGAATATACGCTTGACGGCGTGAAATTCGACCGCTCTATCATCCGTCCGAACGACGGCAAGATCCACGAGATCGTCATTACACTTTAATTTCAAGGAGCGTCCCGACAGGGACGCTCCTTTATAAAACTGAACGATATTCAATTATTATATTTTTGAACAATATTCAAAAAAGGAGATGATCCTCATGAACGTTTATCATTCCGTAACGGAGCTGATCGGCAAAACACCGCTTCTCGCTCTCGAAAATTACGGCAAGCAACATTCTCTTTCCGCAAGTCTTTTTGCAAAGCTCGAATCCTTCAATCCCGCAGGCTCGGCAAAGGATCGCGTGGCGCTCGAAATGATCCTCGACGCTGAAAAAAGCGGAAGGCTCACAAAGGATTCCACGATGATCGAGCCGACCTCGGGCAATACGGGAATTGGACTCGCCGCCATCGCCGCCGCGCGCGGTTACAGACTCATCATCACGATGCCCGAAACGATGTCCGTGGAGCGTCAGATGCTCATGCGCGCATACGGCGCGGAGCTTATCCTTACAGACGGCAAAAAGGGCATGAGCGGCGCGATCGAAAAGGCTGAGGAGTTGACACGCACGATACCCAATTCGTTCATTGTGGGGCAATTTACGAACCCTGCGAACCCCGAGGCGCACAGAAAGACCACGGGACCCGAGATTTGGGACGATACCGACGGCAAAGTCGATATTTTCGTCGCAGGCGTTGGCACGGGCGGTACGATCACAGGCGTTGGCGAATATCTCAAAGCGAAAAATCCCGATATCAAAATCATCGCCGTTGAGCCGTCGGATTCCCCTCTTCTTTCGGGCGGAAAAGCCGGCGCACACCCCTTGCAGGGTATCGGCGCAAACTTCATTCCTACGATCTTGAACACCGAAATTTATGACGAGGTGTTCCCTGTAAGCGGTGAAGAAGCCTACAAAGCAGGCAGAGATTTTTCGAGAAGTGAAGGCATTCTTGTCGGTATTTCTGCGGGTGCGGCGCTTCACGCGGCAACGGAGATCGCCAAGCGCCCCGAAAACAAGGGAAAGAATATCGTCGTTCTTCTCCCCGACACGGGCGACAGGTATCTCTCCACCCCCATGTTTGCGGATTGAACAATATTCAAATCAAAAAAAGAAAGCGCATCGCAAAGCGATGCGCTTTCTTTTTGAATTTCGTTCAACCTCTTTAATTTCTATATCAGAAAGGCCTTTATCAAAGCAAAATCCTGCTTTCTTCAACCGTTCAATCATCAAATCATTATCCATATTTTTAGCCACCTTTCCTTGCTCTACTATGCTTGCAACGAGGTCTATATAAAATCAAAGCTCTCCATAAAACCAAAGTGCTGATTTCTTATTGGAATCGATTTCCGATCTTATTTCTAAATAACCAGTTTCATTTAATTGGGTTTTGATATTACGCTTTTTGATAAATGATTTTGTCGGGTCATCTATGAGTGTCCAAGTTTGTTCAGATGTATTTCGTGTCCAAAAAGATTCGTAGTATTTTTTATCGTAAAAAATTACGATTTGCGACTCCCATAGATCACCTTCATTAATTATAGCAACCACTTTACAGAATGGCAAATCTAATG
>JAGBCV010000062.1 GCA_017937845.1 Clostridia bacterium | reverse complement strand
TTTTCATAGATATATCCTCCGATTGTGTTTTTTATTTTTGACTGGCAGGTCTTTTTTATTATATCACAATCGGAGGATTTTTCCTCATCGGTTAACCTCTTTTCAACCACGCGACTATCGCGTGGTTTTCGTTTTACAATATAAAAAGCAACCTCAAAGGTTGCTTTTTCTTATATCTCACAAAAGATCGATCAAATAGTCCACAGCCTCATCCTTGGTCGCCCAGCTTGTCGTAACGCGAATGACGTGGTTGTTTTCTGCGTCGATGACGCCCCAATCGTCCACAACGACGTTTTTCAAAAGCGAAGAAAGCTTCTGCTCGCCGATCACGAAAAACTGCTGATTGGTCGGGGAATCGATATAGACACGATAGCCCTTTTCCTCAAAGGCGCGACGAATACGCATCGCCTGTGCGACGGCTTTTTTGGAAATCTCCATATACAGACCGTCGGTGAAAAACGCATCAAACTGTACGCCGAGAAGTCTGCCCTTGGCAAGAAGCGCACCATGCTGCTTGATCTCCGTAAAGAAATACGCACCGTCTTCTTTTCTCGTGAAAACGACAGCCTCGCCAAACAATGCGCCTATCTTCGTACCGCCGATATAAAAGGCGTCGCAATATTTTGCGATCTTCGGAAGCGTAACGTCCGTTCCCTCGGCGGCAAGACCGAAGCCAAGACGCGCACCGTCAAGGAAAAGCTTCATGCCGTATTCATCGCAGATGGCGCGAAGCTCCGCAAGCTCAGCTTCCGTATACAGTGTACCGTATTCGGACGGATGCGAAATATACATCGCGCCCGGGCGCACCATATGCGTCCATGCAACGTCGTTATAAAAGCCTTTCATATACGCTCTCGCTTTTTCGGGAGAAAGCTTGCCGTTTTCGGCGGGAACGGTGATGACCTTATGCCCCGTCAGCTCGACTGCGCCTGCTTCATGCACATTGATATGCCCTGTGTCTGCCGATAAAACGCCCTCGTAATTTTTCAAAAGCGAATCCAAGACCGTCACGTTCGTCTGCGTACCGCCGACGAGAAAATATACCTTGGCATCGGGACACGCGCAAGCCTCTTTGATTTTTTCTTTTGCGGATGCGGTGTAGAGATCTTCACCGTAGCCAGGGGTCTGCTCCTCGTTCGTCGCAATCAAGCGCTCCAAGATTTTGGGATGCGCGCCCTCAAGATAATCACAATTAAATCGAAACATTTTTATTTTTCCATCCATTCATTTGATTTTTTTCATTATAGCACAGGAAAACTACGGTGTCAATGATTGACAAAAAAACAAAAACATATTATAATACCAAAAGATTGACTTACGCCGTTTTTTTGACATATGCTATGATATGTTATCTTTTTCTCGTATTAAGGATGGTTTTTATGAATACACTTCCCCTCCCTTATCAAAGACTTTACGCCAAAATCAATTTGGACGCCATTGAGCATAATATCGCCATCGTTCGCAATAAGATCCCCAAGGACACGAAGCTTTTGCTCGTCGTCAAGGCAGACGCTTACGGACATGGCGCGGTCGTTTTGGCTCATGAATTTGAATATCTAACCGATTATTTCGCCGTCGCGGAAATGGATGAAGCCATCGAGCTTCGCAAAAGCGGCATCGAAAAGCCGATCCTCATTCTCGGCTATACCTCTCCGCATCTGTATGAGACCGCGCTCGCAAACGATATTACGCTCACGATGTTCATGCCCGAACGCATCAAACTTCTTTCCGAAACGGCAATGCGTATGAAAAAGCTTGCCAAGATCCATCTTGCCATCGATACGGGCATGGCACGTATCGGCTGGAGCGTGACCGAGAAAAGCGCCGATGAAGCCGCTTCCGTCGCAAAAATGCCGGGCATCTACGTTGAGGGAATGTTCAGCCATTTCGCCATGGCAGACAGCGCCGACAAAGCCCCCTCCATCGACCAGCAGGCGGCGTATGATAAATTCGTTTATATGCTCGAAAGACGCGGCGTGGAGATTCCCATCAAGCATCTCAACAACAGCGCGGGTATCCTCGGATTCGATAAGTATTACGATATGGTGCGCGAAGGTATCATTCTTTACGGGCTGTATCCCTCCGATGACGTTTTACACGAGCTTGGGGAAAAGTTTGTGCTGAAGCCCGCGATGGAGCTTATTACACATATTTCCAACATCAAGACCGTGGAAAAAAACCAAGGCATCAGCTATGGGCATACGTTCCGCGCCGACCGTACGATGCGCGTCGCAACGATTCCCGTCGGATATGCGGACGGTTATCCGCGTGAGCTTTCCAACAAGGCCGAGGTCCTCATTCATGGCAAGCGTTGCCGTATTCTCGGGCGCGTTTGTATGGATCAGATGATGGTCGATATCAGCGACGTTCCCAAAGCCGAAATGGAAGATAAGGTCACGCTCGTCGGACGCGATGGAAATGATTTCATCTCCGTCGAGGAGCTTGCCGCCGCCGCATATTCCTTTAATTATGAATTTGTTTGCGGCATTTCGCGTCGTGTTCCGCGCATTTATTTCCGCGATGATGAACCGCTCAAGGTGGTCAATTATTTGGATTATAAGATTGAATTTTGAGGAGCAGACAAAATGGACATCATCAAACGATTGGAAAATTGGTATTTCAGCCATTGCGATAACGATTGGGAACACTCGTATGGGGTCAAGATCGGAACGCTTGATAATCCCGGATGGTTCGTCGAAATCAACTTGACCGATACGCTCCTTGAAGATATCCCCTTTGAGGCAGTAGAATTTGGAGATTCTGAGGACCGCTCGGCTACATGGCTTCACTGTCATAAAAAGGATACTGTCTTTTTCGGTTATGGCAGTTATCAGATGTTAAGTACCATACTTCAAAAGTTCCTTGATTGGGCTGATGCAAACACTGACACAGCTCCCTGGGATGATACGGTATCAAGACTTCATGCGGAAATTTTACAAATGACTGAGCATGGCACGCTCGATACCATCGAGCGTTTAAGAGAAATCTACAAGGAAACCTATGACATTCCCACCGAGCATCCCCAAAAGAGAGCGTTGCTCCAAGCATTTGAGGAAGTTTGGGATAAGCAATGGGATAAAACGTGAGCAAAAACGGCTTGCCCGCGGGCGATTCATGAATCGCCCCCACTATGTTGTTTCATCTAAAATTTGGCATTTTGTAAGGCTCCCTCCGGGAGGGAGCTGGATTTTGCGAAGCAAAAGACTGAGGGAGAGTGCGTAAACTAAAAATCACACTAAAATTGAAAACCGACTTTATCGATAACACTGAAAAAAGCTCGAGACCCCGAAAAATTTTGTGTAAAAGTGAATAAATACTTCCAATCAGACGAAACTCAAAGTATGAGAACAAATCTGAAAGGAAGTATTTTTTATGGAAAAAGCATCGAAAGAAATGTTGAAAGAGTTTGTGAACAGCC
>JAGBCV010000005.1 GCA_017937845.1 Clostridia bacterium | reverse complement strand
CTCTGCCGCAGGGGTCTTCGTTTGCGTGACGCATCAAGACGGCGATACGGCTTCGGGTATTATGGAAGTTCGGGATAGTGTCGTAAAGCTCCGTCGCGTCGAAATCGGCAAGCATCGTCTGGAAATTACCAAACGCCTTACCCGCGGAACGAAGTCTGTCGAGATTGTCACATTCATTATATGTAACCGAGTTCGGAACAAATTCCGAAATGCGCCAGAAGCCTTGGTCATCCACGAGATAATTCTTTCCGTTTTCGCGGTGAGCAAAATGCATGACGAGATCGCGACTCTTGCCTTCGGCTTCGAGCTTATTTGCGATATGCGTCGTGATCTTTTCGATATTGCTCATGATCTGCTTCGGATTTTTGAAAACGAAGATATTCACCTTTTGGAAAATATATCGCTTCTCCTGTCCTTCATGCTCCATAAGGACATCGTATGTGCCGTTGATATTGCCATGACTGATGGTCTTGATCACCTTGATCTCGCCTGGAATACAGAACACTCTTGCCAGTTCTGCAAAATTATGCTGTGGTACATTCACTGCCATACACCGCCTTCTTCAAAATTTTGTCAAATATGAGTGTCAAAAGCACGCAAATCCGTTTCAAATCTCCTCGATACCGAAATTCGCGCGCAATTTGACATTTTTTCTATCATACATATCCATTATACACCGATTTTCGGTAATTGTCAATATCAATATCAAAATGAGGATTGCCATTTTTGGGCAATCCTCACGATTTGCTATGATAGGACTATCGTTTTTCGTAAACCGAAATACGGGTCAGCGCACGCGCGAGCTTCGCTTTTGCAATACGCTCGGATCGATCGTCCTTTGCCGCTGTGATGGCGCGCTCTGCGCGTTCCATTGCCGCTTTGGCGCGACCAATATCGATCGTATCCGCAAACTCAAACGTAACGGCGCAAAGCTTCACTTCCCCGCCCTTGACGGAGAGAAAACCGCCCGAGCAGGATGCGGTACGGCTGTTTCCGTCTGCAAGGATACGCGCTCTGCCGACACCGACGGAGGCAAATAGGTCCGTATGACCGCGCATGATCTCCACGTCGCCCTCGCCTGTGCGTACAAGCAGGCTTTCCGCGTCGCCGTCAAAAAGAAGTCCCTCCGGCGTTACGATCTGCAAATGAAACGGTTTCATATATCTCCCGCTCCTTTCTTCAAGCGCTTACGCTTCTTCTTTCAATTTCTTGGCTTTTTCCACCGCTTCGTCGATGGTACCGACGAAAAGGAATGCGGATTCGGGCAGGTCGTCGTGTTTACCGTCGAGAATCTCACGGAAGCCGCGAATGGTCTCTTTGACGGGAACATAGCGTCCCTCCATGCCCGTGAACTGCTCCGCTACGGTGAACGGCTGAGAAAGGAATCTCTGGATCTTTCTCGCGCGGTTGACGACGAGCTTATCCTCCTCGGAAAGCTCATCCATACCCATGATGGCGATGATATCCTGAAGCTCCTTATATCTCTGCAAGATCTTCTGCACCTCGCGCGCGACCTCGTAATGCTCGATGCCGACAACGTCGGGAGCAAGGATTCTGGAGGTGGAGTCCAGCGGGTCGACCGCGGGATAGATACCGAGAGATGCAATGCTTCTCGAAAGCACCGTCGTCGCGTCAAGATGCGCGAACGTCGTTGCGGGAGCAGGGTCAGTCAAGTCATCCGCAGGCACGTAGACCGCCTGTACGGATGTGATGGAGCCCTTCTTCGTGGAGGTGATGCGCTCCTGCAAAGCACCCATTTCCGTTGCCAGCGTCGGCTGATAACCAACCGCGGAGGGCATACGTCCGAGAAGCGCGGAAACCTCTGAGCCTGCCTGTGTAAAACGATAGATGTTATCGATGAAGAGAAGCACGTCCTGACCCTCTCTGTCGCGGAAATATTCCGCCATGGTAAGTCCCGAAAGCGCAACTCTCATTCTTGCGCCGGGCGGTTCGTTCATCTGACCGTACACAAGCGCGGTCTTGGAAAGTACGCCCGACTCCTTCATTTCATTATAAAGGTCATTTCCCTCACGGGTACGTTCGCCAACGCCCGTGAAAACGGAAATACCGCCGTGCTGTTTTGCGACGTTATTGATAAGCTCCATAATAAGGACGGTCTTACCAACACCCGCGCCGCCGAAAAGACCGATCTTACCGCCCTTGGCGTAAGGCGCGATGAGGTCGACGACCTTGATACCCGTTTCGAGAATTTCGGTCGTGCCTTCCTGTTCGGAGTAGGAGGGCGGATCTCTGTGGATGCACCATTTTTCCTTTGCCTTCGGCTCAGGACCGTTATCGACCGCCTCGCCGAGAAGATTGAAGATTCTGCCGAGCGTTTCTTCGCCGACAGGCACGGTGATGCCTGTTCCCGTATCGACCGCTTCCATACCGCGGGACATACCGTCCGTGGAGGTCATGGCGATACAGCGGACAACGTCATCGCCCATTTGGCTTGCCACCTCGCAAACGACCTTTGTGCCTTCATGCTCGATCTCAATGGCGTTTAGCAGGTCGGGCAGATGACCGTTTTCAAATTTGATATCCAAAACCGGTCCGATGATCTGTATAACCTTACCGATGTTTTTTCCCATCTCTGTTTTGATTCCTTTCCGAGAAAAGCTGCAATTTTCTCATGGATTTACAGCGCTTCCGCGCCCGATACGATTTCCGTGATCTCCTGCGTGATGACCGCCTGACGCGCACGGTTATATTGAAGCATCAAGCTGTCTATCATCTCGCCCGCGTTTTTATTGGCGGCGCTCATGGCGCTTCTTCTGGCACCCGATTCGGAAGCAACAGATTCGCTGATCGCGGAATAGAGGATACCGCCGACGTAATCGGGAACGATATCCGCCAGAAGCTCCTCGGCGTCGCCCTCAAAAATGGGAGCGTTCTCGCTCTTTCCCGAGGGAAGCGCGAGGGGGAGGACATCCTCGTAAACGGGGACCTGAGAGATCATGGAAACGAATTTTGTGTAAACGAAAACGACCCTTGTGACATCGCGGAGGCGGAAGCTTTCGCAGATCTCCTCTGCCAAAGCCAGCGAATCGCCAACGCCGAGCGTTGCGACGTATTCGCACGCCTCGGAATAGAGCGGATATCCTCTGTGTCGGCAGTATTCCAGCGCCTTTTTGCCGACGGGAAGATACAGCGCGTCCTTTCCCTTTGCAAGCTGCTCGGTCATGCGGAAAATATTGGCGTTATAGCCGCCCGCAAGACCGCGGTCGCCCGCGATCATCACGAAAAGCGTTTTGCCCTCGGCGGATCTCGTCCAAACGGATTCTCGCACCTCGGGAATTTCGGAAAGCGCGGTGATGGCGTTTTCCAGAACCTCATAAAAAGGACGGGTCTTTTCCGCGCGTTCCTTGGCGCGGCGCAGCTTGGATGTGGCAACAAGCTCCATTGCCTTTGTGATCTGCATGGTGCTTTGCACGCTTTTGATGCGCGCTTTCACATCGTTCATGGATGCGGACATAAGAACACTCCTTTTTACGCTTTATTTAAGAATTTATCTTTGCAAGTGAGAATGGCTTCTTTCAGCTCTGCCGTGGTCTCGTCCGTGAGAACGCCCGTTTCGCGGATATTTTTCAAAAGCTCGTCCTTTGTGGCAACGAGATATTCAAAAAGCTCCTTCTCAAAGCGGGAGATCTGATCCACGGGAATTTCGCGGAGAAGATTGTTTACGACCGCGTAGATAATTGCGATCTGAAGCTCAACGGCAAGCGGAGAGTTTCTGTCCTGCTTGAGGACCTCCACGATGCGCTCGCCCTGTTCAAGACGCGCCTTGGTATCGGCGTCAAGATCGGAGCCGAACTGCGCGAAGCTCTGAAGCTCGCGGTACTGCGAATAGAGAAGCTTCAAGGTACCCGAAACCTTTTTCATCGCCTTGATCTGCGCGCTGCCGCCGACACGGGAAACGGAGATACCCGGGTTTACCGCGGGGCGTACACCGGCATGGAAAAGCTCGGTCTCGAGGAATATCTGACCGTCCGTAATGGAAATAACGTTGGTCGGGATATAGGCGGAAACGTCGCCCGCCTGTGTTTCAATGATGGGGAGCGCCGTAAGCGAACCGCCTCCGCACTCGGGAGAAAGACGCGCCGCACGCTCGAGAAGTCTGGAATGGAGATAGAAAACGTCGCCGGGGTATGCTTCTCGACCCGGAGGACGACGGATAAGCAAGGAGAGCGCACGGTAAGCCACCGCGTGCTTGGAAAGGTCGTCGTAAATAATCAGAACGTCCTTGCCCTTATCCATGAAATATTCACCCATCGCACAGCCCGAATAGGGCGCGATGTACTGGAGAGGCGCGGAATCGGATGCCGTTGCGGCAACGACGATGGTATAATCCATCGCGCCGTTTTTATAAAGGGTATCCACGACGTTCGTTACGGTCGACTGCTTCTGACCGATGGCAACGTAGATACAAATAACGTCCTTGCCCTTTTGGTTGATGATGGTATCGGTCGCAATGACGGTCTTACCTGTCTGACGGTCACCGATGATCAGCTCACGCTGACCGCGTCCGATCGGGATCATGGAGTCGATCGCCTTGATACCCGTTTGAAGCGGAACGGATACGGATTTTCTTTCGATGATGCCGTATGCCTTTCGCTCGATGGGGCTATATGCCGATTCCTTGATGGGACCCTTGCCGTCGATGGGCTGACCCAGCGCATCGACAACTCTGCCAATCATATTTTCGCCGACGGGAACGGAAACGACACGTCCCGTACGCTTGACAAGGCTTCCCTCGCTGATGCCGACGTCGTTACCGAGAAGGACCGCGCTGACGGTGGTCTCCTCAAGGTTGAGCGCCATGCCGTAGGTGCCGTTGGCAAATTCGAGAAGCTCGTTTGCCTTGCATTTTTCAATGCCGTGCACCTTGGAGATGCCGTCGCCGACAGAAATGACGTAGCCGACCTCGTCCTGCTTGGTCTGTTTATCGTAATTCTTGATTTGTTCTTTTATGATCTTGCTGATGTCATCGATTTTTGACTTCATCTTTGTATTTATTCCTTTCAATAAAGCAAGATTTTGGGGTATAACACTTAAAGGTTCATTTTTTAAGGCTCCCACCTCGGGGGAGCTGTCAGCGTAAGCTGACTGAGAGGGCGAAACCTTATAGAGAAAAAGCCCTCTCCGCCGCGCCTTTCAGCGCGCCACCTCTCCCAGAGTGAGAGGCTTTTGATATCTTTTACAAAAAGAAAATATAGAAAATTTTAGTATTAACAATGTACGAATCGTATTCTAACTACATGACATTGAATTTTGAGCGCAATAAGCAATTAGATCACAAGTCCCTTGAGGCTCTTTTCGAGCGTTTCGAGTCTTGTTTTCACCGAGCCGTCAAGCTGAACGCCGCCATAGCGGAGCTTGACACCGCCGAGAATCGCGGGGTCTAAGACGTTTTCGATGAAGATATGCTTTCCCGTTTGAAGCGACAGCTTTTTCGTCATCGCGTCAAGCTGCTTTCGGCTCATGGGGATCGCCGTGATCGCCTGCACACGCAGATTTCCGCGGGATTCATCATAAAGCGCGGTGAAAACGTCCGCAACCTTTGGCATATCGTGGGTCGCGTGCTTTTCACAGAGAAGCTTCAAAAGGTTTTTCACGTTCGCGTCAATACCCGCGAACGCTTCGTCGATCAGCCCAAGCTTTGTTTCCACAGGGAGCGCGGGCGTATCCAAAAGTGTTTCATAAGTCGGATTTGCCAGCATCGCGTCCTTCACAAGCAGGATATCGCGCATGGCGTTTTCCGTTTTTCCCTCTTCCTCTGAGAGAAGAAAGATGGCTTTTCCGTATTCTTTCGCGTTGATCATACCGTTTCACCCATTTGGCGAATGAAATCGTCAATCATTGCCGCGTGTTCTTTTTTGTCAACGTCTCTTTCGATGACGGCGGCAGCAATGCCGATCGCCATATCGGAAACCTCGTCCTTGACCTCGTTGATGGCGCGTTTCTTTTCAAGCTCGACCTGCTCCTCGGCGCGCTTCAGCGTGCGAGCAGCCTTTTCGTTTGCTTCCTGCAAGATCTCTTCCTCACGAAGCTGTGCCTTACGCACCGCCTTTTTGAGGATATCCTCGCTTTCTTCCTCCGCGTGCTTCATTTTTTCTTCGTATTCCGCTTTCATTTGCGCGGCGTCACGACGGGAGGATTCCGCCTCGTCATACATATCGTCGACTTCCTTTTGACGGGAATCAATCATATTTTTGATGGGCTTAAAAAGAATTTTGCGCAGAACGAGATACAGAATCAAAAGGTTTATCCAAGCGAAGATCATCGTCCAGAAGTTCACGCCGACAAAGCCTTCAAATGCATTCAGAAAGTCGTTCATAAAACTCTCCCTTTTTCAAGTTTTTTCGTTTGTAATGGGACGCTCAGTTGATACCCATGAACATGAGAAGAAGAGCCACAACGAGGGAGTAGATACCTGTGGTTTCGGTAATCGCACAGCCGAGAATCATGTTGGTACGGAGTGTACCTGCCATTTCGGGCTGACGAGCCATACCTTCGAGCGCTTTGCCGACCGCGTTACCTTCACCGATAGCGGGACCGATCGCGCCAAGACCCATACAAAGACCTGCACCGAGTGCTCTTGCAGCAGCAACAATAGCCTGTTCCATAATAAAATTCCTCCTAAAAATATTGAATTGTTTTTATTTTTTGATTTTTATTTGCACAAAAGCGAAGCTTTTGAACCATTTCTTTTCTCTTTTCTTTCTTCTTTTTTCTCTGAAAATCATTCTGCTTTTGCAGAAGGATTTTCCTCAGCCGGGGGCGGACACGCGCCTCCGACGTAGACCATCGTGAGAAGAGAGAATACGAGCGCCTGAACAAATCCCGAGAAGAGGTCGAAATAGATCGACAAAAACGCGGGGATACCTGCTTGGAAGATAGGAGGCATCACGGTAGCAATAACCTCGGGAAGCCAAGAAAACAGGAGATTTGAAAGCGCGGCAAGCGCGGCGTAAATAAGCGCCGTGAGAACCGAACCGCCCGCGACGTTACCGAAATGACGGAACGCCATGGAGATGGGCTGTGCGATCTCGCTGACGATATTCATCGGCGTCATGACAACGATAGGCTCCGTAAAGCCCTTCAGCCATGCAAGAAAACCGAAATTTTTGATGTTATGATACCATACCAGCCCCGTCGTTACGAGCGCCCACGCGAGCGTAACGGAAAGGTCTGCCGTCGTGGAACGGAAGATCTGCGTCATACCGATCAGCGTACCGAAGATGGAGCAAAGGAAAAGCGTACCGATATAGGGCGCAAATTTCAGATTATGCTTGCCCATCGTGTCTTCCACGAGATTATAGAGCATCGTTACGAGTTTTTCCACGACGACCTGCATTCTGCCGGGACGTTTCGTGAGCTTTCGCGTCAAAAAATACGAAAGTGTGATCAGCAAGATCGTCACGACGAGGAGCGATACCGTGGTTTGTGTGATTTTGATACCGCCGAGAATCGGGATCTCAAAATATATTTTAGGGCCTGTTACCGAAAGATCCATACATAGTCCCCTTTCTTATGTTTTTTTCTTGCGAAATGCTTCTCTCGCCATCAGGATCGGACGGAAAAGCAAGAGCGGAATGACCGCGGGCAAGATCGATGCGATCTTCAAAAGCACCGCCGCGACCAAAACACCGAGCATGATGATCTGACGAAGAAGATACGAGGATTTCACAGATTTTTGAATCTCTGCGGAATGTTGCAAAGCAAACGCACTTGCTTCCTCCTCCGTCATCTCTTTGTTTCCGCGCATTTCCATCACGCGGTCGACCGCGCGGTTCACGGAAAACGAAAG
Organism: Clostridia bacterium; assembly: GCA_017937845.1. GTDB lineage: Bacteria > Bacillota > Clostridia > Oscillospirales > CAG-272 > QALR01. Next base: position 4,107 of record JAGBCV010000005.1, on the reverse strand, counting down.
GATCGCAAAATTCAGCACCGTCACCGCACTGCCAAGCACAGCGCCCGTTGCCACGCGAAAATCAAACTCACCAAGCAAGAGATACACGCCGACGATGATAAGCGACGCGATCCCCTCTCCCGCGGCGAGAAAGATGATATCGCTCATTGGCATATTTTTATGTTGCAAGTTCCTTCTTCCTTTCTCAAATGAAGTGTCATTAGACTTGTTCGCAAGCCTTAGCTTCCGAATATTTCCGCGCAGTCATCCTGAGCGAAACACCGCCCTGATTCCGCCTGCGGCGATTTTGCTTGCGCAAAATTTCGACTTCGGGCTTCGCCCTTCGCTCAGAATGACGGAGCGGTGTGCAGTCGAATGGATCTCGCGGATGTAGCAATCCATTCTTTTGGCGTTATTGAACAAGTCTATTTTTCTTTTTTTCTTTTTCTTGCCCGTTCTTCCTGTTCCTTTTCCAAACGCTCCAACCCCGCAAGCGCGGAAAGCAAAAAGCGTATCATGGAATAAAATCCGACGGCAACGCCTAAAATAATCAGAACGGCATAGACCCAACCGTCCATTCCCGCTTTTTCCACCAAAAGCCATGAACCGAGAATCGAAAGCCCGATCGGCGTTAAAAGATTAAAAAAAGATTGTATGATGATATTCAAGGCTTGCATCGCATTCATAAATGGATTCATTGCCTCACCTCTAAGTAGGATTCATAATAGTATTATTGTATCACATAGGATACAAAAAATCAAGCGGTTATGCACAAATCCGATAGAAAGTTTTACAGATTATTCATTTCTTTTGTTCCTTTTCAACAAAGTAATGCAAAATGGAAATCAGAGGGATTTCAGGTATGACAAAAGCCTGACAGATTTTCTCCGTCAGGCTTTCGGCTACGTATTCCGATTTTTGTTTTTTATGCATTTTTTATCCTTGCAAAGTCCTCATTTGACAAGCTTCATGAGGGTCTCTCCGCGATCAATATATTTCGTTGCGATCTCGCGGATCTTCTCTTGACCGAAATTAAAGCGGTCATAGATACCCACCGTCGGCATACCGATCTTCACAGCCGTTTCGATCGCCACCAAGGAATCCTCAAACACCCATGTGTTTGTAATATCTTCCCCCAAAAAGTCCGCCGCAAGCAAGAAAACGTCCGGCTCGCTCTTGCCTTTTCCAATCGTTCCGCAGGAAAATATCTTTGAAAAATAGGTTTCAATGCCGCAATGCACGAGTGCAAGCTCAATCAGATCGGGGGCGGTTGCGGACGCAATACACATTTTGACCCCTTGGCTTCTGCAATATTCCAAAAAGTCCAAAACGCCGTCCTTTAATTCCACCTCTTCATTATAAAAATCGATCATCACCTGAGTTGCGCGCATAAACAAGTCATCCGCGCTTTCCCCAAGCCCGTAATTTGCATGAATCAACGCCATCGCATCCTTCAAGGTAAGTGTACGGACCTTTTTGTCGTCCTCCGCGCGGGGAAGAAAATGCGGATCGTTCAAGTATTCCGCTCCAACCTTTGCCCACAATACGTTCCAAACCTTCAAAGAATCGACAAGTGTTCCGTCCATATCAAAAATCGCCGCTTTGAGTTCCATATGCAATCTCCCTTTATTGAACTTTATATTTTATAATCATTATCATCACATAATATCTTTACCATTCCACAAAGATAGAATCTTTATTAGGTTATCCATGGAATGTGGGTTTCTTGAGGCGTCGCGGTAATGAAATGCAATCAGATTTTGAATATCGCGGACTCCGTTTTTATATCGCGACAAAAATTTGTCTATGATCTCATTTTTGGTTGCCAAAACACCAATCCCCGACTCGAGATTCTCATCAATTACCACAATCCAATCAAATTGAGTTGACGATAAATATGTCATAGAAAATAAATCTAACGATTGATAGTCGTTATATGACATCGGGAAATCAAACTCGTATATTTTATCGGAATCATTTTGAGCAATATAAAGCTTTTCGGTTGATCCTATGCTCTCCATCAAAGCATTAAATTGCTCCTCGTTCAAGCAAAGATCGTTGGTATTGTACAGCAAAAAGGTAGGAATATCAGATGGAATCACAAACTCTTCGATTGATCCATATCGTCTCTCGTTTAGAACCCAAGACAAATTTGACCAAAATTCTTTTTTGTTCATATATCCACCGCCTCTCTAAATTTTATGATATCACAAATTTGTGGTTTTGTCAATGAAGCATTCGCTCCGCGGTCGGTTCAAGGGATAGGGTGGTGCCTCCAAAACGAAAAACACCCTTTGGGGTGCCTGCGATAGAGCAGGTTCACCCCAAGCGGCGTGCCTTCAATCAGAAACGGTATAACATTTCGGTGTTATGCCGTTTTTACTTTTATATTATCTTTTCTATCGCGTAAATGCTCTTGGAACATTTCTTCCACTTCCTCGGGTTCGGGGATGAATACATATCCTACACCGTGGTAGTAGATGTCAATTCTCTGATGCCGCTGATTATTCTCGCGGTATGGAGCATATACGTCAATTCTTGAAATAAACTCGCGGACGATCTCGGGTGTAAGCTCTTGTATATCGGTGATTGCTTTCACCTTCGCTATGAACTTCTCGATGCCGTCGTTCTGCTCTTTGTCCTTGTCAAGCTCTGCGTGGAGCCTTTCGGCAAGGGCTTTCTTTTCTTTTTGCTCGTCCTCGTAAATGATAGACATTTTAGAAAAGTGGTCATCAGACAGCTTTCCCGATACGTTGTCCTCGTAAATACGCATAAAGAGTTTGTCAAGTTCTGCGATTCGCTTTTCGGTCTTTTCAAGCTCACGCTTTTTGCGGGCAAGCTCCTTTTTGGCTTCTTGCACAGATTTCTCTTGAAGTTGCTTAACGAACAGATCCTCGTAGCATCGTGCGAACCAAAAGACCCGGCGCATACTTTCAAGAACCGCTTTCTCCAAAAAGACCTCGCGGATGAAATGCCCCGTGCATAGTCCTTTGTTCTTGCGAGCCTTGGAGCAAGTAAACCAATTCTGTTCTTTTTTGAAGTTTTTAGCTGTACAGAAATACATCTTTGAGCCGCAGTCCTTGCAAAACAAGAGTCCCGAAAATATGCTAACCTTGCCTTCTCTCGTAGGTCTGCATTTGTTGTTTCGAAGTTCCTTTACGATAGCAAAGGTTTCTCGGTCAATGATAGCGGGATGAGTGTTCTCGAAGATCATCCATTCTTCTTCGGGTTTGATTACCTTAGCTTTGTTCTTAAAAGACTTTCTTGTAGAACGGAAATTGACCGTATCTCCCACATATTCTTGACGTTCAAGCATATCTGCAACGCAGGTCTGCACCCACCTTCCGGGAATGGCAGGAGGATTTCCCGCCTTTAGTCCTTGGCTTATCCAATACTCGGTAGGTGTGGGCACTTTGTCATTCGTAAGAATGTCCGCAATCTGCGTAGGACCATAACCCTTGATACAGAGGTCGAATATCCTTCGTACCACCTCTGCGGCAGGTTCGTCGATAATCCACTCTTTAGGATTTTCGGGGTTCTTCATATATCCGTAAGGCGGTTTCGTTGCAAGCGGTATGCCAGACTCACCTTTGTGTTTGAATACCTCGCGCACCTTTTGGGAAGTGTTCTTGGCGTGCATTTCATTGAACCAATCCTGCACGGGAAGAAAATCACTGAGTCCTTGTGCGGTATCAATATTGTCAAGAATGGCAATATAGCGAACACCGAGGCGGTCAAATTCTTCCTCCAAGAGTTGTCCAACGACCAAGCGGTTACGTCCAAGACGAGAATGGTCTTTGACAATCAGCGTTCCGATCATCCCCGCTTCAGCAAGCTCCATAATCTCCGTAAAGGCAGGGCGAGCAAAGTTTGTTCCCGACCAACCGTCATCAACGAATACTCTCGTATTTCTGAAGCCGTTTTCTTTTGCGTATTTTTCAAGTATAGATTTTTGGTTTGTTATTGAGTTGCTCTCTCCTTGCAGTTCATCGTCGCGTGACAGTCTGCAATAGAGGGCTGTTATCTTATCCGACTTAATATTCATTGTTCTCCTTTCCTCGGTCGGATGCGATATGAATTGTAGGTTCACCTATATTATACCACATCCGAGAAAACATTTCAACACTT
>JAGBCV010000061.1 GCA_017937845.1 Clostridia bacterium | reverse complement strand
GGCTGTTCACAAACGCTCTCAACATTTCTTTCGATGCTTTTTCCATAAAAAATACTTCCTTTCAGATTTTTTCTCATACTTTGAGTTTCGTCTGATTGGAAGTATTTATTCTCTTTTACACAAAATTTTTCGGGGTCTCAGAAAAGCCCTCTCCGTCGCGCTTTGCGCGCCACCTCTCCCGGAGTGAGAGGCTTCCAGAAACAAAAACTTTTAGAATTAACAAGATACTACAAAAAATCTTGATGTTTGGAATATGTAACACCTCATCCACCATCTCGCTGCGATTCGGTCACGGCTCGGCTCTGACAGCCATCCAGGCTATCATTCACTCCCTTGCCGTCGCTTCGCTCCCCTCAAGGAGAAGGCTAAGATTTCACTTCCGATAGAATTTTAGACCAACGTTCTTCGTTTCTAACACTGTTAAACCATTCCCATCCTTTTTCTGCCTCCATAACACTTACGAGGTTTACAATACTGTGTTTGAAGCCTTGAAGCAAAGGAAGCTTTTCACGATTTGGCAGCTGAATATGCCAATCGTCTTTCACGAGCTTTGTTTCGCCAAAAAACAGCGGATTTCCTAAATCAAGCAGAGTTTCTTCAGGAATCGCCTCCCAACGCCTTTGCAGTTCAAGCGCTTTTTCCAAATATGAATAGCCGCTATTCTTGTCGTTCAAACCAAAATATGCAGCAGACAATTTGATATACTGCATACAGTATTCACAAATCCACCCATCGGGTATTGTATTTTGCGTAATTCCGTCAAGGATATTTAGGTACATGGTATTCCACGCTATCGATTCTTCGGGCTTTCCTACATAGCTTTTATGCTCGCGCAATCTCCCGATCATGGCAGAAGTTCGCAGGAAGTTTCCTGCATTTCGCATCATCCAATATTGTTCTTCTTCACCTAGTAGCTTATAACGTTTTTCATAAACATTACATCGTCCTTCGTACCAAAAGTTTGAATATTTGTTTAGCCATCCGCCAATTTCTCCCTCGTCGCACATCATACACATCGCTTCTACTGCACTTTTCCGCATCGTGCTATCAGTGCACTCTTTCAAAAGTCTTTCACAAACATCAACGCATACTTTTCTATATTCATCCTCTCTATCTCCATGATAACGAGTGATTCTGTGCATAAGCGATGTTGCTATATGCCAATTGCGAGGATATTTTTTGTGATATTTCATCGCCAAATCCAACTGAGCATCAAGTGAAAGCGAATTGATCACATTAAAAAAATTCTTTTGGATATCTTCTTTCGCGCTGATCTCATCATTTCCTATCAATTCGTCAACGGTAATTTCAAAATAATTTGCAATAGACGGAAGAAGCGTGATATCGGGATACCCATCACCACATTCCCATTTTGAAATCGATTGCGGTGATACATTCAGCACAGTTGCCAAGGCTTCTTGTGTCATTTCGTGTGCTTTACGATATTTTTTGATTCTTTCTGCAATCATCAGTTCCATTCGTGATTCCTTTCTATTCATCATATGAACGACGGCACCTTATCGTTTTCTATCTTTATCATAACACAGAGGTCTCCACAAATCAATAACCGCATTTTTGCGTTTTTTACAACGAAAAGTGGGATTTTTCTCGTATCGGGGGATAATTTCTGACTCATCTTGACTTTTCTTTTTCCAAATATTATAATCAATATCGATCATTTGAAAAAAAGGAGCATACAATATGGCAACATGGATCACACATCTGATGATCGCAGACGGCGTGCTAAAGGAAATCCCCTCTCTTTGCCGCCGTGAATTTTGCGTAGGCAATATTGCACCTGATTGCAACATGGAAAACGAAGATTGGACGGCTTTCACACCGTCCAGAGAAATTACACATTGGATGACAGGCAAAAGGAAAGTCGCCGCAGACTGCGACCGTTTTTTGCATGAATATATACAAACAAAGACGATATCCGCACCCGAAGAAGCATCTTTTTTATGGGGATATTACGCGCATTTGATCGCAGATGCAGAATTTCAACGATATATCCGCGATGAAGACCGTGTACGTGCTTCATGGGAGCGAATCAAGCAACATCCATGCTTGCTTGAAAAGGCAAAAGGCATGACGGAAACTTGGGATTCTATCAAAATCTTGTTTGATGCCAAAGAGCGCATGAAGGATATCTACGCCATCGAAAAAGACTATTTGGACAAGCATCCCGATTCGGGATATCTCACGGAGATCTTGACGCTTTCGGATTTTCCCGATTATATCGATTATTTGCCACACGGTGCGATCCCAAGAAAAATCGAGGTCATGGGTTATATGCCACAGGATATTCCTCGCCCATATCCGTATATCGTCATATCAAAAGAAGAATATTTGACGTTTTTGAATCGAGCGACCGCTCTTGCGGTCCATGCGATCCGAAAAGAAATGATGTCGATTTGAGCAAATTTTCATAATAAACAAAAAAAACAGCAGATCATCCTGCTGTTTTTTCATATTAGGTCGTAATCGTAAAACGGAAACGGCTATTTTGCATCGAAACGCCTTGCATTTCGGTGTTGTAATCCAAAACGAGCACGCCACCCTTTTCAAAAGAGATATGATTTTCCACGCGCTTTGTTGCGACTGTGAAATCAAAAGACAAAAATCCCATATCATATGCGCCGCGATAACGACAATTTTCGGAAAAGGTCATGACACAAGAAACCGCACCCTCTCTGGCAAGCGTTACCACCTCGGGTTCTGCCGAAAGAAATGAAAGCGTATTGAACGCCACGCCTTCCTCGCCCATGACTTCCTCATAAGCGATCTCCACGCGCTCGCCGTCATAACGCATCACGCCGTCGCAGGTGATGCGGATATTATCCTTTTCTACGTCGTCCTCTTCTCCGCGCATGACGATGGCAAAAATTTTGATCTTTACGTTTTTTTCGTTTGTATTCATAAGCTAATAGAATCGTCGGGAGCCCACAGAGGACTCCCGCTTACCATATAGAATATATTATTTGATTTCGATAAGGCTTTCGCACCACATTTCGGGAGCTTCATAGCCGAGGAGGTTGACAGCGGTTGCCGCAACGTTTGCAAGACCGAAGTTTGTGCCGTCTTTGATGGTGTAAGCATCCTTATACTTGTTATCGTAAATGATGCACGGAACAGGATTCAAGGTGTGGCTTGTCTTTGCCTTGTAAGAGCCGTCTGCGTTCTTCTTAGCATTGCCCTTCTTGTCGGTTTCGTACATTTCATCTGCGTTACCGTGGTCAGCGGTGATGATGGCAACGCCGCCTGCTGCATCGATTGCCTTGAGGATTCTTGCGAGCTGAACATCGAGCGCCTCAACGGAAATAACGGTCGCCGCATAGTTACCCGTATGACCGACCATGTCGCCGTTCGGGAAGTTTGCGCGGATCACGCGGTACTTGCCGGATTCGATGGCTTCGATGAGCTGGTCTGCAATATATGCACACTGCATCCAAGGTCTCTGTTCAAAAGGAACGACATCGGAGGGAATCTCGCTGTAAGTTTCGGTCGCTTCATCGAACTTACCGCTCTTGTTACCGTTCCAGAAGTAGGTTACGTGACCGTATTTCTGTGTTTCGGAAACAGCGTACTGTGTGATGCCTGTGCCTGCGAGATATTCACCCATGGTATTGGTGATGGCAGGGGGAGCAACGAGATAACGGGACGGGATATGAAGGTCGCCGTCATATTCGAGCATACCTGCGTAAATAACGTTCGGAACGCGAACGCGGTCGAATTTATCGAAATCTGCGCCTGCTTCAAAGGTCTTGGAGATCTCGATCGCACGGTCGCCGCGGAAGTTATAGAAAACGACGCTGTCGCCGTCTTCGATGGTACCGACAGGCTTGCCGTCTTCTGCGATAACGAACGCAGGAAGATCCTGGTCGATCACGCCCGTTTCAGCGCGGTAGGTCTCGATGGCTTCCTTTGCGGATGCGAACTGTCTGCCTTCGCCGAGAACATGGGTGTGCCAGCCGTCTTCGACCATCTTCCAGTTTGCTTCGTAACGGTCCATGGTGATGTTCATTCTGCCTCCGCCGGATGCGATCTTTGCGTTAAAGGTTGCATCGTTGAGCTCTGCAAGGAACGCTTCAAAGGGTTCTACGTATTCAAGCGCAGAGGTTTCACCAACGTCGCGTCCGTCAAGAAGGATGTGGATGCGAACGTTCTTGACGCCTTCGGTCTTTGCCTTTGCGACCATTGCCTTGAGGTGGTTGATGTGAGAGTGTACGTTACCGTCGGAGAAAAGACCGATGAAATGAAGTGTGGAAGCGTTTGCGGTGCAGTTTGCAACGAGTGCTTTCCAGGTTTCGCCGTCAAACATTCTGCCGGTTTCGATGGATTCGCTGACGAGCTTTGCGCCCTGTGCAAATACCTGACCCGAGCCGAGCGCGTTATGACCGACCTCGGAGTTACCCATATCGTCGTCAGACATCAGACCTACGGCTGTACCGTGTGCGCGGAGCTTTGTCCAGGGGTAATTTGCCATGAGCATATCAAGAGTGGGTGTGTAAGCATTCTTCACTGCGTTGCCGGGACCGTCGGGAGCGATACCGATACCGTCCATTACGATGGTCACAACGGGACCCTTTACAGCAAAATCTTTTGCAAGTTTTCTTAAAACTGCCATAATCAAAATTCCTTTCTGTCTTTTGGAATATTATAAATATTATACTATTTTATTATACCGCATTTTTCTGAATCTGTCAATGTGGTATTGACAGAAAAGAAAAAAAGGAGTATAATATCCGAATCCATATAGCAAAAATCACAAAAGGAGACTCCGTTTTTTATGAAAAACACCAAACATTATAAGTATAAGGAGTATTTGGCGCACACCTTACCCTTTATCGGACACGGCATCGTAACGGGACTCGTCGTCGGGGTTATCATCTTCTTTTTCAAGCTCATCGCAGAAAAATTAGAAGAAGCTTCCCATCATATTTATGAGGGCGCAAAGGGAAATCCTCTGCAAACCGTCCTCATCTTCTTGGGACTTATCGGCATTGCCTCTCTCATGTATCTGCTCCATAAAAAGATCCCCGAGGTCAAGGGCGGCGGTATTCCGCGAAGCGAAGGTATCATGCGCGGTATCTTAAAGCTCCGCTGGTTTCCGACCTTTATCGGCACGCTCATAGGAAGCCTTATGAGCTTTTTTGCGGGACTTCCTCTCGGCAGTGAAGGTCCGAGCGTTCTCATCGGTACTTCCGTTGCACACGGTCTGAATCCGCAAAAGCGCGGTGAAGCGACCAACCGCGAAATCATGACGGGCGGCGCTTGCGCGGGTTTTGCCGTTGCAACAGGCTCTCCGCTGACAGCGATCTTGTTCGTATTGGAAGAAGTACATCGACGCATTACGCCCTCTCTGCTTCTCATTGCGTCCTCCGCGGCGCTTTGCGCGACGGGCGTCAACTACGCACTTTGCGAGATTTTCGAGATCAATCCCATTCTCTTTGACATAGGCGCGGTCGTTGAGCTTCATCTTCCTCAGCTCGGCTACGTGCTCTTGCTGACGATGATCGTGGCGATCGCCGTCAACGTATTCGATGCAGTCGTTTTTCATTTTCAGAAGTTCCGCGACGCGCATCGCTCAAAAATCCACCCTTACGTCCGACTTCTTTTCGTATTTCTTTTGACGGGACTTGTCGGCATCTTCTTCCCCGAAGCGCTTTTCGGCGGACGCGGCATCATTCTCGGCGTATTGAGCGGTGAAAAAGCGCTTTACGTCATTTTGCTTTTGCTTGCATGGCGCGCCACGATGATGATCTTCACCTCCGCAAGCGGTGCAACGGGCGGTATCTTCGTGCCGACGCTCGCCATCGGTGCGCTTGTCGGTGCGCTCAGCGCCAATCTTCTCGTTTTGATCGGTATGCCCGAGGAATTTTACGGCACGATGGTTCTGATCGCCATGTGCGCTTTCATGGGCGGTTCGATGCGCGCGCCGCTGACCGCCGCCGTCTTCTTCATTGAAGCCACCGCACAATATACCAGCGTTTTCTACGTTGCCATCGTCGTATTCGGCGTATATTTCATCACCAATCTCTTTGACCGCGAGGCATTCTACGACCTCGTTCTCGACGGTATGGAAAAAGCACAGCATCGAGGTCTGAAGCGCAGAATCATTCGTTTTGAATGCAAGGTTTCCGAAAATGCGTTCATCATCGGCAAGCCCTCGCGTGATATCCTTTGGCCTCACAGCGCTGTCATCACGGGTATTCTCCGCGCAGATAAGAACCGCCGCGCCATGGACAACGACGGTGAAAAGAAATTTTACGCGGGCGATACGCTTTTCATTCGTGTTCAGCTTTATAATGAGGAATACGTCACCAAATACCTTTACGACCTCGTCGGACACGACCATGAAATGGTGAAGACCGAAATCGAGCTTGAGGGGTAAATAATCTCCTTATAAACAAAAACAGCAGGGCGACCTGCTGTTTTTTCTATTACAACGTGAGTTCGACGAAAGCGGGGCGGGATGCCCACATCCCGCCGAAAATGTTCAGAGTCTTATCCCGCGGCGGCTTGAAGGCAAGCCGCCCTACACTCAGAATGACCCAAGATGTATCTCACGGACAAGCAATCCCGCCTTTTCCGGGTCATCGAATACGTCTATCACAAAACCACTTTCGCTGCAACATCCTTTTCCGAAAATTCTATCATGTTCATGCCCGCATAATGCTTGAAATCCTTACAGAGCTCGGCATACGAGGGCGAAGATGAGAGCTTAACACACAATTTGACATCATCGGAAAGCGGAAATTCTCTGGTTTCAACAGCGCCATCCTTGAACCAACCGTCCAAAATATTCAAAATATGGTTTTGCTGCTTTCCGCGTTGATAGAAAAAGCCTATCAAATAGCGGTCGTTCGGAAGTTCGATCTTTTGTGTTTGATTTTGATATGTTGTTTCAATTCTCATAATTTTCCACCCGAATCATTATTTTTTCATCGTCTGTATCGACATCCACGATAGGACCCGTAAGTCCCGCGTCAATCATATCGGTGATGATTTTGATTTGATTATCGTCACCGCCGAACATTTTTTTGAAATGTTCATTCTGTGACATTTGACGGAACATCGAAACGGGCAGACGGAGCTTCACTGTGGTTTCATCGTCTTTTACGTCGATGAGCAAAATTCTGCGGTCGATGGTTTCGGGTGTTCCCTCTTGGGTCTGCGGAAGCTCAGGCGTGCCGTTCAGAAGCGTATCGACCGAGATGCCGAGAATTTTCGCAAGCGTTTGCATCGTTTCGATATCGGGGTACGAGGAATCACACTCCCATTTGCTGACGGCTTGCGCCGTCACATTCAACTGCTCCGCCAGCTCCTCCTGCGTCATTTTCTTTTGTTTTCTGAAATATGCGATGTTTTCGCCAATCGTTTTCATATACGTTCCTCAGCTTTCTTTGTTTTTTCGTTTGCGCGCTTTCGATGGTTTTATTGTATCATAAAATTTCGATGGTTTACACCGACTGGCAGTTGTTTTTTATATTTTTTCTAAATTTTTGGTTGAGTGGGCAAAAGTTAACATTGATATCCATGCACTCTCCCTCAGTCTTTTGCTTCGCAAAAGCCAGCTCCCTCCCAGAGGGAGCCTTGCTATTTACGAAACTTTTATTCTCAGTTTTTCTGTATGTTTTTGGGCAATCTAAAAGAGCAAGACCTCGTCGGTCTTGCTCTTTTCGCGTTTATTTCAGAATTTTATCAAGCAAAGAAAAGTTTGGAAAGTGTCATCGGATCGATATATTCGCCGTCCTTATAAACACGCATATTGCCGGATGCGATCTCGTCGATGAGCATAACGTTGCCGTCTGCATCGTAGCCGTATTCAAACTTGATATCATAGAGGACCATGCCCTTTTCTTTCAAATCGTCAGCAACGATCTGAGTGATCTTCTGGGTCATATCCTTCATCGCATCATACTGTTCTTCGGTCATAACGCCGAGAACGACAAGACCGTCCTTGGTTACGAGAGGATCGCCCAAAGCATCGTTCTTGAATGTGGTTTCAACATATGCGGGAAGATCTGCGCCTTCTTCGATATACTGACCGTAACGGCGGAAGAAGCTACCAACTGCTTTATGACGGCAGATCACCTCAAGGCCCTGACCAAAAGGCTTTGCGGGAAGAACTTCCATCGTGGTATCGTCAAGGTTTGCGCTGATATAATGGGTCTTGATACCTGCTGCATTGATCTTTTCAAAGAAATAGATGGACATACGGAGGTTTACGTCGCCAACGCCTTCAATGGTCAAGCCTACGGAGTTTTCGCCCGGATCAAACACGCCATCCTTGCCTGTGCAATCATCTTTGAATTTCAAAAGATAATTGCCATTGTCCAATGCGAAAACATTTTTGGTTTTACCTGTGTAAACAAGTTTCATAAAAAGAATCCCCTTATTTTATAAATTTTTTGGAACTACGAATCTTTGATGACCAAATCAGAACAAACCGATGATCTTACCGTCAGCGTCAACGTCGATGCGTTCTGCCGCGGGAACCTTGGGAAGACCGGGCATGGTCATGATGTTGCCCGTAAGCGCAACGATGAAGCCTGCGCCTGCGGAAACCTTGACGTTCTTCACGGTAACGGTGAAGTTTTCGGGTGCGCCGAGAAGTGCGGCGTTATCCGAGAAGCTATACTGTGTCTTTGCCATGCAAACGGGAAGCTTATCAAAGCCGAGCGCTGTGAGCGTATCGATCTGCTTCTTTGCCGCCGCGTCGATGGTGATGCCCGCGCCGCCGTAAATGCGTTTTACGATGGTTTCGATCTTCTCTGCGATAGAAAGGTCGGTATCATAAGAGAACGAGAAATCGTTCGGCTGTTCGCAAAGACGAACGACCTCTTCTGCGAGCTCTACGCCGCCCTTGCCGCCTTCTGCCCATACGTTCGAGAGAACGACATTGACACCAAGCTCCTTGCATTTTTCAATGATGAGCGCAACCTCTGCGTCGGTATCGGTCGGGAAACGGTTGACCGCAACGACGGAGGGAAGCTTATATACGTCACGAATATTGGAAACGTGGCGGAGAAGGTTCGGAAGACCCTTTTCGAGCGCTTCAAGATTTTCTGCGCCAAGCTCGGTCTTTGCCAGACCGCCGTGCATCTTGAGTGCGCGAATGGTTGCAACGATAACGACCGCGGAGGGGCGAAGTCCTGCCACACGGCACTTGATATCGAGAAACTTTTCAGCGCCGAGGTCAGCGCCGAAGCCTGCCTCTGTGATGGCGTAATCACCAAGCTTCATTGCCATACGAGTGGCAAGAACGGAGTTACAGCCGTGCGCGATATTCGCAAAAGGACCGCCGTGAACGAGCGCGGGGGTACCTTCGAGTGTCTGAACGAGGTTCGGGGAGAGCGCATCGCGGAGAAGCGCCGTCATTGCACCCTCTGCCTTGAGGTCGCCTGCGGTAACGGGCTTACCTGCATAGGTATACGCAACGATGATCTTTGCAAGACGCTCCTTGAGGTCTGCGATAGACGTTGCAAGGCAGAATACCGCCATAATCTCGGAAGCAACGGTGATATCAAAGCCGTCTTCACGGGTCTTACCGTTCGCAGAACCACCAAGACCGTCAACAATGAAGCGAAGCTGTCTATCGTTCATATCCACGCAACGCTTCCACGTGATCTTCTGGGGGTCGATGCCGAGCGCATTGCCCTGATGGATATGGTTGTCCAGCATTGCCGCAAGGAGGTTATTTGCCGCGCCGATCGCGTGGAAGTCACCTGTGAAATGGAGGTTGATGTCTTCCATCGGAACGACCTGCGCGTAGCCGCCGCCTGCCGCACCGCCTTTTACACCGAATACAGGTCCGAGAGAGGGTTCGCGGAGCGCAACAACGCTCTTTTTGCCGATCTGACGAAGACCGTCTGCAAGACCTACGGTCGTCGTTGTCTTACCTTCGCCTGCGGGAGTCGGGTTGATCGCGGTAACGAGAACGAGCTTGCCATCCTGCTCTGTGGATTCATTCAAAAGAGAGATGTTGATCTTTGCCTTATATTTGCCGTAAAGGTCAAGGTATTTGTCGTCAATACCTGCCACCTTGGCAATATCGGCAATGGGTTGCATGTTCGCGGACTGAGCAATTTCAATATCTGTTTTCATGGGAAACATTCCTTTCCGAATCGTTATGTCCGAACACAAAAAGGGCAATCTTATCCCGTATGGATAAGATTGCCCAGACGGTCGGCTATATCATCTTTTGCTCCGTTGCGGTAAACTCCGCTTCCGTCAGTTACAAAAGACCTCTTGATATTTTCATTTTACCTTGATTTCCGAAAAATGTCAAGGGCTTTTTTGTGAAAAAATCCGAAAATCGCTCAAATCGTACCCATAACGGTGATGAAAAGCGTACCCGGAACGACCGATACCTCTCCCGTTTGCGGGTCTGTGGTAACGGTTGCCGCGGGAACGGTAAGCGCCGTACCCGTACCCGTGGGAAGCGTCAGAACGCCGCCTGTATAGGTGTAGTCCTCGGGAGGTATCACGTCGCCCGCAACCGATACGGTAATATTCGTCGGCGCAGGATTAAAGGCGTCGGTCAGCACCACGTTCGTCGCGTCGGTATTGCCGTAGTTCGTGATGGTGAAGGTATAGGTCAGCATATCGCCGTCGGAAACGGGATCGGGACTCATATCCTTTTCGATCTGGACGTCGGCGTATTCTGCGACGGTGATGGTTTCGCTTGCAACAACGGGCGTTACGATGCCTGCCGCCGTTACGGAAGCGGTATTGGTGAGCGTCGCACCTGCCGTAAGGGGCGCGTAATCGTTGACGACGGCGCGATAAATGATATTGGCGTTCGAGTCGGGCGCGAGCGAATCGATGACGAAGGTCACGTTATTTGCACCTACCGTACCCGTGATCTCTCGCACGAAAAGTCCGTCCACATACAACAAAGCATCGCCCGCATAGGTGAGCGGTGTCACCGTACCGCCGCCGACGGTGTACGAGCCGAGATCATCGGTGAGCGTTACGCCGGTGAGTGTCGTCGTGCCGTTATTCTGCACGGAAAGCACGTAGGTCACGGTATCTCCTGCGCGATACGTTTCCCCTGTGGCACGTTTGTCCGCCGCGAGCGGGTCAAGAAGCGTTGCGGTCGCAATGTTGGATACGGCTGTACCCGTCGCATTGCCGTACTGAAAGGCAATACTCGCTTGGTTTCTGATTTGTGTTGGCATATATGATAAAGTTCCTTTCGGTCATGAATATTCGGGAATTTCTTCCCTATCATCAATATATGCCGTTTTCACCGTTTGTGATTATAGGAAATCGGCAAGCGCGCTCAGACGCCCAGAAAATAAAATCCGTTGTATTCCTCTGCCGCCTTTGCAAGCCAAGGTATCAACATTTCGCAATCCTTCGGCTTATCCTTTCTAATGCGTTCGAGAATGTCCTCCGTCTGCGCTTTCGTATAATAATTTACGCCATAGGGGGAAAATTCATCCGTTCCGTTCGGAGCGTGCATCGGCACAAGATAGGTCAGATAGGCTTCAAAAAATACCGTATCGTCGTCAAGATAGACAAACAAAGAATCCTTTTGCCAAAAATCAAAATCTCTTTTCACAAGGCTTGCAATCGATCCTTTCTTTTTGCAATATTGAAATTCAAAATAGGCACTGCTCCGAGGGTGCTTTTTCTCGTATGGGAGAAGCATGATATCCTCCTTTATTCCTTGGGAAGCTCCAGCTCATCCAAGGATCTCAGATATACGGGTACGATATTTTCCATAAAATACTGCACCGCAGGAAGATCGGATGCGGAAAGCTCCGCGAGCTTCCCCTCCATGGCGCGGCGAAATTCATTGTTCCCGCTCTTGGTCTCCTCCGCGCATTTCAGATACGCGCTGATCCTATCCGCCGATTTCACAAGCTTCCAAGCAAGTGTGCTTTCATCGGGGTCAACGACGGGCGCATACGCGGCGCGAAGCTCCTCGGGAAGCGTGGCAAGCAGGCGGTTTTTCGCGCTTTGCTCAAGTCCTCCGTAAAGCGCACGCATTTCGGGACGGAAATATTTCACGGGGGTCGGCATATCGCCCGTTACCGTTTCGGAAAGGTCATGATACAGCGCCATGGCAAGCACATCGCCGATATCGACCTGTTCCCCACCCAAATTGTTCGTGATGAGAGCAAGTGCGTGAGCAATGTATGCCACTTGAAAGGAATGTTCCGTATCCGTTTCCTCGCGCAGAGAGTGCATGAGTGACCAGCGGCGAATATATTTCATGCGTTCCACATAAGCAAAAATTTCAAACATTGTCATGGTTCCCTTTCATGTTTCATTCAAAAGACGAATGACCTCGTCAAATTCCGCCTCGGCAGAGGCACGCCAATCGGGTAATTTCTCCGAAAGACGCGCTCGTATCTCATCTTCATGCGCAAGAAGTCCCTCCAAGCGCTCAAAAAGCCACGTTTCCGAATCGATGACATTATAATAAAGCGGTATCAGATTCGGATAGCCAAAGCCGATCGTTCCCATATAGGAAATAAGCTTGATGTCATCAGAAAAGGCAAGCATAGGGCATTTCGCGGCGGTGGCATACACAAGCCCATGAAGTCTTGAGGAAATGAGAAAACGGGCGCGCGAAAGATACGCCATGCAGTCCTCCGCATTCGTAAAGGAGAGAGCCTCCGCACCAAGCGCATTTGCCAAATTTTCGGTGTACTCCTTGTCCTCTGCTTCAAAAAGGCTGACGAAAACGGGTCGCAGGCGGTACGTTTTTTGCGCCCAAAGGACGGCTTTTTTCAGGGTTTCGGTGCTATCGGGTGCGGTCTTTTTGGGTATCACCACGAAAAAATCCTCCCTCGGCGCACAAAAATCGCTCGTTTCCATGAGGATCGCAGGGTCAAACGCAAGGTGGAGCGCCTTTCCCTCGCAATGCTTTTTGGCAAATACAAGCGAGGCTTCGTCACGAAAAGACAGGCGATCGGCAAGCATCAAGGCGTCCTTCACACGTTTTTCGTTCTTTTCCCGCAAAATGGGTCCGATGCCGTTGGCAAAAACGGCGATCTTCATACCGTTTTGTTTTGCCATGCGGAGCATATGCAAATAATACGAAAGGGAGCGATTGCTCGTTTTATCCTGCAAAAGAGAGCCACCTCCAAACAAAAAGAGCTTGGATTTCTTCATTTTGCGTTTGATCTCCGCCAGATCAAATCGGTTCACGGCATCGACCATATGATACGACGCCGTTTCCTTGGGCGTTGCCGAAAGCACGCAGATGCGAATAGTCGGCAATCTTTCGCGCAGCTTACGAATGATGACGGAAAGAAGCGTTTCGTCGCCCAAGTTGCCGTAGCCGTAATATCCGCAGAGAAGCACATCGGGGTCGCCTCCCGTCGGGTATGGCGCGAGCCTTTCATAGACTGCAAGCTGACTTTCCACCATGATATCGACGGAATAATACGTTTGGATAAACGCACGGCACGATGCGCCGAGCGCTTCTCTTTCTTTCTCATTCATAGAAAGGATTTCTGAAATTTCATGCGCCAAAACGTCGGCATTCGGCAAATCTGCGCCGCGGAAGCAAAGATTGCTCTTTCGCGCCTCTGCTTCAAGCTTTTCGGAAAAGATACCGCCATGCCCTTGCGAGCCTGAAATGATGGTCGGTCTTCCGCAGGACATTCCCTCCATCGCCGCACGAGAGGGGGCAACGACGATATCCGAGGCGAGGATATAAGGCTTTACATCAGAGGTCGCGCCTGCAAAGATCACCGCAGGATAGCCGAGCTTTTCGTTGATGGTCTGTCCTTTTTGGCGCAGGATTTCCGCATGGTCGCCATCGCCGACGATGACAAGCTGTGCATTTCCATCAAGCTTTTCCATCGCATCCATGAGCGCCGAGGCGCAGACGGTGACGGGCTCATCCAAACGGCTGATATGCAAAACGACGGCGTGGTCTTGCGTTTTCCATGCTTTTCGCAGTTCTTCACCGCCCTTTTCGGGAGAAAAACGAGCGGTATCCACGCCGTTTACGGTAAGCGAGATATGGTCGGGATTTAATTTGAAATTTTGCAAGAGGTATTTTTTCAGATCCTCGCTGACGGCAAACGTCCATTCTCCCCAGTTTGTAAGTTTCCGCAAGAGCGGTGTGAGTTCAAAATCAAGATGGTCTGTGGTTACAAAACGAAAACCCAATTTTTCGCGTATCTTACCGCACAAAAACGCAGGGATGCGCGCATGGGCATGGACAATATCATAACTTCCGTTGCGAATCAGCATTTCCAAGCCTTTTTTGGCTTTCAGCATGGCAAAGATCTCACGGCGGTCAAGAGGAAGGGTGAAATGTGAGATCCCCGCTTTTTCCAGTTCTTTCACAAAAACACCGCCTGCGGAGGCAACGTGGATCTCGTTTCCACGGGCAGAAAGTCCTTTGGAAAGCTCCAAGATATGCGTTTCTGCTCCACCGATGCCCATGGACATGGTGATCATTAAGATTTTCATTTGCGTTTTCCTTTCTTTTGTTTGTTCAAATTGCCGTTTGGGGTTTATCAACTTTTTTCTTTTTGAAAGAAAAAAGGAATATGTTCTTTTCTTGTGCAAAACAAGAAAAGAACCAAAAGAAATTTGCAAGCGTTCCGCTTGACCAAGGCGCGAATGTTTCGTCTTAGAGAAATCGGCTCCCCGCACGGATTCTCAATGAACGAGTTCATTGAGCCCTCCGGTGGCGACACCTCCGGGACATCACGGCGGAACAACCGCCGAACGAGAACCGACATCTAAAATTTATGCTTGACGGCGCTTTAGCGCCGTTCGGCAAGCACTTTTTTCACTGAGCGCGAGCACATCTAAGATATACCCAATTTGCCCACATGAATTACGCGTCCTTGGACGAAAGCAACGATACAACCGCGTTCTTTGAGCCGGATAATAGGCGATAGGAGAACGCGAAAGTAAACCTTCAAAATCCATAAGCGATAAACCTGCAAGGTTTTTGCTTCTTTTTTGCAACTTTTTTCTTTCAAAAAGAAAAAAGTTTGAAAAAACACTCCCGCAGGAAATGCCACGGGAGTGATGTCAAATCAAAATGTATGTTGTTTTGCGCCGAGCTTCATTCGACTTCACTTCGTTTCGCTCAGAATGACACCTGCGGTGTCGGCGCAAGGCACAAATGAATTTTTATTTTTTAAGCGCGATCGCTGCTTTTGCCTTTGCCGCGATATTTGCCGCGGTCAGACCGTATTCTTCGAGAAGCGCGGGAACCTTACCCGACTTACCGAATTTATCTTCTACGCCGACGCGAACGACGGGAACGGGGCAAGTGCCTGCAAGCGCTTCGCAAACCGCACCGCCAAGACCGCCGATGATATTATGCTCTTCTGCGGTAACGACAGCGCCCGTCTTCTTCGCGGATTCGGTGATCATTTCCACGTCAAGAGGCTTGATGGTGTGGATATTGATGACTTCCGCAGAGATGCCTTCTGCCGCAAGAAGCTCTTTTGCTTCCAGTGCGATATGAACCATAAGACCTGTTGCTACGATGGTAACGTCAGAGCCTTCTGCGAGCTTGATGCCCTTGCCGATCTCAAACTTATAGTTTGCTTCGTCATAGAGATACGGAACGGCATATCTGCCAAAACGGAGATATACGGGACCGTCGTGAAGAATAGCCGCTTCCACAGCCGCCTTTGCTTCCAGACCGTCAGCAGGATTCAAAATGACCATGCCCGGAATGGTACGCATGAGCGCGATATCTTCATTGCACTGGTGGGTCGCACCGTCTTCACCGACGGAGATACCTGCGTGAGTTGCACCGATCTTGACGTTAAGGTGAGGATAACCGATGCAGTTACGAACCTGCTCGAAAGCACGTCCTGCCGCAAACATTGCAAAGCTGGACGCAAACGGGATCTTACCTGTGGAGGCGATACCAGCCGCAACCGCCATCATATTGCCTTCGGCAATACCGCAGTCAAAATGACGTTCGGGGAATTTTTTCTTGAACGTAAGGGTCTTCGTTGCTTCTGCAAGGTCAGCATCGAGAACCACGATATCATATTTTTCGCCAAGCTCCGCGAGCGCGTTGCCATAGGCTTCTCTTGTCGCAATCTTATCTGCCATGATGATTCCCTCCTCTTATTATACAGAAGCGGTGAGTTCCGCAACTGCCTGTTCATACTGTTCTTTGTTCGGTGCTTTGCCATGCCAGCCAGCCTGATTTTCCATGAAGGATACGCCCTTGCCCTTTACGCTCTTTGCGATGATGGCAGTAGGCTTGCCCTTACATTCACGAGCCGCCTTGCAAGCCGCTTCGATCTGGTCAAAATCATGTGCGTCGATGACGATGACGTTCCAGCCGAACGCCGCAAATTTCTCATCAAGGGGTGTGGGGTTCATAACGTCTGTGATCTTACCGTCGATCTGAAGACCGTTCCAGTCGATGAACGCGCAGAGGTTATCAAGCTTATAATGAGCCGCGAACATAGCCGCTTCCCAAACCTGTCCTTCTTCGGATTCGCCGTCGCCGACGATGGTGTATACGCGGTAATCGTCCTTGCTTGCCTTAGCGGAAAGCGCCATACCGCAAGCGGCGGAGATACCAAGACCGAGAGAACCTGTGGACATATCGACACCGGGAATATGCTTCATATCGGGATGACCCTGCAAGATGCTGTCGACCTGACGAAGTGTTTTAAGAAGTGCTTTGTCAAAATAGCCGCGTGCCGCAAGTGTTGCATAAAGCGCGGGAGCGGTATGACCCTTGGAAAGAACGAAACGGTCACGATCTGCCTTTTTGGGGTCAGCGGGGTCTACGTTCATTTCTTCAAAATAAAGATAAGAAAGAATGTCTGCAATCGAAAGCGAACCGCCCGGATGACCCGACGATGCGCTGAATACTGCTTCCACAGCGCCAAGACGAATCTCACGCGCTTTTTCTGTCAGCATCGAAAATTTTGCTTGTTCCATGAAAATTTTCCTCCTGAAATTGTTTGTTTTGGTTATATATTCATGTGTTTTGGTCAATTCAATACAAACCTTATCTTTTATTATATAATGATTTTCGGGGTTTGTCAATATTTTCGCCGAAATATGTATAGGGTATACAGATGACCCTTCACCAATCCAGCTCCAGATAATATGGTTGATCTGCGCCGTTTTCCAAGCTATCGCACAGCAAATACCGCACGCGCAAACGTTCTTCATCATAAGCAAAAATATAATAGGTGTAGCTTTCCGTTACCGACGAAAATAAGGGATCGCCATTCCATCCTGCATCGATAATCAGACAGGTATACTGCTCTTTTTGAATCGTTTGACAGTCCCTCGTTTCAAAAAGAGCCTTGACACGCGCCACTTCCTTGTCAAAAGCATCTTGCTCAAGAGGCCATTCCGCGTAGATATCATAGGTATAATCAAACCCTTCGTAATATCGATAATAATACTGTGCGTCCAGATATACCGTTTCCATTTGACCATCTTCATTCATGACGTTTTCAAAATAATGCGGCCAAACGGGAAAAAGCTCCTGATACAAGCCAGAGCGATTGGCAAGACAACCGGGGTCAAGCTTCCGATAATCACGGAAATCTGTCGTTTCGGAATAGCCCATAAGTCCAAATGAAAAAAGAAAGCTGAGAGGAATATACATCACACAAAAAATGAACAAAATCGTCTTTTTCCAAAGCGTCGGCAATCGTTTTTTGCGCGGGATCGCCATTCCCAAAACACAAAAGGTCGGCACCAAGGTAAGCAAAAGATAAATAAAATTAGGAACCCGAAAGGTTGGATACGCATACCATCGGAAATGCGCGATCGCGCTTTGCAGAAGGAACAAAATCGGCAAAACGAGAGATATCCCGATCATCAACATCCGAAAGCCTCTTATCGTCATGGCAAGCGCTCTTGGTCGTATCCTTTCACGAGGCACAGCCACCTCCACGACGGGTGCCGAGAGTGCCGTCGCAAGCTCGGAAATGGTATATGCTCGCGCCGATTCCAAACGGAGAAGTGCGGAAAGAAGAGCCGTTTCTTCCTTGATGTTCTTTTCTTTGGTTTGCTTCATCGTTTCGATGATCTCCGTGCTTTTTTCGGGGTCTTCGTGAATCTGCTTGATCTCGGCAATGGAAAAACCGAATTTACGAAGAACCGCAATATCACGGAGGATCGCCACTTCCCGCTCTGAAAATGCAAATTGCTTTCTTCCAAGATAATTTTCAGTATACAACGGAGAAATAAGCCCCTCTTCAATATAATAACGCACGGTGCGGTCAGTAAGCCCTGTCAGCTCACAAACGGTCTTGATTTTCATAAAAATCCCTCCTTTTTTCTCCAATTATAGACTTTGACGCAGGGTCAAAGTCAAGTGTTTTTTCAAAAAATGCACTTTTTTGAGAATTGAAAAGCCCGATTGCAGGGAATCGGGCTTTGAGAATCCATTTAATTTTTAATACCGAAAAGGAGGTCGCCGTAGGTCGGGTAGGGCCATTCTTTATAAGCCACCATGCCTTCTGCGCTGTCAACGTATGCGCGGAGCGCTTTCATCGCGGGGATCACACGGGTCTCATACGCCTTCGCCTGTGCCAAATTGCCGTCCTCATGCTTGACGGATTCGATGGCTTCCTCCAAGGCGAGAAGTCCCTCATAGATATTATCCGTACATACAGAAAGATTTTCCAGATTTTTCAGTTCATAGGTGCATTTGAGGGTGGGAAGCGCGGCTTTCTTATGGAGCGCGGTTTCCGCAAGCTTATCGCCATAACCGCAGACCGCGGGGAGGATATCCTTTCTCACCATATCCACCATCGTCAGCGCTTCGATATGCACCTCTTTCACATAGGCTTCGAGCAAAATTTCATATCTTGCGCGAATCTCACGCTCGGAAAGGACCTTATGCTTGCAAAGGAGATTGATATTTTTCTCCTGCAAGAGCATCGGGATCGCATCGGGCGTAGTCTTGAGATTATAAAGACCGCGCTTTTCCGCTTCACGGATCCATGCGTCATCATAGCCGTTGCCGTTGAAGATGATACGCTTATGATTGCGAATGGTCTTGACGATGAGGTCGTGAAGTGCGTGTTCAAAGTTTTCTGCACCCTCAAGCTCATCGGCAAACTGCGAGAGGACTTCCGCAACGGCGGTATTGATCATCGTATTGCAATCGGAAACGGATGCGGACGAACCAAGCATACGGAACTCGAATTTGTTACCCGTGAACGCGAACGGAGAGGTTCTATTTCGGTCGGTGGTATCCTTCGGGAATTTCGGAAGCACGTGAACACCGACACGCATGAGGGTCTTCTCTTTTGCGTTGTACGCGGTCTCTTTTTCGAGAGCGGAAAGAATGGCGGTGAGTTCATCACCGAGGAAGATGGAGAT
This sequence comes from Clostridia bacterium, assembly GCA_017937845.1. Classification (GTDB taxonomy): domain Bacteria; phylum Bacillota; class Clostridia; order Oscillospirales; family CAG-272; genus QALR01. The sequence goes on along the minus strand of JAGBCV010000061.1, from coordinate 1,945 downwards.
GACCGCAGGAGGTGCTTCTGCCGCGCCAAGACGGTGGTCGTTGCCTGCGGAGGTCGCAGAAACACGAATGAGGTCCTGATAATCGTCTACTGCCTTGATGACCGCGCAGAGATACAGCAAAAACTGCGCGTTTTCATACGGTGTTTCGCCCGGGTTGAGGAGGTTCACGCCCGTATTGGTCGTCATCGACCAGTTGTTATGCTTACCGCTGCCGTTGACACCTGCAAACGGCTTTTCATGAAGCAGACAGACCATATCGTGCTTGCGGGCGATCTTTTGCATCAGCTCCATGGTAAGCTGGTTATGGTCAGCGGCGATATTGGACGTTGTGAAAACAGGGGCAAGCTCATGCTGCGCGGGCGCGGCTTCGTTATGCTCGGTCTTGGCATAAACGCCAAGCTTCCAAAGCTCTTCGTCAAGCTCCTTCATGAACGCCGCAACACGGGGCTTGATGGTTCCGAAATAATGGTCGTCAAGCTCCTGTCCCTTGGGGGCGCGAGAGCCGAAAAGCGTTCTGCCTGTAAAAATAAGGTCGGGGCGTTTATCGTAAATGGATTTATCAACAAGGAAATATTCCTGCTCGGGTCCGACCGTGGTCTTGACAGAGGTCACGTCCGTATTGCCGAACAATTTTACCACGCGCATCGCTTGACGGTTGAGCGCTTCCATCGAACGGAGCAAGGGGGTCTTTTTATCGAGTGCATCGCCGCCAAAGGAGCAGAATGCCGTCGGGATGCAAAGAACGCCATCCTTAACGAATGCGTAAGAGGTCGGGTCCCATGCGGTATAGCCACGCGCTTCAAAGGTCGCGCGAAGTCCGCCCGAGGGGAACGAGGACGCATCGGGCTCGCCCTGTACGAGTTCCTTGCCCGAAAATTCCATGATGACTCTGCCCGTATCGTCGGGAGAAATAAAGCTATCATGCTTTTCTGCGGTGATGCCCGTCATCGGCTGGAACCAATGCGTGAAATGCGTTGCGCCAAGCTCCATCGCCCAATCCTTCATGGCGTTCGCCACGACGTTGGCAATCGTGATATCCAAGCTTCTGCCGTCCTTTACGGTTCTGGTAATGGCTTTATAGGTTTCTTTCGGCAAGCGCGCACGCATGGTCGTATCGTCAAACACGTATTTGCCGAAATATTCGGGAACGTTTTTTGTGGAAAAATCCATAATTCTATCTATCCTCCAAAATAATTGGGTTAAACTGCAAAAATTCTTCTATATTATATATCATTCAAAAATACTTGTCAATACCCGATATATTTTTTTATTTTTTTGATCATATAAAAAAATCATATTGCCGGTTTCGACACCAAAACCATATATAGGAAATTTTCGAGTTGTTTTGTCGAATCCTGTCGAACTTTCCCGATTTAGAAAAAACGCTTTTTCTTGCATCTTCACAATGTTTTTTGTATAATATTGGTAAATAAATCATGTATATTATAAGGAGCTTCCATCATGAACACACGAACAGAGTCTACCATTCTTTTCACAAACTGTACCGCAGAAGAACAGATCTACAACTGTTACCGTTTGATCCATACCGTTGATGCCTTTCTCGGTGATGACGTTTTTTCCGTCTTCATAACCACCAAAACGGACGATGGACTCGATGAAGAATTTGTATACGATATCGCCCGCGACGAGCAAACGGCAAAGGATTTTTTCTCTCACATCTGCCGCGAACGTGTGACCGCTTGCACGCTTCAAGATATTGCCAAGGATTTTTTGGCTGATTTTTGATATTTTTTGAAAAAGAGAAAAATGTTTCGGCTTTCCGCTTGACAAATCGATTGTCTTTTGCTATACTGTTATAGTATTCATATATGCAGAGATATCGAAGTGGTCATAACGGGGCTGACTCGAAATTTTGTAGTCACTTTGGAACCTCCCACCTTAAATCCCTTGATTTATAAGGGTTTTCCGCAGTTCAAATAAAACT